>NZ_AP025508.1:644929-1289858 GCF_024347615.1 Vibrio splendidus | reverse complement strand
CTGGCACTCGCTGTAGCGATTAAGACGAGACAAGTTTAGGTTGTACTCGTTATCAAACGGAGACTCGTTAGCGTTTAGCCACACATCTCCGCTGCCACCAATGCGTCTTGCAGACAAGTAAGGTGTAAGAGCCTGAACTTGTTTTCTTGCTAACTTTTCCATGCCCTACCCTTATTTCGCTTTATTTAACTTTTCAATTCGGATGGTCACAGCACGTTTGTGCGCATCCAAACCTTCGGCTTCCGCCATTGTGACTACCGTTGGCGCTAGGCCTTTCAAGCCATCAGCCGTTAACTCTTGTACCGTCATACGCTTAGAGAAATCAGCCAAACCTAGACTTGAATAGGTTTTGGTATAGCCGTAAGTAGGAAGAACGTGATTTGTACCTGATGCGTAGTCACCTGCAGACTCTGGAGACCAGTCACCAAGGAAGATTGAACCTGCATTGTCTAGTAACGGCAGCAATTCACGTGGATTCTTGGTCTGAACAATCAAGTGCTCTGGACCGTAGAAGTTAGAAATCGCAATCGCTTGAGTGATCGATTCAGCAATGATGATTAGGCTTGAAGCCAATGCTTGCTGAGCGATGTTCGCACGAGACAGTTCTTTCAGTTGCTTCTGAACCGCATCGGTTACTTGGTCGGCAATAACTGGCGATGGTGTTACTAATACAACCTGTGAATCTGGGCCATGTTCAGCTTGGCTCAGTAGATCAGCAGCAATGAAGTCAGCATCCGCAGTTTCGTCTGCAATCACCATCACCTCCGATGGGCCTGCCGGCATATCAATCGCAGAACCACGGAAGTCATTGCTTACTTGGCGCTTAGCTTCCGTTACGTACGCATTACCAGGACCGAAAATTTTATCTACTTTAGAGACACTCTCCGTACCGTAAGCCATCGCCGCAACAGCTTGAGCACCACCTACATTGTAAACCTCATCGATTTTACAAAGATTAGCGACATACAAGATTTCATCCGCGATTGGCGGAGGTGAACAAAGCACAACCTTGCGGCAACCCGCGATTTGAGCGGGTACACCTAACATAAGAACCGTTGACGGAAGTGGCGCGCTGCCACCCGGAATATAAAGGCCAACAGTATTAATAGCGCGTGTCACTTGCTCACACACAACGCCTGGCTGTGTTTCAACCTTAATTGGCTGCGGCTTCTGAGCTTCGTGAAACTTAGCAATATTGCTATAAGCTTGCTCTAACGCTTGCTTCATTTCTGGTGTTAAACGAGCACATGCCTCTTCAATCTCAGTCGAGCTGACTCGAATGGATTCTGGAGTCACACGATCGAACTTTTCAGTCAGTTCTTTAAGTGCGGCATCGCCTTCATTTCGTACTTTTGCAATAACATCAGAAACAGTCGCTGTGATGTTTGCACCTTCAGTAATAGCTGGACGCTCTAGTACCGAGTCTTGCTGTGATTCACTTAAAGATTGCCAAACAACGGTTCTCATCGTCACTACCCCATCATTTTTTCGATTGGTAATACTAGAATCGAGCTTGCACCCAACTCTTTCAGCTGTTCCATTGTTTCCCAGAACAAGTTCTCGGTACTTACAAGGTGAACGGCAACTTTGTCTTTGTCTGTTGATAGAGGAAGAACCGTTGGATCTTCAGCACCAGGCAGTAGTGCTTTGATTTGCTCTAGCTGAGAAGTTGGAGCGTGAAGCATGATGTACTTCGACTCTTTCGCTTGTTGAACACCCTGCATACGAGTCAGTAGTTTTTCAATCAATGCAGTCTTATCAGCGTCGAACTCACCAACACGTTGAATCAGTGTTGCTTTAGATTGGAAGATAGCTTCTGCTTCTTTTAGGCCGTTTGCTTCTAGCGTCGCACCTGTAGAAACTAAATCGGCGATAGCGTCTGCTAGGCCTGCGCGAGGAGCCACTTCAACCGAGCCTGTTAGCATACAAGTGCTGAATTCAACACCCTGCTCGTCCATGTAGGCTTTTAGTAGTTGTGGGTAAGTGGTCGCAATACGTTTGCCCGCTAGATCTTGTGGGCCGTTGTATTCTTCGTCTTTGTTGATAGCGATAGAAAGGCGGCAACCACCGAAGTCTAAACGACGTAGTGTGTGGAACTCTGAAGGCTCTTTAAGAGCAACACGGTCTAGGCGAACTTCTTCTAGTTCGTTTTCACCGATGAAACCAAGGTCAACCACACCATCCATGATAAGCCCTGGGATGTCGTCATCACGAACTAATAACAAGTCGATTGGCATATTTAGTGAATGAACAACTAAGCGCTCACCCATGATGTTAAATTTAACACCACATTTTTTAAGTAGATCTTGGCACTCTTTACTTAAGCGACCTTTCTTTTGAATTGCGATTCTTAGGCGTTGTGTCTGCATTGCTGTATCCCTGTGCAAATATTTGAATTTATTGATTATTTAAAAGTGCTAAAACTAAAAAACCCTCGGAAGACTTTGTCGTCCCGAGGGTTTAAATCTAAATTCTTTGACTTAACCTCCGGGAGAATTCTTGCTCCCGGGTATACGTAAATCTCCCCGAAAGACTAGATAGGGTGATGATGGTGATGAATGTTCATTACTAATTTACGCATACTTATCAGCTCTTAGGTTGTTTGCTGTCTTGTCTCCACACTAACTAAGCTGACACCCTTTTTCAACCATTTATTCGAACTTTTTTCACGAAATTTAAAATTAAATTAACGAGCACAAAAAAAGGGAGGCAACGCCTCCCTTTTCATTATTCAATCAAGTGATGATTAGCTTTTGCACGTCGACATTTTACAACGTGAGAAATAAGCCAATGCAAAACATACTGCCACAAACGTTAGAGACGCTGCCCCGAATGCGATGCCAGTTGATGATGTCATACCTAGAGTGATGAAGCCGATACACGATACGAACGCCACAGACAGCGCATAAGGAAGCTGAGTCGATACGTGGTCAATGTGGTTACAACGAGCACCTGTAGAAGACAGAATCGTTGTGTCTGAGATTGGAGAACAGTGGTCACCAAATACAGAACCAGCAAGAACCGCACTTAACATCGGTAGAATCAGCGCGATGTCAGAAGCTGCAGCCATGTCACCCGCGATAGGAAGCATGATACCGAACGTACCCCAAGATGTACCTGTCGAGAATGCCATTAGGCCAGCAAGAAGGAACAAAATAACCGGTAGCCAGTGGTAATCAATGTTGCCAGTTGCTAGAGATGATAGGTACGAACCTGTTTTCATGTCACCGATGACAGAACCGATAGTCCAAGCGAACACAAGAATCAGGATAGCGCCAAACATAGAGCTAGCACCGATCCACATTGTTCTTGCGATATCAGACATTGGTAGCTTTTGCTTAAACACTGTCGCTAGGGCAACAAGCAGACCTAAAACACCACCGTAAACAAGAGACTTGCCTACATCTGTATTTTCGAACGCACCAAGCAGGTTGAATGCTTGACCGTCAGCAGCCAGCGCTTGGCCACCCGTGTAAAGCATAGCGGCAACTGTTGCTACGATTAACGATACGATTGGCATAACGAGATCAGAAACAGAACCGTTTTCGCTCTCTTGAATGTCTAGCTCTTCGTTTAGATCGTGAGCTTGCTTTTGATCGTTGTCGCCTTCAAAGCCACGGCCTTGAGATGCTTCGATCTCATGTTCACGCATCTTACCAACGTCTAGACCGAACCATGCAACGGCAAATACCATTAATAGTGCGAACACAGCGTAGAAGTTCATTGGGATAAGACGAACGTAAGCACCCAGTGCAGAATACTCTGTCACACCGTGTGTCACTAGGATGCCACCAATAATAGTGATGATGTAAGCACCCCAGCTAGAAGCCGGCATAATCACACACATTGGAGCAGCGGTAGAATCTAGAATATAAGCTAGCTTAGCGCGAGATACGTAGAAGCGGTCTGTTACAGGACGAGAGATAGCACCTACCGCTAAGCTGTTGAAGTAATCATCGACAAAGATGAATACGCCTAAGAAGGCAGCAAGTAGTTTTGAACCACGTTTGCTCTTCACACGAGACTGTGCCCACTCAGCGAATGCGCGAGTACCACCAGATAGTGTGAGTAATGCAGTTGTCATTCCGAGAATAATTAGGAATGCGATGATGCTCATGTTCCAAGTGTTAATGCCACCATCTTCGATGAAAACACCAGATGCTTTAGTAAACACGTAACTAGCTGCGTTACCTACTGAGTAGTCAGCAAGTAGAATCGCACCCATAAAAATACCAACACCTAAGGAAACCAATACACGGCGGGTAACAATTGCTAGAGTCAATGCAACCAAAGGAGGAAGCAGCGATAAAGGCGATGTTGCAAAATCTATTAAATTCATGATCTTCAAAAACCAGTTTTTTATTTGGCTAGAGATCTACTGCAGACAAACTTGATACGACTTATCAAGCTCATGTTGAACTAAGCGAAAGGGAAGTGAACACTTCACCCAACCCTACAGTAGCGCTCCATAGTTTAAAATTAAGACTATGGCAGTGTTGTACCTATTGAGCACAACCCCAGCAAATTGCTTAGATATACAATTTACTTCGGCAATTAGACCTTTCATTCCCGCTCATTGGCATCACCCCAACGAAAACTACTTTTTATAATTGCGCCTCTACGTGCGATAACATTATTAACTGTGTAAACCAGAGTTTAACAACAAATTAACCAAAGCATCGCATCAGGTAGCCGCAATTGTACCCATCAAGAGCAACAATGCAACATATCATTCCGACAAAAATGTCTTTTTGTTAATGAACTAATCAATAAAAAAATAGTCTACATATAACAATTACTCCACCAGTCACATATCGATTTTTAAGATAATCTTAATAATTATTATAAATTCATCAAAAGTGAGTCGTTTCTTTTTCAACTATTCATCTCACTTTTATATTTAAATAACCAATACAAGAAATACTATTTGTTTTATTCCTAGGCTCTGTTTATTATTAGGAGGATTATTTAGTTTACCTTGATGGGAAATATCATGTCTGAATTAACAAAAACACTATTAAATATCCGCAGCCTTCGTGCGTTCTCACGTGAATTAACTCTTGAGCAACTTGAAGAAGCGCTAGACAAGCTGACTATTGTTGTACAAGAGCGTCAAGAGTCTGAAGCTGAAGAACGTGCAGCTAAAGCAGAGCAAGAAGCTAAGCTTTCTGCTATTGCTGAACAAATTGCAAAAGACGGAATTGATGTTGCAGATCTTATTGCTGCACTTTCTGGTGAAGCAAAATCTAAAACAACTAAAGCTAAACGCGCTCCTCGCCCAGCGAAATACAAATACGTAGACGCAAACGGCGACGAGAAAACTTGGACAGGTCAAGGCCGTACGCCTTCAGCTATCCAAGAACAACTAGATGCTGGTAAATCTCTAGAAGAGTTTGCTCTTTAAGGCATCGTGTTTGCTAAGTGAATAATCAATAAAACACTAAGCAATAGAATTAATATTAAGTCGACTAAAGTATTATTTACGGCTTCAATATATTCAGAAACAAAAAAGGCTCCTTTCGGAGCCTTTTTTATATTTCACTATTAGAAATATAAATGAAAAAGATAAAAATATCTTATCTTTCCCAGTATGCTTCTTCTAGACTGTCTTCTCTTTCAGGAAGGCCACGAGACAAGCGAGGAGAGTGCTGAACCAACACTTCATAACTTGCACGGTTTGAATATTTACAAACTTGTGAGAAAGATGAATACGTTAAAAATGCATGTTGGTGCTTGCTAGAATTCGGTACATTTTCTTTATGATATTTATTTGCTGCCATATCATGTAATAAAGCCGACAGCGCCGCATCCCCTGCACCATTGGTATTCTTGATCTTTTCTGGACCACCCATGTAAGGTGCGATATGCGAATAGATTTTCGTTGGGTTGTCACATAACTCTTTATGTGCAGGGCGGCTAAACTCATAGCGGTTAAATTCTGCAATCGAGCCTGGTAACAACGGCAATGAAGTTTCACGCTTGACCGCGTCTTCAGTATAACCCGCCATGAATAAGCCAACAGGGCCTGCCGTACATAGAACTAAGTCTACCCACTCTAGTGCTTTGTCTGAAGCAGCAAGCGGATCGCTTTCTCCTGTTAAGGCTTCAGCTTCGTCTTCATTCATTGCAACAACGGTGACGTGCTGTTCAAGGAAATCTTTCCAGAACTCTGGATCATCTTGAATAACGAACTTAGTACCAAGAGTTAAAACAACAGGCACATCGTATTTCTTCGCGTATTCGATCGCTTTCATTGTTGCTTCAGGCATAGGGTCACCTGGTTTACAACGAACTAAATACGCCGTTAACACTAAAGCAGAAGCACTTTTGAAAATTTTCTCAGGGATGCTTTCTGGTTTTAATTGGTTCATTTGTCCTTCGCTAATTGCGAAAGTACGTTCACCATCTTCTGTAATTAATGCAAAGCAGCGACCAATTGCGCCATCTACCCCTTGTAAATGGTTCAGATCCATTCTGCTTGATGTATTACATAAATAGCGGTAACCGTAGCTACCAATCTTAATATCTTGGCTCATTACACCCAATAGCGTTGAACGGTCATCCGCAAGTACTGAATAGTTGTGTAATGTATTACCAATTGTGCCACCAGCGTATTCATTGGTAATCAGGCACTGTTCTTTTAATTCTTGATACAAGGATTCAGCAGCTTCATCACCAATAACCAGTGAGTGTCCCTTACTTAGGCCATATTTTTCGATTAGCTCAGAACTCACTTTCGCTTCAATATCCACCAAAGTTTGGTCAATACCGATAATATGAGTACGTGACATTCTTTTGCTAGTTTGAGCTTGGCTTACTAAAGGGTCACGAGCGTGAACCGGAAAATAGTGCTTTGATTTACGTTGTCCAGGGAATTTCATAAGGCTAGTCTAAGTCAAGGGGAAATAGGTGGCGGATTCTACCGCGCTATATTTAACGCGGCAATCTTTCAAACTATAGCAAACGTTTGCTAGGCTATTTTTTTATTCGCCTTCCATAAAGCTTAAGTCAGGTAGCATACCCAAATGCTCGGCGTAACGTTTTTGATTAAACTCAGCGCCGTTTTTCATTACATCAAATACTTCAATAGCCAATGCACATGCCATAGCCGCAATCGCCTCTTCACGAGGAGTACCTGTCATCATTAAACGCATCAGCGTCTCTTTCACTTTCACAGGTTGGCCATCTTCAAGTTGGTTTTCGATAATCTCGATCAACTGTTCTTCTTGCATAAACTCATTTTGTTCAGACATTTTTTATCTCAGGTCTTGGATTTCGAGCGACTATGCCACATATAGATCTGACATCCTAGCGAGTCTCCTCGCGTTCATGCGATTCTCTAACGAATTCAGCGCAATATTTGTGCAAATGAAACTGTGATTCCGGTCTCGGATCTGTCGCGGTGTTTCTCTTTCTGTTAGAATCTGCGACCAAGTAATAGTAACGGTGTTTAGACATGTCAGATATCAGCTCTGGAAACAGCGAAAAGAAAGTAATTGTCGGTATGTCCGGCGGTGTAGATTCGTCAGTATCGGCGTATCTTCTTCAGCAACAAGGCTATCAGGTAGAAGGCCTTTTCATGAAAAACTGGGAAGAAGACGATAACGAAGAATACTGCACGGCAGCTGAAGACCTTGCTGATGCTCAAGCGGTATGTGACAAACTAGGTATCCACCTTCACACTATCAACTTTGCAGCAGAGTACTGGGATAATGTATTCGAGTACTTTCTTGAAGAATACAAAGCGGGTCGTACACCGAACCCAGATATCCTTTGTAACAAAGAAATCAAATTCAAAGCATTCTTAGAGTTTGCGGATGAAGTATTAGACGCAGACTACATCGCGATGGGTCACTATGTTCGTCGTACTTTCCCAACACAAGAAGAGCTCGATGCTGGCGTAAAACCAGAAATGCTGCGTGGCTTAGACGGCAACAAAGACCAAAGCTATTTCCTATATACGCTAAGTTCAGATCAAGTGGCACGCAGCCTATTCCCAGTTGGTGAATTAGAGAAGCCTGAAGTGCGACGCATTGCTGAAGAGCAAGACTTGATCACAGCGAAGAAAAAAGACTCAACAGGTATCTGCTTTATTGGTGAGCGTAAGTTCACAGAATTCCTTGGCAAATATCTACCGGCTCAACCAGGTAACATCGAGACACCTGAAGGCCAAGTTATTGGTCAACACCAAGGTTTGATGTACCACACGCTAGGTCAACGTAAAGGCCTGCATATCGGTGGCACCAAAGGCGGCGGCGGTAATGAAGACCCATGGTTTGTTGGTGAAAAAGACCTTAAACGTAATGTTCTGATCGCGGTACAAGGTAAAGACCACCCTCTTTTAAAATCAGAAGGTTTGATCGCTTCTCAGCTTCATTGGGTTAATCGCACACCAATTACTGAAGTTATGACATGCACGGTAAAAACACGTTACCGTCAAACCGATATTCCTTGTACAATCATCCCAATTGACGATGATAACATTAAGGTTATCTTCGATGAGCCGCAAATCGCTGTAACGCCAGGCCAGTCGGCTGTGTTCTACCAAGATGAAGTCTGTCTTGGTGGTGGTATCATCGAAAAACGCATCTAACTAATCAAACAAAACGATAGAAAACAACTAGGAGTTACTACGTGGCTAATACACTTTATGACCGTACTATTGCTTTCGCTGGAATTTGCCAAGCTGTAGCTTTGGTTCAACAAGTAGCGAAAGACGGCCGTTGTGATAAAGATGCCTTCGAAGCTTCACTCAATGCCATTTTAAATACTAACCCAGCGAACACTGTGGGTGTATTTGGCCGTGAGGCGAACCTAAAGCTAGGCCTTGAATGCTTAGTAAAAGGTATCGACAGTACTCCTGCTGGTAGCGACATTACTCGCTACATCATCAGCCTGATGGCGCTTGAACGTAAACTATCTGCTCGCAATGACTCTATGTCACAGCTTGGCGATCGTATTCAAACTGCAGAGCGTCAAACTGAGCACTTCGATCTGTTTGACGAGCAAATGATCAGCAACCTTGCGAGCATCTACTTAGATGTAGTGAGCCCTATTGGCCCTCGTATTCAGGTTTCTGGTACGCCAGCAGTACTTCAACAGACATCGAGCCAGCATAAGGTTCGTGCTCTGCTGCTATCAGGAATTCGAAGCGCTGTGTTATGGCGTCAAGTTGGCGGTAAACGTCGCCACCTTATCTTCGGTCGCAAGAAGATGATCGAGCAGGCTCAAATCCTGCTAGCTCGCATGTAATTTATTAGCTCGCGCCTCGTCGCGAGCTTGTTTGTTGTACCAACACAATTTCAACGCAAACGATTGCGCAATATGCGTGACAATTGAGATTGTTGCTGGTATAAACCTCTCAAAATTTAGAAAACTCAATTCAGGAGAACACCATGGAACTGTCAGCATTGACTGCTGTTTCACCAGTAGACGGCCGTTACGGAAGCAAGACTGTTGCATTACGCAGCATCTTTAGTGAGTTTGGCCTACTAAAGTACCGCTCTATCGTTGAAGTTCGTTGGTTACAAAAGCTTGCAGCTACAGATGCAATCAAAGAAGTGCCAGCGTTTAGTGCAGAAGCTAACCAGTTTCTTGATGAACTAGCTGCTAACTTCAGTGAAGAAGATGCTCTACGTATCAAAGAGATCGAGCGCACGACTAACCACGACGTTAAAGCGGTTGAGTACTTCTTGAAAGAGAAAGTTGCTGGCGTTCCTGAACTTCACGCTGTAAACGAATTTATTCACTTTGCATGTACTTCTGAAGACATCAACAACACCTCTCACGCGCTTATGCTTAAAGAAGCTCGTGATACCGTGATTCTTCCAGAAATCCGCAACGTAATTGATGCTATCAAAGCACTTGCGAACGAGTACCGTGATATTCCATTACTGTCTCGCACACACGGTCAGCCAGCTTCTCCTTCTACTATGGGTAAAGAGATGGCTAACGTTGCGTACCGTATGGAACGTCAATACAAGCAAATCGAAAACGTTGAGATCCTAGCGAAAATCAACGGTGCTGTAGGTAACTACAACGCACACCTTTCTGCATACCCAGAAGTTGAATGGCACCAGTTCAGCGAAGAGTTCATCACTGAATCTCTTGGCGTAACTTGGAACCCGTACACAACTCAAATCGAACCTCACGATTACATCGCTGAGCTGTTTGATGCTGTTGCTCGTTTCAACACAATCCTTCTGGACTTCGACCGTGACGTTTGGGGCTACATCGCTCTTGGTCACTTCAAGCAGAAGACTATTGCTGGCGAAATCGGCTCTTCTACAATGCCGCATAAAGTTAACCCAATTGACTTCGAAAACTCTGAAGGCAACCTTGGTCTAGCGAACGCAGTATTTAGCCACCTAGCACAAAAACTTCCAGTTTCTCGCTGGCAGCGTGACCTTACTGACTCTACGGTTCTTCGTAACCTAGGTGTTGGTGTTGGCTACGCAATCATTGCATACACTTCGACTCTGAAAGGTATTAGCAAGCTTGAAGTTAACCGTGCTGCGCTACTTGCTGAACTAGACAAAAACTGGGAAGTATTGGCTGAACCAGTACAAACAGTAATGCGTCGTTACGGCATCGAGAAGCCATACGAAAAGCTAAAAGAGCTAACTCGTGGTAAACGTGTAGATGGCGAAGGCATGCGCGCATTCATCGATGGTCTTGAAATCCCTGCAGACGAGAAAGTACGTCTAAAAGAGATGACGCCAGCGAACTACATCGGTCAAGCAATCGAGCTAACTGACAAGCTGTAAGGTTCGAAGTTCGAATCACAGAATAGACTAAGGCTTCCCATGTGGAAGCCTTTTTGTTGAGCGGAACAAAGTGTATTGAGCACAAGAGTCGTTAGCAAAATAATACAAAGCCATCCCGCCTAATTGCCCTGCTCATATCAGCCCGTGCGATATCAACCAATGAATATCGTAACGCTTCATCACCAGTAACCCTCTATCATATCTCTTGGACACATATCCCCCTGAGACTTACTTTCTTGAATGACAAGATCAAAAAAGGCCTCCCGAAGGAAGCCTTTAGAATACATATTGCCACTTAACGACAGCAGCTTGTGTTAGAAATTACATGTTACGTAAAGACGCAATACGCTTGTCTAGTGGTGGGTGGCTCATCAGAAGCTCAGTAAGCGATTTCTTGCCGTTGATACCAAATGCCATCATAGAACCTTCTAGTTGTGGCTCGTGGCTCACCTTTAAACGCTCTAGCGCTGCAATCATCTTCTCTTTACCCACTAGGTTTGCTGCACCTGCATCAGCATGGAATTCACGATGACGGCTGTACCACATCGTAATGAAGCTTGCTAAGAAACCAAATACCAATTCCAACACCATAGACACACCGAAGTACACCATCATGTTGCTGCCACCCTCTTCTTCGTTGTCATTCGACGCAACAATGTTGGCGATGAAACGAGATAGGAAGATAACGAACGTGTTCACGACACCTTGCATTAACGTCATGGTCACCATATCGCCATTCGCGATGTGGCTCACTTCATGCGCTAATACCGCTTCAGCTTCGTCACGCGTCATGTTGTGTAGCAGACCTGTTGATACCGCTACCAATGAATCGTCACGCTTAGCACCTGTCGCGAAGGCGTTGATGTCTGGTGAGTCGTAGATCGCCACTGTTGGCATACCAATACCAACTTGTTGAGATTGACGGCTTACCGTCTCCATCAACCAATGTTCTGTTTCGTTACGTGGGCTCTCAATGACCATGCCGCCTACAGAGCGTAGCGCCATTTTCTTTGACATCATTAATGAGATGAATGAGCCACCAAAGCCAAATACCGCAGCCATTAACAGCAAGCCTGAGAGGCTTCCTGGTTGCATACCTGTGACTGCATATACAATATTAAGAACAACACTTAGTACCAATACAACCGCAAGGTTGGTTGCAAGGAACAACATTACTCGCTTCATTACTTATCTCCGCATGAAAGCTGTTTTTATAAAACTTATTGTTATAGACAAGGCAGACAGCAATTTATTCCAACCTTGAAGACTTATACTTACTTATACATATAGTCTTAGATTAAGAAAACAAGGTTAAGCATTAAATTGCAACATTTGATTACGAGATTGTAGCTGAGTTAATCGCGGTCTATTAGACCTAAGTCGTATGGTGTCGATATAACAATCCGTTTACAGTGACCTCAGATGATTTATTGGCTAGTCCATGTACAAAAAGGGAACGATCATGGTTGAAGGTACTAACACTCAAATGGCTATCGATTTACTGTGCTGTCACCTAGGGATTACTGAAGAAGAAGCGAAAAAGCAGATTGGAATCCTAACACCGCAAACGGCACAGACAAAAATCACAGAAACACAGCAAGCACTAATGGGACTTACAAAAGAACATTAATCCCAAGCTTGCTGGATTAAAAGACCGGTTGTTTATCAACTTATGGTCAAAGGCTTAACATAGCAAAAGGGCTGCAATCGCAGCCCTTTTCTTGTTTAACGCATAACTTGAAACTTAGAGATCAAGCAATGGCTGTACATTAATGTACTTACCAATGTTCTTAGACTTGGCTTTTGGCACATAAGGGATTTCACCTAACTTTGGCGCACCTAGCTTGTCTTCCAACATCGCAATAATATCAGCGTAATGTTCAGTGCCTGGATTAATGCGGTTAGCAACCCAACCTACTAGGTTTAGACCATCTGCACGAATCGCTTCTGCGGTTAACAAAGCGTGGCTCAAACAGCCAAGCTTAATCCCCACCGTCAGTACGACTGGAAGCTGCTCTTTCTTAACCCAACTAGACAAGTATTCATCGTCTGAAACCGGAACACGCCAGCCACCAGCACCTTCAACTAAAACGATGTCTGAATTCTGTTTATGCTGTTCTAACTTTGCTGATAATACCGCTTCATCAACCACGACACCGTCATGCTTAGCTGCGATATGAGGTGATGATGGTAGCAACAATGCATACGGGTTAACGTCTTCGTAAGCAACATCTTGCGTCGCAGCTTCTTGAAGGTGCAATGCATCACTGTTACGTAACCCTTCAGGGTATTGTTCACACCCAGCTGCAACTGGCTTATAACCAATTGTTGATAAATCTTGTGCGGCCAAAGCTTGAAGAATCGCTTTTGAAACCACAGTTTTTCCCACTTCGGTATCCGTACCTGCAATGAATAATGCATCAATCATAATTGAATAACCCCTAAACAAACTTGATATGTTGCTGGCAAGAAACCTTGATGGTTTTTAAACTCTCGATATTCCCGTTCAACAAGCTGCAACATGCGGCGGCTTGTTAAACCTTGTGAGCGACCACTTACGTGATTAGCGCCGATACCTTTAAGGTCGCGCATCAGTTCAAACGCAGTGTCGTACCAAACGGTGATGGTGGGCAAGTCTAGTTGATGAGCCGTACAGCTAGATTGCGCTAACGCAATTTTTACCTGATTGATTGTAATAAAATGGTTAACGTGTTGATGTGCGTCAATTTTGGACCACGACTTTTTCAGTTCAAACAGTGATCCATCAAGCAAAGTTGAGAAAATAACACGTCCACCAACCGCTACAACGCGCTTCATCTCTTGTAAAGGTGAGGATAAATCATCACACCATTGCAACGCTAAGCTTGAAAAAACGATGTCAAAACACCCATCTTCAAACGGCAATTGTTCAGCATCGGCTTGTTGATATAAATAAACCGATGCACCACAGCGCTGCTCTGCCCTTTCTAACATTCCAACAGAAAGGTCAGCACACACCACTTCAGCACCACGCTTTATCATCTGCTCAGAGAAGTAGCCAGTACCACAACCTAAATCGAGCACCTTTAAGCCAGAGAGGTCTCTCGGTAGCTTATCCAGTAGTCGGTGGCCGACATCGCGCTGAAATTCAGCGTGTTTGTCATACGTTGTCGCTGCTTTACCGAAGGCTTCGGCAATAGCACTCTTATCTTGGCCTACGTAATTATGCACTACTGCTTCTTGTGACATTTACTGAGCCTCTTTCTTTAATTCAAAGCTTGATTCTATGCTTGGTTGGCTTTCAGAGTCGTTGCTTCGCTCTATTGCTTGAAGCAACGAGTCAGTTAACTGAAGAATCTGTTCCTGACTGTGATTGGCCGTTAACGTAATTCGTAAACGAGCAGTCCCAATAGGCACCGTTGGTGGCCTTATTGCCGTTACCCAAACTTGATTGCGCTTTAACTCTTCAGCAATAGATAGTGCAGCTTGGGCTTCGCCGATTAAAAATGGCTTGATCGGCGTCTGAGTATCAATAAAGCCTTTCACGCCACTCATCTGCTCAGCATAAAGGGCGCCAAATTCTGTCAACTTCTCACGACGCCACTCTTGCGTCTGGATCATCTTACAAGCATGAGACAAAGCCACCGCTTGTGAAGGGGGCATCGCTGTCGAATACACATGATGACGAGCAAACTGAGTTAAGTAGTCACCCACCTCTGACGAACAAAGAATCGCAGCACCAGAAAGGCCAAATGCTTTACCAAAAGTCACCACCAAGATATCAGGTGAGATTTGTGCCGCACTGCAGCTCCCAGCCCCTTTATCACCTAATACGCCAATACCGTGGGCATCATCAACCGCCAACCAACTGTCGTATCGATTAGTCAGGTTAAATATCTGGCTAAGAGGCGCTTTGTCGCCATCCATGCTAAACACACCTTCAGTCACGACTAACGATTGTGGAGAGCGGCTTAGTAAAGACTCGAGGTGCTGAGTATCGTTGTGCTTGAAACGTTTCATTGTCGCAGGAGAAAGCATCCCCGCTTCCATTAGAGATGCGTGGTTAAGCTTATCTTGCAGTAGATAATCGTCTTTATCGAGCAGAGAAAACAACAAGGCTTGGTTAGCGCTGAAACCAGAGTTGAAGAGAATGGCGCGTTCAAAGCCGAGCCATTCACACAACTGAGCCTCTAAATTTCGATGAGCAGGGCTAAAACCCGTGACCAATGGCGATGCTGCACTGCCAGCACCATATTGGGAAAGTCCAGTTTGCCACGCATTCACCAACTCAGGATCGTTTGCCAATCCTAAATAGTCATTACTCGAAAAATTAATGAAGCTAGAACCTTCGCTCGTAAGCAAAGGACCATTACTGTTTTCTAACACCTTAAGTTGACGAGTTAACCCTTGCTCACGGCGATGAGCAAGAGCACTTTTGATGCGAGATTTAAACAGTGGCATCGTAGAACATGTCATCTTTCGTTGGACGAGCAGCAACGCGCTCCACCACTTGATCTAACAGTTCGTTTTCTTGAATTTCATCAGGCTTCTGAGCCACTTGTTGGCTGTTAATACCTAACTTCTTAAACAGCTGCATATCCGTGTCTTCATCTGGGTTTGGTGTAGTCAGTAGCATACAACCGTAGAAGATAGAGTTCGCGCCAGCCATGAAGCACATCGCTTGCATCTGTTCATTCATATTCTCACGACCCGCTGATAGACGAACCGCAGACATTGGCATCATGATACGAGCAATGGCAATCAGTTTGATAAAATCGAAAGACTCAACATCGTCGACGTTTTCCATCGGTGTGCCTTTCACTTTTACGAGCATGTTGATTGGCACACTTTCAGGGTGTACAGGAAGGTTAGCAAGTTCAACAAGTAAGCCGGCACGGTCATTGGTGCTTTCGCCCATACCAATAATACCACCAGAGCAGATTTTCATACCGGCATCACGCACGTGAGATAATGTATCTAAACGGTCTTGGTAAGTACGAGTAGTAATGATGCTGCCGTAGAACTCAGGAGACGTATCAAGGTTATGGTTGTAGTAATCCAAACCCGCATCCGCTAACTCACCCGCTTGATCGGGCGTTAACATGCCCAGTGTCATACAGGTTTCCAAACCCATGCCTTTCACACCTTTGATCATGTCGGTAAGGTGAGGCATATCGCGCTCTTTCGGGTTTTTCCATGCAGCGCCCATACAAAAGCGAGTTGAGCCCGCATTCTTAGCTTTTAGCGCAGCATCCAAAACACGCTCGACTTCCATTAAGCGTTCTTTGTCGACATCCGTTCGGTAGTGAGCACTTTGAGGGCAGTACTTACAATCTTCAGGACAAGCACCCGTCTTTATCGATAGAAGCGTACTCACTTGCACGTGGTTGTGCTCTTGGTACCGTCTATGAACGACTTGAGCTTCAAACATTAAATCCATAAACGGTTTTTCAAGCAGTGCTGTTACTTCAGCAACTGTCCAGTCATGACGAACTTCCACGTGTCGATCCTTTTTTATTATTTGATGTTGCATCTCTATTAATAGAGATTGCATTTATGCTTGGCTAGTCTACCGACAAGCTTTAGACTGTCAACACATTGATAATATCAAAAGTTTACATATGGTTATTTTTTAACCACACAAAAAATGGAAGTTACTATGGATCTCGCCTTTGATCGCCAGCATATCTGGCATCCTTACACATCAACGTTAACACCTCTGACCTGCTACCCAGTCACCAACGCAGACGGTGTTTATCTAGAATTAGAAGGCGGAAAACGAATTATTGATGGTATGTCATCTTGGTGGTCAACCATCCACGGCTACAATCATCCAGAGCTCAATGCTGCGGCTCACAGCCAAGTCGATAAGGTTTCACACGTTATGTTTGGCGGTATCACCCACCAGCCCGCTATCGATTTATGTAAGAAGTTGTTGAAACTAGCGCCAAGTAATCTAGAGCACGTATTCTTGGCCGATTCAGGTTCAGTGGCCGTGGAAGTTAGCCTTAAGATGGCACTGCAGTACTGGCATGCTAAAGGGCAACCTCGTTCAAAGTTCCTAACGCTAAGAGATGGTTACCACGGAGATACCTTTGCGGCGATGTCAGTGACCGATCCGGATAACTCGATGCATAGCCTTTACAAAGGCTTTCTACCTGAACATATTTTTGCTGATTCACCAAAGACTGGCTTTTGGGATGAGTGGAATTCAAGTGACATCAATAGCTTTCGAGAGAAACTCACAGCCCATCATGCAGAAGTTGCCGCCGTAATCTTAGAGCCTATCGTTCAAGGCGCTGGCGGCATGCGCATCTACCACCCTGAGTTCCTAAAACAAGTTCGATTACTGTGTGATGAATTCAACGTATTACTTATTTTGGATGAGATTGCGACCGGATTTGGCCGAACAGGCAAACTGTTCGCCTGTGAGCATGCCGATGTTCAACCCGATATCTTATGCGTAGGCAAGGCTTTAACTGGCGGCTATATGACGCTGTCAGCGACGCTTGCGAGCAAAGAAGTCGCAGACACCGTATGTGGCGGTGAAGCCGGTTGCTTTATGCACGGGCCTACCTTTATGGGCAACCCTTTAGCTTGTGCTGTGGGTGCAGCAAGTTTATCCATCATCGAGCAAGGCCATTGGAAAAATCAGACTCAACAGATTGAACAACTCTTTTCTGAATTGCTACCGCCTCTACTCGAGCATGAACTGGTTAAAGACGTTCGTTGGCTTGGTGCTATTGGCGTTGTCGAAACTCACACGGCTGTCGATATGGAAACCATCCAAGCGCACTTTGTAGAGCAAGGTGTTTGGATCCGCCCATTTGGTAAGTTGATTTATATGATGCCTCCGTTCATTAGCAAGCCTGAGCACATCGAGAAACTTGTTTCCGCCATTTATTGCGCATTAAAAGATCGCCACTGCTTTAAATAGAAGACAAAGCTATTACCTCTCCTTACTGGTTCATTTGCTATCTGCAATATTGAAGTTAAGGAGAGGTGAGTTCATTATTATCGACAATAGAGAACGACCGCCTTCTAACGAAGTTGGCTGTCTTTACTTGCTCTGCGATTGAACAATGAGTGACGATGCGCAACGTGTTCAAACATGGACTGGCATCCAATACAGAAACGCACGCCTTTAATCGCTAGCCGTCTCTTTTCTGATATCTCATCACCGCACTCGTCACAATAATGCAAGCTTTCCCCACTTTGAATGTTCCCTCTTACACGAGAGATCTCATCATCAATGGTATTTTGAATTTGCTGACTGACGCTATCGTCACCTGCCCATCCTACTGCCATAAGTCCTCCTCTGTATTTGCATGAGAAAATTTGTACCTACCGCGGTAAGAGCGCATTATAACCATTTCTGAGTGATGTAATAATAACCAGAATTAGAGAAACACTATTACAAATAAGTAATGAAACTGGCCCTCGACTTACTGCTTTCCGGTGTAACAGATAATAAAAAACCCAGCCGATTGACTGGGTTTTCGTATAACAGTTTTACTGATTAACCAATGTGCGTTACGCCGCCCATGTATGGTTGAAGTACTGTTGGGATAGCAATACGGCCGTCAGCTTCTTGGTTGTTCTCAAGAATAGCAACCATAGTACGACCAACAGCAAGACCAGAACCGTTTAGAGTGTGTACAAGTTCAGGTTTCTTCTCGCCTTTACGACGGAAACGAGCTTGCATACGACGCGCTTGGAAATCCCACATGTTTGAACAAGAAGAGATTTCACGGTAAGTCTCTTGTGCTGGTACCCATACTTCTAAGTCGTAAGTTTTCGCAGAACCGAAGCCCATGTCACCTGTACATAGAATCACTTTACGGTAAGGAAGCTCTAGAAGTTGAAGTACTTTCTCAGCATGACCTGTTAGCTCTTCAAGCGCTGCCATTGAGTCTTCTGGCTTAGTGATTTGTACTAGTTCAACTTTGTCGAATTGGTGCATACGGATAAGACCACGAGTGTCACGACCGTAAGAACCCGCTTCAGAGCGGAAACATGGCGTGTGAGCTGTCATCTTAAGTGGCAGTTCAGCTTCATCAGTAATCGTGTCACGAACCATGTTCGTTACCGGTACTTCTGCCGTAGGGATAAGCGATAGAGTCTTAAGAGGTACGTCACTTACTTGTTCAGTTAGCGGGCTTGTGTGGAACAAGTCTTCGCCGAACTTAGGAAGTTGACCAGTACCGTATAGGCTATCGTGGTTCACTAGGTACGGCACGTACATTTCTGTGTAGCCGTGCTCATCAGTGTGAAGATCCAGCATGAACTGAGCAATAGCACGGTGTAGACGTGCAAATTTGCCTTTCATCACGATGAAACGAGAACCTGAGATTTTAACTGCGCTAGCAAAATCAAGACCGCCAGACATTTCGCCTAGATCTACGTGATCTTTCACTTCGAAGTCGTAAGTCTTAGGTTGACCCCAACGAGAAACTTCTACGTTGTCGTCTTCATCTTTACCGTCTGGCACTTCTGCATCAGGTAGGTTAGGAATTGACATGGTGATCGTTTCTAGCTCAGATTGAAGCTCAGCCAATGTTACTTTAGCTTGGTCTAGTTCTGCGCCTAAGTTGCCTACTTCTGCAAGGATACGCTCAGCTTCTTCATGGTCGCCTTTTGCTTTCGCTTGACCAATGGACTTCGATCGAGAGTTACGTAACGCTTGCAGCTCTTCAGTTTTCATCTGAAGGGACTTACGTTTTTCTTCAAGTTCACGAATTGTCTCTACATCAAGGGTGAAGCCTCGACGTGCTAATTTTGCCGCTGTTTCATCCAGCTCAGCTCGAAGTAATTTAGAATCCAGCATTGCTAATCCTATGCTTTAGTTATTTGAATATTCAGTAGATTGCTACTGAATCACTGCTAAACCCCTAAAACCGGTGCTAATTCGACCAATTTCAAACGATTTAATTGAATTTTTATGACTAGGTAACGATATCCAAAAAAGACTACTTTTCATAGCGTTTTTGTGGGCTTTTTGCGTCCAAATCCACCAGATAATCTAGCTTCTCGCCAATTTTGGTCTCTAAGCCTCGTTTTGTTGGGAAATAGTATTGTGTTTCGCCCATTTCAGGCGGCAAATACTTTTCGCCAGCTGCGTAGGCACCAGGTTCGTCATGAGCATAACGGTATTCTTGCCCGTAGCCCATGTCCTTCATCAAAGTTGTAGGTGCATTTCGTAAATGATGAGGAACTTCATACTCAGGCAGATTGTGTGCATCCGTTAACGCTTGCTTCCAAGCGGTGTAAACGGCGTTACTCTTTGGTGCACACGCGAGATAAACAACCGCCTGTGCAATAGCACGCTCACCTTCGGCAGGACCAATTCGAGTGAAGCAGTCCCAAGCGGACATTGCGACCTGCATTGCTCTTGGGTCAGCGTTACCAATATCTTCAGAAGCAATCGCCAGCAAACGTCTTACGATATACAAAGGATCACAACCCGCAGCAATCATTCTTGCTGACCAATACAACGCCGCATCAGGGTTTGAACCGCGAATCGATTTATGAACAGCGGAGATCAAGTCGTACCAAATATCACCCTTATTATCAAAGCGAGCGACTTTCTCCCCTGCTACCTCAGCCAGCAACTGCAACGTTATCGCTTTCTCGCCTTTGTCGTTGTCTTCCGCCATGTCATACAGCAGCTCAAGATAGTTGAGCGACATACGTGCGTCACCGTTGACCAGTTCAGCGAGGCGATCTAAGACGTTATCAGCAAAATCAGCCGTTACATCACCCAGACCGCGCTGTTTATCTTCAATAGCTTGGCGAATAACGAGAGAAATATCATCGGTATGAAGCGAAGTCAGCTTGTAAACACGCGCACGTGACAACAAAGCGTTGTTCAGTTCAAAGGATGGGTTTTCTGTGGTCGCGCCAATAAAGGTCACGGTGCCATCTTCAATGTGTGGCAAAAAGGCATCTTGCTGACTTTTGTTAAAGCGATGGACTTCGTCCACAAACAGGATCGTTCTGCGCCCTGCTTGTTTATTTTCACGCGCTTTTTCAATCGCAATACGAATGTCTTTAACACCCGAGGTTACCGCTGATACGCGCTCAACTTCAGCATTCGCATAGTTTGCTGCCACTTCCGCCAGCGTGGTTTTACCGGTGCCAGGAGGCCCCCATAAAATCATCGAGTGAATATGGCCCGCTTCCAACGCTCTACGAAGTGGTTTACCTGGGCCTAATATATGCTGCTGACCGATGTACTGTTCGACAGTTTCAGGTCTCATACGAGCAGCAAGGGGACGAAAATCTTCGTCCCCTGCAAAATCTAAGCTGTAATTACTCAATTGCAATCTCTTGATTCGTTGATGGCATCTGTGCCTATCGACGTACTACCAAATGATCTGCTTCATTAGATCAGTTTCTTTGGTCGTCGACCTCGACACCTTCCGGTGCCACAAAAGTAAAGCGGTCTGCTGCAGGTTTACCCAAGTCAACATTGCTAAAGGTAAACTCACCTTTCTGACCGTCTTGTTCAATTACGTTAAAGCCCTGAACAATACCCTTTTCAGTGATCTTAATCTGGAAGTCGCCCTGATTAGAATCCACGGCTGTCGGCGTTAGCGTAAATTGGTTACCCGTTTGTGCGACATTGTAGTTGTCCCAATCGCTTTCTTGATTACGAGTCAGCAAGACAAAAGGTGTTTGTGATGTTGCTTGCTCTTGCCAGTAAATACTAACCTGCTCAATGAACGGGCTGTAGTACCACAAGCTTTGACCATCAGATACCAACACGTTTTCATCAGGGAAAGTCGTTTCCCAACGGAATAAGCTTGGGCGTGCAATCTCAACCGTGCCCTCGCCTTCCATAACAACATCACCATCAGGGCTAGTCACGACTTGTTTAAAGTCGGCGCTAAAACCTGCATTCAATGACAAGCGGCTACTCAGTTCTTCTTTCGGAGAAGCCAATACTGAAAAGCTCATAAATAAAAGTGCGAATACTTTTTTCATCAATAATCCTGTTAGAACATACGTCGGTCATATTTTCGATTTGACCGACTGAATAGTTATGAGTTCCGAGCGGAACTAATCTTTTGGTGGCGCTGGCGCTAAGACTTCACGGTTACCGTTATGGCCTGGAGCACTCACAATGCCTTGAGCTTCAAGCTGCTCAACAATTCGTGCTGCACGGTTGTAGCCAATCTTGAATCGACGTTGTACGCCAGAAACTGAACCACGACGTGAATGGACAACGTGTTCTACCACTTGATCAAACAGAGGATCGACTTCTTCATCGCCTTCCATCTTCTCACCCGGTAACAGTGTTTCCGGGGTTTGGTCCCCGTTCGTAATCTCTTCAATATAGTTTGGCTTACCGCGTGCTTTCCAGTTGTTCACTACCGCGTGTACATCATCATCAGATGCAAACGCACCGTGTACACGAGTTGTGTGGCTTGAACCCGGTGGTAAGTACAACATATCACCCATACCCAATAATGATTCTGCACCACCTTGGTCAAGAATAGTTCTTGAATCCGTTTTGGTTGATACCGTAAAGGCAACACGAGTTGGGATGTTTGCTTTAATAAGACCAGTAATAACATCCACCGAAGGACGTTGAGTGGCTAAGATCAAGTGAACACCAGCCGCACGCGCTTTCTGCGCCAAACGTGCAATCAGTTCTTCCACTTTCTTACCGACTACCATGATTAAATCAGCGAATTCATCGACGACAACCACAATATAAGGCAGTTTTTCCAACAATGGTGCTTCAGGGTCCATGCTGTCGCCCGGCTTCCACAGTGGGTCATGAATTGGGTGACCCGCTTCCGCGGCCATCTTCAATTTGTCGTTGTAGCCTTTAATGTTACGAACACCGAGAGCCGACATCAATTTATAACGACGTTCCATTTCACCTACACACCAACGAAGGGCGTTAGATGCATCTTTCATGTCAGTCACAACTTCAGACAACAGATGTGGAATACCTTCATAGATAGATAATTCCAACATTTTCGGGTCGATCATGATGAAGCGAACATCTTCCGGTGATGCCTTGTAAAGCATACTCAAGATCATCACGTTTACACCGACCGACTTACCAGAACCGGTTGTACCAGCAACCAGAACATGTGGCATCTTCGATAGGTCAGCAATAACCGCTTCACCAGCAATGTCTTGTCCGAGAACAACGGTCGTTGGTGACTTCGCTTCTTGGAACTGAGGGCTGCCCACCACATCGGAGAAGAATACGGTTTGACGGCTCATGTTCGGCAATTCCAAACCAACATAAGGTTTACCCGGTATTACCTCGACGACACGTACTGCCAATGCAGAAAGCGAACGAGCTAAGTCCATAGAAAGGCCAGAAATACGGCTTACTTTGACGCCAGGAGCCAGATCGAGTTCGAATCGAGTGATGACAGGACCTGGGAAAATATCAACCACATCAGCTTTAATCTTGTAGTCCGCTAGCTTCGATTCAACAAGACGAGCGATCGCCTCTAGTGCATCGCGGTCAATAAAGGTTTCACGTTTTTCAGGGTGGAACAACAACTCAAGCGTTGGCAATGGTTCGGCCGGTTTCGGTAAGTTAACATCTTGCTGTACCAGGAACGGGTTTTGTGTCGCCGCCATGTTCGCTTGTGCCTCAGAGACAAGGCTTTGGAAGGCTGCAACATCTTGATCTTGGTGAAGAGGCTCTTCTTCTGTTACCTGTTCCCAAGGAAGATCAACCGTTGGCTCTTGAGTTTGTTCGTTTGATTGCTCAAATTCTGAATTATTTTGTTGGTTAACTAAAGACTCAGATTGCTCTGCATTATCTTCTTCAGTCGATACAGACTCGAACGTTGTAGACTGTTCATAACTTTGTTCTTCAGCCACATCAAACGGTGATGCTTGTACTGAGAAATCGTCTTCGCTTGGTTCTTCTGGTTCACCCATTGGCGAAGCGTATAACGATTCAGGTTGAACATCTTCCGTATCGAATTCACTCTCAACTTCTGGAGTGCGATCAACTTCTGAAGTGCTATCGACTGCTGACTCAGCACTTTCAAGGCCAATGTCAGTAGGGACAACTTCTGGTTGGTCGTTCTGCATGTATTGTTGGTACGCAGCCTGAGATTCGTGAGCATCCGTCTGATCTTGCTCAGCGAGATCATCTTCATACATAGCGGCATTTTCTAGCTGCTCTATCGTCGCATTCAACTGCTTCGAGCGCTCAATACCTTCTTCGAAAGGTTCTTCTGGCGCGTGGTAAACAGGAGCGACAGAGATAGGTTGCTCTGGTTGAATTTCAGGTTGAACTTGCGGTGCCTCATAAGTAGAAACCTCTGACTTAGCTGGAGCCTCTACTGGCATATGAATATTGTAATGACGCTTCGACGTTGCACTGTTGTCCAACGCATTTACGCCAGTGTCTGAAGAGTCGTTGGTCGCAGAGAAGCTCATCGCAGGGTCGAGCTGATCTTGTTCTGCTTCTTTATACCCTTCTATAGCCTTACCTTCGATAAGATTGTCTTCTAACGCAGGGACATCACGGAAAGTCGGCTTTTGATGACGTTCTGTTAGAGAATCTCTGTCTGTCGATTCTTTCAATTCAGGCTCAAGTAGCTCTTGATCTTGGCCACGCGCCTTATTAACAGCAGATGTAAAAAATTTAATGGCACATTCGCCTAGCCATTCCACAATACTTAACCAAGAAATTCCAGTTAATAGCGTCAAGCCAGCTCCCCATAAGAAAAGAAGAACCAGCGTACTACCGAGAACATTTAACGTGGGAAGCGCAAGGCTTGTTAGTACATCACCCACGACGCCACCTGACGAAAAGTACCAAATGTCGTCAAAGTTGATATCGGCTAGACCGCAACTAGTAAGAATAAGGACAGTAAGGCCAAGTAAGCGAGTACCCCACAGCATGAAATCGATCTGCTCGTCTTCATTACGTTTACGGAATAATACCCACGCTGCAACCGTTACCAAGATAGGTAAAGGGTAAGCCAGAGAACCAAACACAAAGAAAAGCGTATCCGCCAACCATGCACCTAAGTAGCCACCCGCATTTTGAATGTCACCACCCCACGCCGTTTGCGACCATGATGGGTCTGCAGGACTAAAAGTTAATAACGCAACGGCAAGTAGAATAGAGAAGAGAACACCCATAATCAGGCTGCACTCTTTTAGACGTTGAGAACCATTCAAACGAGGAGACTGAGGCTCTTCACTCGTTTTAATGATTGTTTCTACTTTATTACTGCTCTGCTTGAACATAAACCAACTTAATAATTAAACGGAATAAAACATCTCGAGCGACCAAAGCCGCCCGTTTCAATGAAACTACTGTTGATTTAACCATATCAAACAGAAAAACCCAATTCCAGAAAGCAAGAAAGCGGAACAAATGTCCGCTTTCTTTCATTTCACCAATTGTGACTAACGAGTTTTAATCACAAGTTGATTGGTTTGTTTCACTTCTTCCATTACAACGTAAGTTCGAGTGTCGTTTACGCCCGGTAGACGAAGTAACGTATCACCCAGTAGCTTACGGTAAGCACCCATATCCGATACACGTGTTTTTAGAAGATAGTCAAAATCACCCGACACTAAATGACACTCTTGGATGTCATCCAGTTTCTGCACAGCGGTGTTGAATTGTTCGAACACATCTGGAGCACCACGGTTCAACGTAATTTCAACAAACACTAAAAGTGAAGCATCAAGATACTGTGGGTTCAGCAACGCTGTGTACCCAGTAATGTAACCTTGACGTTCTAAACGACGAACACGCTCAAGACATGGAGTTGGAGAAAGTCCTACTCGTTTTGAGAGTTCAACGTTTGAGATACGACCGTCTTTTTGCAACTCATTAAGAATGTTGCGGTCAATACGATCTAGTTCCTTGGACGGCTTCTTATAATTGTCTGCCATTTTTTATTCCACCTTATTACTTCCTTGCAAAAAAATATACTACAACTTTTTAATATTCGGTATCAAATTCTATCTAAACCTATCTATACTAGATATTAATTCGACAGAATTACCCTACACATAGATAAAACAACCATAATATAATGAGGAGTCAGGATGATCATTGGCGTACCGAAGGAAATCAAGAACCACGAATACCGCGTTGGTATGACCCCAGCTAGCGTGAGAGAACTAATCTCACATAGCCACCAAGTTTTTGTTGAAACCAATGCCGGTACTGGTATCGGTTTTTCAGACGATGATTACATCGCTGTAGGCGCATCCATTCTTCCTACTGCTGCTGACGTTTTCGCGAAAGCAGAGATGATTGTAAAGGTTAAAGAACCTCAAGCTGTCGAGCGAGCTATGCTTCGTGAAGGGCAAATATTATTTACCTATTTACACCTTGCACCAGATTTTCCACAAACGGAAGAGCTAATCAAGAGCAAAGCTGTCTGCGTAGCCTATGAGACTGTAACAGATAATATGGGTCGCTTGCCACTATTAGCACCAATGTCTGAAGTCGCTGGTCGCATGTCTATTCAAGCAGGTGCACAAACACTAGAAAAATCTAACGGTGGTTGTGGTCTTCTTCTTGGCGGCGTTCCTGGTGTTGAACCAGCGAAAGTTGTAGTTGTTGGCGGCGGTGTTGTGGGTGCTAACGCAGCACGTATGGCTGTTGGCCTTCGCGCAGACGTAACCATTCTTGATCGCAACGTAGATACGCTTCGTCGTCTTGATGAAGAATTCCAAGGTCGCGCAAAAGTGGTTTATTCTACTGAAGACGCTATTGAGAAGCATGTTCTAGAAGCAGACCTAGTGATTGGTGCAGTACTAATCCCAGGCGCAGCCGCTCCTAAACTGGTTACAAAAGATCACATCGCTAAGATGAAGCCAGGTTCAGCAGTTGTTGATGTTGCAATCGACCAAGGTGGTTGTTTTGAAACTTCACATGCAACGACTCACGCCGATCCAACTTACATTGTTGATGACGTAGTTCACTACTGTGTTGCTAACATGCCAGGTGCCGTTGCTCGTACTTCTACTTACGCACTAAACAATGCAACACTTCCTTACATTGTTAAGCTAGCGAACAAAGGCTACCGCGAAGCACTTCTATCTGATGAAGGCTTCCTAGAAGGTCTTAACGTTATTCACGGTAAAGTAACTTGCAAAGAAGTTGCAGAGAGCTTTGACCTTGAATACGTAGATCCAGCTGAAGCAATCGCAATGTTTAACTAATGCTGTAATAGCTAACTGAGCGCAATAATCTTCTCGTTGAAGCGTTCAGTTAACTCATACACATTAAACAAAAAGCCAGTACGACATTATGTCGCGCTGGCTTTTTTACATTTATAGCTTTGTCTTGTATTCATAGCTTCATTTTTCATTTATGAGTTTAGCTCGTAAAACACGCAACAGTTCTGTCTACTGATAACGCTCAACTTTAACCCCATGAATCAATAGATTTCTTGGCGTAATACTACGTTCACAGAACTCTTCAATCAAAGCTTCATAGCCTTGTTCTTGCAGATAGATGGCACGATCTAAGGCCAACCATATCTCCAATGGTCGTCTAAAGACTTGTTGTACTAAGCTCAACCTCTCCATTTCCCAGAAAAGCGCCTCGCCTTGGGCTAAGTAGAAATCAAAATCGACGTCTGAACCAAGCGATACTTTTTTAACTTCAGATGCCCAGCGGCAGAATGATTCAAAACCCTTAGATAACTCTGACTTTTTAATGCTTGGCACTGGAATGTATTCGTCGATATGACGTTCAGCTTTGAGCAGTTTACTGAAGCCCAAACGATAACTCATCTCTAGTTGGCGATGTCTCTTTACTCTTTCACCACCAGTGACGGTTTCTTGAAGCGGGATTCTTAAGTCGCTTTTGCTCAACGTTAGTGCTGAACCTTTGGCCACGGTAGACATAGCTTGATACACATCGCCTCGAATAAGGTGATAGCAACAAGGGGAAATTGTTACCGCCGATAGCCCATGTGAAACAGACTTTTTCACCAGTTCAACATGCAGATCACCACAAGCATGGAGCGCAACAGCGTGTTGATCAGAGTTAAATACGCCATCTGCTTCCTCTGAAAACGCGTCACCTTGGACAAAGTGCATTTCTAATTTCTGATCGTCTGCTACCTTTTGTCCGCTTTCACATAACGATTGTTGCCATTCAAAGCTAGTGACCTTTTGATCTGATTGTTGAGATAAAATTCGGCCCAGAAAACCTTTGCCAGAACACCACTCTAGCCACTCTTTACCATGATGGTGTTCAAGTGCAGCCTCCCCCATCGCCACGATTTGTTGCAGCTTTCTGCCGGGAATACCATCAGCAGTACCACGTGGGAGGTCTAATCCAACCAAAGCCGTATTATCAAACTGGATATTTTGGTTAGCAGCATCTAATCGAGGGAGGAAGCGAGTCAGTTCCTCGACCAAAAGCTGAGGCTGCGCTTTTAACGTTTGAATGCGCTCAATACTCAAGCTTTCTAACCAATCGACAAGTGGACGATTCACATCTTTCCATGGTTGATGGTGAGTTTGGCATAGATGAAAAGGCTCCGAACGCCAATAGACTTGGTGCTCTAACAAGAATGAGTCGAGTATTGTAAATCGTGAATGCATGCTTCCCCCTATGGTGCGTGGATTGTAGGGGTAAGAGGCCGAAATGGAAAGGAAGGATACAAATCGAGGCTATAGGGACAGGCTATCAGTAAGTCATACCAATCACGGAAAGTCAGTGAACAGAAGTAGCGCAGGTAAAGGCTTGAGAACAAGGCAGCTCTGTTCGACAAGTCGTTTCGATAAGTACTTATTCTGCAATCAAAAGTTCTAACAACGTTATCGAGCGTTTTAACAAGCTAGGGTAACCCGTTATTTACTACGATTGGTAGAAACAAAAACCGAGTTCAAATGAAAACGGCCTGTAAACAGGCCGAATAGGAATCGAGTTAAAGACTGTGCCCCTTAGCGAACTGGCAGGTCGATGTCTTTAAACATCTCTTCGATTTCTTCATTCGATTTCAAAGAAATAGCTTGTTCAACCACAGGACGAGTTAAGTGCGGTGCAAAACGCTCCATAAAATCAAACATGTAAGAACGCAGGAAAGTGCCTTTTCTAAAGCCAATGCTTGTGGTGCTAGCACCAAATAGGTGGCTCGCATCAATAGCAACCAAATCTGTATCTTGCTCGTGGTCAATCGCCATACTCGCGATTACACCAACTCCGATCCCCATACGAACATAAGTTTTAATTACGTCTGCATCCGTCGCGGTAAACACAACTCGCGGTGTTAATCCTACTTTGTTGAATGCAGTATCAAGCTCAGAACGGCCAGTAAAACCAAATACATAAGTCACGAGAGAATAAGCAGCAAGATCTTCAATCGAGATAGTTCGTTTTTGCGCAAGAGGATGATCTTTAGTTACGACGATTGAACGGTTCCAGTGATAACAAGGCAGCATAATTGCATCTTGATAAAGGTGCAGCGCTTCCGTTGCAATCGCAAAGTTCGCAGTCCCTTTAGCGACCGCTTCTGACATCTGGCTTGGTGTACCTTGGTGCATGTGAAGCGACACTTTTGGATAACGTGCCGTGAAACCTTTAATCACATCAGGGAGCGCATAACGAGCTTGAGTATGAGTGGTTGAAATATTCAATGTGCCCATCTCAGGATGAGTGTGCTCACCCGCGACTGCTTTAATACTCTCTACACGTGCCAAAATCTCTTGAGAGATACGAATAATATCCTCACCGGCTTGTGTAACCTGAGTTAAATGCTTACCGCTACGTTCAAAAATCTGAATGCCTAGCTCGTCTTCAAGTAACCTAACTTGCTTACTAATGCCGGGCTGAGATGTATACAAACTCTCTGCTGTCGCTGAAACATTTAGGTTATGGTTTAGAACCTCAACAATGTACTTCAGTTGCTGTAACTTCATATCTAACCTCGTAATCCTTTACTCATTTCTGCGCTAACTTATTTGCAAATAGAGCTTTATAGTCTCGTATAATATAATTAATAGTTATAACGCTTCGAGAACCAAAATGACAGAAATAATGAGTTTTTCTAGCTTAACAAACAAAAACATCACTAACGCTTTGCAACCCACACCTCATTCTCATACATTAGTTGGTAAGTTTTGATTGCCGATTGTGCTCAACAAGAGATAATCAGAAATTGCAATTTACGAGTGCCGATACACAATGGAATCGTGTATCCTCTCAAGTTAGCTATAGAAAACAACAAGCAGACACAAATATATGAATATTGGTTTAATAATCGCCTTAGTCGCCGTTCTTTTGGTGTTGGTTTTAGGCTACAACATCATGCTTCAATACAAAGTTAAGGTAGAAACAGCGAAGAAACAGGAAGCTTCTCGTTATCTAACCATTATTGACGGAACAGAAGAGTTGATTGGCAATGCTCATCACATGCCGTTTAGCCAAGATCTTCTTATATGCTTAAACAATCGAATTCTTGATGCGTTAGAAAACATGTATCAGCTCGATCCCAAAAACAAGCAGCTTGCCCAACGCATTGAAAGCGTAAAACAACAAATCACCCAGCTTAAAGAGAACTACCAAGGTGGTGAAAGTACTACCTTCCGCGTTCCAAGCAGTGACAAACAAGCGATCATGATGCTGAAGTTAGTTAAGCGCCTACGTGATACGGTCCGTAACGAGCACAATAAAGGCCGCTTCGAGACTCAAGCTTATGTGGTTGAAAACGCTCGTTTAGAGACGATTCAAATTCGCATCAACATCGAAAATGTTATCAAGCGTGCAAACGACTCGATTTCTCGCGGACAGCCAGGCACAGCAATTCAGTTACTGCGTAAAGGTATCGACGCATTAGCAACTAAGAACGATTCATACTCTACTCAAGCGAAAGAAAAGCTTCAGCAGATGCTTAACGATCTTGATCAGAAGCGCCAAGATAAAAACGCGCAAGATTTACAACAGATCGAATCTAAAGAGCGTGACGAAGACATGGACGCCCTCTTCGGTCAGAAGAAGAAATGGTAACTGTCTAACGCAATACTTAAAGGCCGCTTATTTACATTAAATTAGCGGCCTTTTTTGTACCTGTTGAATTTCCTTTCTCTGTATAGGGAGATCTCTTGAGCTGTGATAAAATCCCGCATTATCAACAAACTTGCCCTGACCATGTATCAAGAATTATTAGCTCCAATCCACTCTTTTCTTAAAGCTGAAACGCCAGATTCATGGATCGATGAAGCCAAAAAGCCTGAAAACCTTCACATCATTCTACGCGATCACATGCTTTGTGAGCTTAAGGCGGCACAGAGTGCTTTGTTCCTTATCCGCAAGTACGCAGTTGATAAAGAAAGCGCAAAGCAACTGAATGAATGGATTTTGCCCTACGAGCAATTTGCTTACCGTCGTATCGGAGACTTAGAGTCTCTGCGTGGTAAAAGCAACGTATCAAAGCAAATTACAGCGAAAGAAGGCTGCAATTACGGCGCTGACCTGATCGATAAAATGGTATTGCTGATCAAAGAAGAGCTGCATCATTTCTACCAAGTCATGGAATTGATGGTAAAGAAAGGCGTCACTTACCAACCGATTGAAGCGGGTCGCTACGCTAAGGGTTTAATCAAGCAAGTCAAAACTTACGAACCCGATGCTCTAGTTGATAAGCTCATCATCGGTGCGTTTATCGAAGCTCGCTCTTGTGAGCGTTTCGCTAAATTAGCTCCATTCTTGGAAGAAGATATGGAGAAGTTTTACGTGTCTCTGCTTCGCTCAGAGGCTCGACATTACCAAGATTACCTTGAGTTAGCAGAGCAGATCGCAGGGAAAGATATCTCAGAGCGTATTGCTCATTTCGCGCAAGTAGAAGCGGATCTTATCACTTCAGAAGACAGCGATTTTAAGTTCCATAGCGGCGCTCCGGTTTAGGCTAGGCAAGATAACTCAAGTCCAGATCAATTCAATGCCTCGTACACAAATGAAAAGGCTTCGTACACAAATAAGAAGGCCAGCAATTTGCTGGCCTTCCTTCTTATTCGAATAGCTTTCTGATGCAAACCTAAGCTAGCGTACCGTTGATCTCTGCAAGTACAGCGGCAGGATCTATCGCTTGAGTGATAGGGCGACCGATAACAAGGTAGTCAGAACCTGACTCAATCGCTTTAGAAGGCGTCATGATTCTCTTCTGGTCACCAACATCAGCACCTACAGGACGAATACCAGGAGTTACTAGCTTGAATTCTTGGCCAAGTGCACCTTTTAGCAAAGAAGCCTCTTGTGCCGAACATACAACGCCATCTAAGCCTGAGTTTTTAGTCAGAGATGCCAAGCGCATCACCTGCTGCTGTGGCTCAAGATCCAAACCAATACCCGCCAAGTCAGATTGCTCCATACTAGTCAGTACTGTCACGCCAATCAGCAACGGACGATCTTTACCATACGGTTCCAAAATTTCGCGAGACGCCGTCATCATGCGCTCACCGCCACTAGCATGTACGTTCACCATCCAAACGCCTAGTTCCGCGGCAGCTCGCACAGCTTTTGAACATGTGTTCGGGATGTCGTGGAATTTAAGATCCAAAAATACTGAGAAACCACGTTTATGCAATTCACGAACAAATTCAGGACCAAACAAGGTAAACATCTCTTTGCCCACTTTTAGACGGCAAGATGCTGGGTCAATACGATCAACAAAGGCTAACGCATCCGCTTGGTTATCATAATCCAATGCTACAATGATTTTTTGGTCGTTCATTTCATCTCCTAACGCAGTTAACTTTCTACAAAATATTTATACCAATCAGGCCATAAATAACAGTCATAAAAATGCAGCCCGAAAGCTGCAATTAATAATTTGGTCTTAAAATGACCACAAATCTATTCACCATCAAGCCCACGAATAGGCTTGATCGTTCCCCACCCCTTACATGAAGGGCAGTGCCAATACATTGAGTGTGTTGAGAAACCACACTGACGACAACGATAATGAGGCTTAACCTTAAGTTGTTCACCAACCATAGATTGAAGTGTGGTTAAGCTGTCTTTCGCACGACCTTCTTCTGCTTCCGCTAGGTGATAATCGATTAATCGATAAAAACCCTTCATGGTTGGATTTTTGACTAGCTGCTTTGTTAGTAGCTCTTGAGCAGAACCAACATCTTCATGGTGAGCAACCAATTGAGCGAGCATCAGTTCAGCGGACACACCAGCTTTATTCTGAATACAAGCTTTAAGGAACTCGACCAATTGAGCCTCTTGCCCAAGCTTGTGGTAACACTCAGCAAGGGTTGGCAAAACCTCACTAATAAAGTCGATATCTTGCTCGAGTACCGATTCCAAACAATCGATTGTCTTTTGGTAGTCTTCGTTCGCTAAGTGGAACTTGCCTAGAGCAATGCTAGCACGGACACATTTAGGGTCTTCAGAAAGTGCCTTTTTGAAATGCTGAAGCGCTTTAGAACGATTACCATCGGCTTGCTCTTGCATCGCAAGTTCACACCAGAAATGTGCAACTGTCGCCCGCATCTTCATTTTCTTCTTACCGAGCTTAACTAGGATATTTCCGTAATGAATAGCCTTGTTCCACTCTCGAGTTTGCTGATAAATAGCAACCAACTGCTGTAGAGCACCCTCTTTGTGATCGGGTTCTTCTACAAGTTGTTCAAAGATTTTTTCGGCGCGATCAAGAAAGCCAGAGACCATATAATCTTTAGCTAATTGTTGTAGTGCGAGGTTTTTCTGATCGAGAGTAAGCCCCGAACGAGAGATAAGATTTTGGTGGATACGAATAGCACGGTCGACTTCACCTCTAGAGCGGAACAAATTGCCCAAAGCTAAGTGAGTATCGATGGTTTCATTGTCGACTTGAAGGAGTTCAATGAAGTGATCAACCGCTTTGTCAGACTGATCTGACAGTAATAGGTTCAAACCCGTCACGTATTGACGGGAAATCTGGTGTGATTGTTTCTGTTTTTCTTGCTGAGCATTACGATTACCCATATACCAACCGTAGGCGGCGGCAATAGGTAAGAGCAAGAACAGTAACTCTAACATCAAATAAGACCTTTAAGCTTTGGTATCAGCAGCTACCTGCTTTGATTGCTTATTGAGTTGTTTCTTCAAACGATGAATTCTCAGTTGAGATCGCATGTGCATATTGCCGAAGACTAACCAAGCAAGACCAAAACCTGAAACGAAGACAACACCTAATAAGCTTGATAGGTGGAAGTCACCTTGCGCTAGCAGATAGTTGAAATTCACACTTGTTTGGTTTTGAGAGCCTAAAGCCAGTGCAATTAGGAAAAGTGCGATAACGGCGACTATTTTTATAATTTTCATAGTTCATCACTCATTGGTTAGTTAGCTGTACGATTATGCAGGAAAATTACTAATCAGACCACCATATTATGGTCATAAAAAAGCGGCATACATTATAGTATGCCGCTTTTCTTAATTCCGATAAGTAGTCTACAGTCCTGAGTTTACTCGTTCGCGTAGCTCTTTACCTGGTTTAAAGTGAGGAACGTATTTGCCTTCCAACTCAACCTTGTCACCAGTTTTAGGATTACGTCCAACACGAGGTTCACGGTAATGCAGAGAAAAACTGCCAAATCCGCGAATTTCGATTCGATCACCACTTTCTAGTGTTGAAGCCATGTGCTCTAAAATGTCTTTTACAGCGTCTTCAATTTCTTTTGCAGAAAGGTGCGTTTGCTCAGCGCACAGTCTTTCAATCAATTCAGACTTAGTCATAGTTACCCTCGTTGGTTTTCTTTTTAGAAATTATAGACCTATCGGAAAAATAAGCAAAAAAAAAGGAGCCTTACGGCTCCTTTCTTGGCTATATAGCTATAATTCTCTTAACGAGAAGCTATTATTCGCCTTTAGCAGCTTTGAATGCGTCTGCCATTGCGTTACCGAACGCGCCTTCATCAGACTTGTTCAGTGAAGCCATTGCTTCTTGCTCATCAGCTTCATCTTTAGCTTTGATAGATAGGTTGATTACGCGGTTCTTACGGTCTACACCAGTGAACTTCGCTTCAACGCTGTCGCCAACGCTTAGGATTAGAGATGCATCTTCGATACGGTCACGAGAAACTTCAGAAGCGCGTAGGTAACCCTCAACGCCTTCGATTAGCTCGATAGTAGCGCCTTTCGCGTCAACTGCAGTTACAGTACCGTTTACAAGAACACCTTTCTTGTTGTCAGCAACGTATGCGTTGAACGGGTCGTTTTCCATTTGCTTAACGCCAAGAGAAATACGCTCACGCTCTGCATCTACTGCTAGAACAACAGCAGAGATTTCGTCGCCTTTCTTGTATTCACGTACAGCTTCTTCGCCGGCAGCGTTCCAAGAAATGTCAGATAGGTGTACAAGACCGTCGATACCGCCTTCTAGACCGATGAAGATACCAAAGTCAGTGATAGACTTGATCTTACCAGTAACTTTGTCGCCCTTAGCTTGCATTTCTGCAAATGACTGCCATGGGTTAGCTTTACACTGTTTCAGACCTAGAGAGATACGACGACGTTCTTCGTCGATATCAAGAACCATAACCTCAACTTCGTCGCCAACATTAACAACTTTAGAAGGGTGGATGTTCTTGTTAGTCCAATCCATTTCAGAAACGTGTACTAGACCTTCAACGCCTTCTTCGATTTCAACGAAGCAGCCGTAGTCAGTTAGGTTTGTAACACGACCAGAAAGCTTGTGACCTTCAGGGTAACGCTTAGCGATTGCTACCCATGGATCTTCGCCTAGTTGCTTAAGACCTAGTGAAACACGAGTGCGCTCACGATCGAACTTAAGAACTTTAACTAGGATTTCGTCACCAACGTTAACGATCTCTGATGGGTGCTTAACGCGCTTCCAAGCCATATCTGTGATATGTAGAAGACCGTCAACACCGCCAAGATCAACGAATGCACCGTAGTCAGTAAGGTTCTTAACGATACCTTTAACTTCAGTACCTTCTTGTAGAGTTTCAAGAAGTTCGTCACGCTCAACACTGTTTTCAGATTCGATAACAGCACGACGAGAAACAACAACGTTGTTACGCTTCTGGTCTAGCTTGATTACTTTGAACTCTAGCTCTTTGTTTTCTAGGTGAGCAGTGTCACGGATAGGACGTACGTCTACTAGAGAACCTGGAAGGAAAGCACGGATACCGTTAAGTTCAACAGTGAAACCGCCTTTAACTTTACCGTTGATGATACCAACAACAGTTTCAGCTTCTTCACAAGCTTTCTCAAGTACGATCCAAGCTTCGTGACGCTTAGCTTTCTCACGAGAAAGTTGAGTTTCACCGAAACCATCTTCAACAGCGTCTAGAGCTACGTCTACTTCAGCACCAACTTCAACTTCAAGTTCGCCAGCAGCGTTCTTGAATTGTTCAGCAGGGATAGCAGATTCAGACTTAAGACCAGCATCTACAAGAACGAAACCGTTCTCGATAGCTACTACAGTACCTTTAACGATGCTGCCTTGTTGGAATTCAGTTTCAGATAGAAACTCTTCAAAGAGTTGAGCAAAAGATTCAGTCATTATTTAATCTTCAATAATTAAACGTCCATGGGTATCCTACCGCATGGGGTTGATAAATTCGCCGGTCATCATCCTTGCGACCAACGTTCGTACTAGCTCGGCGAAATTACCCAGCCAGTTTCGATTCAATATAGTGTAGTGCTTTTTCTACTACCTGCTCAATATTCATTGAGGTGGAATCAAGCACTAGAGCATCCTCTGCAGGGCGAAGTGGCGCCACTGGGCGATTACGATCTCGGTCGTCTCGCTCTTGGATCTCGCTCAAAAGGTCGTCAAATTTAACATCTAACCCCTTCTGTTGCAACTGTTTAAGGCGGCGACTCGCACGCTCTTCAGCACTTGCATCTAAAAATATTTTCGCTTCAGCTTCAGGGAACACAACCGTTCCCATGTCACGGCCATCAGCAACCAAACCAGGTGCCGCGCTGAATGCGCGTTGACGACGAAGCAGAGCTTCACGAACGCGAGGTAAAGCGGCCACTTTTGAAGCTGCCATGCCGGTTTCTTCTTTACGAAGTTCACCAGACACATCTTCACCTTCTAGGATAACCTTAACTAAGTCGCCTTCAGCAATAAACTGCACGTCTAAGTGTGTCGCAAGCGGTACTAAAGCATCTTCTGATTCAGTATCCACACCATGGTGAATTGCCGCTAAAGCCAATACGCGATAAATCGCGCCTGAATCTAGAAGATGAAAGCCTAGCTTATCTGCTAGCAACATACACAGGGTACCTTTACCTGCACCACTTGGTCCATCAACCGTAATCACTGGGCTTTGAGAAGGCATCTTTTACTCCACGTTTTGTCGTAAGTTTTATTCTGTACTAGCGATTCGCCACTACTTTATAGGCGGCATATTATAGAGAAAAATTGGAAGTCGAGCGAGGTAAATCTCAGATAATTCCGAGTTGATGATGCATAAACCAATGCAACCAGCCCAATATCCGTTTGCTTAGGTCAATGCGCGAGCTTAGATCCATAAGACACGTTCGCAATTTTCTATAGACATAAAAAAGCCTCGCAATAAGCAAGGCTCAGCGGTGTTCTGTAAACAGCTCAAAGAAGCTTAGCCAATAATAGCTCGAACCGCTTCTAGATCTTCAGGCGTATCGACACCAGCAGCTGGCGCTTCAACCGCAACGTCTACATGGATTTTTTCACCATACCAAAGCACTCGTAATTGCTCTAGGCACTCAATACGCTCAAGAGTACTAGGTTCCCAATTAATATAGGTATTGATAAAACCCGCACGGTAAGCGTAGATGCCAATGTGACGAAGCAGTGGAGATTCCGCTGCTGTACCGTTGTTCGCGTAAGCATCGCGATCCCAAGGAATAGTAGCTCGGCTAAAATACAGGGCATACCCATCTTTGTCAGTCACAACTTTTACGGCGTTAGGATTAAACACTTCATCAGCATGAGTAATTTCCACACCGAGTGTTGCCATCGGAGCTGTACTGTTCGCAAGATTGTTAGCAACCTGATTAATGATCGCTGGTGGGATAAGTGGCTCATCACCTTGAACATTCACGATAATATGATCATCAGGAATCTTCATAACTTCAATCACTTCAGCTAGGCGTTCAGTACCTGACTCATGATTCGGTGATGTCATACAAACGGTCGCGCCAAATGCTTTAGCCGCTTTTTCAACTCGAGCGTCGTCGGTAGCGATAATAACGTTATCAGCACCCGCTTTCATTGACTGTTCGTATACCCATTGAATCATCGGCTTTCCACCAATGTCAGCAAGCGGCTTCCCAGGTAAACGGCTCGATTGGTATCTCGCAGGTATAACAACCGTATAAGACATTACTTACCCTCATCCATTGAAACGGTGCGAGCTTCAGGTTCTAAAAGAACAGGAATACCCTCTTTAATTGGGTAAGCAAGGCGATCAATTTTACAAACAAGCTCTTGCTTATCCTTGTCAAAAGTTAGTTTACCTTTACATACAGGGCAAGCAACGATCTCAAGTAGACGGTGATCCATAGTATTCCATAACCTCTTTTATTCTTTTTAAAATTTGCTGTTGCGAATCTTCATCAAACTGCGCAGAAACTGGAAGATACCACCAGTTATCTTGAGCATATTCTTCGCATTTTACAGCGTCTTTTTCTGTCATAATCAGATTCATACCTTTCTTAGCTAAGGCATGAAGTTCATCTTTATCAAAATCTTGATGGTCGGCGAAGCCCTGTGTGAAAACCACATCACCATCAAGATCTTCTAATGTTTTAAAAAAGCGTGGTGGGTGGCCAATACCAGCAAAAGCCACCAGCTTCTGTAATTTTGCCACAGACCTTTTCTGACCTGTCTTTAGGTTAACGGCTTGGCTTGGTAGCAAAGACATAGAGAACTCTCGTCCTTGCACTTTACCGCCATTGTTAACCAAAAAGTCTACGTCATCTAAACGAGATATAGGCTCTCTTAACGGACCTAAAGGAATTAGGCATTCGCTACCAAAGCGTCTAGCACCGTCGATAACCGCAAATTCAATATCACGTTCAAGTGCATAATGCTGAAGGCCATCATCCGTGATGATGACATCAACTCCTTCGCTCAACAAAGCCTTTACCGCGTTTGCACGCACAGGATCGACTGCGACAGGCGCACCAGTTCGCTTTCGAATTAAACGAGGTTCATCGCCAGAGTGTTCAGCAGGCGTGTTTTCATCCAATACTAACGGGTAGCTTGGCGCTTTTGCCCCATAACCTCGAGAAACCACTCCAGGCTTAAAGCCGTTAGCTTGAAGCACCTCAACTAACCAAATCACAACCGGTGTTTTACCATTGCCACCAGCGGTAATATTACCAACAATAATTACTGGTAAGGGCGGACGGTAGGTCTCTTTTTTACCGGACAGATAGGCGTCACGTCTTTGACCGCTGATCATTTTGAACAGCAGACTCAATGGCCACAGTAGCGGCCAAAGAAGGTATTTTAACGGATGATTGTTAAACCAAATCTTTTCGATCACAACAAGACCTAATCTTATCCGCTGAACTGAATTCGGTGGAGTTGTGCATAAGCGCCATCATGCGCGATTAGCTCCGCGTGTGCACCTCTTTCTACAATACGACCATCATCAACCACTAAGATCTCATCGGCTTGTTCGATAGTAGAGAGTCGGTGTGCGATAACTAATACTGTCTTGTCCTTTTGCAGCTCTTCTAACGCAGATTGGATCGCTCTCTCTGATTCAGTATCCAAAGCCGATGTAGCTTCATCAAGAATCAATACTGGAGCCTCTCTTAACAACGCTCTTGCAATAGCGATACGTTGTCTTTGGCCGCCAGATAGGCTTGCCCCATTCTCCCCAACAATCGTATCAATGCCGTTTTCCATGCCTTCGATAAATTCAGTAGCATGAGCAAGCTTAGCCGCGTGTTCGATTTGTTCGCGAGAATATTTAGCTTCTGCTGCGTAAGCAATGTTGTTGGCTACCGTATCGTTAAACAGGTGTACATTTTGAGAAACAAGCGCAAAGTGCTCACGTAGGTTTCTCAATTCGTAATCACGAATGTCGTGGCCATCAAGTTCGATAGAGCCTGAGTCTACATCATAAAAACGAGTAAACAGGTTCGCAATGGTACTCTTGCCCGAACCTGATCGGCCGACAAGAGCAACGGTCTTACCTTTCGGTATATTAAAACTGACCTTATCAAGCGCTGGTTTCTCAGCACCTTGGTAAGTAAATGTCACATCTTTTACTTCGACTTCACCCGCTACGGTTTCAGGCTTCAACGTACCTTTATTTTGTTCCGTATCTAGATCCATCAAACCAAATAGGGTCGTACTCGCTGCCATACCGCGTTGGAATTCAGACGTTACATTGGTTAAGGCTTTCAGGGGGCGTAGTAAGCCAAACATCGCGGAGAACACAACTGTAAACGTACCTGCTGTTAGCTCAGCTTTAATTGAATCAACACTCGCGAGATAAAGAACAACAACAATCGCAATTGAGGCAATCATCTGAATAATTGGGTTAGCGGCAGCTTGAGCCGTTACCAGCTTCATGCTTTGTTGGCGCATCTGGTTGCTAACGGTATCAAAACGGCCTCTTTCTAGCTCTTGACCACCGTAAGTTAGAACCACTTTATGACCTTTCAGCATTTGTTCTGCTGAAGAAGCAACATGTCCCATGCTGGTTTGCATGTTCTTAGAAATTTTTCTGAATCGCTTTGATACAATACTAATTGCCCAAGCAACAAAAGGAGCGACAGCAAATAGAACTAAAGACAACTGCCAGCTATTCCAGAACATTAGCGTCAGCAAGCCAATGATGCTGGCACCTTCACGCACGATACTCACCAAAGCTTTACTGGTCGCAGCTGACACTTGTTCTGAATCGTAAGTAATTCGAGATAGCAGTGCGCCCGTCTGCTCTTTATCAAAGAAAGAAACAGGCATGTGCATAAAGTGGCTAAAGATCTTACGACGAATTTCCATGACCACATTGCCAGAAACCCAACTGAGGCAATAGGTTGAAACAAAACCACTGACGCCACGAACAAACATCATAACAAATATGATAATTGGAAGTGTACGTAGGAAGTCTGACTCAGCGTTACCAAAACCTTCATCAAGCAGAGGCTTCAGTAAAGAAATCATATAGGTATCAGAGACGGCATTTATAATAAGCGCAATAACCGCAACACCAAGGCCGGCCTTATACAGTCGAATATAAGTCCAAAGTCTTTTAAATGTGACCCAGGTAGTTTCATCTGTTTGTGTTGACATAGAATCGCTTAATTTTCTCACAATAATCTATCTATTCTACTCCCTTACGAAGCATCTGCCTATACCACTGCCTGCCTTGTTGTTCTCTAATCGTATGATATTTCCAACCTTCCTGACTGATTGTGATGGTTATTTGTCCGCTTTCTCCGGTATCAAGCCAAGCACTACCCGTTTCATGATAACGTTCAATCACAGATTTACTGGGCATTCCCCACTGATTACCTTTGGCCAAAGAAGCAATTGCTAACTGAGGTGAAACTGCCTCAATAAACGGCTTAATCGACGACGAATTACTACCATGATGCGGGACAAGCATCACGTCACTCTTGAGCCGCTGACCTTCACGAGCAAGTAGCCACTCACTTACCCGTTCAATATCCCCAGTGAGCAACATCGAGAACTCAGAATTGGGCTCAAAAATCCTGACCACACACGAATGTGGGTTGTACGCCCTCTTTACTCTTTGAGGTGGCCATAAAACCTCAAACTCTAGACCCTGCCAGTTCCACACCTCTCCAAAAGTACATGTTTGGATATTCGACTGAACTTGAACCGTCGATTGTGTTTGCTGATTGATGTTCTGACTGACTCTTATCCACTTAGGATTGTAGTTTTCAAGTAACGCCGGATAGCCACCAGCATGGTCAGAATCGAAATGACTCACTATCACACCTTCCACCTCATGAACTCCTCTCTGATTCAAGGTGGGAATCAGCAAGGATTCAACAATCGAACCTCCCTGCCACGCGTTGCCGAGATCGTAAATAACGACCTGATTGTTCCTTTCCAAAACTAAAGACAACCCATGCCCAACATCCAAGATATCGATTGTTAATTTGTTTTGCTGCTTACCGAACTCCCACCACAGTACAAACACTGCAATGACCAATATTGATAGTGTTCGTTTGAGATATCGACTGACGAACCCGAAAAATAAGATGAGGAATACAGTCAACGCCATACTGTGATTATCAACTTGAATCCAAAATCGTTCAGAGAAAGGAAGGCTAAATACGAGAGGATCAAGCGACAAGTCGACCAACATCCATAGCTGTTCAGAAAAACCATTGCTTAACGCTGTCAAACTCATCACTTCAGACACTGACTCCAATATTAAGCTAAGTAACATCGCAAGAAACAGTAGCGGGATCGTCACCATTGATACCCAAGGCAAAAGGAGCAAGTTGTAGAGAACAGAGACTAGACTCACCCCTTTGAAAAACAGTATCGAAAAGGGAGCAATAAGAAATGTCAGCATCAGTTGAATCTTGATGAGCTGCAGCCCTCGTTCGATAAGAGTGGCGTTTGAAGATGATGGCCTACTATTCAAGGCAATATAAATAACGGCACCCAACGCACCAAAGGATAGCCAAAAGCTGCTCGACAATGCTGAAAACGGCCAAATCAGCAGAACCACGCATAGGCTTAAGACGACATACCGAAGCACACTGATATTTTGCCCACGCCACAAGAAATAGCTCGCGATAATACACATCACTAAAGCTCTCAAGGTTGGCAGTGTGAATCCAGCAAACCAACTATAGAAATAGGCTAAGCCGAGCCCGAATATTGTGGGAAACCAAAGAAATGAAGGTGATAGTAACCTGAATATCTTTCCTACCTGATAGCCGATACCAAAGGCAATCCCAATATGTAGCCCCGAGATAGCCATCAAGTGAATCAAACCACTGCTTTTGAGCAAATCCCAACGCTGAGGATGAATAAGGTCTCGATAACCAAAACTCAAAGCCATAATGAGGTCTTGATTTGCTAACTCACTTAACCTTTCAAGACGGTTTTCAAACCAATGAGACCGCGTGTTGGTATTGGTGTGAATTCGATATTGGGTATCGGCTTTGTAAGTTGCATTGGCAACCACACCGGTGCTAAACAAATACTTTTCTAGATCAAAGCCTGCTTCATTGAGTTTACCCCACACTGGTTTTATTGAGACTGATAAATAGACATCATCTCCGAGCGTCAACTTAAAAGGAGTAAACAAACGCAATTTTATCAATTGGGGAAAGATTAATTTTTCGCCGCCAATTGATCTGGCTACTATTACGCTTTCAAAACCGTGGCTATTTTCACTAAAAAGGCTAACAACCGAAGCATTTATGGTAGTATTCTGCCCTGATTGGAATAAGCGACTCGTTTGTATTTCAATCACATTCCCTAGGCAGATAACTAGTATCAATGCTGTTGCTAGACCTCTTGCACTCCGGAAAACGCTATACTTTGTTGATGCTAGCAGTAACAACAGCATCAATGGTGCCCAAACCCAATGTGGCATCACAGGCCAGAAGCTGGCAGACACAACTGTCGCAGCAAATGAAATCAAGAACCAAGTGTTAAACAAGAGAGTAGCTTCCTCCTATGCCAAGAAAGTTTATCAAACGATTTATGCCTGACCATGAGCTAATCAAGCGTCAGAAAGCATTGAAAGTTTTTGGCAATGTTTTGTACAACCCCAACTTATGGTGCCTTAATCGTCGCTCTGCGGCTGGTGCGTTCGCTGTTGGGTTATTCATGGCGTTTGTCCCTTTACCAAGTCAAATGATTATGTCTGCAGGTCTTGCGGTCGCATGTGGTGTTAACCTACCACTGTCTGTCGCATTGGTTTGGATCAGTAATCCTGTGACTATGCCGGTGCTGTTCTACTTTGCTTATAAAGTAGGCGCATTTGTGATGCATGTGCCGCCTCAAGCCTTTCATTTCGAACTGTCTTGGGATTTCATCTTGGCGCAAATGAGCACCATAGGACCTCCGTTCTTGCTGGGTTGTCTGATTTGTGGTGTGGTATCTGCAATGGTTGGCTACTTTGGTATTCGCGGGTTATGGCGTTACTCAGTAGTAAGAAGCTGGAAGAAGCGACAAGCAAGGTACTGAACGACCGTTCCTTGTTATTCAATCTATCCTTGTATGCGCTTCTCTTAAAACGCACATAAGTTAAAGTCAGATGAACCACTGAACTCTGCAAGATTGACATGTAACGAAAGTCGTAAATAACACGAATTGAATTCAATAAAAAAGGATCCCATCAGGGATCCTTTTTTGTTTATGCCGTTAGTCTATCGCGCAACGTGACGTTTACTTAGCGTATTACTTCGAAAATCACTTCGAGCTAAGCACCGAGGCCGGGTTTAGCTTAGCCGCTCGTGAGGCTGGATACCATGTAGCCAGTAAGCTCAACACAATCGCGGTACCGGAAACCACAACAACATCCGTCATATCAAGTTGTGATGGCAAGAAGTCGACAAAATAGATATCACCGGACAAGAATTGGTGATCGACCAACGTTTCGAGCCCTTTGATAAGCGTAGTGAGATTAAGCGCCACCAAGACACCTATCGCACTCCCGACTAAGCTGCCTAGCACACCCGAGAATACGCCCTGCCAAACAAAGATGCGTTTAACAAGGCCGTCTGATGCGCCCATGGTTCTTAAGATCGCGATCTCCGATGCTCTGTCTTTGACTGCCATCATTAAGGTCGAGACAATATTGAAACAAGCAACACCAATAACCAGTACCATCACCAGATACATAATGGTGCGAACCAATTGAATATCTCGATACAAGAAACCAAACTTCTGTTGCCAGCTTCGTAAATACACATACACATCAAGCTGGTTACCCACTTCACGCACAATAGAGTTCGCGTTCAGCACATCGGTCACTTTTAAAGAAACTCCGGTTACTGCCTCGCCTAGGTTTGCATAAACTTGAGCATCGCCAATCGGGATTAGCGCCAAGCTGTGGTCGATCTGGCCATTAAGCGTCAGTAAGCCAACCACTTTCACTCGAACTCGTTTTGGCGCCTGAACTTTCACAGAACCGTTAACCGTTGGAATCATCAAAGTCAGATAGTCACCCACTTTCGCCCCCAACACGTTAGCCACACCAGAACCTAAGATGATTTGTTGTTGCCCTGCTTTAAACTCACTCCAAGCTTGTTTATCGATAAATTTCGATAGGCTTGATACCTGTTGTTCAAGTTGTGGATCAACACCGCGAACTTCAATTGCTTTGAGTTCTTTGCCCTTTTCAGCAAGCGCAGTAATTTTTACATAGGGTGCTGCAGCTACAACTTTATCATTTTTCACCGACTGCTCAATCACGTGCTCCCAGCGAGTCACTGGTTCATTTACACCCTCGAATTCACCATGTGGAATAACGGAAAGTACACGCGACTCTAGCTCTCGCTCAAAGCCATTCATTGCAGACAAACCGATAATGATCACGGCCACACCAACGGCAATACCAATCGTCGAAGACAAAGAGATGAACGACACCATTTTGTCTCGCTGTTTCGCTCGGCTAAATCGGCCACCTATCAATAGAGATAAAGAAGAAAACACTTAGCTCTCCTCTTTTTCTACGTTGACCAATAAACCATCTTGCATGTGAAGCTGGCGATCCATCTTACCTGCAAGTTCACCATCATGAGTTACTACCAAAAAGGCCGTGTCGTACTCGCGGTTTAGTTCACGCATTAAGTCGTAAATAGAAAGTGCGGTGTTGTGGTCAAGGTTGCCGGTAGGCTCATCCGCCAACACCAAAGCAGGTTTATTCACTAAAGCTCGAGCAATCGCCACACGTTGCCTCTCACCACCAGAAAGCTCTGAAGGTCGGTGGTCAACACGATGACTCAATCCAACTTTATCCAACAGACGTTGCGCCTCTTCTTTTGCTTTAGCTGGCTTTTCACCACCAATCAGCAGCGGCATTGCTACGTTTTCTAACGCTGAAAAGTCCGAAAGAAGATGATGGAATTGATAAACAAAGCCAAGATGCTGGTTACGAAGCTTCGCCTGCTTATTTGAGCTCAAAGATGCTAAGTCTTGTCCGAGAAAGCTCACGCTGCCGTCAGACGCATCATCCAATGCCCCTAAAATATGCAATAACGTACTTTTACCGGAACCAGAGGTACCAATGATAGCGACTAGCTCACCCTTATCGATTTCAAAGCTGACTCCCTTGAGAACCTCAGTATCTAACGAGCCTTCACGGTACGTTTTACGGATATCATTACATTGAAGGAAATTACTCATAACGAAGGGCCTCAGCAGGTTTCACAGACGATGCACGATAAGATGGGAATACAGTGGCAATCAAGCTAAGTGCAATAGCCAGAACCACAACAACAGCGATTTGAATTGGGTTAATTAAAATTGGCAACTGTCCACCAAATGAAAACAGAGCAACACCCATCGCCTCTAAAATAGTATTGAGGTTCATCGCTAGAGCAACGCCTAACACGCCACCAGAGAGCGCACCAATCACGCCACTACTTGCGCCTTGAACCATGAATATCCCCATAACTTGACCATCAGTCATGCCTTGGGTTTTAAGAATAGCCACTTCAGACTGCTTCTCCATCACCACCATGATAAGTGCCGAAATAATATTGAAAGCAGCAACACCGATGATCAGACCAAGCATTAAGCCCATCATATTTTTTTCCATTCGAACGGCCTGGAATAACTCACCACGTTGGTCTCGCCAATCACTCCACAACCAACCTTCAGGTAGCTTTTGATTTGATAGTTTCGCCACTTCGAACGGGTCTTCAAAGAACAAGCGCCAGCCTGAAATGGTATCTGATTTATAGCGCATCAAACGCCCAGCATCTTTAATATCTGTCACCATCAGTTGAGCATCAATATCAGAACCTGTATTGAAGATGCCGGCTACAGTGAAATTTCGTTGGCTAGGAATACGTCCGAGCGGTGTGTATTGGCTGGCACTGGTGACCATCAGGCGAACTTTATCGCCCATAGACACTTTCAAATTTCTTGCCAAGGTATGACCAAGGAAAAGCTGATACTGACCAGCCTTGAGTGAAGACAGTCTGCCAGCAATTAAATGATTCTGAAGAGGGTCATCTGAATTTGGTTCAATACCGATTAACAAGCCCGCAGATAACTGAGCAGGACTTTGGATCACCGCTTCACTGCGAACAATGGGTTCTACGTGATCATTGAGCGACATTTGCTCCGCAAAGCTAGGCGCTTGAGCAGAAAGTGACGTTGTGCCTCCTTGCTCGTATACAACGGCTTGAGGAAGTACACCAAGAATTCGGTCTTTTAACTGCGCTTCGAATCCATTCATTACCGACAAAACAGTAACCAGAGACAGCACACCAATGGTGATACCTGCCGTCGACATATAAGAAACAAAACGGCTAAAGCGATCACCTGAACGACCTTTCAAATAGCGCAGGCCAACAAACAACGAAATAGGATGAAACATACTTTGAACCATCTAAAGGGGATGCGGGTTAATGTAACGGGTATTGCTGTTACTGTGTAGGGGTTAATTGAAAATATAGAGTGAATTAACTCAATTAGTTAGGCTTGAAAAACAGAACCTTGTCAAATAGCCAACTTTCAAACAACTATTTGAGACTTTCAATTAACTGACCTTGATTACTGCGGCCACATAGCGATAATCAATAGATCACTTCAAGGAACTAACGCATGACAGAACAAGAGTTTTTCACCGTTCACCACAGCCTCACCGCGAATATTGAACCAATGGACAGTGGCTTCACTTTACCTTCTCAGATTCAATTCGAATCTGAGATCCCTGCCCCGTTTGTCGTGGCAAGTGAATTTAGCCAATTGGATCTATTAGCTGACAGTGCTCGCAACGAACTGAAAAACAGCGACTTGAAGAATGTCATCAGTTTATTGGATGCACAGAACTCTAAATTAAACCTCTTGTTGAGCTTTATGTTATCGCAACAAGATGATGAACAATTTCGTACCCACACGTATTCATTTGGCGCGAGTCAGTTCTCTTGTTTTTCCAAAACAGATATCGAAGCGGGTCGCTTAGTTAAAGCCAAGCTCTTTATCGAGCACCCTGCCGCCGCTATTTATTGCTACGCGGAAGTCTTCGCTAGTGAACCTAAAGATTCAGGTTTCGAAATCAAATTCAAATACGCTCATCTTCGTGATACTGACCAAGACTTGCTGATCAAGGCTGCACTTCATCAACAACAAAAACTCTTACGTCAACGCTCTCTAGAACGAGATAACAAGTAAATAGACATGACAAAACAATCCATTTTTACACTACCTAAGCTCAAAGGTGCCGGTGATAAAAAACACATCGGTAACCTAGTTGGTTCATCTCTCGCGCTTGCTATCGCTAGACTTGCGGAGCAGCATAACAGCCATACTTTACTTGCAGTGCCCGACCCTCAAATCGCACTCAAGCTTCAATCAGAAATTGAGCAGTTTACGTCACATGAAGTGGCACTATTCCCTGATTGGGAGACACTGCCATACGACAGCTTCTCACCGCACCAAGAGATCATTTCAGACCGTATCGCTCGCCTTTATGCATTGCCAACGTTAAAAGATGGCATCACGATCGTACCAATCAGCACGCTACTACAACGTCAGTCGCCACGTGACTTCTTGTTGCAGCACACCTTAATGGTGAAAACGGGCGATCTGTACTCGTTAGAGAAGCTGCGTCTTCAACTTGAAAAGTCTGGCTATCGTTACGTAGACCAAGTGTTTGGCCCGGGTGAGTATGCAAGTCGAGGTTCAATTCTCGACTTGTTCCCAATGGGCAGCAAAGACCCGTATCGTATCGACTTCTTCGATGACGAGATCGACACCATCCGTACTTTCGATCCTGAAAATCAGCGCTCTATTGAAGACATCTCTGAGATCCGTTTGCTGCCAGCTCACGAATTCCCAACCTCTGAAAGTGCTATTGAAGATTTCCGCATTCGCTGGCGCCAACAATTTGATGCGCGCCGTGAACCAGAATCGGTTTATATGCAGGTTTCAAAAGGCACTTGGCCCGCAGGTATTGAATACTGGCAGCCGCTGTTCTTCGACCATACTGAAACCTTGTTTGATTATGTTGCCGATGAAGCGCAAATCCTCGTTCTAGGTGATGTCGAGACCGCGGTAGATTCATTCCTAACAGACGTTTCTCATCGATACGAACAACGCGGTGTTGACCCGTTACGACCACTGCTGAAACCAGAACAACTTTGGCTACAAAAAGACGAACTGTTCGCACATTTCAAACAAAAGCCACAGGTCAATCTGAGCTTAGATTCAATTGAAGAAAAAGCCGGACGTACCAACCTTCCGGTTGTGTCTCTGCCTGATCTCAGCGTTCAACATCAGAATAAAGAACCTTTGTCTAACCTAAGAAAGTTCACTGAAGCCTTCGACGGCAAAGTAGTCTTTTCGGTTGAATCTGAAGGCCGCCGTGAAGCACTGAGTGAATTGCTTCGAGGCATCAAAGTACGACCAAGTGAAGTTGAAAACCTCGACGCGGCGATTAAAGGTAAAGATAAGTTCACCCTGATCCTAGGTTCTGCTGAGCATGGCTTTATCCACGAAGAGCAAAACATCGCCCTTGTCTGTGAGAGCGACCTGTTAGGTGATCGCGTTGTACAACGCCGTAAGAAAGACAAGAAAAGCGTTAACAGCGACACTGTAATTCGTCACTTAGCCGAACTTAAACCAGGTCAACCTGTTGTTCACATTGACCACGGTATTGGTCGTTACATCGGCCTGCAAACACTTGAAGCGGGTGGCATGAAAACCGAATACGTAACGCTTGAGTATCAAAATGATGCCAAGTTATACGTACCTGTTGCTTCTCTGAACTTAATCGGGCGCTACTCTGGCGGCGCTGAAGATTCTGCACCACTGCATAAACTCGGTGGCGAAGCATGGCAGAAAGCTCGTAAGCGCGCCGCAGAGAAAGTTCGTGACGTTGCAGCCGAACTGCTTGATGTTTACGCTAAGCGTGAACTAAAACCTGGCTACAAGTTTGTACTCGATCGTGGCCAATACGCGACCTTCAAGTCTGGCTTCCCGTTTGAAGAAACGGATGATCAAGCAATGGCCATCAATGCCGTTATGTCGGATATGTGCCAAGCAAAAGCCATGGATCGCTTAGTGTGTGGTGACGTTGGTTTTGGTAAAACTGAAGTCGCGATGCGCGCGGCATTCGTTTGTACCGACAACAGTAAACAAGTAGCCGTGTTAGTTCCAACGACGCTACTTGCTCAGCAACACTTTGAAAACTTCCGAGACCGTTTCGCGAACCAACCGATACGTGTCGAAGTGCTGTCGCGATTTAAATCAGCTAAAGAACAAAAATTGATCATGCAAGATGTTGCCGACGGTAAGGTCGACATCTTAGTAGGTACTCACAAGCTTCTTTCCAGTGACCTTAAGTTTAAAGACCTTGGCTTGTTAGTCGTTGATGAAGAACACCGTTTCGGTGTACGCCAAAAAGAGAAAGTGAAAGCGATGCGCGCGGATGTCGATATCCTCACGCTAACCGCAACACCGATTCCAAGAACGTTGAATATGGCAATGAGCGGTATGCGTGACTTGTCGATCATCGCCACACCACCTGCACGACGCTTAGCAATAAAGACTTTTGTCCGTGAGAGTGATGACGCGATAGTCAGAGAAGCGGTACTGCGTGAAATCATGCGTGGTGGTCAAGTTTACTTCCTGCACAACCAAGTCGACACGATTGAAAAGACGGCAGAGTCACTGCAAAAACTGATTCCAGAAGCGCGTGTCACCGTTGCCCATGGTCAGATGCGAGAGCGAGAGCTAGAACGCATCATGAATGACTTTTATCACCAGCGTTTTAACTTGCTAGTGTGTACCACCATCATAGAAACGGGTATCGACGTACCAACGGCAAATACCATCTTAATGGACAGAGCTGATAACCTTGGTTTAGCGCAACTACATCAATTACGTGGGCGTGTGGGTCGATCTCACCACCAAGCTTATGCCTACTTGCTAACACCTCCCCCGAAAGCAATGACCAAAGATGCCGTCAAGCGATTAGACGCCATTGCTTCACTTGAAGACTTAGGTGCAGGCTTTACGCTAGCAACCCATGACTTAGAGATTCGTGGTGCAGGTGAACTACTCGGTGATGAACAGAGTGGTCAAATCCAGTCGGTTGGCTTTACGCTTTACATGGAGATGCTTGAACAAGCGGTTGAGGCATTAAAAGAGGGACGAGAGCCATCGCTTGATGACCTACTGCGTGAACAAACTGAAATTGAGATGCGCCTGCCAGCACTGTTGCCTGATGACTACATCCCAGACATCAATACACGTTTGTCTACCTACAAGCGTATTGCGAGTGTGAGTGACACCGACGAATTGGCCGAGTTGAAAGTCGAGCTGATTGATCGCTTCGGCCTTCTGCCTGATGCTACCAAGAACTTGTTGTCAGTTTCTGAGCTAAAATTAGCCGCGGCGTCAATCAAAGCGAAGAAAATTGAAGCTCACGATAAAGGTGGATTCTTAGAATTCTACCCAGATGCTGACATAAACCCGGCCTACCTTGTTAAACTGTTGCAATCTCAACCGCAAAAGTTTTCAATGGAAGGACCAACAAAGTTCAAGTTTACGATACCATTGGTCGACAGACGGAAACGAATTCAATTTGTTAGTGATTTATTGGGCGAATTCAGACAGAACTTGCTGCCTTCAGCATAAGACCCAATCCACTTGCACATATAAATTATCCAGCCGATAGATCGGCTGGAAGACGGAGTAAAAATGAAAAGACTGATCCCACTGCTACTATTGTTCGTCTCACTGCCAAGTTTGGCTCAGAGACAATTTGATATAGAAGTGATCATTTTCAAGCGCGCAGTTGATGCAGAGAAAGTCAACGAATCTTGGCCGAACACTCAGCCGAAGATTTCACTTGAGCGCGTTGGTTCATTTCAAGATACCCAATACCGCTCTAAGAAAGGCGTACAAATGTTGCCTTACTCAGAGTACAAGCTAACGCCTCAGAAAGACAAACTGCGCAAACATGCAGGCTTTGAAGTTCTGATGCATACTGCTTGGCGTCAAGGTGACCAAGGAAAGAGCTCTGCACCTGTTTTCCATATTCAAGCAGGTAAAGACTTCTCTAAAGATTTCAATGCAGATGGTTCTGAAAAAGGTGCTATCACCACAGGCAGTGCCGATGGATTCAAAGAAGAGACCATTGATAAGCCACTGTACGAACTAGACGGCAAGCTACAGATCTACGTGCAGCATTACCTATACGCTGAAACCACGCTCGATTTAAAAGCACCAAGCGTTCGTGAAGTGACTCTGAAAGAACAGCCTATTGAGTTAGACACACCAGTAAGCGGTGCAGACAGCAATGTTCAAGTGGGCAACTTAACTGAGATCTCACCGACAGTGCAGGTAGAAGAGTTCCTTAAAAGCTACCGCATGGATCAAAAGCGTCGTATGCGTAGTACAGAAACTCACTACCTTGACCACCCGCTTCTAGGCATGGTGATTCAAGTTCGACGTGTAGCGCAGTAAGTTACTTGCCGATTCGGCTATAATTGTATAAATAATTCAATCCGCCCTCCTAGTGAGGGCGTTTTATTAAGTGCTATCTATCTTTATTCTGTATTGACTCACTTTGTTCAGTACTTACATGTAATTCGGTATTTCTTATGAGCCCTGACTTTCAGATAAATACTCAACACCTCAGCCTCAAAATTATTGAAGCTACAGACGCTCCTGAGTTCTCTCGGTTGATCCAAACATCCCCTAGCCTATTTCCATGGGTAGACTGGTGCCACGATGCGTTCTCTATTGTAGAAGCCGAGAAATTCATTCTGGCTACCCGCTTAAATTGGGTAAAAGCAGACGCATTTGGATTTGGTATTTTTGAACGCCACAGCAATCAACTGGTTGGAATGGTGGCAATTAATGAGCTTTACCATACCTTCAATATGGCAAGTTTAGGTTATTGGGTTGGCGACGAGTTTCAACGGAAAGGGATTGCCAAAGAAGCGATGCTGACCTTATTTGAATTCTGCTTTGCTCAACTCAAACTAACGCGCCTAGAGATTGTTTGCGATACAGAAAACCTACCAAGCCAAAGGCTGATTGAGAAGTGTGGCGCAGAGCGTGAAACCATTGCCAAGAACCGCTTTATCTTTAACGGCAAGCCGAAAGACGGCGTGGTTTATTCCGTGCTACCTCCAACCTCTTAACAGCTTAATAGAGTAACAATCCGTCACAACACGCAGTCGACACGATCAAAAAAAGAGCTCCGAAGAGCTCTTTTTTATTATCAGCGTAACGCCTTTAGCAGACTTGCCTGATTAGTGAAGCTTTAGGTTTGGACGAAGTACACGGTTAATACGACCAACTAACATCATCAGCGATGTTTTAATTAGTCCGTGAAGCGCCATCTGATGCATACGGTACAAAGAGATGTAAACGATACGAGCAATACGACCCTCAACCATCATCGAACCTTTAGTTAGGTTACCCATCAAGCTACCTACCGTAGAAAATCGGCTTAGCGAAACAAGTGAGCCTTTATCTTTATAGATGTAATCTTTCAGGTCGCGGCCGTTTAACTTAGCAATGATATTGCTAAACGCACAACTTGCCATCTGGTGAGCCGCTTGTGCACGTGGTGGAACGAATGAACCATCTGCTTGCGTACATTGCGCTAAGTCACCAATAGCAAAGATATTGTCATCAAGCGTAGTTTGTAGCGTATTTTTCACAACCAACTGGTTGATACGGTTCGTCTCAAGACCACCGATATCTTTCATGAAATCTGGCGCTTTAATGCCTGCAGCCCAAACCATGATTTGTGCTGGGATCTTCTCACCATCTTTAGTCGTTAGGCCGTCAGCATCAGCTTGTGTAACCATTGTAGTCGTACGCACAGTTACACCAAGCTTCGTAAGCTCAGAGTGTGCTGCACTCGAAATACGAGGAGGTAGGGCTGGAAGAATACGCTCACCTGCTTCAACAAGGTTAACGTTCAGCTTGCTTGAATCTAGATCGCCAAAGCCATAAGTACGAAGCTCTTTAACCGCGTTGTGCAGTTCCGCAGAAAGCTCAACACCTGTCGCGCCAGCACCAACAATAGCAATATCTACTGTGCCTTGGCCGTTCTTAGCGTGAAGCTTTAAGAACTGGTTGTTCATTTCTGTACGGAAACGGTGCGCTTGCTCTGGACTATCAAGGAAAATACAGTTGTCGCGAACACCTGGTGTGTTGAAGTCGTTTGACGTTGAACCTAGCGCCATCACAAGAATATCGTATTCAAGTTCACGGCTTGGCATAAGCAGTTCACCGTGGTCATCTTTCAGTTCACTCAGAGCGATCACTTTACGTTTACGATCGATGTCGTTCAGGCTGCCCATTTGGAAATCGAAGTAATGGTTTTTTGCGTGTGCGCGGTAGCTTAACGCATCAACACCCTCGTCCAATGAACCCGTTGCTACTTCATGAAGTAATGGTTTCCATAGGTGGCTTGCTTTACGATCTACCAGAGTAATCTGGGCACGCTTTTTACGACCTAAAGTGCGGCCTAGCTTAGTTGCTAGTTCTAAACCACCAGCTCCACCGCCTACTACGATAATTTTTGTCACAATGACAATCCTCTACAAAATGAATAAATGGGGTTCGGCTCGATTACTCCAACCGATAAATTCTATGTATCTACTCGGCCTTGAATGCGAAGGCTGTTACAAATTGGATAACTGCGAAAAAGAATAACGACAGCTCACCGAGTAGTTAGAGGGATTACAAACAACAAACATTGGCTTGTCGCTTTGCTCACGTGGATAAAAAAGGTGACTACCTGAGAGGTAGAGCACAAATAATGGGCAAGTTTTATCACTCGCTCTCACTTTTTTTTGATATTTATCAAAATATTTTGCTTGGGAACATTATATATAGCAAAAAGATGACCGCAACAAAAATCCTTACCCACAATGAGGATTCGGGGCGAATTAGTTAACGTTTGCGCAAGCTTATCTACAAATGCGCAAACTCATTGATAAAACATATACAAGCGTTTTATCAATGCCCGTCTCTAGGATTCAGATGTAAAAAAGCAGCACTCAAATGAGTGCTGCTTTTATAAAATAGAGGGGTAAATTAGGCGTTTTTAAACGCTTTCATTGCTTGAAGGTGTTGAGAGATCTTTTTAAATTTATGACTCTCTTTTTCATCCCAGACTACCTCGTAGTAATCCCCAAGTTCAGCTTCTGTTCGCGTATTGTCATGAATTTCATCTTCACGAGACAACACAACCAAACAGCGTCCCTTGTTTTTCATACGATACTGAGCGACACACTTAGTCGCAATATCTTCATACTCTTCAGGACGGTCAATTCGACCCACCATATTGTTCTCAGGTTGCAGGTTAGGGTTGAAAACCACTTGCTTAATCCCGCATAAGAAACCAATACGCTCTGACCAAAAACCCCCTAAGCCTACCCCACAGATAATAGGGTGCGGATCATCAGATTGTTCTATCACTTTATGCACTTCTTTAAGAAGGTGCTGCATATCGTGCTTTGGATGCAAAGTACTGTAGTTGATGAAACGAACGTCATCATCAATGAATTGCAACTGCAGTATTTTTTCGTGATTGCCCGGGCTAGTTGAGTCGAAGCCGTGTAGATAAATAATCATTAGTACCTCCCTGTTGAATATTGGTACGTTTTAATTAATCTAACATGAAAAATAAGGTTTTAAAGGGAACACCAACGAAATTATATTTTTCACTTCCTAAACGTGATCCTAGCTACAGAAAGTGTGACTCAATAACTCAGCTTCACGCAGATAGCTTTCATCGCCCCAGAGCTGATGTGCCAGTAAATACCACAACATGGCCATCATTCGACTTCGTGGCAACCAAGCCTCTACGCCATCAAGCCAAGGCTGAACATCATGAATACCTCTTAACTGACAGTACTTGTTAACGGCTTCAGCAACTGGTAATCCTGCAACAGCAATGGTCAACGTAAGATCAAGTCTAGGGTCTGCTAATGCTGCATATTCCCAATCAATAATCTTAATCCCATCGCTATTTCTCACTAAGTTATAACCACCTAAATCAAAATGGCACAAAGACAGGTCAACATTTGGGATACTTGGAGCCACGCGCCACTCTTGATAAATCTTGGTGCAGGTTTCAGTCTTATGAATCGAATCAAGTTGGAGCCAGTAATGATCGACTCGCGCTGTGAAACTGAACGGTTGGAGCGGCAATCGCGCGGTGTTAACCAAATGCACTGAGATCAGAGTCTTCAACAAATCATCAAGCTCTAAGCCTTCGTAAAGCGTCTCACCCGCAATCCATTCAACCAATAAGCCTTGCTCATTGACCACTATTGGACTTGGCCCTAGCCCAAGGCGTTCAATCGTAGACAGCACTTGGTACTCTTCATGACGAGAGATGAAGAACGCTTTGGTGATGGGAGTGGTGGGCCGCCAAACATACGCAGTACCATCGGCATCAACCAGTTTCCAACATCGATTGGTCAACCCGCCGGTCAGCGTTTGAGCTCTAACAGGTGGCTCAGAAAAGTAACCATCAAGCGAACTCAAACTGGTATCAAGAAGCTTAGCCTCAGACCAAGAAAAAATTGCCATATTTACTCCCTATAAACGTCTTAACTGCCCTATAAACGTCTTCATTTCCCCACAAAAAAGACACTGACCAAAAGCCAGTGTCTCTTCATAAACAGCACATCATGCACTGCATTGGCGTGTGACCAAGCTATGTGTGGCCAAGCTATGCGCTGCCAAGACTAGACGCTGTCAAAACTGGCTGCGTTTAGTTGGCAAGTAAGCGAAATTAAAGGCCTAGTAGGCTCTTAGATTGTTGCTTACGGATTTCAGTCTCGTCAGCCCATTCAATCAAGCCAGACTCAAGATCCATTAGACGCATAGTCATTTTGTAGTAAACGTCTTCGTCGCTACCGTCTTTCTTAACGATGCTTGATAGGTTGCCGTACAGCATGTATTGAGCACCGACCATTTTACCGAATTGAATTGCTGAGCTTTGATTTACAAGCTCATCATTGTTTTGGAAGTTCAATTGGTCACGAACAGACTCTACACGGTCCATATCAACGAAACGGAACTTACCAGAGTTCAGCATTTTAGTACTGATAGTGTCAGTGATTGACTCAGTATCGATGTGCTCACTTGTCTTGTTCTTGATTCGCTCTACGAACACGATTGGACGTTGCTCACGAGTAATGTAAGACACTGAACCAGACGCCATCATGCTATCGACCATTTCACCCGCAATCGTTTGAAGGTCAGTTGAACCGAAATCGATTGTCGTGGTTTCTACTGCTTGTGCATCACCGTAGCTTACCTTGTTTGAACAACCGCCTAAAATAACCGCTAAACCTAGTAGCGCAACGACACTCTTTTTCATTTTGTTTCCTCAACTTATCACTGAGCGGGGTTACCCACACTCTTAAATTCTTGTATTTACGAATCATTAGACCCGTTGTATCAGACTTACTGCTCTCGGAACTGGACTCTGAACTGAGTCGCTTTCGGGTTTACCGACACTTCCGACAACGAAATACTTTCAAAACCACGAACAATCGCTTGCTTCCAAGGGCCTTGCTTTAGGTTCACCTCAAGCCCGGCATCGTCGTACCAGTAAAAACGATAAAGGATATGTTGATCGCCTTTATAGTTACTGTTTAAACGAACAATTCCTCGAGTGTGACCGTCAACTTGGTCGGTACGGATATCTTCAACCAACAAACGGCTGCCCAATACCTTGTCACCAAAGAAAACGTTTTGAGTCAGACTATCAACTCTTACGCCAGCTGTATTATCAGCACAACCAGCCAGAGCCATAACCGCTGCTAAACTCACTAACCACTTTTTCATTACAGCCTCCCTAGCTGTTTATGCCACATTGTTGCATTGTTACCTTGTCGAGAAATCCACACCAAAGTGGTCTGCCCTTCTCGGATATCAAAGTCGTACGTTTTAGTGCCCGCTTCTAGCGTATATTGACCGCTGTTTGCTACGAACGTGCTGCTCTTAATTTCAGCAGGTAGAGATTGCCAACTGCGAGTGTCTGGTTGTTCGGTGAATGTATTCCACACATTGAACAAGATATTGCCGACATCGTTGCCTTTGGTCGCTTCTTTACGGATACGGTCTTTAGCTACTACACGTAGCGCTTGACGAATAACAATGCTCGTCATACGTTCAGATAAATCGTTTTGAGCCATCGCGTTTACGTCAGTGATCAAGTGTTCTTGTAACGGTTGCCCGCTGATTCGCAAAGCAGAAAAACGCTCTACGTTTTGGCTCGGATAATAGGGCAGTGCCAGAGAGTATATTGCGCCCTGATCGCGACTGTCATAAACAGGTAAATCTAATCGCCAACTGTCCATTGCTTGTACAGCGCTTTGCTCTTGAAGCACAATCACTCGCCCTTCACCTGTACTAAGTTTAGAAGATTGCTTATAGCGTTTTTCTAATGTTGCTAAATCTTGTCGCATCCCTAAACGAGCAGCTGTTGCCATCGTTCTGTCGATGATTTCTTGGTTATCTGGCATCACAGCCAAAGCACGACGATAGTCAACATAGGCACTGTTTAAATCATTTGAAGCTTCATAAAGCAGACCAGACAAGAACATCAGATACGCATTCTGTACTGACTGCAGCTTTTTACCCGCATCAGGGTAATTAGCAAGAATGCTCCCCACATTGGCAGACAACCCCTGCTTCTTCGCATCGCTGGCTGCACGGTCTAACTCAGCTTCACGTTGCTTCTTTGCCTGTTCTTGAACTTGGTTGGCGCGACGCATTTCAATCACCGCACCTTCTAAATCGTTTTTCTTGAGATAATTTAAACCGAGATACAGATGAAGAAACCCCAGCTCATAATCGGCTGGCACATACTCAGTAATATTATCATTCACCGCCAACGCACCCACGCTGGTTGCACTGTCTGAAATCGAGATAACGGCTTTTCTTTGCTGCTCAGTTACCGCCTGATCCGCCACTTCAAACGAAGACTTACTCTCTGGGTATTGCTGATCCAAAAGGTTAATTCTGCCTCTTTCAAAGTTATCAAGGATGTCACCCGCAGCGTAATCTGGTAGCTCTTGTTGAGCCTCTGAATAATCTCCAGATTTAACGGCTTGGTAGATCTCTTTGTTTTGCGCGCTGTAATGACTGAACAGGTTTCCTGCAGACATACTTGCACAGCCCACAGTCAACGCCGATAACAGGGCAATGGAAGCGAATCTAAACTGTTGCTTCACTTATCGTCTCCGTGCATGTTTAAAATGCCAACTTTGTTAGGGTCTGCTGACCTTTCGTGGTTAAATTTCGTTCGAGATAGAATCGTTTTAGGCGCGGCAAGGAATATGTAGCCTAGTCATTCTAAGTTAATACTTCTTAACAAAGCATAAAACGATTCTAGCCGAACCCTTCGGGCAGTCTTTGTGGTTCATTTCTACTGCGTTATCAGCTTCTCATGTAGGCTAGCTACACTTCAAAGCCTCTGCCTTGTAGAAATTTCCCACAAAGTGCTGCAAAAATCAGCTCGAAAGATCAACAGACCCTAGTCTCATTATCAAAACGAAACGTGTTGTAAAAAGGATCTCAAGCCAGTTGAAACCCTGCTGATTTAGCTTCTGCCTAGGCGATGCCGACATTCAGACAACAGATAGAACTTAAAGTTGGCATACAAACTACAAATTTTCCAACTAACTACTTGTGTTAACCCACTAATGAGTTCGTTTAAACTAGCTCATTAGCTTTCATTAACTTGTTAGCTTTGCATTAGCTCATTAACTTTTTATTAGCTCATTAAGAGGGGACCAAGTGGACGGCCACCAACCAAGTGCATGTGAATATGATAAACCTCTTGGCCACCGTGAGAGTTACAGTTCACGATAAGACGATAGCCATCTTCTGCGATGCCTTCTTCTTTTGCTAACTTGCGAGCCACGGTAAACATGCGCCCCATCATGGCTTCATCTTCGACTTCAACATCATTCGTTGTTGGAATCAGCTTGTTTGGGATGATTAAGATATGGCTTGGCGCGCGAGGGTTGATATCGCGAAATGCCGTTACTAAATCGTCTTGGTATAGTAGATCTGCTGGGATTTCTTTATTGATGATCTTACTAAAAATGGTTTCTTCAGCCATGTTTCTCTCCGATAAAACATTTATTTTTTAATGCTTTGAGTATGCGCTATGCCGCATCAAACCACAATAAATCTGCTTTAAAGCATAATAAAAAACACCGTTCAAATCAAAGAAAACGAGCCTTAGCTCTCAAGAATGGCATGTTGGTTATAACTGAGGGCTATTTTTGACGTGTGCGTCATAAAATGCGTAAACGGAGCTCAATAGAATGCTGATAATTTTGTTAGTTTTACTTTGACCTGACATTAGGTCTGCATTTTTATTTAGGGAGAAAGCCATGAAGGGATCTGTGATCAAGCGTATGTACGCTGGTTTCGCACTGATCATCATCATGTTCGCAGTCACGATAACCATCATGATGAACAGCATGAATCAGATACACAGCAATTTTGAGAGTGTCTCAGAAACCTCACTACCACTTGTCGCGCTTTCAAATCAAACAAGTGTTCAATTGCTTTCTGCTGATAAATCATTCAAAGATTACTTAACCACACAAAACGCTGAACGCATGTCTGCAATGCGTACTGAGTTTGCTGCGTCACAAAACTCGTTCTCAGAAGTTCTCGGAAGTTTAGAAGCGGCAAGCCAAAACAATGTTTCGCTCACTGAACGCATTGCCCAATTAAGAGCAATGGAAGAACGCTACTTCACCGAAGCTGACGAAGCGATGAACAACTACGTCGCGATGTTTGAAGCTCAAGAGCAAGTACAGAAAGCATCTCGCGATTTCCAACGCTTACATTCAGAGTTAACTGTCGGCATGAAAGAGTACGTTGCCGACCAAAAAAGCATCTCTGTAAAAGTGATGGCAAAAAGCTACTTCATTAAACTTCAAGATGCTGAAGTGATTACCTCTGATGCGCTCGCGAGTTCTGATGTTGCCTTCGTTCAGAAAGCCGTTAACCAAAACAAAAAGGCCGTTACTCACCTTAACTACGCTTATCGCGGCCTATCCACACAACTGCCAGCACTTAAAAATGTCTTTGATGAATCGGTTCAGAAGTTCACCAAAGACGTTGGTCAAAAAGGCGGTGTGTTGGACAAGCACAACAACTACTTGAAAGCGAAACAAGCTCTGTACATCAACATTGCTAACTTAGCCGTAGAAATAGACCAAGCCATGGCTGTTTTAGACTCATTCAACGTGACTGCGGAAGAGCAACTGAACGCTTCACTTGAAGACGCAAGCAGCATCTACGACAAAGGCCTGTTCAATGCGATTGCAATTGGTATTGTTGTCACCGTATTCGCTGCAGCAATTGGTTACCATATTGCACATAGCGTAAGAGAGCCATTAACTCGCATTCTAGGTACATTAGAAGGCCTAACTGAAGGCGATATGACTCAGCGTATCGATATTCGTTATGACAACGAATTCAGCCGTGTGAGTCGTCACATCAACACCTTAGCCGACAACCTACGCAATATTCTGGTGAAACTGAATGACGCTTCAGACGACTTAACGAAGACCGCAAGCGTAAACCAGAAAACCTCTACAGAGACGCAAGCTCAACTGAACAGCCAACGTGAGCAAACGGCAACTGTCGCGACCGCAATGACAGAAATGTCTCATTCTGTACAAGAAGTGGCGAACAGCGCGCAAAGCTCACTTACCATGGTTCAACAAGTAGAATCGGCTTCTGAGTCTGGTCGTCAGATAATGAACACCAACATCAGTACCATTAACCAGCTCGAGGTTCGCCTTACTGAATCTGTTGGTGCTGTAGGTGAGTTACAACAGATGAGTAGCCAAATTGGCTCAATCCTCGATGTTATCCGTGGTATTGCTGAACAAACCAACCTACTTGCACTCAACGCGGCAATCGAAGCGGCGCGTGCCGGTGAGCAAGGCCGTGGTTTTGCAGTGGTTGCCGATGAAGTACGCGTGCTAGCACAGAAGACCACTCAATCAACGTCTGAAATCGAGACCATGATCAGCAACCTGCAATCAAGCTCGAAAACAGCAAGCAACGTGATTGAAAGTTGCATGAGCGATATGGACATGTCGGTTCAACAAGCTTCAAGTGCAAACAGTGCGATGGAAGAGATCCAAGCCTTGATTCTAGAGATCAGCCACATGAGTACACACATCTCTCAAGCAGCCGCAGAGCAGAGTGAAACTTCTGGTGATATTGCGCGGAATATAGAAGACATCAACCATATCGCAGATAAGAGTTACCAAGCGATGTCTTCAATTGCTGAGGCGAGCCAAAACCTAACAATTCTCGCAAACCAGCAAGGTGATTTGGTTCATCAGTTCAAGCTATAGGTAGCTGAGAAATTGATAGATATTTAGTGAGAATATTGGGACTTCTTACCCAATAGTGATAACTATTTGAACAAGGGCAACTTTTATCAAGGGTTGCCCTTGTTTTTTATGATCTTTGTCATTATATGATTATTAAGGCTTGCTGCTTCCCGTTTTTTCTTTCACCTTTATGAGCGAGCCGCTATTAAGGAATTTATATGGCTGTTCATGTTGGCATTATCGATCAAGATCCCATTCGCTTGATCACCCCACTACTCGATAACCGAACGATCAGCACTCACATCGTGTTCATCGGTGACAAGAATCAAGTCAGTATTTACCAACGCTTAGACAGCGTTTTGCAGAAGCGCGACATTACGAGTGAATTTTTCGAAATTCCAACCCTCGTAAATACATCCGCGATTAAAGAGTCTATCCAAAACCTTGCCGAAGACCTCAAAGCGCGTGGTGAAGAAGTGAAACTCAACGCAAGTTGTGGCCTTCGTCACCGCCTACTTTCTGTCTACGAAGTATTTCGTACTTACCACTGGCCAATCTTTGTTGTTGAACCAAACAGTGACAAGCTGTGCTGGCTTTACCCGAATGGCAAAGAAGACGCACAAGTTCAAGACCGCATCACTATCGACGACTACCTGACTGTGTTCGGCGCTCGTGGTGAATTCAGCGATGTACAGCTTTCTCCGCAACTTGATCAAAAGCTTTATGAGCTGGGTGAACGCTGGGCAAGTAATGCACTAGAACTCGGCCCAGGCCTTGCTACATTGAACTATCTTGCAACGACCTGCCGCAAAGAACAGAGACTTGATGTGGGCTTGTCAGAGAAACAACAAGGTTATCGCGAGCTAAACATGCTGTTGAGCGATTTGGTTGAAGCTAAGATCGCCACTTATGACAATGGTATTTTGACGTTTGCCAATGAAGACGCACGACGCTTCTCAAACGGCGAATGGCTTGAAACATTGGTTCATAGCACAGTTAAGCAGATCCAAGATGACATGCCGACCATTCAAGATCGCTCTTTGAATGTTCAGGTTTATCGTCAACTCGGTGAGCGCGAGGTGCGTAATGAGCTTGATGTTGCTTCTGTAGTGAACAATAAGCTGCACATCATTGAGTGTAAGACCAAAGGCATGCGTGATGATGGCGATGATACCTTGTACAAGCTGGAATCGCTCAGAGACCTTCTGGGTGGCCTACAAGCACGTGCAATGTTAGTGAGTTTCCGCCCTCTTCGTCATAACGACATCACACGAGCAGAAGATCTTGGCCTTGCATTGATTGGCCCTGACGAATTAAAAGATCTTAAAACACACCTAGCGGCATGGTTCACCGCTGCCGGTGGTGATGAAGATTTAGAATGCTAAAAGCCAATAGACTCTTGAGAGCTCAACGCTCTTAAGTAAAGCTAAAAAGGCGAATGACGATTAGGTCACTCGCCTTTTTTGTTCTCCAGCCATTTATCTGTTCCGCTCTATTTCCACCTTTCAACTCTCTATATCTTTAATTTATTTGCCCCATAAAAAATGGCCGCATCATTCGATGCGGCCATTTTTAAATCTTGGAAACAGACTTAAAGCATTTTACGAGCAGCTTCTACAACCACTTTGATTGAACGCGCTTCTGTTACTTTTAGTGTTTCGTGATCAGGCGTCTCTTTTTGAGTACGGTTGATGATTACACCAGCAACACAACCCGCTTTAAGACCAGAACTTGCACACATAGTTAGAAGCGTTGCAGATTCCATTTCGAAGTTTAGAACGCCCATGTCTTGCCATTCTTGCATAGAGCCTTGGAAACGCTTAACAACGCGACCAGAGAACGTGTCGTAACGCTCTTGACCTGGGTAGAACGTATCGCTTGATGCCGTTACGCCCATGTGAACTGTTGCACCTGATTCATCAACTGCCGCTTTCATTGCTGTTGCAACTTCAAAGTCAGCCACTGCTGGGAACTCCATAGGAGCAAAGTGCAGGCTAGCACCGTCTAGACGAACAGAACCTGTAGAAACAATCATGTCACCCACGTTTACGTGTGGTTGGATAGCACCAGTAGTACCAACACGTAGGAAAGTGCGAACACCAAGTTGAGCAAGCTCTTCAACTGCGATAGAAGTAGATGGACCACCGATACCTGTTGAACATACAACAACTGGCTTGCCGTCTAGCTCTGCGCGGTAAAGCGTGTATTCACGGTGACTAGCAAGAAATACAGGATTCTCCATCTCTTCGGCAATTTTTTGCACACGAGCAGGATCACCAGGAATGATCGCAAGAGTAGCACCGTTAAGATCTGCTTCAGTAACACCTAAATGGAAAACAGCTTGAGACATAGTTCGCTCCTTTTGGCTTATTGGGCTTTTTACCCTTATTTAAGCTCATAGTAAATTCGTGGGGTACGAACACACTCTAACCAAGCTCATTACAAAATGAAGTGACGAGTGTCACACCAATGATCGCAACAAGATTTCAAGTTTCACGAAAAACCGATTGGCATCACAAAAATAAGCAATCTACACACATGTGTTGCATACGAATGAGACAAAAAACGCCTTTAACGTATTACCGCTAAAGGCGCTTTTTATATTAGGTGCTTTTAAATTGAGAGCGTCCTACATCAGGAACCTGAAACTAATCCGCTTTTGATTTGAATCGAAGTAAACGAAGAGCGTTGAGTGTCACCAAAGCTGTCGCACCACTATCCGCTAAAACTGCCACCCACAAACCAGTAATACCTAACAAGCTTGTGACCAAGAATACGCCCTTCAAACCAAGTGCAAGAGCTACGTTTTGGCGAATGTTATTCATAGTCGCTTGCGACAGTTCAATCATCGCTGGCAACTCAGTTAAACGGTTATGAGTCAGTGCTGAATCCGCAGTTTCAAGGGCAACATCCGTACCACCGCCCATTGCGATACCTACATTTGCTGTTTTCATAGCCGGCGCATCGTTGATGCCATCGCCCACCATGGCCACGTGTGACTGCTGAGATAACTGTTCAACGTAAGACACCTTGTCGCTTGGCAATAGGCTTGCTTTATACTGCATACCAATCTTGCTGCTGATCGCTGCCGCGCTTCGCGGGTTATCCCCAGTCAGCATGATAGATTGAATACCCAAGTCATTGAGTCGTTCAATTGCAAGCTTAGCGTCACTACGTAACGTGTCTTGCCAAGCAATCAGACCAATCACAGTCGCAGCTTGCTCTGTTGATTCTTCTTGATCTTTAAGCTCAAGAGCAACCACAACCGTCTTGCCCTCGCCTTCTAATGCCTCAACCTGAGAAACAACATCGGCACCAAGATCGAACGTCACCTTAGAAGGCGATAGAACCTGATACTTAATTCCTTCGACATCGCCTTCAACACCACTACCGATAAGCGCGGTCTTGTTGTGTGACTCTGGAATTTCGACATTCAGTTCTTTCACTTTAGCAACTAGCGACTGCGCCAATGGGTGAGTAGAACCCACTTCAATTGCTCCAACCACACGAAGCATCGCATCTTGTTGCCAACCCGATAGAGGCTGAATGTCCGTAACCTGAGGTTTACCTTCAGTCAGTGTGCCCGTCTTATCGAAGGCAATAGTTTGAATTTTACCAAGCTGCTCCAGTGCTGCGCCGCCTTTAATTAGCGCACCACGTTTCGCGGCTGCTGCTAAACCAGACGTAATCGCGGCTGGAGTTGAGATAACCAACGCACACGGACAAGCAATCAACAATAGCGCTAAACCACGATAGACCCACGTTTCCCAAGGCTGTGCGAACAACAATGGTGGTGTGATGATGACTAAAAGAGCCACCAACATCATTAACGGTGTATACCAGCGACTGAACTTATCGAGGAATCGCTCGAGCGGCGCTTTACGAGATTCGGCTTCTTCAATCAGGTGAAGAATTCGGTCGATCGCGTTCTCACCCTGTTTTGAAGTGATGGTAATACGCACCACTTTATCCACGACCACAGCGCCAGCCATGATGCTGTTGCCTTCGATGTGTTCGACAGGAACAGATTCACCGGTTAACGCACTTTCATCGAAGCTTGCAGCGTCGGTAATCAGTTTTCCATCAGCAGGTAAACGAGAGCCCGCCGCTACTTCAATCACATCACCAGGAACCAGTTCACTGACTGCAACTTCAACACGTTCGCCGTTAATAATCTTGGTGGCATTTTCTGGCACCAATGCCATTAGCGCTTGAACGCCACTTCTTGCTCTTGATGAAGCAAACGCTTCTAAGCGCTCACCAATCAAAAACAACAGTAAAACCATCGCCGCTTCCGCGGTTTCGCCCAGATACAAGGCACCCAGCGCGGCAACACTCATTAGAGTTTCTATTGCGAAAGGTGTTCCTGAACGTGCCAGCTGAACCGCTTTCTTAGCCACCGGATATAATCCGAGTAGGCAGGTTGCGGTGAATAAGCCTTCACTTAATAGAGGATATGTACTTTTCAGAAGCGCAGCGAACAGCATTGCCGCTGCAATCGCGATAATCTGAAAATTAGGTTGGATGTACGCTTGCCAAAAAGTCTCAGGTTGTTGTTTTTCTTTCTTAGAACCGACTTCCGAAAGAGGGAAGCCCGTTTTGATAGAGACCTGTTCAATGGTGTCGGCAAGACTTTCATTATCGAATTTAACAACCAGTTTTTCGGTAGCAAAGAGAACCTTCGCTTGAATAACACCGTCAATATTACTGATCGCGTTTTCTATTTTTCTTGCACAAGCTGGGCAGTCCATTCCGGCAACCAGCCAACTTTTGGAAAATTGGGCGTTAAGAGACTCAGTTAAGGGCAGCCGGTCTTCTTCTCCACTGTCTGAACCACAACAATCATCTGCTGCTGCAGAAGCCGTCGTAGAACTACAGCATGATGAAGTACCCGCTGCCGTGATGCTGGAAATTTTAGGACTGGAACAGCTTGCTCCTGCCGTTTGAGGTTGAACGTCCACTTTTGTTGAGCGGCACGCTGCATGTTTTGCGCACATAATGTATCTCCTTAATACTCAAAAGCCTTGAGGTTGTTGCTGGCTAATCACAGCAACCAAACCTTAAGTTCATCAAAAGTATAAACCTTGGAGGCTACTCCAAGGTCAAGAAGAAATTGTCCAAGGCCAAGAAGAAATTTGCAAACCGACCAATCTCGTATTGGAATGCCGGTGTTATTGCGACTTGAACTCTTTACACTCTTCTCTGTTCGCAGATACATCATCAATAAGAACCGCATCGTGTGAACAAAACGGTTGTGTATTCAAGCTCACTATCGATACATCGTCTTCTACAGGATCAACTTGGGAACCTTGCATAAGCTCGGCAATATGATAGCGAAGCACCAAGGTACCAAGTATTCCGAACAAAACATTACCCAAGGCTTGCCCATACAACACACCCAATGCGCCATACCATTGCGAGCCTAAGTAGACGAACGGCAACGTACCAAGAGTGGCTTTACCCAGATTCAGTGCGGTCGAGTAAAGCGGTTTACCTAGGTTATTGAAAGACGTATTGGCAACAAACAGCGCGCCATTAAAAGTAAAGGTTAAGGCGACATAAGTACAAAATGCCGCAACAATAATTGCTGCATCACCTTGCAGGCTAAAGCCTTGGATCACATAGTCTTGGACAAAGTACAACAGAATACAGACAGCGATGGTGTATGCCGTAGTAACCAACAAGGAGTTGTTGAGCGTTTCTTTTACTCTGTCCATTCGTTCTGCACCAAAGTTTTGCCCAATGATTGGGCCTACAGCGCCGGACAAGGCAAAAATAACCGCAAAACAAACCGGCGTTAGACGACCAATCACGGCAAAGCCCGCGACAAAATCCTCACCGTATTGTGCGATACCCGTTGTCACAATCGCATTACCGATAGGTGTTGCGGTATTGGTGATAATTGCGGGAAGCGCTATGGCCAATATAGGGCGAATATTAATGCGCCACTGCACCAGTGAAGGAGGTGCAACCAAGTGATGACTACGAATCAGAGGATACAGCGAGAAAAGAAGCACCGAAAAACGGGCAAAAACAGAAGCAATAGCCGCCCCTTCTATATTCCAACCAAAACCAAAAATAAACAGAGGATCCAAAATCGCATTAACGATACCGCCCGACAAAGTCGCCCACATCGAACGTTTGGCATCTCCTGCCGCCCTCAAACCCGCACCAGCCGCCATCGCCAACGCCAAAAATGGACCACTTGGCAATAAAATCTGTAGGTAAGCTTGGGCACGCTCCGCGGCAACCCCTTTTGCCCCTATAGCGGCTAACAGTTCTGGGATATAAGCAAACATCACCGCGGTAATCGTCAAACTGATGACAAAAGCAGTCAGCATAATACTGGTGGCGAGGTTTCGAGCGTGTTCCTGATTCTTTGAACCGATCGCTTTGGAAACTAACGCGCCCATAGCAATGGAAGTACCGATCGAAACGGAGGTAGAGAAAAAAGTCAGCGTGCCTGCAAAGCCCACCGCAGCGGCCAATTCGACTTGTCCCAACATACTGATGAACAACATATCGAGTAAATCGACCACGAATAACGCCATCAAACCGACTGAGCCAGCCCCCGACATCACCAAGATGTGGCGCATCGTTGAACCTTCTACAAACTTTGCCGTTTGATTTGACATGAAACCTCCAAAAGCTGGGACACCCACAAGCAAGCTCCCTAAACTAGTGATCCAAAGCAAGCGTTCCACAAGCTAGGGAGCGACAAAGAAAGGATCGACAAAGAAAGGCTCTATACAGAAAAAAGGCGCTAGTGCGCCTTTTTTCAATTGAGGGTATTGAGAAAAATAATCGTTCTTAACACGCTACTATACCTGATGTTTGAAGCATTCTTCCAAGTTCTTGCCGATTGCTCTCAAAACATCGGTTCTGGTGATAATACCCACTAGCTTTTTGTTATCGAGCACTGGATAAGCTTTGGGTTTACCCACTTGCATCATATCTGCCAATTCAATGATGGATAAGTCTGGTGATACCGATAGCACCTCTTGGTACATACAATCACCCACAATGTGTGTGTCTTGGCAGAAATAGCTTACCTTCACCAATTTTTCTAATAAATCTTGCTCAGAAAGGAAACCAATAACCTGCTCATTATCATCAATTACTGGACCGCCCATGTGATGGCTGCTCATTACTCGATCTAACGCGAGACTTAACGGCATGTCAGGAGTGAATGTCACAACCTGCGGCGTCATGTAATCTTTCACTTTTATTGAATGCATTGCGTTCTCCCTAAATACTTTTCGTCATGTCTTTTTCTATCTTGTTAACCTAATTGTTGTCTAAAATCTTGATTTTACTAAATGGATTTCAACAATTTTATTGATAGGTAAAACCTACCAAGGCGAGAAAACAAGGTCACAAAAGGCTTGTGAGCATTTTTACGCAAGCAAAAAAATAAAAAATAGAGTCCTTACAAAGCCTTACTTTATGACACTGGCTTGAATGAATAAACCTTGTACTCTTCACGCCATAAATAATTATATCGTTACAATTAGGCCGTTTATGCAACACAACAACAGTATGTACGCGTACATTTATTCCGGTGTCGATGGTACAGAAAACACCCTCATCGCCACTGTCGACAACCAAGAAAAGCCCCTTATCTCTAGCTGCGTCGATGAGATAAAACACATGTCTAGCTTAGCGATTGATCTGGCGGCAAAACACAATTTGAAAGTAAAGTTGGTCAAATACCAAAGAGCACAAGAGATCGACTTCGGCTTGTTCGTTAAATAGCAGACTCATCACACATGTCTTGACCGACAAGCTCAACAAGCATTGTCAACGGCACCTGAATACCGTATTTTGTGGCAAGTTCTTGAGTAGGTAATCACATTGACGATGATTACCTGCTTTAACCGATAAGCGCTCGAATTGGAGACATCCATCGCACCGCTTTTCATTGTCCAAACGGTTCACTATGACTTCGCTTCGTTCACCTCAAACCGCTCTATCTCACTTTATCCCTAAGCTAAAAAGCTACTTTAGCGAATTGTTAGATTTCCAATCGCGGATTTGGGTGGTTCATATCTTTGAAGACTCCATCACCGATCAGTCCTTTGTGATAAATGAAGATGGCTTTAAAGAGCCGTTAGAGTGGATGAAGAAACGAGCCTATCAATCAGCAATGCTTGAACGAGTTGAGAAGATGAAAATTTCACAAGTGATTGAGATTCAATTCGAAGACAAGATGCATCGATTGATGCGAGTGAAGTAGCTCTATTGTTTAGGCATTCACGAAAGGCCCTTGCTAAAAATTAAGCATAAAAAAGGCCAGCGCTCACTGACCTTCTCTCATTGGTTAAACCATCATCTAACGCGCACAATACTCATGCCACAGACGCACCGCTTTCTGGTATGCCTCAGTTTTATCGTGCGTTTCTGCGAATAAAATCGCAGTCATACTGTCCACAACACTGTTCGCCATCAGCTCCATCTCATCTCCCGGTGTACCCAGTACACATTCAGAAGGCATAGGCAGTTCAACATTCATCGAGCCTTCCCAGTAGAAAGATTCCACCTTCTCAGGAGAACTCATCCAGACCGTTTGACTCACTTTAGGGTTGTATTCTGATTCGCCATTCATGCCTTTAAATGAAATCACCGAGTGGGATTTATTACCAATGACATGCTCAACTTCAGCGTGTAACTGAGGAAAGCCCGGGTGAAAACTACCACGCAAGCCCAAACGACCACCACCTGGGTTCAATGCTCGAACTACAGTATTAATCGGCGTTCTCAGCCCGTAACGGTGTTTCCAACCAATCATAGTTTGAGCTTCAGGTGCGAAGTTCGCCAAAGGCAAATAGGCGATACCATCCGCTTCAAGGATCTGCTTGGCGTCTTGTGGGTCTTGAGCTCGGCGAACACCAACACACTCTAGATGGGTCTCAACGTGCGTGCGGCCACTTGGTTTGTCCATGTAGCCGTGCATTAAGACTTTATAGCCATTATCAGCTAAGATCTTTGCCGCCAACAAATTCCAAGGCTTACCACTGGCGGTATCGTTACGCTTACCTGCGTAGCACGGCCAGTCAATATCGGCGCCTAAGTCTGGTACTCGAGATTGAAACGCTTTTACAAAGCCTGCGATCTCTTCATTGGTTTCATTCTGCACACGAATCAACATCAGTAGCATAGCCATTTGGTCGTCACCGACCTCTCCGCTTAAATACTCATCCATGATGCGGTAGGCTTGTTCGAACGATAAAGGCTTACGCCCTCTTTCTCCTCGTCCAACTGTACGAATACACTCTAAAATACTACTCATTGATTGTTTATTCTCTTCCGTTGATATCAATAAAATTCGAATACGCTTTCGATTCTATGATACCCACAGTGCATTGCAAAGCGATTCAGTTGCTATCGATCGAATTACCAATACGCGGATTGGTGTTCTAAAAGTAAACTTACTGGTGTAAAATTAGCGTATGCAATGCTAACCGCGACCTATTGAGTAGTATCCCTATGACTGTAAAAAAAACGCTGAGCCAAAGAAAACGTGAATCGATCGTTGCCGCTGCTATCGCAGAGTTTACTGAGCACGGTTACAAGGCCACCAGCATGGATAAAATATCGAGCCGCGCGGAAGTATCAAAGCGCACGGTATACAACCACTTTGCCAGCAAAGAACTGCTTTTAGATGAGATTCTAGACAGCATTTGGAGCAAAACTCTGGCCGCGACGCATTTCCCTTATCAAGCAGAACTGCCTCTTGATGAGCAACTCACTTCGATTGCTAATCAAGAACTAGAGCTTTTAGAATCAGAAGGCTTTATCGACTTATCTCGCGTGCTGTTCTCAGAGTATTTCCACAATGCCGAACTGGCGCATCAAGCGATGGAAAAGTATTCCCAAGCAGAAAGTGGACTCACAACCTGGATTAAAGCAGCACAGGCAGATGACCGCTTGATTGAACTAGACCCTCTATTTGCATCTACCCAGTTTATTGCACTGTTAAAGTCTTTTGCATTTTGGCCACAAATCATTGGTCATACGCCGTCACCGGATGCTGCACAAAAACAGGTAATCATCCAATCCAGTGTCGAGATGTTCCTGAAACAGTATCAAGCGTAATAAAAGTTGAGCTCGGCTAAGTTTTATTGGGTTTAATTAGAGATGCACAAACGAGTGAGGTATGATTCGCCTGCTTTACTCGTTTACCAAGACTAAGAATTCATGCCAAAGTTGATTAACAAAATTTGGGTACACGCTTTCATGCTCTTCGCTATGCTAATGGCCACCATTAGTGTGGACAGCATCGCGAGCAGCAATGCTCTGCAAGCCCCCCAAGCTCAATCAACTTCTGCCAATAGCTTCTCTTTCTCTGCTGCTAACATCAGTTCTGTAGAGAGCACCCCAACACCTTTTTCCAGCGCACAACCCACCGTTGAGCACCACTGTTGTGGATCGGTCTGTCTACTGAAAATGCCACCACTGATCGTTTCTGAATCTTTCGAACCGCAGATTGAATCACTGGCACTGATAGAAAAAGAGCCTTCGCACAAAGCGATTGTTGCACCACAAGCGCCATACCGCCCCCCTATTTCCTAATCGTTTGTCCCTGTTTGGCAATATCTGCCACCAAGTTATAACAGCATTTTTGCTGTATCAAATGACATCCGAATTTAGGAAATGAACACATGAAAAAACTATTTAGCCTCTTTGCCGCTCTACTCTTGAGCGCTTCAGTAAACGCCGCACAATTTGAAGAAGGCACGCACTACAAAATCCTTGATGTAGCAAAGGCCGACAAGCCTGTCGTTACCGAATTTTTCTCTTTCTACTGCCCACATTGTTACAAGTTTGAAGGGGTCATTAAGTACCTAAAAGCAGACTTGCCAAAGTCAGCAAGCTTCCAAAAAGTGCACGTCGCTTTTATGGGTAACAACATGGCAGTACCAATGGCGAAGGCTTACGCGACCATGATTGCTCTAGACGCTGAAGAAAGCATGGTTCCTGCCATGTTTGCTCAGATCCATGAGAAGCAACAAACACCAAAAAATGAAGCAGAACTGCGTGAATTTTTCATTTATAACGGTATCGATGCGAAGAAGTTTGATGCGGCATACAACGGCTTTGCAGTGAACTCGATGCAAAAACGTTTCGATAAAGAGTTTGATCAAAGCACACTAACAGGTGTTCCTGGAGTTCTGGTTAACAACAAATACATCGTGAAACCGGATCAAATCAAGAGCTACGAAGAGTACAACCAACTAGTTAACTACCTGCTAACGCTCTAAGTCCGTTTTTCATCTCAAAGCCAGTGATTTCATCGCTGGCTTTCTTATATATGAAGTCTCCCTAGCCACTCACCATTCCCATAAATCCGCTTGGGAAGCATTGTTAACTGGCATCCTCCACAATTTTTCATATACTGCACTCAAATAAGCTAACCACTGTGCTGTAGCATTCAAAATATTAGCACTCAAATATTGGGACCTTTATGATCATTCTGACCACAAACTTTGGCGACATTGAAATTGAACTGAACCTTGAAAAAGCGCCGGTAACGTCGAAAAACTTCCTTAAATACTGCCAAGATGGCTTCTACGAAGGCACAACATTTCACCGTGTTATTGAAGGTTTCATGATTCAAGGTGGTGGACACACTATCGACATGACAGAAAAGCCAACTCGTGCACCTATTGTGAATGAAGCTAACCGCGGCTTAAAGAACGTGATTGGATCTCTCGCAATGGCTCGCACTGACGCACCCCATTCAGCAACGGCGCAGTTCTTTATCAACCTTGACGACAATGATTTCCTTGATCATACAGCAACCAGCAACTCAGGTTGGGGCTACGCTGTGTTTGGCAAGGTATCAGCAGGTATGGATGTGGTAAACAAGATTGCGCTTGCACCAACCACCACTCGCTGGGGACATGAAGATGTGCCGTGTGAAGACATCGTGATTACTAAAGTCACTGTTCGCGACTAATTCACCCACGTGCTTTCCTGCCCCTAGTGCATTCGAATTGATTGCACAAAGAAAAGAAGGCAGCGCGCTAGGATTATGGTGGTAAGGATTCGACTTTACCACCTGTATTCAAAGCTCGTTATTAGAATCGTTACCAACGAGAACGGTAAGTACGGTGACATCCTTTACAAGTATTGTTCGCAGAATCTAACCCTTGTTCTGCGCTCGACAAGTCTTGCTCAACACTCGCTTGATAAAGCTCTGCAAAACCTTGGTTCATCTGTAACATCAGTTGGTTAAATTTCTCAGGCTTGCTCCAAATCTCCTTTTTTGCCTTACCTCCAGTATCACCTTCAGCAAAACTCGCATTCAAGACATCACCATGTTCCACCAAAATTTCACTTAACTCGCCCACCTTCAGCCAATCCACATCACTGTTGTTCAATTCTGAATCAACTTGTTTGCTGACCTCTTCAATAGAGCTAAAAGCGTGCTGGCGATTATTTACAACATCCGCTGCAGCGATAGAGATCATAGGTAGAGCAATCGTAGGCAGTGCGATGATTAAAGCGATAGTGAATTTTTTCATAGTGTCATTCCTAGTGATTAATTGATTGAGTGCTTAATTGACTGAGTGGCTAATTGACTGAGTGATTTGTTCGTTAATTACTGATTGGTTTCTTAGTAAATTACGGCTTGATAGTTCAGCCGTAATCGATGAGATTCATTTAATTTACACAACAATAGTTGCGCATGCAACTGTTGTTGTGTAAATTATTCCCACCAAGCAAATTCGCAAACAGGAAAAGCATTATGAAAATCTGGGATCTACCAACTCGACTTTATCACTGGCTTCAAGCCGTACTCTTTATTGGTCTTGCTGCGTCAGGGTTTAACGGACAAGGCCCTCATGTTTACTTAGGCCTCGCACTGTTCTGTCTGATTTTATGGCGCTTGGTTTGGGGAATCGTCGGCAGCGATACCAGTCGCTTTTCTCAATTTATTAGCTCCCCAAAATCGGCTTGGAATTACTTCCGCGGAAAAGCACGACCAAAACCGGGACATAATCCGTTAGGTGCGTGGATGGTGATAGGAATGATCACGACTCTGTTTATCCAATGTATTACTGGGCTTGTTATTGCCGGATTCTTTGATGCTATACCAGGCTCGGAACGCGTGATTACTGATGCAGTATTCGATGTGTTATGTACGGTACATGGCATTGCCGCACGCATGTTAGTGGCATTTGTGGTACTGCACTTGGTGGCTATTATCATCTACAAACTGCGTTCAAAACCGCTGGTTCTTGCCATGATCACAGGCAAACAAAACCATTCAGCGTCAACGGATTATTTCAGAAATGGCAGTCAATTGGCTTTTTCATCAAATAGGAAAGCGTTGTTGGTGCTAATTGCATCGGTATTAGTTACGATGACAATAGTTGCAATATCACAGTAAAATTAGGTAGCGAAAGATGCCAGAAGAGTTTGATAGACAAAAAAGCTTTGGTTGGATGATCAATGTGATCGCCAATAAAGCGACCAAAGATTTCGACACGGAATTGAAGGAACATGGCTTAAGCATTGCACTATGGCCAACCATGATGTGTCTTTGGGAAGAAGAAGGTGTGACTCAGCGTGATATTGCTGCGAAATCCAAAGTCGAGAATTCAACAACGACACGTACATTAGACAAGTTAGAAAAACTTGAACTGGTGGAACGCAGAGCCGATCCAAACAGTCGCCGTTCTTTCCGAATTTACTTAACGGAAAAAGGCAAAGCACTTGAAGAACAACTCGTTCCTATCCCAGTTCGTTTAAACAAAGCGTTGATGAACGAGTTAGATGCTGAAGAACAGCAGCAAATGCTCAAGCTACTTCAGAAAGTAGTCGCGGCAATCTGATCTTACCGCGCTCGCTGCTTACCAATCTCACTGCTTAGCAAAGCTTGTTACACTCTGAACGTGTATTAAAAAACAACCAACACTCGGCCTTGCGCCGAGTGTTTTATTTTCGTCTCGACCATTTGATATAGCAAAACAGTGAAGCAATGATCACCGCTCCACCGAGCAGCTTCTGCATCTCTACACTTTCGCCAAGCACACTCACACTTAACAGCAGCGTCCACACAGGCTCAAGAATCATGATCAATGCCGCCACTTCCATATTCACGGAGTGCTGACCGACCGTTTGCAGCAAGTAACGAATAGATGTTGCGATCACCGCAGAGACAATAAACCAGAAGACTAAGGTTTTGGTGATTTCGAACTCCGGCTGAGCTGTCATAGAAGCAAAGGCTAAACCACTCACACCCACTACAAACAGCTGCATACAAATTGATGCGATAGGCTTGATATTGGTAATCACACGCTTGTTCATCACAAAGTGAACAGACAACAACATCGATGCTAACAAGAAGTAAACCAGACTCTGCTCAACATGCCAGCCGTTGCCCAAAGTCAGCAGTAGCATGCCGATAATCGCGATAGGGAAAGACATCCAAAACGCACGATTAGGCTTAACTCGAAAAAAAATCCAAGACACAAACGGTGCAATGATCATGGCTAAGCTCATGATGAATGCCCCTTCCGACAAGCTTTCAGTCACCGAAACTGCAAATACCCATACCTGCAATGAGGCAGACAGCAGCAAACCCACTCCGCAAAGAGAAAGAACCTGCTTAAGCGAAAGCTTACGAATGTGATGAATACAAAACGGCAGAAGAATCAAACTCGCGACGAGGAATCGCACACCAATGAACACTGGCCCCGGCATTTCTAATACCACCAGCTTAGATGCAATCCATCCAATCCCAGCTAACAGGGTAGCAAATAGGAGGTAAAGCTCTCCGCGCATCGCTTTCATCATTTTACTTGGTCCAATAACAAAAAAAGCAACCCGACTCTGCAAGGTTGCTTTTTATAAACATTCAACAGGATCAAGATACTATCTCAATACTCGGCTTCAGGCAGCTGTTTTTAGCCTGCGTATTCTGGGTAATCCGTTAAACCTTTTTCAGCACCGCCGAACAACGTGTTTGGATCGTGCGCCGCAAGTGGGTAACCATTTTGAATACGAGCTGGTAAATCTGGGTTAGCAACGAATGGACGACCAAAACCAACCATGTCAGTTACGCCTTCAGCAACCGCTTTTTCGCCACGCTCGCTATCGTATTTACCCGCATAAATCAGGACACCTTGGTAAGCATTACGTACTGCTGATTTAAAGGTTTTCGGTGTTTCAGGTGCATCGTCCCAATCAACTTCTGCAATGTGTAGGTAAACAATTTTGTATAGATTAAGTAGTGCTGCCGCCGCTGTGTAAGTCTCGACTGGCGTAGCATCAACGGTACCATTCAACGATGTGAACGGAGCAAGACGCACACCAACACGGTCAGCACCAATCGCTTCAACCATAGCCTCAACCACTTCACCTAGGAAACGTAAACGGTTTTCGATTGAACCACCGTATTCGTCGGTGCGGTTGTTTGCTTCAGAATCGATGAATTGGTTGATTAAGTAACCATTCGCGGCGTGAAGTTCGATACCATCAAAGCCCGCTTCAATCGCGTTCAAAGCCGCTTGGCGATACTGTTCAACCACTTGTTTGATGTCTTGTTTCGTCATCTCACGAGGTTCAACCACATCTACAAAGCCCGGCTCATCAGTGCCGTTATCGATGAATACTTTTACGTTTTCTGCTTTAAGTGCAGAAGACGAGATTGGCTGTTCACCGCCGATGTTATCTGGGTGTGTTACACGGCCTACATGCCAAAGTTGAGCGAAGATAACACCCTCTTTTTCATGTACTGCATCAGTCACTTTTTTCCAACCCGCAATCTGCTCATCAGAATAGATACCCGGAGTCCAAGCGTAACCTTGGCCCATAGGTGAAATTTGTGTGCCTTCCGCAATAATCAAACCCGCAGAAGCGCGTTGAGCGTAGTAAGCCGCCATCATGTCGTTTGCTGAATTACCAGGTTGCGTTGCACGAGAACGCGTCATCGGTGGCATAACAATACGGTTTTTAAGCTCGATATTACCAAGTTGAATTGGTTGAAATAATGCGTTTGTCATTGTTATATCCTCGATTAACCTAGTTGAATCAGTTCGATTTGGTAGCCGTCTGGGTCAGTGATGAAAGCGATATGTGTTGATCCACCTTTCACTGGGCCCGCTTCGCGAGTGACGTTGCCACCTAGCGATTTGATCTTGTCGCATGCTGCGTAAATATCTTCTACACCCAATGCCAGATGACCAAACGCGCTGCCCATCTCGTACTCATTCGTATCCCAGTTGTACGTTAGCTCGATAGTCGTGCCGCCTTGTTCGTAGCCAACAAAAACTAATGTGTAGCGGTAGTCTTTGTTCTCGTAGCGTTCAAGTTCCTTCATTCCCAATACCTTGGTGTAGAACTCGATGGACTTGTCTAAATCAGTAACTCGGATCATTGTGTGTAGGAATTTCATATTTCACCCTTATTAGCACCACAAGCATGGCGCCGTTATTATTTTGAGTGGAGGTTATCCACTAATCTCTGAGTGAAATAATACGATTCATCGAGGAATTAAGGAAATTATCAAAAATTCTCAATGTGATAATTTTTTGTTATGAAGTTTATGACTAGCACGAACTCAACGACACAAAAAAGGGAAGCCAATGCTTCCCTAGAATTAAACTCTCAATTAAAACCGCAAACGCCTATCTTTAAGTGTTTTAGACATCGCATCAGACGTATTAATCACTTGCTCTCGAAACCATTTATGAGCGGGGTCGCTGTTCTGCTTCTTCAACCAAATCAGGTAGTGAGACATCTGTTCATAATCAAACGGAGGCTTAAAGAGTTGTAAACCGAGCCTCTCTTGGAACTGCAGAGCCATAGAGAGTGGGACTACCGTGATATAATCCGACTGACTACACAGCAAGATATTGCTAAACAACGATCGTCCGTGAAATGCGATTTTACGTTTAGTTAAATCCAAAGAAGTATAATGACTCAAGCTGCGTACTTTACGTCGCGTTCGGTCTAATACAGCATGCTTTTCACTCATAAACTGTGCTTCACTGATCTCTCCTTGAATACGAGGATGCCCCGAACGACACACAATGGCAAAGTCTCCCTGATACAAGGTTTCACTCGCAATACTTGGATGTTCAGGAACGACTATCTCAATCATGGCATCGAACTCTTGAGTTAAAAGATCTTCATAGATGCGATCATCGCTGTCTGGTTGATCAAACACTTCTAGCGACAAATTTTGATTAGGAAGCGCCGCAAAGCTATCGAGCAGTACCCACTGAAGATGTTCGGGACAAGAGATAACAAACTTACGTTCAGAGCTTTGCTCATCAAAGCTAGCCATCGATTGAAAGACACCGTTAAGTTCATTGATCGGCGCTTTGATTTGTTCATACAAGCTTTGAGCATACGATGTAGGCACAACGCCACGTCCTTTACGAACAAAAAGCTCTTGGCCAATCTCTTTCTTTAGGCGGGCTAACGCGGTACTGATGGTCGATTGATTGGTACTGAGTTGATCCGCAGCCTTACTTAAACTGCCCTGCTCCATCACCGCAGAAAACACGGCAAGTAGGTTGAAGTTGGGGATGTCATTACTCATATATCATTACTCGTTAGGCGACCATGAGTACTATGCTATCGTAAAAGCGATAGAATGAAATAAGAATCCCTCATTTAAAGTCCCAAATTGAGACACTAACATCCCGCGTAATTAGTTTCTTAATAGGTTTCCCCATGAAAAAACACTACCTTGCCATCACTATTGCGATGATGACGAGTAACGCGATGCTTTCAAACCCAGCACTGGCTGCGGCTCACCTTCTTCCTGAACTTGGTTCTCTCAACGCAAGTACCGCAGGCGCAGGATCGGCAGCGTTAGCTGAAAGTGCGTTAACCGCATGGACTAACCCTGCCGCTATGTCTCAGCTAGAAAACCCTGAACTCACCGTCAATCTGGCAGGCCTCTACACAGACATCAACTATTCAGACACAGACCCAACAGAGCGTTTTGACAGTAACATTGATGCTGGTGGTTGGGCTCCGGTAGGAAGCTTCTACTTTGTCGCCCCTATCAACGACAAATTTCACGCTGGCTTTGCTTTGGCTTCTCAAGGTGGTTCAGGGATCGATTATGGTGATAATTTTTCTGGGCAGCGTTTATTAAAGAATGTTGAATTCATGACTGTTCAACTAATGCCTTCGATATCTTACAAAGTGAATGAGCAGCTTTCGTTGGGTGCCTCAGTCAATGCGGAATACCTCACTGCTAACGGCGAGTTGAATCCTTTTATCGGCACTGGCGACATTGGGTCTGAACACTTATTCGAAGCAGACGCGGATGATTTCACGGTTGGCTACTCTCTTAGTGCCTTTTACCAACCGAACGAACAACACCGTTTTGGCTTTATCTACCGCTCTGAACTTGCTCATTACGGTGAAGGGGATCTTCAACATTCGGCTAGCGACACCAAGCGTGATGTTGGGCTCGACTTTATCATGCCTCAACACATCCAAATTAGCGGCGTGCACGCCGTCAATGACCAATGGGACATGCTGTGGAGTGTGACTTGGTATGACCTATCAACTTGGACTGACCTCACGCTAGACATCAATGATAATTCAGTAAAAGTTGTCGACCGTAACTTTGACGATGTGTGGAACCTAGCCATAGGTACTCATTACCAAATCACCCCAACCTTGCGACTAGAAACAGGCATCAGCTACGAGACTTCTCCTCAAGATGACGCAACTCATCAATATATGGATCTTCCTGTAGGCGAAACCAAACGCATTGGCGCCGGTGCCACCTATGCGCTCAATAAGAACTGGGAACTGCGCGCTTACTACGATTACATCGATCTCGACGAGCCTGAGCTTAATTACTCAAAGGGGCAAGTTATCAATGTTCAAGGCGCTTATGATAACAGCGCACACTTCTTCGGTATGCAAGCGAACTACCGCTTCCTGTAAAGCGGCAGTCTCGACCTTTCGTCGATTATCTATGAGTCACGCACAGTGCCTGATTCATGGCCTCACTCGTGCACAACATCAAGGCCTAGCTATCCGCTAGGTCTTTCTCTATCTGTTCTTCAACTGCAATGTTTTATCCCCAATCAACATCGCATTTGATTGGGTTAGATTACATATTCAATAGAACATAAACAATACGATATTGTCTCGTTTATCATGACACTGTGTTCAGCGACATTGAGATATACATTTGAAGAATTAAAGCTACAATATTTCGAATCCAGCGCTCTACCGTAAACAGAAACCTATTTTTCCAGTGTTCAAAAATCTATTATCAGTTATATGTCATCCATCATTCGTTTCTATTACTCCTTTTATTGTAAGAAGCGTGTAAAAAGATTAATTCCGCCAAATTGCTTATTGATGCTTTTATTAGTCATTTCATTGATCCAAACCAAGTTAATGAACAATGTTTTCTATCTGTATATGAGCCTTTTCAAATAAATCGACCTACCGATTTAGAGTTATAACTACTAATCGTAATTACGATATTATCAAATCGTAATTCTGGGTAGATTCTGGTCAAAACTCTTCCTATTATCCTGCTAACAAATCAATTCTTAGCCCAAACAGAATGCTGACAAATGTTTTACAACACTATGTCAATTGCCATGGAAGATCCCCTCGACAGACGAGGTATTACACGTAAAGAAGACAATAGCTAAAAGAACGAGCCTAATATTTCGTTCAACAGTGCATCGTCATTCAACCTGCGTTTCAGGCTAACAATAAGAATTGATTTGTAGAGGAGCATATTCGCTTCTTGATACCGAGAATCGGTTGTCTGGACTGAGCAATATCACTTTAAATATCATCTATTACTTTTGTTTATTATGAGCACCAATCTCTCCACATAATAGACATCTACTTTTTAAGATGTCATTAAAGGTGACTTCTAGGCTGCAAATTCTCTCTTCTTATTGATGTAGGTTGAGATATGAACTTTATAAAAATCGTTTTCCAGAAGATCTGGGCCGTTGCTATGGTCTTGATTAAATTCTGCCTGTTTATGGCGGTGATGTTTGCTGGTGCATGGGCTCTTGCACCGTTAGGCACTATCCATTCTAAAGACATCGACATGTCTCAATTCAACAATCATCCCAATGAAATGATGATGAACTTCTTCCAGATGGAGTACTTCTCTGGTTACTTGTTCTCGGTGACCATTGCTGTGGTATTAGCCGGTGTTTACGGCATGTGGCAGTTGCATGAACTGGGTGTGCATAAAGCAAAAGAGCACAAAAGCGCTCACGTACAAATCGTGTTTGCACTGTCACTTTGCGGGCTCTTCATCAGCAAAACATTCTGGGTTATCGCTTTGGTTATCGCATTGGCGAACTGGAAGCATATTGGTCAATCACTGAGTGATGTGATTCGCCGTGGTGTACAGCCTAAACAAGATGCGACTAATGCAGCGACAGCCGCTGTCCACGTATCATCTGAACAATCGGTAACAGAGCCGTCTCAAACACAACACTCTCCAGTAGAACCGTCTTCAGAAGCTCAGCCTTCAAAAGAACAGGCTTCAGAAGAAAAGGCTCCAACAAAACCATCCCCTACAGAAAAAGAGGTCGCATAATGAAAGAGATGATGATTCCATACATCCTAATTGTATGGTCACTGTTTGCGACAGGCGCACTTAAGAAGAACTTCAAAAACTACACGTGGGCTGCCATTGGCGGCGTAACAATCCTTGCGGTATTAGCGGTTATCTCTCGCTTGTGGGCACCCGTTGATTTAACGAACTCGACCACAGTAAAAGCACCACACGCGGTTATGTCACCTATCTTCGGCCAGCAGATCGACAAAGTGCTTGTTGATCACAACCAAATGGTTAAAGAAGGCGACATAATCTACACGCTCGTCGACATCGATTCTGCCGCAGACAAAGCAAAGATCGAATCTTCAATTGTTCAGAAAGAAGAAGAAATCAAGCAAATGACTCGGGACTTAGAGCGTGCTGAAACGTCACCTGAAATCTTCAATATGCGTGACGTAGAAAAGTACGACTCAGATCTTCGAGTGCTGCACGCTGAACTTGTTTCGTTAAAAGCCGATCTACAAAAAGTGAACTGGGCGCAAGAGAAGAAAACCATTAGAGCGGAATTTGACGGTCAGGTATCGATAGTGAATATTGCTGAAGGTTCTGTCATGGGTAACATGCACCTCTACAACACCAGCAAAAAGTTCCTTGAGATGCGCATTTCAGACCAAACTTATGGCTATGTTCAAGTAGGAGACTTCGCTGAGTTCTTCGTTGATGCCTACCCGGGGCACGTGTTCCGAGCAAAAGTACACAGCTTTAATGCCGGTACCGGTGAGTCGAGTATTTCTCCACTTCAGGGGCCACAAAGCGTCGGTCAACACGTAGTAAGAAACGGGAATGCTTTAGGTCGTACTATCGTACTTGAGATCATCGAACCAGAAGGTTACAACATCCCTATTGGTTCAACTGGCGCGGCTTGGATCTCGGCTGAGAAGCCGCATCCGTTCTGGGGCTTCATCGATGTAATCGGCGCAGCAACGGTTCGCCTACAATCTTACAAGTCTTACTTAGGTGCTTGGTAAGTACTCAGATTCTCGGTAAACACTTATATAACAGCCATTAGTTCCAAATTAAATGCCCTGAATTTCAGGGCATTTTTGTATCTATCACAAGCCCCACTTACTAATTGATTTAGATCAAAATAAATCGCCAATACAATCATTAGATAAATAAATCATCGAAAAAACGATATATCGATATCCTATTAGCGCGTAGATAGCGACCTCTCCCACCTCTATTATTTGACTCAAGAAATCCAATTCCTGTATCCAAACATAAGGTCACGACCATGACTAATACATTCAAAAAAATGGCGCTTCCTGTTGCTATCGCGAGCGCTCTATTTGCTTCTGGTTTTGCATCTGCAACTCCAACTGTAGAAGCGACATCGAAAGTAGGCCAAGAACTTCAGACAGCAAATGCTGCGCAATACCAAAACATTGACCTTGATGCTCGCTACAAGAGCGAGGTTCTATTCGAACACAAGTCAAACATGTTCTGGGGCAAAGGCGAGCGCATCCAAGTTGTTTCGAAAACGGGCGACTCACTGGCTTACACTGAAGAATCTGATCACGTTCATCCAATCTTAACCAAGCATGGTCGTAAAATGGACCAAGCAATCATTAAAGTGGATGACAACGTTTACCTTGGTTACGGTTTCGGTCTAGATACACCAGTAATGATCGAAGGTACGGACGGCATCATCATTGTTGATCCAGGCGAGTCGGTAGAAATGGCTCAATCGGTTAAAGAACAGTTCCGTCAAATCACAGACAAGCCGGTTAAAGCCATCATCTATTCTCACAACCACATCGACCACATCTCTGGTGTGCGTGCATGGGTGACTGATGAAGAAGTAGCATCAGGCGAAGTAAAAATCATCGCAGAAGAAGGCCTAACCGCAGCAGTGGCTAACTGGTCTTCAAACCTAGGTACTCTATTTGGTCACCGTACTTCTTACACAGGTGCTAAGCACGTAGAAGAAGGTGAGCACGGCACAGTAAACGACGGCCTTGGTCCGCGCTTCATGCAAGGTGCTATCTCGTTCATTGAACCAAACCTGCTGGTACCAAGCCAAAGCCACATTGAAATTGAAATTGCTGGCGTTAAGATGCACATCGAGAACGTGCCATCTGAAACTAAAGATGAGTTAGTGGTTTACTTCCCAGAGCAGAAAATCCTGCACGCGGCTGAAGTACTTCAAGGTGAGAACTTCCCTAACCTTCACACCATCCGTGGTACTAAATTCCGTGACCCATCAATGTGGTTCAAGGGCATCGACGTAATGCGTAAGTTCGACACTGAGATCATGATTAACTCTCACGGTCGTCCTGTTGAAGGTAAAGAAGCGGTATCTGACGTATTAACGGCTTATCGTGATGCGATTCAATACACGCATGACCAAACAATCCGTTACATGAACAAAGGTATGACGCCAGACGAGCTAGTTGAAGTGGTTAAACTTCCTAAGCACCTTGCTGAGCACCCTTGGTTAGGTGAGCACTACGGTACCGTTGCACACGCCGTTCGCCAAATTTACGTAGGTTACAACGGTTTCTTCGAAGCGGATCCATGGCAGCTAGAGCCAATGGCTTACGAGCAACGCGCTAAAGCATTCGTAGAGATCATGGGCGGTCGTGACAACATCATCGACACAGCAAAAGCGGCGATGAAAGCAGAGAACTACACCTTTGCAGCAGAGATTCTTTCTTACCCAATCACGGTAAACAAAGATGACATGGAAGCACGCTTACTGAAAGCACAAGCTTACAAAGCATGGTCTGCAGATCAAGTGAACATCAACTGGCGCAACTGGGCATTGAATGCTGCAGCTGAACTAGAAGGTACTCGTGATTTCTCTAACATGATCAGCTTCGCTTCTGTAGACGTACTAACTGCGCTACCAAGTAAGCAAATCTTCGATATGATGACGTCGACGCTAATCGCAGAAAACTCGTTAGACGTAAACATGATGCTAACGTACAACTTCTCTGATACTAACGAAGCATTCACTATCGAAATTCGTAACGGCATTGCTCAGTTACACGAAGAGGCAGTGAAAGGCGCAGACGTTCAAATCAACACCACTCGTGCAGTATTGAACCAAATCTTGATTGCGGGTCCAAACGCTCAACAAGTGATTGGTACCAACCTACAGTCTGGTGCATTCAAGTTCTCGAATGGCGACATCAAAGGCTTCGGTCAATTCATGAGCTACTTCGATAAGCCAATGACTCCAGAAGAGATCATGCTCATCGTTCGCTAATAGCGAGTTCGAACGGTCGCTCTTCGGCGATAGCTCTTCGATGATAGCTCTTCGACGATAGCGTGTTAGTAAACAATCACTAACACACTATCAACCAATACGCTGACCGCTTCACATGGACGACAAACAAATACAGGGACCCTTTGTGGTCCCTTTTTTTATCGTCAGGTTCGGCTTCTGCCGTCAGATTCTTAACCCTGTTATAGGTCTCGATAACCATTATGTTAAAACGATTTGCTCTGATTCTTTCACTCACCTCTTCACTTACGTTTGCCTGCGGTCTTCACCAAGAGACAGGGTTTAGTTTAGTGACAGAGCCCGGTTCACTCGAGGTATTTGGCAACGTCATTACAGCCAGACAAGACGATGAATTCAACAACCTCAATAAGCCGGATCACTTTCGACTCTTTGCCATCAAGGCCGCGCTTGCGAAACCCCACCCAAGCAAAATTGAGTTCAACTTATTCGAAGCAATCAAAGGTCATTACAGCCAAGTGAAACTTGAAAAGGATGTCGATGTGTCAGGTAGAGATACTTTGCCTACTGAAGAAGATCTACTGTTAATTACTGAACTCGATGTGTTCGATGCGTTAGCAACTGGCACCATATCTTGGGATCACGCGACACTAAACGGCTTAGTGATCATCAATGGCCCACAAGATAAACGAGAGCAGCTTGAAGATTGGCTTAGTGATATTTTTGAAGGGTAATAGCTTAAAGCGGGACAGATAAAAAGTCGTCAAACCCTCGGACTTCAGAACATTGAGGGTTCAACGACAAACTTAAATCAAAAAAGCGTAGGCAACGGAATCAACTCCAGCCCCAGTACACCACTGATGCTCATAACCACCAGGAGAGAGACCTTGAAGACCGTCTTTGACCACTGGATGTAGTTAAGGCAATCCACTTTGCGGAATGTCACTTTGGTCCACATAAAACAGACTGCTGCCGACACCGCTAGGTATTCATAACCTGCTTCCCCAAGTAGGAACAACGCCAATGATACTGCGCCAAACGCCACAACATACGCTTTCATGTGTTGATGTGCTTTGTCGACGCCCTCTTTCACCGGTAACACTGGAATGCCTGCATCTCGATAATCTTGAAGGCGGAACATCGCGATCGCGTACGAGTGTGGCATTTGCCATAAACAGAACATCGCGAACAACAAAACCGCTTCCAAACTAATGTAATTAGTCACCGCCAAGTAGCCCACTAACGGCGGAACGGCTCCCGAAATACTGCCGACTAAAGTGCCGTAAACCGATGTACGCTTGTACCACATGGTGTAGAAAAAGACGTAAAACACATAGCCAAGCAACACCATGACCGCAGAGATCGGATTAGCGAACTGAAACAGCAGCGCTGTGCCTGCTAGCAGTAAAACCAAGGCATAGACGAACGCTACATCTGTATTGATGTTTCCTTGAACCAATTCTCGATTTTGTGTGCGCTTCATCTTCTGGTCGATGTCTCGATCAAAGATGTTGTTCACAACACAACCTGATGCAATCACAAGTCCCACACCCGCTAATGTTGTCAGTAACAACATCGCACTGGCTGGTTCTGTTTTTGCGGCGAGGAAGAACCCCGCCGCAACAGAAATCAGGTTGCCGAAAATGATGCCCGGTTTGGTGATAGACAGATATCTTTTCAGCATACCTAGCCTACAACTTCATGTTGACGTTCATGTTGTAGATGATCCATACCGAGCCAGCGATAAGAATCAATACAACAATGGCGGTAAACATCAGTGACACCAAGTTCCAACGCCCATCGGAAGATTTCGCTTCCATATGTAGAAAGTACTTAAAGTGCACAAAGATTTGCACCAGCGCGCAGCCGAACAAGATCACGTACGTTTCTGTGCTTGGTAACACATGCGCCCACACGATGTAGAACGGAATAATGGTGAGAATCAGTGACGCTATAAAGCCTTTCACATAATCCGTTGCACCACTGTCTAGATGCTGTTCCATTACATCACCCCCATTAAGTACACGATGGTAAATACACAAATCCAAACGATATCAAGGAAGTGCCAAAACAAGCTCAAGCACTGGAAGCGCATCGACATGTTGTCGTTCAAACCTTTGGTTGAAAGCTGGTGATAAGCCACCGCCATCCAAATCAGACCAAACGTTACGTGCAAACCGTGTGTGCCAACCAAGGTAAAGAACGCAGAAAGGAATGCGCTTTCTTGAGGGCCATAGCCTTCTGCAATCAAGTGATGAAATTCATACACTTCCATACAGATGAAGGCTAAGCCCAATACGAAAGTCACTTTGATCCAGCGCTTCAGTCCGGTCACGTCTTTGCGCTTCATCGCAATCATGCCAAAACCGAAGGTGATACTACTGAACAGCAGCATCATGGTTTCGACAAACACGAACGGCAGTTCAAAGATGTCTTTACCTGTCGGCCCTGCGATAGACCCACTCTCAAGCACGGCATAAGTCGCGAAAAGCGTGGCAAACAGGACACAGTCACTCATCAAGTAAACCCAGAAGCCAAACAACTTGTTGCCCGCAGCTTCGTGGTGATGATCATGCGAGTGTGCAAGATCATAAGTGTGTGACGGAGTATTAGCTTGCATACGTCGTCTCCAAATCATCTTTATTGTCGTTATTACCACTATCAGCATCACTGTCAGCGCTGTTACCACGACCAGAATGATCGCCTTTCACTGACTGTTTTTTCGCTTCTGCAAGCTGCGCACGTCGAGCCGCTTCAATCGCTTTGATCTCTTCAACTTCCACGTAGTAATCCACATCGTCGTTGTAGCTGTGTTGAATACACGTCACCACGATACCCACTAAGCTTGCAGCCGCTAGCCACCAGATGTACCAGATCATTGCGAAGCCAAATGCCAACGCCCATGCAGACACATAAATGCCTGTCGGTGTATTCTTAGGCATGTGAATACGTTCGTATTCTTCTTCCTGAGTTGGATCAAACTCACCACTTTGCTTTTGATACCAGAACGAATCGATCTCATCGCCCTTAGGCAATTTTGCAAAGTTGTAGAACGGCGGTGGTGAAGACGTTGCCCATTCGAATGTGCGTCCGCCCCACGGGTCACCGGTTAGATCTCGGTTTTGGTCGCGGTCACGAACACTCACGTAAATCTGAACGAACTGACAAACAACACCCATCGCAATCACGCCCGTACCTGCAGCCGCAACCGCCAGTAGAGGGAAGAATTCAGGATTGATGTCTTGGCTCAAACGACGCGTCATGCCCATAAAGCCCAGAGCATAAAGCGGCAAGAACGCCATCAAGAAACCGATTATCCAGCAGTAGAATGCGCGTTTTCCCCAAAGTTCGTTCAGAGTGAAACCCGTCGCTTTCGGGAACCAGTAACCAATAGCAGCGAAACAACCGAACACTACGCCACCGATGATTACGTTGTGGAAGTGAGCAATCAGGAATACCGAGTTATGCAGAATAAAGTCTGCGCCCGGAACTGCCATCAATACGCCTGTCATACCACCCACCGTAAAGGTGATAAGGAAACCGACCGTCCATAACATAGGTGTGGTAAAGCGGATACGACCTTTGTACATGGTGAACAACCAGTTGAAGATCTTAACCCCGGTCGGGATAGAGATAATCATAGTTGCAATGCCGAAGAAGGCATTCACATTGGCGCCTGAACCCATGGTGAAGAAGTGATGCAGCCAAACCACAAACGCTAAAATAGTGATAGCCACCGTCGCCCATACCAGTGAGGTATAACCAAACAGTTTTTTACGTGAGAAAGTCGCAGTAACTTCAGAGAACACTCCGAAAATAGGCAAGATTAGGATGTACACCTCAGGGTGTCCCCATGCCCAAATCAGGTTCACATACATCATCACGTTGCCACCAAGGTCATTGGTGAAGAAGTGCGTGCCGATGTATCTATCCAAAGTCAGTAACGCAATGGTCACAGTTAGGATCGGGAAAGAGATGATGATCAGGATGTTGGCACACAGAGATGCCCATGTGAACACTGGCATCTTCATCATTGGCATAGACGGAGTACGCATGCGCAAAATGGTCGCAAAGAAGTTCACACCCGTTAACGTGGTACCCACACCGGATATTTGCAGTGCCCATATCCAATAATCGACCCCGACTCCCGGGCTCGCCTCAATGCCAGACAACGGCGGATACGCCAACCAACCCGTACGGCCAAACTCACCCAAGCCAAGCGACATGTTGGTTAGGATAATACCCACCACAAATAGCCAGAAGCTCAAGTTATTCAGATAAGGGAATGCAACATCACGAGCGCCAATTTGCAGCGGCACGATGATGTTCATCAAGCCGATAACCAGAGGCATCGCTACGAAGAAAATCATGATCACGCCGTGAGCCGTGAAGATTTGGTCGTAGTGATGTGGCGGTAAATAGCCAGTCTCACCCGCTGCAGAAAGCAATTGCTGACTGCGCATCATGACCGCATCGGCGAAGCCACGAACTAACATCACCATCGCGACCGCAATGTACATGAAGCCTAGTTTTTTGTGGTCTACAGACGTAAACCATTCATTCCATAGGTATTGCCACTTACCGGCTTTTGTTACCGCATACACCACTAAACTACCCACTAAAGCGATCATGGTTAAGGTGATCAAAATAATGGGTTCGTGGTAGGGAATTGAGTCTAGAGTTAATCTTCCAAACATGACGATTATCCTTGGGTTTCCGGCAAACAGTTCATTGAACCAGGGTGCTGGGTCACGACATCAGTGAATAAAAATGGTGGGATACTGGAGAACAGAGTCACAGGTTCAGCCACACTCGGCGCAGCCAATGAACGGAATTGTTCCCAGTCTTCAATACGGTCTGGGCTAGCTTTCACTTTTTCCACCCAGTTTAGAAACGCCACTTGATCAGGCATGGCTGATGCGGTGAATTTCATTTGAGAGAACCCTTTACCACTGTAGTTCGATGCAAAACCTTTGAAGTCACCTTCGTGGTTCGCGATCAAATTCAGCTTGGTCACCATTCCCGGCATCGCGTAGATCTGCGAACCAAGACGCGGGATAAAGAACGCGTTCATGATGTTGTCTGAAGTTAGCTTAAACGTCACCGGTACATCTTTCGGGAACGCAACATAGTTAACCGTCGCAATGTTTTGCTCCGGATAGATGAACAGCCACTTCCAGTCCAGAGAGACCACTTCGATCACCATAGGCTTAACGTCACTCTCCAGAGGCTTGGAAGGCTCAAGTTCGTGTGTTGTTCGCCAAGTAATAGTGGCCAGAATCGCAATAATGATGATTGGAATCGTCCATACCACTATTTCAATCTTGGTTGAGTGCGCCCAGTCAGGTGCATACTCTTCTGTGGTGTTACTTTCACGGTATCTATAAGCAAAGTAGATGGTCATCAGGATCACGGGGATGACGACAATCAGCATCAGCAACAGAGCAGTAATAATCAGCTCCTTTTCCTGAACGCCAACGCTACCTTTTGGGTCGAGCAATGCGGAGTTACATCCTTCGAGCATCAGGACGGTTCCCACCAAACCAATCCTCGACAGATTTGCTCTCGATAAAATGCGTTTATATCTTGAAGCTTCCATTAACTTTCTCGATGGTTATCCAGCCTCAGAACGAACGCCCGAGTACTGGTTGTCATGGTCATTAGAATATTTATGTGTTGAGCATGTGAAACGACGCATCTCAAAGCGAAACGGAATTAGCCACTATCTTGAACAGTCGGCAGTTGAACAGTCGACAGTTGAACTGCCAAGTTAAAACGACAGTGCTGCGCAGCCGAAACATTGCCGCACGGTTAAAACCACACAAAATATATGACTTAATTGTTACACTTTGAAATACATTGTTACATTTGGCGCATTATGAGGAGTTGAAATTGAAAGCTCACCAAACAAACTTGGAAACTAACCTTCCAGTTATGAAAGTGAGATGTGGGAAATTGATGCAATTCAGACGCACAGCATGAACGTGCCACACGAGTCGAGCCATGTGCGGAAAAGGATTAAAGAGAAACGGGAGAGATCAAAGTAAACACGCAGTAGAAACGACAATGATTGATTACATTAGAAAGAGCGAATTAAGCAAAGTGTGATGACTGTCAAATTTATGAATTCACATATAATTTTAAAGGTATTTAGAAAAGGCATCACTTCAGGCAGCAACCCATCAGGAATTCAAATAACACCCTGCTTTTTATGATAAAAATGTCAGTTATACGCAGCAGAAAACGGGCAGAAATGGGGATAAAAAGCCGATTTCATGAGTATTTTGATGGGTTTTAAGTGGGTGTTACTCCCCTCAATAGAGAGGAGTAAGGATCACCAAAGAAGAGATTATGTTGTTGGTTCGACGACGGTTTTGCGCTGATTTTTAGTCATCAAATGATAAACCACAGGCACAAAGTAGAACGAGATAAGAGTGGTTAATACTGTACCGCCGACAATCGCGACCGCAAACGGAGGCCAGAAACCACCGCCAGCGATGATCAATGGCATAAAGCCTCCCACGGTTGTAATCGTGGTTGAACTGATATGTCGAGTACACGACATAACGGCATCAACGACTGCATCAACATTCCCAGAGGAAGCCTCCTTGTCTAGCTTCAATTCGGTCAGAATGACAATGGCCGCGTTGATAGCCAAACCTGCAATGCCGAGCATCGCGATGATCACCGTAAAGCCGAACGGATAACCGAAGATCCATACCGACAACAGCCCTAGCCCACCAGCCAATCCTGCTACCATGAAGATGATGCTACTCATTCGGAACGAGTTGAACGACATCACCACCACCAACACCATCAATACCACCACAACGGCGACATTCGAGATCAAGCTATTGACTGAATTGTCTCGCTCCGCGGATTCGCCACCAAAGCCAATCGTGTAGCCCGATGGCATCTCATAGCTTGCTAAGCGTTTTTGGAATTCATTAAGGACAGTTTGAGGTAAAACACCCGCTTCAATGTAGCCCTCGATGGTATTCACACGCTGCCCGTTTCGACGAGTAATCGCACCACGACTAGTCGTCAATTCCAGCTCCGCCAGAGTCGACACATTGATGCCAGTTGAGTACACCTCAGAACTGATTGGCAAGCGAATATTACTCAGATGCGCTAAGTTTTCACGCGCGTCATCCGCAACACGAACACGAATTGGCACCGATTCACTGCCCTCTATCACAGAGCCGCTTTCACGACCTGTCAGCGTGGTTTGCAACATGCCTGCGAACTGGTTCAATGAAATACCGTTGAGTTTCGCGGTATCTTCATCGACCTTCAACCACACCTTCGGCGTACCCGGTTGCAGTGTTTCCCTTGTGTGAGTCACATGAGGCACACCTGCCAGAATCAAGCGAACATCCTCACCAATAGCTTTCAGCGTATCGAGGTTTTCACCATACACACGCAATTCAACGGGCGCGGTAAATGGAGGCCCTTGGTTAAGCTTTCTCACCAAGATCTGCGCCTGTGGTACTTCTTTATCTAGCACCTTTTGCAGTTCAGGAATTAGCGCATTGGCTTGATCAAAGTTTTCTGTTTTCACCATTGCTTGCGAGAAGTACGGCGCGTTGTTTTGTCTCGCTTGTAGGTTGTAATAAAACGATGGGAAGTTTGCACCCACCAGCCAATCAATGCGCTCTACTTCGGGGTAACGATGAATGATATCGTCGATTTTTTCAGAGGTATTCTTGGTCGCATAAATACTTGCTTGAGGCGGCATGTACACCTGAATCTCAAACATGTCTCTATCTGATGGCGGGAAGAATTGCTCAGTCAGCTGAGACATACTCCAATAACCAGTAAACGGTACCAACAACACCAAAGCAATCGTGATGATTGGATGCGTCACACCAAAGCGAACAGAAGACGAGAACCAACGCGTCAAAGCCGGAATTCTCAAACCGGTCATGTACCAATGGTGTTGCCCTTTCTTATCAACATCACTGAGCTGTTTCGGCAGTAACTTAGTCGCTAAACCTGCAATTAGGGTATGCGAGATAATGTAAGAACCGATCAACGAGAAAGACACGGTAATCGCAATTCCCCCCACGAACTCACCCGAAGCGCCAGGCATCAAAATGATCGGTGCAAAGGCTAGCACAGTGGTAAGTGTCGAGCCCAGTAACGGAACCCACAAGTGCTTCAATGCATTCATGGTCGCTTCAGCGCGCTGCTGCCCTTTCAGGCGATAAGCTTGAATCGTATCGACCATCACCACCGCGTTATCCACCATGATCCCGAGCGCCACAATTAAACCTGTCACCGACATCTGGTTAATCGGCACACCGGTCATTTTCATGATCGACAATGTAAGCAGTGACGTTAATGGCAAAGAAATCGCCACTAAGATCGCAGCACGAACACCCAAGGTGACGAACAACACAATCAAAATCAGACCAAAGCCAATCATCAGACTTTTACCCAAATCGTCCAAGCGAGTTTCAGTATAGCCTTGCTGATTGAAAAGCACGTTGACCTGAATATTGCTCGGCAGCTCTTGCTCAAATCGACTGATGAGCGCGTTGGCTCGCGACGTCCAGTTATCAACTCGCAGATCTGGGTGCATTCTTGCCGCGACAATCACACCCGGCTCACCATCAATAATGGCAATCTGGTCTTGTGGGGTTTTCTCACCACGTTTCACAGAAGCAATGTCTTCCATACGGATGATGTGACCATTGCTGTCGGTGGCTATTGGCACCTGTTTAATACGTTCAATGGAATCAAGCTCAGACTTAATCTCTAAGCCAAAGCGAGAATAAGCACTGACCAATTCACCGGCAGAGTTTTTCGCATCTGCTCCTTCCAAAGATTCTGCGATATTGGCACTTGAACGACCAAGCGCGGCAGCATCGGCAGTGCGTAAACTGATTTGAATCTCTTCTTGCGGCATCCCGTATTCATCAACGAATTCAGTTCCCGACAAGGTTCGTAATCGCTTAGCGAGTTCTTTGGCATAACGACCCAGCGTTAATCTGTCAGGTTCACCCGCGCCAGACCACGTCAATGATGCGATAGTGGTAAAAGCATAGGTATGGTCACTGTCGAGATCGGGAGAGTGAGAGCCCGCAGGCAAAATGGATTCGATGTCAGACAGCTTGTCACGAGCTTGAGACCAAACTGGCTCTGGCTCGGTAATCACATCATTGAGTTCCAAAGTAACAATCGACACACCCGGTCTTGACGTCGAGCTGACGAGTTTAACCTCACTTAACTCGCGTAGTTTGTTCTCAATAACCTCGGTGACCAAGGTTTCAACACGCTCGGCACTGGCGCCGGGGAAGCTGGTTGTGATGTTCGCGTAGCGGTTGATGATTACCGGATCTTCTGCACGCGGCAGAGTCATGAACGCAGAAATACCACTCACCATCAGCAGTGCAGTCATTAAAATAAGCAATCGAGTGTTAGAAATAGTCTCTATGATTTTCATACTATTTCCTATTCAGCAGTAACGCTGGCTGGCTTCACGGTTTGGCCGGGAACCAAACGATGTAAACCACTGGATATCACCTGCTCGCCTTCGCTGATTGCACCGCTCACGTAGGCTTGTTGGTTGTTGGCAAACAACACCTGTACGCTTCGACGTTCAACTTTGTTGTCTTCACCAATAACGAAGATATTCCACACACCACGTAGGCCATCGATCAAACCCGTGAGCGGAACCCAGTAACCTTGGTCATCGATTTGCTCATCAAACTTTAGGTACGCAAGTTGCCCTTCTAAAACAGAAGCTTGCTCCGGAAACAGGTAACGTAGGCCAACACTGCGAGATTGAGTATCCACCATCGCCCCCGGATTAAGCAGGCTCACAGCGAAATCGTCTCGCCCGACACGAATACTTGGTGAAGAAAGCGAGGTTACTTTTTGCATTTGATGGGCAGGAATACCAATGAACGCTTCTTTACCTTCAGAGGCAAGCAGTGTCAGGGTTGGATTACCTACATTTACAACATCACCTAAAGAGACAAAACGTGTTGCGATGGTGCCAGAATAAGGCGCAAGCACTGTCGATTTCACTAGCTTCAATTGATTGCCTTTTACTGAGGCATCAATGCGCAGCAAGTTCGCCTGCAATACACGTTGTTCACTAGTAAGAGAATCAATCTCAGCCTCAGCACTGAAGCCCTTTGCTTTCAGTGAACGTTGACGCTTCAAGTTTGCCGCCACAAGGCTCAGTTGTGCTTTGACTTCTTCGGCTTGCGCTTTCAGTTGGCTAGACTCTGTTTCCAATAACTGAGTATCCAATCGGATCAACGGCTGACCTTCAGTTACTGTGTCACCGACATCCACTAGAATCTCATTAACTTTACCCGCCAGTTCGAAACCTAAATTGGCTTGCTGACCCGCTTTTACCACACCAACATATTCACGCTGTACTGCATAAGAGGAAGACAGCGCCAAGGCCATCGTTTCCACCGTTAAAATGGTTTGGACGCTCGATGCCGTTTCAGCAGTTGAATCAACCGACTCTTGGGCTTGTTCCTTTTCGCCACATCCAACAAGAAAAGCCGACAACGCCACTGCCACTGCGCTTCCCTTCATCAATTTATACATACGTACTGTTCCTATGCGGTACTCAATTATGTTCTTTTTTTAGACTAACCAAATCAAACTAGACTGTCTAGTTTGATTGTGTTAAAAATAAGTTTCATCGTTAATGATTGATAAAACCATCACAAAAAGCATAATGCTTAGGGTAAAACGAGACACATAGAACTGAGCACCAACAGGCGCCAAGCAACGAGACAAACTAGGTAACGAGACAATACTAAGTAACGAGAAGCAAGCACGTGACTAAAATCATCAAGAGTGAACAGAAGAGATCGCAGATCTTAACCGCAGCCAGCCAACTTTTCTCTGAACATGGCTTCAAGATCAATATGGATCAGATAGCCAAAGCAGCGAACGTTTCCAAGCAAACGGTCTACTCTCACTTTAAAAACAAAGACGAACTTTTCGAAACCTGCATGCAAACCAAGTGTGCGGAGCGAGAACTCAGTCCTGCTGCCTTTGATATGGATGCTGCGGTGGGTGATGAGTTGGTGAAATTTGGTGTGAAGTTTCAAGATTTATTACTTGATGAGCAATCTAGACAAACCTTCCAAAATGCCATTAGCCAAGCGAATACGCATCCAGAGATCGCCTCTATCTATTTAGAAACTGGGCCTCAGAAAACCACCAAGTTACTTGCTGATTATTTGCAGTCGAAAATAGACTCTAGTGATCTCACACTATCGACATCAAGCTCACCAGTCATTGCAGCACGCCAACTGTTGTTGATGTTTCACGGCAAATCAGCGTATTGGGGATTCTTCGGACACGATAGCGGAGAATCTGAAGAAGAAAGACTTCACTACACTCGCGAATGTGTCGCGCTGTTCTTAAACGGCAATCAGCCTCGCTAGTTTGAGCCCGACTGAATGAGGGTTAGTTAGCAGGAGCAGCTGACTTAAGAAGTAACTCATAGAAACGTTGAGCAGCAGGGCCTGTCTTGGCTCCTTTTGGTAAAGTCAGGTGCAGCGGAACGTGATACCCACTGCCATTTTCGACATTCAACACAGTGAGCTTGTCGCTACCTCGACTTTCAACAATGTGCTTTGGTAGTCGACAATAACCGACTCCCTGCTCTACCGCGCCAAACGCATGGTCGAAATTATCCACCGTAATACGCTGACTCGACTTCAACCAGCCCACATCCTGTTTGTTCCCTTGGCTTTTAGTGCCTTGATTAGATCGTGTACCTAAATCCCTCACCACAATTTGTGGCAAAGACGACAGTTGATTCAACGACACTGAAACGGCACTTGCTAACGGATGTGAGCTAGCAACTACTGGCTCCATCATCGTAAAACCAAAGGCTTCGGCTGAGTAATTAGTAATAGGCAAGTTGATGATAGCCACATCAGCCAGTTCTTGAGTCACCATTTCCGTTGTTTTAGACAGTGACGTTTCAATCACTTGTATCGATGTGGTGTTGTTCTCCGCCAAAAATGCAGCCATCGGTTGATAAAGGCGTTCAAGGCAGCACAAATGATCCACGGCGACCACGATTTCAGATTCGACGCCTTTCGCCAGCTGTTCACTGATCAACTCTAGCTCGCGAGCTTGTTCCAACATACTGCTTGCACGGCGCAACAGTGATTTACCATCCTCCGACAAGACCGCCCTACGACCTTCAACCTGCACTAAAGTCACGCCTAATTGGTCCTCCAATTTTCTCAGCGCATAGATCAGCGTGGTGTGGCTCTTGTTCAATTGCACTGCCGCCGCCTGAATGCTGCCTGCACGGTCAATTTCGTAAAGCGTTTGCCATTGGTCGAGGGTGGTTTTCAATCTCATCGGTCTAAAATCCTGACAGTTATTAACTATATTATGAACTTTTCTGTCTGTTTTTTACAGGTAATATCTATTCCAACAGGCAATCAAGCCCCCTACGTTTTGCGAAATGACCATGAGTCTCAGCGCAATACCAAGTAACTGTTTGGAGAAATAACCATGAAATTATTACAAGTCGATTTTGAATTTAGCGGCCCATTTGGTGAAGAGATGTCGAACGCACTCGTTGACCTAGCAAAGTCTATTAACAACGAACCGGGTATGATCTGGAAAATCTGGACAGAGAACGAAGCTGAAAAACTGGGCGGTGGTGTCTACCTTTTTGAAGACCAGCTCAGTGCAGAGACTTACCTAGCGATGCATAGCGCTCGCCTTAAACAGATGGGTGTTGAGGAAGTGCGTGGTGTGATTTTTGACGTCAATCAGCCTTTAACTACCATTAATAAAGGCCCAATCAACGGTTAATCAAACTTGTTCATTCGCTGAATGACAACAAAGATACTGAATAGCTAAGTCGCTAAGTCGCTAAGTCATAAATAGAGAGATACGTAATGAACAACAAAACTTTTCTTAGCCTACACGGCATTATTTACGCAGGGTTTGCCATCGCACTGTTTTTTATCCCAACGGTAATGTGGCCCATGTACGGCGTGGAAATTAATGATAAGTACGCTTACTTTCTCTCTCAACACACCAGTATCTTTTTGGGTGGTATCGCAGCGATAAGCTGGTTGCTTAGAGACATTGAACCTGGCGTCTCAGCTAAAAAGCTCATCCAAGGTTTGGTGGTTACGAATATGCTTGGCGCGATCATCACACTGTATGCAGCGTTTACAGGAATCTTTGTTGGCTTTGGCTGGAGCGACCCTGCATTCTTCATTTCACTATCGGTACTCAGTGTTTTGCAGGTTCGTCGACAACGTTAGTTACTTACTTAACGAGCTAGCAAACACAAAAAACAAAGCCAAACCAAAAAAGGCACCGTTGAATTGCTCATCGGTGCCTTTCTTCAATCAAATGTAGCTGTTCTCAAGAGCTAAGCATTAGAACTGTTATCAAGAACTAGGCTTATTGTCATGCTCCACAAAAATCAACTCGTCAGTATTGAAACCGCGCTCTTTTGACATCGCTTTGAATTTCTCCATGACCTCTGGTGCAACCTCAGGTGTTCTTGAAAGTAACCACAAGTAGTCAGTATCTGGGCCCGAAACAAACGCGTATTGGTAATTCTCTTTGTCCAACTCAAACACCACATAAGCGCCATAGAAGGGGCCAAAGAACGACACTTTTAGATAACCCTGATCGCTGCCTTCGACAAAGTACGCCTTACCTTCCGCCTCGTTCCATTCGCCATCTTCAGCCGAATAGCCGCGGTTAATCACCTTCACGCCACCATCATCACGAAGGCTGTACTCAGCACTGATGTTGTCTAAGCCACGCTCAAACGAATGATCTAAACGAGCCACTTCGTACCATTTCCCTAAGTATCTATCCAACTCGAACTGTTGAACGGGCTTTACTGTTTCAGGCATGCCCACGCAACCACCCAATAGAATCACACTAAGCAGCAATAATATTTTTTTCATCCTAACCTCGGCTTGTTTTTATTAGTAATGCGAGTAAGCCTTGTGAAAACATAAACTTACATCCTTGGTAATACGTTAAATCCATTTTTAAAGTTCACCTAACTGTAATTTATTCAGAATCTTATGTGAATTGTTTAGTCTGCGAATGAATCAATGGTGTTTCATTGCTATTCGATATTGAGTCGGTGTCACCTGTTTATAGGATTTAAACTGACGATTGAAGTTGGCTTGGTTATCGTATCCCACTTTCTCCAAGATCAAACTGACAGGCAATGACGTATTAATCAGCAAGTCGCACGCGACATTCAACCTGATCTTTTTAAGCCGTTGACTGAAGCTCTCTTTATAATGTTTTTGAAACAAGCGCCTAACGCTACTTTCACTGATATATAGGTGACTGGCTAAATCGTTAACCGAGATATCTTGAATGAAGTGATTCATTAAGAAGGCTTCGACCTTATCTAACTTATCGCTGATCTCATCACCTTCACCGGCCTTAAAGATCGGGTTAATCAACTGCACCACCTCTTCGTCATCAAGTAACACCGAAAACAATGAGAATAAGGTGAGTAACTGCTGGTGTGGTGGTTTCTCCATCACCCTATCTAACAATTCCGTTGCCTTCTCTGCGGTAGCGGACGAAAACTGCAGGCCTTTCTTTGAATCTTCCAGCAATGCACGCAACGGTTCGAGCTCTCGACAACTGTCTATCAACGGCTCTATCCAATCTTTACGAAACCAAACCACGTGCGTTTCACATACTCGTTGGTCATCAGCGCTCTCGTCCGAATAAATAGCATGAGGCAAATCTGGCCCTACCAAAACCATGTGGTTGTGAAACACATCGCTTTGATGGTGGCCAATAAAACTGTGCCCCGAGAAGTGACGATGTATCGCTATCTCGTACTCTTCATGTCGGTGCCAACCATAGCTTTTACTGTTCTCGACAATTTTCTTATAGCGCCAAGACATGCCAACTCGTTGTGGCACTTTTTCCAAGTAACCTTTCATTACGATACTCAATGACCTTTTAATATTGAAAGTATACGTAACAAACCACCCAAATCAGCACATTGACTGAAAAGTATTGAACATTGCGCTGACGGTACTCTTCTCTTCGTCTCCGATAAATATACTGCAAGTGAACTTAATCAGGAGAGCAACTATGGACACTTTATTATTAAAAATTCGCGATATGATTCTTGCCACACGTCAACAGTGGATCGGCGAGATTACCTACAGTCACAATATTAAAGGTGACCACACCTGGAAATTCTATGGCTATAACTCTTATGACGAATATAAGAAAGATCTGCGTAAGAGCCTAAGACAAGAGTCGTAATGAATGGCTTATTCAAACCACAATTTATTGATTAATCGCGGTTTTTATTTGTCATTCATGTAGAGTTTCACACTTGCCACTCGCTTTCTATACTTACTAAACAGTGGAACATGGAAGACATAATAATGAACAACAAGCTCACTCTGTCACGCACTGCATGGATAGCATTACTCGCAAGCTTTACCGCCGTAGCGCCCGTTCTTGCACAAGCCACCACTATTGTTCAAACACAAACAGCAGTCCAAGCGCAAACAGCAGTTCAAACACAAACAGCTGTTAAAAGCCAAAGTGCAGACCAGATATTTACCAATGCAGATATATACGGGCATCGTGAGTCGGACTCGATCGTTACCCACAACGGCAAGATCATCTTCATTGGTAACCAATCACAGGCGCAAACTTTTCAAGGGCAAAGTACTGATGTCATTGATCTAAACAATGCCTTTGTCCTTCCGGGGTTCATTGACAACCATAACCATGTGTTTGAAGCCGCCTCAGAGCTGGGTGGCAATTGTGAACTCGACTCTGAAGCAACATTAGAAGAGCAAATTCCCTACTTAGAAGCGTGTAAGATCAATGCCGACACTGACGGCAGAGGTTGGCTTATGGGCTATGGTTTTTCTTTGGAAGCGACGCTCGATAGCGACTCTGAATACACACCACTTGAGATCATCGACAGCATCTTCCCGGATCGCCCTGTGGTGATCATGGAGCAGACTTCACACTCGATGTGGGTCAACTCAAAAGCACTAAAAATCGCTCGAATCAGCCAACAATCTCCGGCCCCACAAGGCGGTGCCTATTTAAAAGATTCTGATAGCGGAAAACTTAACGGCATCTTATTAGACAATGCTGGCGATCAAGTGATGGAGATGGCTTGGAACAGCCAAAGCGAGCTGTTTGAGCAAAGCTACCAAGGGTTAATGTTCGGACTTGAGGAAGCGGCAGCCCACGGCATCACCACCATTGGTGACGGTCGCATGTATTGGAAACGAGGTTGGTATGACGTTTGGCTAGAGGCCGAGCAAAATCAAGACTTAACGGTGCGCGTGTCGCTGCGCCCTTGGGTGTACCCATCGATGGCAATGCCTTCTCAATTAGAAGTCTTTGAAAAGATGTATTCCGACGATAAAAGCCGTCTGTTACTTGTCGATCAGGTGAAAATGTACAGCGATGGCATCTTCATCAATGGCACCGCCAAAACGCTCGCACCCTACTTAGATACTTATCTACCCCTGTCTCCTAATGGCTTGAACTATATTCCGCCGGAACAAATGAAAGAGTGGCTAACTGCGCTCGAAAAAATAGGTTTTAGCGCCCACATTCATGCCATTGGTGATGGTGCCGTTCGTGAATCGCTTGATGCGATAGAAAGCATTCGCAAACAAGGTTCAACCAAGCCCTACACCCTAACCCATGTCGAATTAATCAATGATGAAGATGTGCCACGCTTTCGCCAATTAGACGTAAGCGCAGATTTCCAAGTCGGCTCTGATTACGTTGCAAGGCACCAACACCAATGGGCCGAAGCTTTCCTTGGTGCTCGCCGTGCTAAAGCCATGATGAACCTCGACGCGATTCTCAAGACCGACGCGAATATCACCTTAAGCAGTGATTGGAACGTACACGACATCAACCCTTTAGTCGGCATCGCCAACAGTTTAATCATGGGTAAAACAGGCCTAACTGATATCTACACGGCTATCGACGCTTACACGCTCAATGCAGCCAAAAGTCTTGGAATAGAAGACGTAACAGGTTCTATTGAGGTTGGAAAATCAGCAGACTTCGCCATTCTCGACCGAGACATCACCACAGTATCGGCAAGACAAATAGCCAAGACTCAGGTGTTGATGACGGTGTTGCGAGGAGATGTGGTTTATAACTCAACCATGCACGATTAGAACATGTCGGATTTAAAAACAGACAAGTAATGTACGTAACCCACTCATTTTTAAACGATCATCATTGGGGTTGCTCTACAGCATCAGCGCTTGTCTTTCTTTTCACAGAGTAGGTTATTGCCAGAATCAACATGGCAAATACTATACACAAGTAAATAGGATAAACAGGGCTAAGTATCGACGTAAACGCAAGTAAAGATGCTACGCCGTAACCCGTGGTATGAGACATCGATAAATAGCCCGCAGCCGCGCCCGGTGCGTCGCTTTGCTTCTCGGTTGCGAATAAAGTGTAAGCAGGAACAAGCAACGCTGCGCCACCAGCTGCAAACATCATCGCAACGCCAAACACCCAAACATTGGGTATCAGGAACATCAAGAATCCCGTCACTAAGCCAAACGATCCCCAAGTGTACATAGTAAAAGGCGTCAGTTTTCTCTTCTTGATGACTAAGATTTGAGTGGCAAATGTACATGCTGCACTGATGGTCAGCAGAATGCCGATCGCGTCACTTAATTGATCCGTAGGCCAATGGGTGACCGAATAAATAAGTGGAGTAAAACTGTATTGCAGTAACGCTACTGCCGCGCATAACAACAACCCGCTAGATAAAAAAGGCAGTAATGCTTTATTCGGTAACCAAGAAGATTGTCCTCTACCTTCAATTTGTCCACTTTCCATCTTCGGTGCCGGTAATAACATCGCGCCAACTAAAGCCACACAAGGCAACAGAATCATCACCATCAGCGGTGCAAAAGGCGACAGTTTTAACACCAGAATGGAGATAAGAGGCCCAATCAATCTTCCCGCACTCAATCCGATACTGACCGAAGTTATGGCCTGAAGACGGTTATTTTTACCACACAGAAGCAACGCCCAATGCTGACTCGCGGGCACCATTCCAGAAACCGTACAACCATAGATGATCCTAGCTACCAGCAAACCGATGAAACAAACCAATAATGTCTGGCCGCTGCTACTGCTACTGAACATGGCGAAAAAAAACAGTAGAGCAAAACTAATCGCCATTCCAACCAATGCCTGAATAACCACTTTTTTAGGGCCATGCTTATCACTGTACCTTCCCCAAAATGGAGCGGATGGCAGAAACAGTAAGCTCCCTACCGCGATAAGAATCGACCATGTTGGCAAACTAAAAGCAGATTGTTCCACTAAAAAAGGCAGTGAAACGAGTAAACCATTTTGTCCAATCCCCATAAGAGCCGAAGCAAGGCCAATAGCCATTAGTTGAAATTTTTTGTTTTGTATAACAGACATAATATCGAAGGCGCTAGATAAGGTTGGTCAGCTCGTAGTGGGCACGAGCATACTACAATGATAAGTCGATTGATTTAGCGAATAATTATCATTTTTATTTCACTGTGTTACATTAGCGGCTAGCAGCCCATAACTCAACTTCATATTGCATTATGTACACACTTACCAATGCCTCGTTCGAAATCGACGGTAAGAAGATCCTTTCGCCAACAACTTTGACCTTTGAACCAAAGAAGGTCACCACCTTGCTGGGTCATAATGGATGTGGCAAATCGACACTCATTAAACTGTTAAGTCGACAAAACACGCCAACTGAAGGTGACGTTCTCTTCAATGAGCAACCCCTCGCCTCATACAGTAACCTTGAATTTGCACACCAAGTCGCCTACCTGCCGCAGCACCCACCAATTACTGATGGCGTGACCGTTCGTGAACTGGTTTGCTTTGGCCGTTACCCATGGAAAGGCGCGTTTGGACGTTACAGCAAAGACGACTACGCCATTGTAGACGAAGCGATTGAAAAGGTTGGGCTTAACGCCTTTTCTGACCGATTTGTCGCAACGCTTTCTGGCGGAGAAAGACAAAGAGCTTGGGTCGCAATGCTACTTGCTCAGCAAAGCCAATGTATTTTGCTTGATGAACCGACTTCAGCACTCGATGTGGCACACCAACATGAATTACTTGCTTTAATCAGAGAGCTTAATCAGTCACTCGGCTTAACCGTGATCATGGTGCTTCATGATGTCAACATGGCCGCCAAATTCAGTGACCATTTGATTGCGCTTCATTCTGGAAAAGTGATTGCCTCCGGTTCGCCTAAAGATTTGATGACACCAGAAACACTGATGCAAATCTACGGAATGGAACTTGCGCTCTTTAAGCACCCTGAGACAGGGCAACCTATCAGCTACATCCCTTAAATAAAAAGGTACCTGTTGTGAAAAAGTTCATCACCATGCTGTTCACGGTATTAGCTTTCAATGCCATTGCTATAGAGAACGCTCACGCACTAGAAATCAAACATGAAATGGGCAGTGCCTCTTTCGATGCAACACCTAAAAAAGTGGTGGCTTTAGATTGGGCACTCACCGAAACCGTATTGAGCCTAGGCGTTGAGTTACAAGGTGTCGCAGACGCACAAGGTTATCAACAGTGGGTAGTGAAACCCGAACTGAATTCAAACGTGACCGATGTTGGGTCTCGACGCGAACCAAACCTAGAACTGCTGACGGAGCTAAAACCCGATGTCATTTTAATCAGTGAACATATGGCGGCGGCATACCATCAACTGAATAAAATCGCACCGGTATTGGTTTTCAGTATCTACAGTAAAAAAAAGCAGCCGCTTGAATCAGCAACAAACATCACTTTATCTTTGGGCAAGCTGTTCGACAAAGAACAACGCGCCCAACAAGTGATTGATGAGACAAGCAACAGATTAAGCGATAACGGTGAAAAAGTCCGTGCCGCTGGCAACTCAGACAAACCGCTGATCTTTGCGCGCTTTATCAACGACAAAACGTTACGCATTCATAGCCAAGGTTCATTAGCACAAGCCACCATCAGCAGCATGGGTCTGAAAAACGATTGGCAAGAGCAGACCAACCTCTGGGGTTTTAGCACCACAGGTACTGAAAGGCTCGCGGAACACCAACAGGCGAATGTGATGATCTTTGGCCCACTGACGGAAGAAGAGCGTAAGCAACTGACTCAATCTCCTCTTTGGCAAGCAATGGCGTTTACGCGCACAGACTCCGTTTACGAACTTCCTACTATCTGGACCTTCGGTGGGCTAATCGCAGCTCAAAGGTTTAGTGACAACATTACAGAACTGCTTACCCAAAAATAATGGCTACCATCAAGCTCGAAAAAACCGTCACAGGACGATTGAATATCAAGGCAGCTGTGCTATCTATCGCTGCTATTTTATTGATCAGCTCGCTACTGCAAATTACCGCTCCTTACTCTCAAGGGGTTGGCTTGATTTGGGATACGCTGTTTCACTTTGATTCTTCAAACTATCAGCATCTGATTACCCACCTAACCTATTTACCTCGGCTCGCTGTCGCACTGATTTGTGGTTTCGCACTGGCCGTCGCTGGGTGTGTGATGCAATTTGTACTGCGTAACCCCATCGCCTCACCTACCACATTGGGTGTTGCTGCGGGCGCAGAACTCGGCATGGTGTTGGGAATCCTTTTAATACCTGCCAACCTGGCGATCCCGGGGTTTATTCCCGCTTTCATTGGGGGCTGCCTTGCAACAGGCCTAGTCTTTACCTTAAGTTCTGCACGAGGCTTTTCGCCATTACACATGGTGTTAGCCGGTATGGTTGTCAGCCTGTTTTTAGGCTCACTCAACACCATGTTGCTCATGTTGCATGAACAACGACTTACCAGTATTTTTGTTTGGGGCGCCGGTGTACTGAATCAGAATGACTGGTCGAGCGTGCAGATCTTACTTCCGCTAGTCTCTATACCGACTTTGTTATTGCTGGTTTTACAACGCCCACTATCAGCGCTGCAATTCGGTGACAATGTTGCGACATCACTTGGTGTCAACATCAAACAAATCAAATTGCTTTGCTTATCATTGGCCATTTTTATAACCGCAGCCGTGGTCAGTGAAGTGGGCTTAATCGGATTCGTTGGCATTGTGGCTCCTGCTATCGCTAGGCTTCTCGGTGTAAGAGCACTGGCGAAACAGATTCTAGTCAGTGGGTTGGTGGGTAGCTTCATTCTATTAATTGTGGACTTAGTGATTCAGCCATTCTCCGGCTTTGGTGGCGAACTGCTCCCTACTGGCGCAATGACGGCGCTGCTTGGTGCTCCCTTCTTATTGTGGTTACTGCAGCGAACTAAGCTGCAGTCCGACCTCAAAAATCGCAGTGAAACCATTGAGCACTACAAATTCGCCGATACGCGCAAAGTACTGACCGTGATGTCAGTGCTGTTGATGGTAATGTGTGTTCTTGCCCTTACAGTAGGTAAAAACCAGTTCGGTTGGAATGTTGAACTCAACCCATCGCTATTCGATCTGCGTATACCTCGCGTGTTGGTTGCGTTATTAGCCGGTATCGGGCTTGCGTTTGCGGGCACAATTATTCAACGTATCTCAAACAACCCGATGGCGAGCCCCGAAGTATTGGGGATCAGCTCAGGGGCTGCTCTGGCGTTAGTGCTCGGCACACTATTTGGCACAGCTGTCAGCCGAGAAGAGCAAATGCTGCTTGGTACACTCGGCGCGACGTCGGTGACGGCATTGGTTTGGTTGATGGGTAGAAAACACAATTTCGCCCCAACGCAAACCTTGTTAACGGGCATCGCGCTAAGTGCGGGGCTCGACGCTCTACTGCGCATCACAATGAGCTCGGGCAATGAGAATGCAACCGCGCTCCTCACTTGGCTTTCAGGCTCGACTTATTTAGTCGCTAATCAAGATGTTATTTTGCTCGCCGTTGGTGTTGCCATCGTAAGTGCAGTGGCGCTGTCTTTGAATCGCTGGATTGAGCTGATTAACTTAGGTGACGTCACCACAAGCAGCCTAGGTATGAACACAACCGCTGTTCGATTGGCTTTGCTTTTGCTAGTCGCGGCACTAACAACTCTGTGCACCATCGTAATTGGGCCATTGAGTTTCATTGGATTATTGGCGCCACACATGGCGCGTTCGCTTCATCAATATCGCGCGATTCCTCAAATGCTCACTGCAGCATTATTAGGCGCTATTATCATGGTTGCTGCCGACTGGATTGGCCGAACATTATGGTTCCCATGGCAATTCCCTGCGGGGTTATTAGCCTCTCTGCTTGGTGGCGGTTACTTCCTCTATCTAATGAGAAAATAGGCGCAATTTATAAGTCACTTTACCCGCAGCTCCCCCGTTTGAAGTCAAGGCTTTAAGCGGGGCTCCCTTCTAGCCCCCTAATTAACACACTTGCCAACAGACTTATCAATAACCAAAAAACTATTCAATTACCGACAAACCGTTCAATTACCAACAAACTTATCAGCATTGTCTTTTGGTTACAGAAACACAATTTATGGTATTTAAACCTTTTTGTGTTTACCATGAAACCAAGATAAAACACATACTCTGAGCGTCATGGACATAACAACAATTACAAAGCTCCAACAAGATTTGTTATTCAAGGTCATCACGAGGCTAAAAGCCGACAACGCGAAAGCGGGCAGCAGCCTGAACGAATCGTCATTGGCACAACAATTCGAAGTATCGAGAAGCCCCATTCGAGCGGTGTTAAAGCACTTGTCAGCGCAAGGCATCACTAAAGTAGTCCCTTACAAGGGTTCGGTGTTGCAAACCGATGCAGCAGATATTGAAATTTCAGGCCAAGACAACGACCAACAACCTCGCCAAGAACAATTATACCTTCGTGTACTCATGGATTTATTCTTTAGTGAGTTAGGTCAGTCGTTTTCCGAAAAAGACCTGCAACAACGTTATGATGCCAACCGTGGTGAGATGCAAAGCGTACTGCGCCTGCTAGAAAACGATGGTATTTTTCGCCGTAGCCCAGGATACAAATGGCAGCTTGATGGTGTTTTAAATACATTAGAAAGGCACACTGAAAGCTATCGATGTCGACTCATTTTCGAGCCAGCAGGCCTACTCGAACCAACATGGATACTTGATGGTTCCGATCTGGAAGGCTGCCAAGAGCGCCATGTGCAAGCCATTACGAACCCAGAATCTGTTAACGCCAGCCAACTCTTTAGCCTCAGTGCCGAGTTTCACGAGCAGCTTGCCGCATGTTCAGGAAATCGCTTCTTATTGAGCACCATGCAGCAACATAATCGCCTTCGTAAAGCGACTGACCTGGTTTCGATGCACATCCAATCATCAGTCATTAAATCGTGTCAGCGACGCCTAGAGATCATTGAATTAGTACTTGAAGGTAACAACCACGTAGCATCAGCAAAGCTAGCTCAGCTACTGGAAAATGATATTCGCGTCATGAAACGCACCTACAACGACGTAATGAATGTCTCTATGGAACAGCGAGAAAGCTTAATCAACAGTATCATGGCAAAAAACAGTTAATCACTTGGGCAGTCAAATCATGGCTGCCCTTTATCGTGTCCCTCTATCGTTACAAACATCGTTTTCTTCCTGACTCTCACGATAACACTTACGATTAGCACCCGTTAAATTATAGGCTTAGCGCCCACTTCAACACATACAGCACAAGGCTCTAACCCTACTTTTCTTCTACGGCTAACAACGTCGCCCAACCACTGACTCCAAATCTATAAAAGAAAATTGCACTTTCATATTGTATTTTCGCAACAAAAACACAATAATAATGATTCTTATTTAGAATTGATAAGCTTAACGATAATGCTTCGTACTTTTGTTTTGAATTAATTGTCGTTTAAGTGACATGAACGTGAACGTATACAAGCTTGGAAGATATCGAGATGAGTATGTTTAAGGTCATAAGTAATGACCACCGTTCACCTCTTTTCTAATTTAAGAGGCTTCATTTATTACTGACCAGTAAAGATGAACGCTTAATTACTTATAAAAACAACAAAGTCACCGCACAGATATGAGTCTTTGTGCAGCCTTTTATTGATCAAGATTGAGAACAAAATGAAAACCGAAAAAGGAAGTTTCAAGCTTTCCACTGTTGCACTAGCGATTGTCGCTGCCAGTACAGTGTTTACAGCCCAAGCACAAGAATACACAACCGAAGACAAAATGGTGGTTGTCTCTAGTCGTACTCCTAAAGCGATCAGTGACATTCCGGGTACAGTTTGGTACATCGACTCCGATAAAATTGAACAGGAATATCGTGGTGGTAAATCACTAGGCGAGATTCTATCGGCAAGCATTCCCTCTCTAGATGTAAGCAGCGGTGCTCGTACTAACTATGGTCAGAATCTGCGTGGCCGTAAGATGCTCGTTATGATTGATGGCGTATCACTGCAATCATCTCGTCCAATAAGCCGTCACTTAGACTCCATCGACCCATTTAACATTGAACGAATCGAAGTACTGTCTGGTGCAACTTCAATTTATGGTGCAGGAGCTTCAGGCGGTGTGATCAACATCATTACCAAAAAAGCGCAAGGTGAAGAGTTAGAGTTTGAATCCTTTGTTGGAGGCTCAACTGGCTTTAATTCTGGAGAAGATTTCGATTACAAAGTCGGTCAATCTATCTCTGGCGGTAACGACAAAGTTCAAGCGCGCACCTCTGTGGTTTACACCGAAACACAAGGCTTTTTCGATGCTAATGGCGACATCGTTACCCCTGATATTTCTCAAGGCTCACTACAGTTCAATAAGACGGTCGACTTCCTAACGACGGTAGGCGTGAACCTCTCTGACACGAAGAAACTCAACTTCCTTGCACAATATTACGATAGCCAACAAGACTCACCTTACGGCCTGTACATTGTCGGCCGCGACTTTGTTGACGTACGTAAAGGCTTTGATTCTGACCGTGAACATGGCACCGAACGTATTATGCTTAGCGCCTCTTACGTCGATGATCAGTTCCTTGGCCATCAGTTGATTGCTGAAGCTTCGTACCGTAAAGAAGACCAAACTTACACACCTTATTTCCAATCTTCTGGTCAGCAAATTACCGATGTTATTGCATTAAAAACAGCACTGGCTAAGAGCTTCAATAAATTCAATGTTGTCTATGGTATCGATGCGTATCAAGACCAACTAGACAGCAACCAAGCGCTTTACGATCCGACGATTGCGAACAATTCAGGTAACTTGATCAACAAAACTTACGCGAAAGTCGGCCGTTACGCTGGGGTTAAAGTCAGCTCTATCGCGGGCTTTGTTCAATCTGATTATGCGATCACGAATGACTGGACGGTAGAAGGTGGATTCCGCTACCAATACATGTCTAACAAGATTGATGATTTTGTTGGCTACAGCCAACAGAAGAAAATTGCAGCTGGCAACGGCACTACAGCCGACGCAGTACCTGGCGGTGAAACCGATTACAGCGTTGGTCTATTTAATCTCGGTACGATCTACCACCTCACCAACGAATCTCAAGTATGGGCAAACTTCTCACAAGGTTTTGATCTTGCTGACCCAGCGAAATACTACGGACAAGGCGACTACACCCTAGTTGGCGATCACTGGAAACTTAACGACAGCATCAACGTTAATGACTCGAAAATGTCTGGCATCAAAACCAACAGCTTTGAGTTAGGTTACCGCCTTGATAATGGTGATTTTAACCTGCAAACCGCGGCGTACTATTCACAATCTGATAAATCAGTTAAATACGACAAGAACACACTGCTTATCGAAGAAATCGACGATAAAAAGCGTGTCTATGGTTTAGAAGCGATGGCCTCTTACTGGGTGCATGAGAACATTCAGATAGGCGCATCAGGTCACTACGTGATTTCAGAAGTGAAAGGCGATGACGGTTGGAAAGACTTTACCGCGGGCGAAGCCAGCACTTCAAAAGCCAATGCTTGGGCAGGTTGGTATGACACAGACCTTTCTGTCAAAGTACAAAACCAAACCATGTTTGATTACGAAGATGACGTTCAAAACAAACTTAACGGCTATACCGTCTTTGACTTAGTTGGTACCTACCAGCTTCCAGTGGGGAGCTTAGGTTTCGGTATTCAAAACCTACTGAATAAAGACTACACCACCATTTGGGGTCAACGTGCTCAAATCGTCTACGCGTCACATTACGATTCAGCAGCGTATGACTACAAAGGTCGTGGCCGAACTTACAACGTAAACTACCAAGTTAAGTTCTAACCGAGTACTCATCAAAAATATAATTAAAAGGGTTGGTATTAATACCAACCCTTTTTCACAATTAGATGTGACTTAGCTTAATTAGCGTATGCGAATAAACGTCAATTCCAACATGCATTCTAAGTCAATTCTAATTTTTAAATTATTAACTATACAGTCATTTATTAAATTGCATAAAAATTAACAAGTCGCTCACTGTAACCTAAATTAGCCGGGGTATGATTAATTTCCACTGTAATATTACCAGAAAGCTCACCGTCGGCCTTATATACAGGGCAAGATGCTATATCTGACAAGTATGACTCTTCCGTAGGCGCACTAAAGTAATAGATTTTTTGTAGGTTACATTCACCTACCTTCATTCCCAAAGCTTCAACTTCCGAGCGTTGACGATAATAATGTGGGCCAATGTCTAGAAGGTATTCAGGGCTATGGGTATAGATCTCACTGGTATAATGCTCAGCAAATTCACTCTCAGCAATGAAGTTCTCACTCTCCATGCTGTAAAGAATGTTCAAATGCCAATAGATGATCTCAGACTCATCATTCGTTGATTGACCCGGTTTAGAATAGACACATTGGATCTGACTGTGAGGAACATCTAAACCTTGATTAACTTGGATATCATTACGAAGCGTATTAATACCACAGCGATGCAGTGCAAAACCCTCTTGCTTCATCGACTCGTTTACTTGGTTAGTTGATTGGTATTGAACGTAGACACCTTCAGGCGATTCACCGGTGATAACGTTACTATTATCAGCATAAGCAAACGGACTTAGGCAGGCGGTTACAGACACTAACGCTATTGTTTTTTTCATTATTATTTTTCCTTTATGATTGGCGGCAGGAAAATAACTCAAAAATAAAATATGCAACACAGCGCTCATTGATATTTGTGATCTTGGTTAAAGCAATGATTGGTTTTATGAATGTTAAAGTTTGCCATCAGGTATATCTTCCCTCTAGAACTAACAACACCTCAAAAATATAATGGTTAATTGGGAAAGATGATTATTTTAAAGAACATCTACATTTAACCAGCATTAACTAGTCAATATTTAAACCAACTTAAAAATTATTAATCATTCTGTTTAATTATCAAAATAAAAAAGACGATCCTATATGACTCGTCTTTTTATTATTAATTTAGTCTAATGCGTTGGCTCGACAATGACCGTTATATAAATAGAGTTATCGAGTTAAATATGATTATTGAGATTGCGACACAGAAAGAGACACACCTGAGAAACTGCGGAACGCGTTAATCATAATGTAGAGATCTTCATCAGTCTTAAGTGCATCGCAAGACTCGAAGTTACCGGAACGATACGGGCGACAGTCGTAGTCACCTTTGGTTGGCTGTTGTCCAGAACGAATGTATAGGTCGGCATCCCCAACACCAGACTTAATCGTAACGGTAACACCAGCAGTACGATTCGCCGCCTTAAGTACAAACAGTTTTTGGTCGCCTGAAGTCAGTGCGATATCAGACACTAAACTGTCTAAAATCACTTCTGGGATCTCATTCTTAGGCTCACCAACCGAGCCGTTAGGTAGCGCGTCATTGAAATGCGAATCCACTAATGGCCAAATCTTGCTGATTTTCACACCTTGGTTTTCGCAGCCTCCGAAATGATGCAAGGCAATGGCTTTGTTGTTATCGGTTCGCAGAACAGGTGACCCAGACGAACCTCCAATCGTGTCACAGAAATAACCAGTATCCGTATTTACTCCTCGTCCATTCGCTGAAGCCACATCGATCTGACACAACCCTGAACCATTTTGATCGATCTCAATGGCAAGCTCTTTCGGATTACCCGCTCCGTGTTGAGGAATATAAATCCCATCACCGAACATCGGCTCTTCTGCGTCTAACCCTAGATAACCAAACGACGCTATCTTTGAAAAATCATCTACAGTAAACAGCGTGTAATCCAGGTCATAATCGGTGCTGAGTATTTTATTCCCCATCACTTTAACCGTTGTCGCCATAGAACCATCACACGTACGACGCTGATAGTTAAACCATACCTCGGTATTTCTCAACTCAGACTCTGTTGCGACACAATGGTTATTAGTGAACATATGATTGTCTGGTCCCACACGCCACGCGGTACACAAGCTGCGACCATTAATGAGTAGCCTTGCAACAGGTGTTGTCCAAGCTACTTTGTCTGGGTGAGCGTCTTCCCAACAAGCAACGTCTTTGCGTTCATTCACGCCACAAGTCGATAGCGTCGCTAAGGCCTCTTCGTCTGCACTTTTACCTGCCATGTAGTAATCAATTTCAAACTGAACATGCTGACCGTTTGAATTGGAGATTGATTCAATGACAACAGAATCACTGGAAATCGATTGAGCGAACCAATCTATTTGGCTGTCACGGTACTCCACAACCTCACCACTGGTGCTTGACTTAAGATGTAGCACGCTGCCTTTCGGAACAGTAAGAGACTTGAAGTGAAGCTTAATGAATGACGCACCAGCGTGTTCAAGTTGCAGTGTGTGTATACCACTCGATGTCTCAGCCAGTTCTTGGTTCGACAACTGATAGTTCACTTCATCGGCAATAACCGGAAGATATGGTTGAACGGGAGGATACGGTTGAACTGAAAGGTTTAGTTGTGCGTTAACGAGCGAAGAAAAGAACCATATTATCGCAAGCCCAAGGTTAGATAAGATTACTTTCATTGGATTTCCTTTATCGGTTTGTGGTGTTCCCTTCACAAACATATGTGTAAAAAACACATATAACACAAAATGCAGATTCCTTTTTGAGTAAAGAAATATCGACACTAACGACAGTTTATGGATTTCAATGAGATAGCGCTCTATTTCGCCTGTTCTGGGCAAAGTACCTGTACACCATAGCGTCCTAAGTCAAACGAAAAAGAATCATGGCGTTGTTATGGTTTTTGCTAATCTGAAGATAAGTTCGGCAGAGCTCTGTGCGGGATATTTTGTACTTTGATTGGCGGTTAATACAAAACTAAAAAGGGTTGGCAACACTGCCAACCCTTTTCAATTGAGGGTTCATTCCGAACTCCTCTATGTTCAATTCTACTTATACTTAAGCTGTCTTTTCGTTCAAGTTTGAATCTTGTTTGTCATCAAGCGCAAAGTAAACCTTAGATACGATCACTTCTGAAATCAAAATCGTAAATACCACAGCGAAGAACGCAACTACGCCGCCCCAAGGGCCTGTGAAGCTCACCTTGTCACCGAACATGAGGTTTATCGCTTCTAGCATGACGAATTTTGAGCCAACAAGAATAATGTATGTCGACAGCGCTCGATACACCTTAGGTGCCGTTCCAGATTTCTGTTTAAAGTAATCCGCTACCTTGTGCTCTAAGCCAATAGAGAGCTTCAACAATAGCTGCAGTAACAACGCCGCTATCAAAGAAATAGTGAAAGATTCAATGTTGACGAAGTCCCAGTACTCATCGAAAAAGTTAAGCACTACTAAGTCCACCAGCACGGCTAACGTGTAACCTACGAATAGACGTTGTGGTGTGTTGAACCCGTAAACTTTGCCTGATTTAGTCATTCTGTCTCTCTCTAATTTGATAAGTAGCCTTGATTTAAAATACATCTTAGCGTTCGAATCGAAGCAAAACTTACCATTTCATGACATCGCCAACATTCATTCCTCAAATTAATGATTCGACAAAAACCCCCTTTGCCTCTCTTATAGCAATAGCAAAACACACCCAATTCACCACTGTCACCAAATGGCCATTCTTCAAATGCTGCGCCCCATATGATGACCCCATCAGCGACACACACTCATTTCCAAAAGGTGCAGACTATGAAAAAGCTAATCACTAACGCGAACGTATTTAACGGTGTTGATAACAACTTAATCGAGAACGTATCAATCCTCATCGAAGATAACTTGATCACTCAGATTGGAGAGATTGACCCAACGATTGCCGATGAAACGATTGATGCTCAAGGTGGCACAGTCATGCCAGGCCTGATTGATGCACACGTTCATATCACTTTATCTGCACCTTTCAATGTGATTGATACCATGACACGCGAAGAAGTGGCGATTCGCTCAGCGAAGATTTCGGAAGAGATGCTGATGCGCGGCTTTACTACCATTCGTGATGTAGCGGGTAACACACTTGGCCTTAAAAACAGTATCGACAACGGCTATGCCACTGGCCCACGTATTCTGCCTTCAATGGCAGCTATCTCACAAACCTGTGGTCACTCCGATTACCGTCAAAACCAAGCACAAGAGCGTTTAGCAAACGGCCATGAAGACTCACCAATGATGAAGCAAGGCTCAATGAAAGTGGCCGATGGGCGTTCAGAAGTATTGAAAGCGGTGCGTGAACAGCTATTCATGGGCGCGTCACAAATCAAGATCATGGCTGGTGGTGGCGCATCTTCAACCTTCGACCCGCTAGACACATTGCAATTTACATCAGACGAGATGAAAGCCGCAGTTGAGGCCGCTTCCGATTACGGCACTTATGTCGCTGCGCACATCCACACCTCTGATGCGATGCGCCGAGCGGCAGAAGCGGGCGTGATGTCTTTCGAACACGCGACGATCATGGACGACGACATTGCCGAGATCATTAAAGAGAAAGGCATTTGGGTGATTCCTTCTTACTTTACTTCTTCATTGATTGCAGAGCGCAAGATCCCGCTGCCGAATGAGGAGACATACCGCAAGACAGAACGCGTAGGCAAAGCCATGTTCAAGTCAGCAGAACTGATTAAGAAATACGACATCCAGAACATCGCTTTTGGCACTGACTGTGTAGGTGAAACCAACGTTCACGCGACACAATTGAATGAACTTGGTGCGATTGAGCAAGTATTCGATACCATCACCGCACTTCGCATGGCGACATCAAACTGTGGACGCTTGTTCGAGATGTCGACTTATCAACACCCGTACCAAGAAGGCAAGTTAGGTCAGATCGTTGAAGGCGCGTATGCCGACCTATTGATCATCGATGGCAACCCACTGGACAGTGTTGCTTGTGTCGCTAACACAGAGACACAAAAATTGATCATGAAAGACGGTAAGGTGTACAAAAACACGCTTTAACCTCGAAAAGCGCTCGTCCTACGCCAAACAACAAAACAACAAAACAACAAATCTAAAGCAAATAACCGAGACGACTAACTTGGTTGTTTGCTTTTTTTTAGATCGCCTAAAACTGTTCTCACCTTCCATTGAAAATCTTAGATATCCAATTCACTCAATAAAACATATAAATTCACTGCCATGCTACGAGTTAGTTTCCGTTTTTCGAGTTGGTTTTCACTCGATGAATTAGCTTCCACTCTATGAATTAATTTACATTTACGTATTACCCACCCAAATGGCATCCACCTAAAAACCACAAATGGAATATCAACCTATAAAAATAAAACATAAACAACCTATAATTATTTCGTAAAAAATACAGAATCAAGGGAATTATTTCAGCATAGATAGCTCTAACTAAATGTTAAATAAACATTTATCTGGAGGTGCTATTCTAATGCAACTTTGGTACCCCTCCCCCTTAAGTTGCACATTAAATAATTTGGATAAGTAAAAATACCATTAATAACTTTTTGTAATCAGGAATTAGCAATGAGACTGTTGTTGTACTCAACATGTGGTGTTCTGAGTTTTCTAGGAATATTTGGCCTAGCTGCGTTATACATTGTTTACTAATTTGCAAACTATTTTTATAAGTTAATAAACAAATAAGAAAAAGCCCTAATAAATAGGGCTTCTTTTTATCCATCAATAAAAAATGCAAATATTGTAAATTATTCTATTTACTTTTCTCTTCTAGCTTAGCCTTTACTATTTGATATAGTTTTTCGTATGGCAGATAACCGGGGAGCAATGTTCCATCAATGAGCATCGCTGGTGTACCTCGAACACCCAGCTTTGTAAACAAGTCATAGTTTTCAGCAACTTCAGTCGTTATTTGACTGTCTGAAGAAACGTAATCAGTGGCTTTGTTCTTCTTCGCTACTTTCATTATCGAACGAACGTTGTGAATGCCAGGCTTACTGATCAACATCTCTTCAACTGCTTTGTATTTTTCTTTGTCATTGTTCCAGACATTGAGTCCAAAAGTTGCTGAGTTCAGTGGCGAATCTCTCTCCTTTAGAGGGATATAAATATTTATCACCTTGATGTCATTAGGGAACTCATCCGCTATTTTTCGAAGAACAGGGTCTAATTTTTTGCACCACGGGCAACTAAAATCAGTCATATTTACGATCGTCAGTTTTGGATGTTCGGAACCATACCAAGGGTGATGTGGGTTGTTATAAATAAAGTCATGACTCTCAGCTAACGTTTTATCAAAGCTACTTTGTTGATCTATGTAAGCAGCCAGACTGTCGTGAACCGAATCGATAATACCTTCGTTCGTTTCTAGCATTTGCGTTATCTCGGCAATTTTTTCTTGTTTTGTCATTGCGAAAGTGACGGGTGAGAAAGCCAGAGTAACCAATAGTGTGATGATGCTTTTTGTAATGAATTTCATATTTTTCCCATTAATACTTAGCTAACCAAAGTCGGGCTGCGATACCTATTGGCGTAGTAATTCCTGAAGTAACACTTGTTACTTTTCCATCATTAATAACAATGAGTGTTGGCGTTAAGGAGATTCCCCAATCGCGTGCAATTTTACCTTGAGTGTCATTAATGTTGTCGTAGCTATACCCTTTAGCATTCATATAGCGTTGAACTCTTTCATCTTTACCCGAAGTCAGTGATACACCAACGACGGGATAGCTTGATGAAAACCAATCAACCACTGGCGTCACAAATTTGCAGGCGACGCACCACGTCGTCCAAAAGTAAACTAATACCGGTTCCTTCTTGCTCATCTCTATTACATCTATCGGTTTACCGGATAACGACATCCCAACCATCGGCGGAACGTTCTGCATTGGAACGTCTTTTGTTCGCCAATAATCAACACCAAAGACCACGACCAATGCAAACAAGGTATACAGTAATGCCGATCTCAACTTCTGCTTTTTGGTCTGAGGTTTTGCCTTAGCTTTTTTTCTCATCATTCGTCACCACCTTTTGCTTTCTCAATGGCTTCCATAACCGCATCACTGGTTAAGATGACAGGAAGCTCAATACCTTCAGGAGCGTTAGGGCCATAAACCACATTGAACGGAACACCGAACCGGTTGTGATCTTGTAGGTATGACGTGACGCTATCACTCGGTACAGTCCAATCCCCCTCCATCGGCACTACATCACCTTCAGTCAATACGCTGTAAACAGGATCTTGTAAGAGAACCCCGATCTTGTTTGCTTTACAAGTCACACACCAATCAGCGGTAACATCAACAAAAACCACTTGGCCATTCGCAACATGCTCATCAATGACCTCGGTAGACAACGCTTCCCACTCAGGTTCTGGTGGCAGCATTTTAGATGTTGCTTTCTCGACAAATAACGAGGCAGAGATAACACTCAACAGCAGCAAGCCAACAGCACCCGCAGTCTTGATTCCATGCACTTGAACCAACCTGACAAGCAATAGGCAAACACTGACCGCCAGTATTGCGTATAGCCACAATTGAGGGACATGAGGTCGAAGCAAGCTAAAGAGCCAAACGCTAGTGATTAGCATCATTCCGCCGAACAGGTATTTAACACGGTTCATCCATGCCCCAGGTTTAGGCAGCGCCAAAGCTATCGATGGGAATGCAGCAACGATGATCCATGGAAGTGCCATACCGACGGCAAGTGCGGTGAAAATACCAAACATCGTCGGGATAGTCGTGGCAAGAGCAAATGCAACGGCTGTACCAAGAAATGGAGCAGAACATGGCGTAGCCAATAGCGTTGCGAACATGCCTTGAGTAAAGTGTCCGACGTAACTACTGTCTCCCTTGGTTGCCATCCACGTATTTGTATTCGATGAAAGACGGATCTCGAAAAGCCCTAACATGTTGGCGCTGAAAAGGGCTGTGACGATAAACATCCCACCGATAAACCAACCATTTTGGAACTGAATTCCCCAACCGATAACGCTGCCTGATATTTTTAACACAGCCAAGAAAGTGGCGATTAACCAGAAGGATGCGAGGATGCCACTCGCAGACGCAAGGAATTGGAACCTAACCTGTTTTCTTGCCATGCCTTGAGCAGAAATAACCCCACTCAGTTTCATTCCAAGTACAGGGAATACACAGGGCATGATATTGAGAATCAACCCTCCTAATAGCGCCAAAAGCACCATACTTACCATAGAGCTATTACCCACTATGCCGTTGGTAACAGTGGCTGGGTATTCTGTGATGAAGTCTTTGTCTTTGATGCTTACACGAATGTGTTGGTTGTTGAGATCGGGTGTGCCCATCCAGCTGCTTACGTCATAAGTCGCAATGGCTTGGTTACCTTCAATTTCAATGTGAGGAATACCAAATTCAGCATCTTGCATTTCATCTGAATCACCATCCACGATTATATCGGGTGCAGTCCAACCAATTTGATGTGTAGCAATAACTTGAAGTTGCGACTTGTGAGCATCCCAAATAGTAGATGTGCCCTCTACAAGCGGTGAGTCTTTCGGCACTTCGCTCATTGCTTTTGCGTAGACAAGCATCGCGTCGTTATTCACGGTCATCTCACTTGGGTTAAACACCAAGTTGATGTCAAAATCCGTGAGAATACATATGGTGGTGCATGAAGACATCGTCAGCACTGCATGGAGCTCAACAGGTTTGTTCATATCATCAATATGAAGATTCATCGGAAAGATGATGTTGTGCTTGTAGCCTAGCGTATCTATGCCGAGCAAGTTGAAGCGTTGAGGAAACTTCCAAAACCATTGCAGTTGCGAAACGTTCTTAGAGTCGGCCCATTTAATTTTGGGCGCAATGCCTCCTTCGCCAGGACTTCTCCAGTAAGTTTTCCATTCATCAGAAAGGTTCACTTCCAGATAACCCGCCGCGGTTTTATCTTCTTTATTAATTTGTCCTGTCATGACAAAGCGCGTTTCTACATACGGATGTAACTTGTCTTGCATCCAACCCGTTGTAACAGGAGTCATCGATTCGCTCGCACTTGCGTTCACAGTGAATGTTGAACACAACGCAACGAATAGCCAAAGCACAACAAAGCGCAATGACATTTTGCTTTTAGGCATGTCTAATTTTTCCTTAAAAAATGAATAATATGAGTGTTAGTTAAACGCTCTTATTCTCATTCTTTAAAGACACAGACCTTAAGATGGATGCGCCTACCTTTGTGAAGGATTGGCTCAGTGAAGGGAGGGAAATACGGGACGGTACTTAGCAGCCACAATACGACGACAACGAGTATGAAGTACGTGAATATTGCTTGATCATTGACTTGGTGGTGATCAAAATTTATCAGATGTTCTGATAACTCACATTTTTGGACGGATTGACCGTCTTGGGATTGAGATGCCCCATCAGTAAAAACGCCACCATCGCTAATATTGTTTGCCTGCACGGCAGTAGAAATAGCAGAATCACTGTTGTCATAATTTACTTTGCAGCCTTGGATAAAACTCATATTACTGGCGAGACAGAAACAGATAACCCAACCCACTAATAATAGTGCGCGACGAGTTAGCTGATGTGTGTTTCGACTTGAGATCATATCTAAACTGCAGATGTCTTGTGATGGTAAACGTAGCAATACGACTTAACTAAAATAATAAAGTTCAATTTTTTTCGTATGGCCGATAATTTTCATGAATCAAAGCGATTGAGAATCGTAAAAATCGTATACCAACAATCAGTATCGAAAAGACAATCTCTATAGCACATCGGTATCAGCCATAGCGCTGTCGAGCTGCATGGAATAAATAAACTCGAATCAAAACAGGACATGATCAAGAACAACATATGACCTAACTCTCTGTTTTCTTGCTAGTATTAAATTCATGCTGTTTGTTTATGTATAAAATTTGTTGATTGAATGACGAAGCTTGTTGATATGGGGATGAGATTGGAATGAGACGATTACTGACTGCACGCTTACTCAGTACAGTGCTGTTACTCAGTACAGTGCTATCAGGGTGCAGTAACTTTAGAAACCTGTCTAATGAGATAGAAGCTATAGACTCCATAACCAATCAATACATGGTGACCTTGAGTCAACCTGCCTCCGGCTCTGCCGTGGTGATTGAACAAATCAAAGACATCAATAAAAGCGAAGTGGATGGCTACGATGGCATCATAGACAGCGACAGTATTCACTTACAACTCTCAAATAACATCCATTACCTCCTCGTCTTTGAAGATAAGAATCAAGACCTAACCCTACAAGCTGATGAAGCATTCAGCGTGGTTAACCTGCGCGGTCACAAAGACAAATCGACAATCGAAGTATCACTCGCCGTTAATGAGAGTGATGCCCCAAGAGCGTTTGTTGATCGTTCATTGTCCTCACTATTAAAAATAGAGTTAGACCTCGTCGATATAGGCACAGTGGTGGATTTATCAGATCCTCCTTTTGAAAAAGGGAATGCAAAACTCGGTATGTGGCAGCCACTAACATTCTTACTTGAAGATAATGCTGGGCTCTATTTTCTATCTGAATATGACCCAAATAAAATCCCAATCCTATTCGTACATGGAATCAATTCAACGGCTTTAGATTTCGCCCCTCTCATTGAAAAAGTGGACCAATCTAAATACCAAATATGGGTGTTTAACTACCCTTCAGGTCTATCTCTTTCTTTGAATTCGAAAGGCTTAAATAACCTATTCCATACAGTTGTGACTGAATATAAGATCCAACAGTTGCATGTTGTTGCCCACAGTATGGGCGGCTTGATCGTGACTAACAGTATTCGTCAGTGTCGCATTGGGCAGTTATGTGATTTTATTAGCAGCGTAACCACCATCTCTTCGCCGTTTGGTGGTGTCGAGTCAGCTAAACAAGGGGTGGAATACTCTCCCGTGGTAATGCCTGCTTGGGTTGATTTAAACCCAGACGGCCAATTTATCGCTGACTTATTTATTGATAACAGTAAGATTCACATTCCCCACTTTTTAGCCTTTGGCTATAACTCGGGCGATCTATTTAATACCAACAGTAACGATGGCGTCATCAATTTATCAAGCCAGTTATCACGCCCCGCTCAATTGAACGCCGACCAAATTCGTGGTTACAACGAAAACCATCTCAGTATTTTAGATAATGATGATCTGTTTGAAGACCTGTCGAGCTTTTGGCTAGCAGCAGAGCAATAACCCCTCCCTATACATAACCCGACAAACCAGTTGGCGTGAATGGTATGAACATTGGCGGTATTTGCACTGCAAGCCAACACGCCAATCTTTATTCTAGTCCCATAAATCAGCACACGGAGTGACGCTAAGCCTAGCGAGCTAGGTTTCGAGACAAGGATAGTGACTTTCTAACTTGGGATAGAAACGATGACTATCAATGAATTAAAACGCAGAGATTTTTTCAAAGTTATGGGGAAAGGTGCAGTTTCCGCTGCGGCTATCTCTCTGCCTACCTTAGCGAATGCAACGCCAACTTCGCCAACCAAGGTGCCTTCAGATCACCAAACCGCTGACTCGCCACTGGACGCGACCGAGATGGCGAACCTGATAAGAGACAAAAAAGCCTCGCCAAAAGAATTCGTACAAGAAGCCATCTACAAAATTCGCCAGACCAACGATCAAGTTAATGCAGTTGTTTCTGAGTGCTTTGACTTAGCGCTAGAGCGTGCAAACTCGTTTAACCCGAACTCACCTTTTGCTGGCGTGCCTTTCTTGGTGAAAGACTGCGTTGATGTTGTTGGGCTTGAATGCACCCTGGGTTCGAAGCTAAACCAAGGCAGAAAACCCAACGCGACCTCTTGGTTTATTCGAGCGACTCAAAATGCAGGGCTGAACACCATTGGCATGACGAACATCCCCGAGATGATGACACTAGGCTGCACACAGAACTCCCTTTACGGCGCTACACGCAACCCATGGGATCTAAGCCGAGGTGTTCACTCATCGACTGGCGGTGGCGCAGCAGCGATTGCAGCTGGCTATGTACCCTTAGTGCACTCTACTGATGGTGGCGGTTCTTCTCGTATGCCCGCTTCGGCGACTGGAATCTTTGGTTTTAAGCCAAGTCGAGAATCTTTGATCTCAGGGCTAACTGACGGTTCAACAAACGAAGGTTTTACCCATCAATCGTTTATGTCGAGAACCGTTCGTGACGCAGCTTTGGCTGTTTCAGTCACAGAGCAACATACAAAGAATGATTTTGAGACGCCTTTTCCTCGAACCCCAATAGGAATGGTTAATGCATCTCTTAACCGTCAGATAAAGATTGGCGTCACCCTTAAAGATATCCACGGTAGGCTTCCTGATGAAGATACGCTTGCAGCCATTCGTTCTACGGTCTCTTTGCTCGAAAGCCTTGGGCATATCGTTATCGAAGTTGAACAACCAATCCAAGATGGCGATGTGTTCATGCGTAACTATATGGGCGTATTTGGCAACAAGATGGCAAGCTTTGCTGAGCAATTCGACCGCTTAGGTATGCCGCTAGAGTCGATGCCAGACAAAGTGAGCGATAACGTCGTCTATTTAGCTCGCACGATGCAAGCACGCTTAAAAGCCACTCCTAGCTTGTATATCGACTCTCAAGAACGATGTCGAAACTTCGCGATCAATCACAATCGAGAGTTCTTTAAAAACATCGATATATGGCTCACCCCTTGTGCAAACCATGTTCCTTTGGATATCGCATATTTCGACCAGAAAGCGCACTCCGGCAAAGAAATATGGGCGCGTTCAGAGAAATTAATGTCCTACACGCCAATCGAAAACGTGGCAGGCAATCCGGCGATGTCGGTTCCCTTGTATTGGAACAAGCAGAACCTTCCAGTTGGTAGCCACTTTTCCGCAGCAAGAGGCAACGACCGCCTGCTATTTGAATTGGCCTATCAACTAGAACACGCCAAGCCTTGGGCAAACAAAAAAGCCCCGATTGCGCTTTAAAAAGCAATTCACTTTCAAAACAGTTCAATTTAGAAAACCATTTAAGTACGAGTCTTTTGATGAAACATATTATTTTCCTATTCTTGGCAAGCCTGACGCTTGCGCCACACTCATTCGCAGCTCTAGCACCAAGCGAAGGCTTCAGTGGCAACATGACCTTCCTAACTGGCTTCACCGCAAACTCAAGTAACCTCGATGTTGGTCAAAGCAACCATCAATCTCAAGCCGATTTAATGTCGTCGGGTAACACGGAAGCCGAGGGAATGGTCGCTGTTTTGGGTTCGGTGCAATACACCTTTGGCGCTTTGAATCACAAACAGTTTTTCTTAGGTACCTCAAGAGACGACATCATCACAGGTACGTTGGCATTTGAAGTTGGATATAGGCAGCAAGTGGAAAGCGGAATGGTGGTCGATTTTTCTATCTTGCCGACTCTGATATCAGGCGAAGTATGGGATGACCCTTATGCTGTTGACTCAAATAGGAAAGAAACCGACCTCACTGGCACTGTGGTTCGAATGCAGCTTTCAAGAATAATGGGCTCGAACTTTAATCTCGATGTCGCTTCTGGTGAGTCAGACGTTAAAAAAGAAAACACCGGCCTAAAGGGGCTTGGATTAACCGAAGAAGAACGCGCATTGATGATTCGAGAACGAAAGTACTTTTATCTCAAGTCTGGTTATCAGTACTTCTTGAAAGATGGGTCAGGCATTCTCACACCTTCAATGAATGTTTTCTCTTCAGATTCTGAGGGTGATGCACTATCGTTCTTGAGCCTTGGCGCGGAAATCAACCTAGCGAAAAGATACGGAAATCATGGTCTTGCTTTAACACTCAATGCAGCAAAACGCAGCTATGATAAAGAGAACCCAATCTTTAATAAGACACGTGAAGACAAAGACTTTGGCGCCTTCGTTGCTTATGAATACGCCAATATCTTTGATGCAAAAAACTGGTCTTTGGTGTCACTACTCGGCGCGAAGACAACGAATTCAAACATTGAGTATTACCAATCATCGCAATATGTGGTTTCAGTCGGTGTTGATTACAAATTCTAAGATTGAACTGAGGTTTTCATTACTTGTAACCCGTAAACAAATCCTTTAATTTGGACATATTACCGAGAAGAACACTCTTCAATCGCCAGCAATAACAGGGAGTTATGGTGGAAAGTTTTAGTACTCAATTGCCCATATTTTGGTTTAAAACTTTAGATTCTGCTATTCAGGCTAGAATTGGAGACAGCAGCGATATCTGGTCGGGAGCAGAGGTCTATAAACAACTTTGCTCCGCCGAATCGATCTCGGCTTATCAGCTTCAAACCGCCATCACCAACATCTACCAACGCTTTGATCATGAACTGATCGACCTATTTGATGAGTCCGCTCGCTACTTCGATGAGCTTGAAATGGGCGCGCCGGTAATGGCCATGCTCACCGCGCCAGATCTCGCCAGCTTTTGCCAACTACTGAGTCGATATTCCATTCATATACATCCGCTACTGAAAATATTCAGCCGTGAAACAGAAAATGGTGAAGTCGAGCTTTGGGGCGTCACACCCGAGTACATTGACGAAACCACACTGATGACACACATCAGCTTGGGGCTCTATTTCAGTATTATGATCAAGCTCGTTCGCAGATACCTTAATGCGCCGAATCAAAAGCTCGCCATTCACATCCACAAGAACACCATCGGTGATGAGTTCTTGAGCATCTATGAGCGTGTCTTTAATGTTGAAATGAAAGAGGGCTTCCCCGCCCGCTACCTTCTATTTCCTAACGATCTTGTCCAGGCGAAACCTCGCCAATTCCAAGCTGACTTTCATGCAGAGTTAGTACGAATCGCCGATCAACAGGTGGAAAAAACGTTAAAAACCAACCTAATCTACAAAGTGAATGAAACGTTCAAGGTGCTCGCGGTGAAAGACACCAACCTAGATAGCGTAGCGAATAATCTTCACATCAGCCCTCGAACCCTGAATCGTAAGCTTAAACAACAAGGTGTGAGCTTTCGTCGTTTGTTCGATAAATACCGACTTGAGCTGAGCATGACGTTACTGAATCAAAACGACGGCAACATTACCTATGTGGCTCACGAACTTGGCTTTTCAGACTCGAGCGCATTCAGTCGAGCATTCAAAAATTGGACTGGGCACTCTCCTACTGAACTCAGGTCGTAATAGCAGATCTCGCACCCCATATCACTAAGCATCGAACGACATTGTTCTTACTTGGTTTTTTGTTCTTACATATTTTCGATTCTCATGTATTATGTGCGCCCATAATTGTATGACAAATATGTAGCGCCGTTTCTGTATGACCAAAGCCACCAACCACGCGATTTTGCTCTTAGTATTCGCCAACCTGCTCGCCTCCTTTTCAGACGTCTCACTAAAAGTGCTGAACGGTGAAGTGCCCACGTTCCAATATGTGTTTATCCGCCAGCTATTGAGCGTGATGTTGCTGCTCCCTTTTTGGCTAAAGCTACCCAAAGAGACGCGCATGCAAGGTGGTTGTCGCATCAATTTTTTGCGGGCTCAGTTCATCCTAATGGGAAGCGGCTGCGCAATGATTGCCATCACACACCTCACCTTGGCGACTGCAAATGCGATGTTCTATGTTGGGCCCATTCTTATGCTCCCGCTTTCTATTGTTTTACTGAAAGAGAAGCCGACATCATCAAAAGTGGTCGCGACACTGATTGGCTTCGTGGGTGTGTTAATCGTGTTGCGTCCAGAGCAATTTCACTGGGCCGCTATTGCGGGCTTAGGCAGTGCGCTCGCGATGGGTGTCGGCAATATTTTGATTAAACGTCTTCACGCAGAACAACACATTATCTCGACACTATTTTGGACCAGTGTGATGACTCTACCGCTGGCGTTGGCTCTTGCTCTGCCTGCATGGGCGGCGATTGAATGGCGTCATGTTGGGTGGATTATGGCAATCAACCTATTCGTTCTGGGGTACCATGCCCTTGTGGTGGTCGCTTATAAAAAAGCGCCAGCAAACCAAATTGCTCTCACAGAATATTCGGGGTTGGTGTTTGTGCCCCTATTTGGCGTGATGTGGTTTGATGAGATTCCAGACATGTTGACCCTTGTCGGCATCAGCCTGATCGTCATTCCTATGATGCCAATAAAATGGAAAAAGTACTTCAGCAGGTCAAATCAAACGGCGCTTGATGTAGAAGCCAATCAGCCTAAGCCTTAATCGTCGGCAGCATCATTACTGCGTATTTGGATCAACTGCATCTATGCTCAAAGAAGAGTAACACCGCAGAAGTTGGTCACTTTTAACCGAGCGGTGAAAGAGTGGTTGGAATAGAACAACACTTATACGCTGTGATTTTTTAGAACGCTAAATCTTTCAATTGGAGCGCTTCAGAGCGTGCCATTAATATCAGACTCAATCACAATGCTTTCAATAGCTAATAGGCTGACGTGTACTCGTCGATTTTGAAACACCCTCTCCCTCAAGTTGAGTCCATCACCCCCCTCTAGATTGACGACCGAGGGGGAGGACCTTCTTTGGCGCTGAATGGGCAACTGCACATGTCACGAAAGGCATTCATTTCCTTGCCGTTTCACCAACGAGTCATTTAGCTTACTTTTCCTCATGCTAACAGTGAACAATTATATGAGTAACGGTGAAAGCAACAATAGGGAAAGCAGCAATGTTACCATCGAAGGAATAGCGTCTTTCCATGTGTCAAATTTGAAATGAAAGAACATTGCGCCGATTGAAGTGAGTGTAATTAAACTCGCACCAAGAGCACTTACTAACAAATCCTCTGTGATCATACCCACTAGCATTCCTAAGGCGCCGGTCATTTCAACTAACCCAACAGCAAACATTGCAGCTCGATTGAGGCCATACTTATGAAAGAATGCTAGCTGCGGTTCGAATATGGCTTTTACCCATCCCAGTATTTTAATGGAACTTGCAAATAGAAAGAATACAATCAGCAACCCTTGAACAATCATCATATTTTTATCTCCGCATCAATTTAGTAGAACTCATTTAAGCATTCCAAATAGATAAGTAGTAGACTGGAATTTGACTTGTTATGATTCCCATTAGGAATGACTGTGGACAAAATTCAATGCCTAACTATTTTCACCCGTGTTGCTTTTCACGGCACATTTACGGCGGCTGCAAATGAACTCAATATTACTCAAAGTGCTGTTAGCAAGAAGATCGCTTGGTTAGAGGGTGATATTGGTATTACTTTGTTTCATCGTCATGCTCGCGCGATCAGTCTTACAAACAGTGGCAGACAATATTTGAAATTAGCAACAAGGTTGACGGAAGAGCTAAGTACATTTGAATCTCAACTCAGGAAAGAGCAAACACTAGTCTCTGGTACATTAAAGCTTTCTGTTCCCAGTGCATTTAGTGTGAAATTACTTTCGTCACCGCTCAATGAATTTATGAACTTGAACCCGAATTTAACCGTTGATGTATCCGTATCAGACAAGTTGATTAATTTAGTTGAAGACGATATTGATATAGCAATACGAGCTAGTTACCTCAAAGATTCAGGGTTAAAAGCCAAGTGGTTAATGGACAATGAGCTTGTCTACTTTGCGTCCCCTGACTATTTGACCAACCACCCATCGATTGTTAAAGCAAGTGATTTGAACCAGCACAAATGCCTCACCTATTCTTTGGTGAAACCATCAAATGTGTGGCGATTCGATGATGGAAAAGAAGAGCTAAAAATCAAAGTACATGAATGCATTAAGAGTGATAACCCTGAGATGTTGGTGAAGATGGCAAAGCTTGGCCTGGGTGTAACGGCAATGCCTAGATGGATGATAGAAGAAGAACTGAAATTAAATACGCTAAAATTAGTATTGGAACAATATCAACATGCCAAATTACCTATGTATATGATTTATAAAGATGTCGACCATCAACCTCAGAGTATTCGCTCCTTTATAAATTTTCTTTCAGACCATTTCTATCAAAATAAAAAATAGAGTTTGTAAGTTTCAAGACGAGTATATGTATCAATGCGAATTGCGATAGTGCCTAGGGCTTAACCCTGTTAAGCGTTTAAACATACGACTGAAATGGTTTGGGTGGTCGTATCCAAGACTAATGCTTATGTCGGTAATGTTCTGGTCTGAATGTAATAATGCATCTTTGGCTAAGCTTATTATAAGCTCATCCAATAACGCCGTATAAGTAACCCCTTCTTTACGTAGACGTCTCTTTAATGTCCGACTATGCAACCCACAAATCTCAGCCGAAAAATCCAAACTTGGCCTTCCTCCTGATAAGTAATGAGGTAAAACGTAACGTAATGCCGCCGAAATAGTTCGCATATTCTTACCTAGATCAGCTTCTGTTTGTGTGAATGCGTATCGAGGGTGATAGAAGTTGATATTGGTTTTTAGAGTATCCTCTGGTAATTCAATGCCAGTCACGCCACGTTCACTTATTAGTTGCAATCCATTGTTATTAAAAAGTGTCTTACAACGTTTATGTGTCTTCTCTTGATTATGGGGAGATTGCAGAAATATTCGTTTGGGTTGCCAAACTACTTGCGTCGTTGCGCTTATAAGTTCCTGAAACAACTTCAAGAGGTAACATTCAATGATTGATAAGTTTTCATTGTGAGGGAGCGTATGACGCACTAACCATTTGTTTCCCAATGTATCTAACAATGAAAATTGGCTATCGGGTGCACTGCGGAAAGTCTCATTGATGAAACAGGTTACAACCCCCTCAACGTTGGAAATATCGTCAAGTGGCAAGGCTTGCAGGATTTTTTCCGCATTTTTTTGCGCTACAACGCTGAGAAACTGAACCAGTTTTGCCTCAGTCAACTGATCTTCTAGTAAGTTAAAGACAGAGTAGACCCTCTCTGTAAGTATCACTCCATCGCCTTCATGTAAATTAAAGCTTTTTGGAAACAGTGCTTTATCTAACATGGCGTAAATATCCCAATGTGTCATTTCTAACGCTTCGAGAAAGGTACTAAATTGTGAATACTCCACTAAAGATAGATATTGTTTATTGTTGCTCATAGTTTTCAATCTAATCTTGCTGTCCCAAAATGGTATATTTTTTAGTGTAAGACAGCATATTCTTATTCACAACGAAGTAAGCATATAAACTTTCACAATGACAGAATCATCATCGAATTGTGAAATCACACCCTAGGGGGCAAAATGAAGCATAAAAACTTAGTCATTTTAATTACTGCACTTCTTTCATCATCAGCGTTAGCTCATGATATTGGTCATTCTCACGAGCATGTTGAAGGTGGATGGAATACGGATGCAGGTTTTGTCTCTGACGTTGATGTGAAGTCGAAACTGTGGAGCCCTCGCGGTAAATCTCAAGCTGAGATAGACAAACGTGCTGCATATATTGCCGCATTTTTTGACGCAGGAAGAACTGATGAAGAACGCAAGCAAGATGTCGCGATAAAAGCAAAATATAAAGATGCGATTGTGATTAATTCTTTGATGCCATCTGGCGTAGGTATTCAAGGCATTAAAGAGGAAAAATATGCACAAGCAGTAGCGAAAAACAGAGACAATCAAATCGATGTTATGTCTACAACCGTGTGGGCATTTGAAGGTGTTAATGATGAATCCTTCCAAACGACACTAGATAAAACAGACGCAGAGTCAAAAAAATTAGGTTTGGTTAAGGCTGACAGTGTAGAGGCAATCCGCAAAGCCAAACAGGATGGCAAAATGTCCATTATCTATAACACACAAGGCGCCGATTATATTATCGATGACATGAGTAAAGTCGAATGGTCACGTGATAATGGAATTATGGTCATGAACTTTACTTACAATAATGACAACGCACTCGCTGGTGGCGGTCAAAGTGATAAAAATCTTGGTGTTTCTGATTTAGGATCTAAGTTTGTTAAGTATGCAAACGAACAAGGCGTCGTTATCGATTGCTCTCATTCATCGGATCAAGCATGTATCGACGCTGCAAAAATTTCAACAAAACCTGTTATTGCCTCACATTCAAATGCCAAAGGCTTATATGACACCGGTCGTAACCTTTCGGATGACGCGATTAGAGCCATTGCTGCCAGTGATGGTGTGGCTTGTACTAATGGCGTTGGACTGTTCTTAAATGCAGAAGGTACAGCCACCATGAGTGACATTGCGGAACATGTTCAGTATGTGGGTGAGTTAGTAGGACGCGAACATACTTGTTATGGTTCTGACTATTCGCACATGTACGGTGACTTCTTAAAAGCCTTCATTGGTGTTGTAGACAAATACCCGCCGGAGAAAGGTTTTGGCGCTCCAACTCAAAATGCAGGTGGCGGTGATATTTGGGGTGTTGCTCGAGTATTAGAAGACAAATACGATTGGTCTGAAGAAGATATCAAAGGCTTCTTAGGTGAAAACCTAATGCGTGTTTATCAAGCCAATTGGTAAGTCGTCACTTGTTAGTTCAGTTTTGAAAGCTGATTTGATGCCAATAAAATGGAAGAAGTATTTCAGTAGGTCAAATCAAACGGCGCTTGATGTAGAAGCCAATCAGCCTAAGCCTTAATCGTCGGCAGCATCATTACTGCGCATCGAGCTAATCCACTTTCGACATATTCAAATTAGAAAAGGGACCGGTATTTCTACCCGTCCCTTTTTGTTTTCGTTTGTGTAATGCGTTACTTAAGCTTGAACACCAACACTTTGTTGTATGCCGTTACCATCAGTAAGTCTTGCTGTTTCCCGCCAATTTCTAGGTTGCTGATATGGCCCGCATCGATAGCAATGAAGTCTATTTGCTTACCGTCTTTATCGAACACACCCACGCCACCGTGCGCTGCAACAAATAGGTTGTCATCGACATCAACAGCGACGCCATCAACCATAGGTTCAGAGCCAGACTCCGCCTTCACCTGGGCAAACTGAGTCTTATTGCTGAGTGACTGTCCATCAACATCAAATCGGTATACCCAGCCATCAGATGTGTCGGCAACGTATAACGAAGATTCATCAGAAGAAAAAGCGATGCCGTTTGGTAACTTGAACTCTCCAGTGATCAACTTTAGATCACCATCTAAATAACGATAAACGCCATTAACCGGTTGCTCTGGTTCTGCCTTTGCTGGGCCGTAACCTTGGATACCAAACGGAGGATCGGTAAACCACACGCTGCCATCGCTGTTAACGGTTAAATCGTTAGGGCTATTAAGCAGCTTGCCGTTATACGTTGCAGCGACAATTACTTTCTCTCCGTTGCCCTCACGGTACGACAGCTTTCTATCATGGCGGGCCGCCCAAAGGTTGCCTTTGGCATCAATATCGAGGCCATTAGCATAGCCAGAATTGTCATCAAAAACGCTCAACTTGCCGTTAAGATCGTAAGAATAGGTTGTGTTATTTGGAATATCGCTAAACAAGAAACGTTGATGTTTCACATCCCATGTTGGGCCTTCAACAAAGCCAAATGAGTCTCCAACCAATGTTGGGTTGCTTTCTACAACAGAGGCAGCTGAAACATTCATAGAAGCAGCCATTGCAGCGGTAATAAGTAGTAATTTGTTCATTGTTCTTCTCCTTTCTGTTTACGTTTTGAATCTTAGTTTCTTGAAGGAGTGAGAAAAACAGTACAAAATGACTTCACTGTTTACTAAATGGTGTTAATGATGAATTTGATTTATATGCAGACCTTCTTGACTGTCGCCGAAGAGCAAAGCTTCACCAAGGCCGCTGAAGTATTGGATGTGTCAAAAGGTTTGGTGTCTCGGCATGTACAACGACTCGAAGAAACATTGAATTCTAAGCTGTTTCACAGAACGACTCGTTCTATCAGCCTCACGGAAGTGGGTGAAGAGTTGTATGCGAAAGCGAAGCAAATTCAACTATTAGCAACCGAAGCGGAAATGCGTGTCTTAGACATGACTCAGGAAGTGGCAGGCGATTTGAAAATTACCGCCCCGATAGAGTTTGGGCGTGCGCTTTGTCGTCATATCATCCCTACTTTCAAGCAAGAGTATCCAAAAGTGGATTTGATTCTCGACTTTGGGCCGATGAAAAAGAAGATAGAGTCTGGCGACTTTGACATTGCTTTCCGAGCTTACGATGAACTGCCTAATGATGTGATTGCCAACGATCTTGGGCATATCCGCAATGTTCTCGTTTGCAGTGCGGATTACGCATCAACTTACCCACTCGCCACCACCAAAGACATCCATAAATGCAGCTTCATTCTTAACAGTCAAAATGAACGTTGGAATCAGCTGGAGTTGATCAATGGCGAGCAAACCTACCATGTTGAAGTAACCGGAAGTGTTAGCTCGAATACTTACAGTTCAATTTTAGAGTTGGCGATGCAAGGGATAGGCGTCGCCAGCTTGCCGTTCTATCAAGTTGAAGAGCTGCTCAAACAAGGTGAGCTTATTCACGTGTTCCCAGAATGGTCGATAAAAGCCCAAAAGCTAAGCCTTATCTATGCTCAAAGAAGAGTAACACCGCAGAAGTTGGTCACTTTTAACCGAGCCGTAAAAGAGTGGTTGGAATCGAATAACGCTTATACGTTTAAGGACTTATCGAGCTAAGAAGACCCTAGCTCGATTTTGATTACTACCTCAAAGAAATTACCTAAATAGATTTAGAAATCAAATCTGCTTTAAGTAACCCTCCCTTTGTTAATAGCTTAGGAGAGAAATTAGGGTTTCTACGTTGTTTAAATGCTGCCAATATTTTCTGCAAGCCCTCGGCTTCTAACAAAGAAATATTGATATCTGTATCCATGTCAGCTGCATCGATAAAATCTTCGGAGAACTTTGGAGCAACAATCAATACTTGAGCAACTCTGTGCCCGTTGGCTTCACAACGCTTAACGTATGCCTTAACTTGACGAGAAGTCGAAGAATATTTCGAGAATTGCCCGTTCTTAAATGACTTTGCTTCACCAATAATAACATCATCATTTTCCAACGAGATAATGATGTCAGCTTTGTCTTTTGCTGTATTGATATCTTTTCTCAAATCTTCATCTACGTTCATTCCTAGCTGCTCTAAGATTGAACGAGTTGCTTCTTCAAATTTAACACCGATATCTGCTTCTTTGATATCAATCCCTGCAGATTGTAGTCCTTGAAGGTCACGACAAGCTAAGAGATGATAATTTTCAATTAAGCGATCATTTGCGCTAGCAAAGCTCTCAATGATCTGACTTCTTGGATTGCCGCGTCTCGGCAAGTTCATATCATTTCGAATAGTTTTTATTTCATCGTTACTGTAAAGATAAAGAATATCTAATGGTGTAATACTGAGAGCTTTTAAGCGTTCAGGGTCCAAGGTTTCCTTATTCTCAATCTCAAAGTCAGCACGGATTCTATCTTCAACACTAAGATCAGTCCGAGACAAAGCCTCTAACAACTCTTTATAACCACTTACACTAAGTAAATTAAACTCTTCGTCTTCTGATGCTCTTAAGTATTCAATCATCACATCGATACGGTCTTGAAGCCTTGTACCAATTCTTGAAATATCCAAATCCATATCTTCAATAAGTTGCTTGATGCGCTCTTTACGTTGGTTCTGGGTTGCATCTTCACTATGCAAATCTGTCATCAAAATACTTCTGATGGATAAACCTGAATGTACAATAGTTGTTATTTTATCCTGTCGCTCAACCCCTCGAATTTTATACCCATGGTTCTTAAGTATGTTGGATAGATCAGCGTCAGAGAAAGACCTTAAAATACGAAGTACATACTTATCGTGTAATTCCTTTCCTAGAACATCATGTAAAGATTCGATCACCTCATCGGCAACCATAACCTCAGCGCGGCGTCTATTGATAAGGATGATTCCATTTTCACGTAGGTACTCAAGCGAGTTTTCAATCCCTAGTTCTGGAATTGGATCCACTGAATGTTCAATAGCATGAATTTCTTCTCTTGAAAGCGCTAACCTTTCAGCTAATACATTTAAGATGCTTCTTTCATCTTCAGATATTTTTGCAGTGCGGTTAGATTTTAGATCATTATCAAACGCTGTCTTCATGCATTCACGATAGATATCTAAACGATTCAAGCGCTCAAAATCGATTGAATCATTATCTTCAATTTCTTTGATAAGACTTAAGCTTAAATCATTAATTTCTTTGTATTCTCTTGCGTAAAGACTCTCAATCCAAGGAATGGTTGCAATACAATTACCATCTCTTACGAGTATATTAATGAGCAAAGCGACTTGAGGCCCACCAACCGCAATTTGTTCTTTGAGGTGCTTTTTGAAAAAGGTTTGGATTAGGCTAAACAGTTGCGTTATTTCATTGCCTGACGCAGCTTTAAGCTGCCCATCAATTTTATCAAGTTGTTTTGCTAAATCAGGGTCATCTTTGATGTCTTGACATAACTTGTCTATACAGTTAACGAATTTTGAGCGTTCAACTTGATTTGTATGGGTTAGAACCTGATTTAATTTCATGAAATAGCCTGCTGAAATACATAGAGTAATCGATGGATAATAACTCCGCATTTATTGTAGGTATATCAGTCAATACTAATTTGTTAACTATGTCACCAGTTTAGTATCAAATAACCGAACAATCATCGATAACCGTCTTGATCCGCCAACTTATTCTCTTTATCAATCATTATCGTGGTTAGTAAAAAAACAAAAAGGGATTGGTATCTCTACCAATCCCTTCGCTACTTATTTATAAAGTAACGGCTCTTACTCTCTACAAACTCTCAATTGCTTTTTGTACCGCAGAGCCAATCTGACGCTTGCGCGAAGTGACAGCATGTCGCTTGTTGGTTCAGCGTTGAAAGCTGGTCTGATAACTTGATAGTCGCTTTCATCTACCCACCGTAAGTTTGCTTCTTTGTTCTTAGTGTCGGTGATGGAGAAGAACAGATGGTCTAGCCCGTTCTCTTCTTTGTAAGTCTTCATTGCTGCTAAAAGATCGTCATAGAGCGAGCATAGGGTCAGATAGAGTTTAAAAGTAGGTAGTGGTTAGGGGGGAATTGGTGATCTTAATTACACATCCCTGTGTAACGTATTCTGAATGTCAGCTGGCTTTAAAGCGCTTCATAAATTGACTAAAGCGTGGAATCAGGTTTTGCACAGTCGGCGCATCTGGAATCTCATTTACAAAAATCATAAAGCGCTGTGCTTTACTTTTATCACCTTGAGCAGTCCCTGCTAGTATTGCTTGAGCTAAAATTACATGCTCAGCAGTAACGTCCTTATTCGAAAATTCGTGAATCAACATAGAAAGTCCTAATAAGTATAAATACGGATATAATAACACAATATATTGATGTTTATATCGATAGCTTATGGCATTCATCAATGTCAGATTTGTGTAAAAACAATACTGAACAGTGAGCTTAGTGACTTTCCATACTTATGCTAATTCGTGATTTGCTAATACTTGGTTCTTCGAAACTCATTTATGTCCAGAAGCTTCGTAGGATGAATTTTTACCTTTGGCACTTCCTTTCTCGAAAGTGTCCCAAACGTTTCATTAGGTATGGCACGAGTAATACAACTAGCTAATGTGAAAAACAGGCACATTGCTCACCAAACAGCGATAAAAAAATTCGTTTCCAAATTTGAAATTGACCCAGTAAAGCGCAGTGTTATTTTTTGTTATTGGGGATCTACATGCCCAGAACAAGTATAGGACTGACCATCAACACCACGAATAGCGATCTGGTAGTTCAGCGCCAATCCATTGCCGACGATGTCTGACAGGCCCTCAGTTTCTGGATTGTTCATACGATCGTGGTACATCTGACAAACATGTTCTTCACCATGCCATTTTGATTGCACCTCTTCGATTCCATCAGCCTCGATGTCTACGCGAGCAACTCCATTTGTGCGCTTTGCTGCTTTGGTCGTGATGATCGTCGTCGTCATTGATGTATAACGGATACCATCGATTTTCGAACTGGCTTCGGTAAGTTGGTCGTGGTCTGCGTGTGTGATAATTGGGTCAGACACGAATACGTTCGCAGCCTTTACCTTTAAACTGGTACAGCCAGTAATTGTCATAAGTGTAAGTGCGATAGCTGTTAAACCAATGGTTTTGATTGAGGTCATTTCATTGTCCTGTTAGTCATTCTGTCTGGGATTTACTATAAACAATAAAACACTGTATTATTAGTTCGATCTATGAATACTAACTTACCGATAATGGAAGGCCGCGATTAGGATTGGTTACTTGTTTAAGGCTGCTCTAAGTCTAACTCTTCACGTGGTTGGTCGTGAATGTCCTTTGGGATTCGTATCATAAAGGGCTATGTTAGATCCGGGTTATCCATAAACTTTGTCAAATGAGAAAAAACGTAACTCAATTTTATCCAAATCTAATTCAGCACACCCAAAAACAAAAAGGGATTGGTATCTCTACCAATCCCTTCACTACTTATTTATAAAGTAACGGCTCTTACTCTCTACAAGCTCTCAATTGCTTTTTGTACCGCAGGGCCAATCTGACGCTTGCGTGAAGTGACGCCTTCTAACGTCAGCATGTCGCTTGTTGGTTCAGCATTGAAAGCCGATTTGATGACTTGATAGTCGCTTTCATCCACCCACAATAAATTAGCTTCTTTGTTCTTAGTGTCTGTGATAGAGAAGAAAAGATGATCTAAGCCGTTCTCTTCTTTGTAAGTCTTCATTGCTGCTAAAAGATCGTCTTTACGGTCAATCAGTTGTTGAGCCGTTAGCGTTTCAGCCACACCGATACCCACCTGTTTGCCACCGTATTTAAAGTTTTTGTAATCCAGCGTCAAAATGGTTTCAGAAGAAAGGTGACTGAGATCCGACTTAGCAATCAGCATCTGTTGGCCGAAATCTTCAATATCTGAAATACCTGCAACCTTCGCCAGCTTCTCTGCGTACTCACGATCATGCTCAGTAGTGGTTGATGATTGGAATACCACGGTATCAGAGAGAATTGCGCCTAAGCCTACACAAGCAAGGTGCTTAGGTAGTGTCACATCCAGCTTTTCAGCGTTATCAGCCAAAATTGTCGCTGCCGATCCCCAGCCTCGAATATCCATCTCGACGATTTGTGGTGTGTTAATTGGAGAGCCACCAATGGCGTGATGATCGACCACTGCCACAATGGATGCTTGGTCAATGGTTGGCGCTAGCTGAGTGACTTGGTTGAAGTCCACCAGCCCCACTCGATATGAAGAGTAATCTGTCTCTACGCGTGGTGATTCAGCATTACAGTAGTTCAAGATGAAGGTGGATTCTGGATTGATAGGCTCTGGTACTGTCGCTGTACCGCCATAGATATGAGCCGCGAGCATCGCAGACATTACCGTGTCGCTGTCTGGGCTTAGGTGCCCTGTCCATACGAGATCTTCACTGTTTTCATTGGCAGATTGTTGCAAGCTAAAAGCAAAACTTGCTGAACTGAAAGACATGATTACGGCGGCAACGACAGGTGCTGACGGATCCCCTCATAATTTCCCTAGTCCTGCGTTGTGTGTGAGCCTTTGATATTCGAACATTCCCCATTGATATTGGGATTCATTAATTTGATATCGCCGATGATTTCGTACCTCTCTCCCTAGACGAGGTATAGATAGAACTCGGCGGTGTTTAATGCTGTTGGCTTGGAAGTCAAAATGCCATTTGGCCTGTACTGCAATTAGGCCATTCCACCACATCAAGATTTCAGCGAGCAACGCAATAAGAAGCAGGATATCTAATCGCTTAGTACAGCGAGTTCTGTTGTGACGAAGTGCGATCCCATAGGCGCTACTCTTTAGATCGCGGAATGCCTGTTCTATCTGCATACGCTTGGCGTACAGATTGGTAATTTGTACTTCATTTAAGATATGTCTAGGGACATTCGTCGCGAGTAGCCACGGCTCCTTCGCACTGCGCTGGTAGAGATGTGTAGCGGAGTGTTTTTGGCTGGTTCTACTATGGCGCTGGGCTTTTCGGCCTTTTTCTAATCCCTTATAAACATAGGCTTCACAAGATATCGGTGATCTCTTTGCTAGTAAGCAGTGGCCAAGATATTTGGGTTTATGGACAGCGGTTGGATAAAAGGTTTTATTTGAGACCCAAGGTTTATGAGGTTGTTTGATTGATACTTCACCTCGGACACGACCTAACCAAAACCAGCCTTTCTCTTGAACTTGTCGGAACCAAGTATTTCGAAAACCCGCATCAGAAACGATGATTGGACTGGTTTTACTGGGTAAAATACTCTGCAATTTATCGAGGAATGTTTGGTGACTTTTCGGTGAATTATATTGGCCATACTCAAAAACTTGTTCAAAGATAGTGATGGCTCGACCATCAAGTGCAACGGATGCTCTTAACGTCATATAACGAAGTTGTTCACGAACATCAGACCAATCCACAAGGATCACAGGGCATGAGTTGACGCCCGTTATTAAGTAGGCATGCCATTTATAAATTAGGTCTTTTTCACGATGTAGTTGGCGATTTCCAAGCAGTCTATCAACGCGTTTAATCGCATGTTTTACCGTGGTATTAGTTTCCAGTTTGCGACCTAGTTTAGTCAGCGTTAAGTCTGAGCCGTCAAGTACACTTTTTGTAGCAAGTATCAGAGAACTAACGCGTTTTTTGTGAATGGAGGGGCATTGGTTTTGTATGGTTTGTTGTAGAATCTGAATGTCGCGCATTGTTAACCCACTTGTTCGAAATGTGTGTTCAGCGATATTCATTAGATCAAAGACGGCGATGCGCGTCTACCTCATTGTTTTTATGCCTGATTATGAGGGGATTCGCAAGCGACAGGTGTTAGCTTCACGGGTATTTCCTTATTTGGATTCGTTTTAGAACCCCATAAGCTAGCCATCAAAAATTTCAGAACCGTGTCACTAATATTTCAGATTTACTTCAGTTGGTAAGGAAATGTAATTTTCTCTAGGCTTTCACTGTTAATCACACCATAACTCAACTTAGATTAGGTTAGCTTTTCATTATTTCAATGATACTTAATGAAGCAATATTTCAACCATTAATTTTTCTGGATATAAAACCATCAACTCCAATTGTTAGAATTAGATAATCTTATTAAAAACTGATGATAGAAAGGATTAAAAAAGGCTGCAAAAGCAGCCTTGATAGATTTTTATGTTATTGCGTCTCAAACGGCAGAGTAGGTTTAACTTGAACAGTTAGCCTCTGACAAATCAGTTTCAGACGTACCACATTCCGTTTTATGGGTGCCATCTTTATAATTTGTGAGACGTTCCCAGCCCCCATCACTATTATGGCTTGTCATTACTTGAGTTGGATTTTCACCAAACTCATTCATTACACGAGACCAGAAATCTGCACCGTGCCCTTCCTCACTATAGAAGTCGGTATCAATCACATTACGAACTGAAGTTAAGTCAGATGCTGTAATGGTGTCGGTCACACCAATCAAGTGACTGAACCCACTATCGTTACCATCGTCATAACTATGCTCTGAATAACTAATAAGGTCAGAACCATCATAATCTTTAGTGACTAAAGCCTGAACCGTGAAAGTATTACTTAAAATAAGGCTGCTACAATCACTCCAGTCTCCAGCTTGACCATAGACAGTGTTACGAACACCTGACGAATCCTCAGAGATCGTTTCAAGCCACTCACTTACAGAACAACCATAGGCATTACCCGCAATTTCCATCGATACCGTTTTCTCAATATTTACACCGTCTCGAACCGTTGTTTCCATAGTATTCTTATCATGTAGCTGAACTTTATTATTAAGATCACCTGACATCTCATGAGTTTCTGACTCTAGGTTACCATTAGACATTTGCACGAATTGGTAGCGATACCAGACATCCTTATAGTTGTTATTAGAACTATCCCATTTGCCCATGAAGTATTCGACCCAAGCAAAGTCTGCTTCTGGGTATTGATTGATTAGTTCACGTGTATCTGCATATGACTTTTGTAATCCGGGAACAATATCTTGAGCGATTTGATGTACTTCATCATTACCAGACTCAATATAATCACCATACAATTCATCTACTGTGATGTTGTAGCGACGTGCAACGTGAAGTTCTTGCTCCGTTAAGCGTTCAGCAATGTCGTCTCTCAGCTCTTGTTCTTCTAACAAAGACTCACAAGAAAGCTCCTGAGAAGTGCTTTCGCGTAGCTCTTTTTCTACTTCATTCCAAACCACAGAGGTTAATGGTGTTAAGTTGTATAGCTGTTCATCTGTACTCAACGCATATTGAGGAGGTATCACCATCGTGTAAGCGTCTTCAATTGGCGTATCAGGAAAATCAGTATCGATAGCACCTTCTGGAACATCTACCACAATTGGAACGTATTGCGCGCACTCACGATAAGTTAATGGTATATCTAAACTAAAATCGCCCTGTTCTTTAGTGACAACATTAGGTTCATTGGCGTCTAGCTCGTTATTAAAATTTAAGTCGAGATAAACCATCGCCCCAATTATATAACCATCAATAACCTTCCCTGAAACTGTGGAAATATTGGAATCCCCTCCACTGTTGTCACTGCTGCTACCACTACTCCCACCGCAACCAACTAAGCCAGCAGCAAGCCCGCAAAGCACAAGCTTTTTCATTTTCATTTCGATCTATACCTAACGGTTAATATTATTATTGTTTTCAAAGTAGGCTGACACTTACTCATAAAGCAATATATAGATTTTCAATGCAACCATATGATGTATTGATCACATCGCGATAAAAATGAATGTAACTTTATCTAGTGCAATTATCTGATATTAATCATCTATTTATTACTACTTGAAACAAAGTTAAGAGTGGTTCCAAAACAAAAAAGGGTTGGCATCTTTGCCAACCCTTTCAGGTTCACTCAAGTGAACTACCTTCTCAATGCTAAATATGCTATTCATTCATCGAGTTCCAGATTCTGTTCCTCCCCTTTCCCACTACTGGTAAGGGATCGTAGATGTACACCAAGGGGAGGTTAGGAGGGGATTCTAGTGTTTATATCGAAAGGTATTACTATCATCAACAATCTCGATTTTAACAGGCACGGTGCCTTGTTTAACGTTGCCGATTTTTGCAAATGCCTTGTGCGACAGGTCGATCACTCTGCCTTTTACATAAGGGCCTCGATCATTAATTTTCACATCAACATACTTGTTATTGTCTGTATTGGTCACTCTCACGATAGTCCCGAATGGCAAGGTTTTATGAGCCGCAGTATTCGCATTCATATTATACGTCTCACCACTTGCTGTGAGCCTTCCATGGAATTTATCGCCATACCAAGAAGCTTTACCAACAAGAGCATGTGACTTGGCATATTCCTTTGTTTTAGAACTGCCGACAGCCGACGTTGAGGTGCATCCGGCTAATATCATAAGGATAAGAGCGGTAAAGATAATATGTAATTTTTTCATGTAATTTGTATGCGCTAATCTCTGCATGTTTCTCTATTTTCGTTGTTGTTGGTTAGCAATATAATGCTGAGTATAGTGACTGCTCAGCCAAGGCTACCATTCGGTATGATGACGGAATGTTTTCATGAACGACACTTTCTTCCGTCATATTCATGAAAGGTTTTATCGTCAAAACGTCAACTTTAACAACGTCTTAAATTTGTACATTTCTCAATCACCCGCATATAGATAAGCTACTGTTCCAAAAAATCCAAACAAAAAAGGGATTGGTATCTCGACCAATCCTCTTTAGGGGTGATTCGGTTGTTAGTTTGTTGCAGATAGGGCAATGCTATCCAAACTTACTAACCTATGATTAATGCATCTTGTTGTTAACGGTTATTAGAGAACCACTTAGATAAGTTTTATTCGGTTGGGTCAACTCCATCATCAAATCTGCCAAATCTACAGGATCTACCCAAGTAGAGTGGTCAGCCTCAGGAAGTGCTTGTCGATTTACTTCAGTATCAACAATGGTCGGCAACACCGCATTCACTTGAACATTAGATGAAGCCGCCTCTGCAGCTAAGCTTTCGACCAAAGCATTCAATGCTATTTTAGATGCCATGTAAGGTCCGAATCCTGCGTGTATGTTACGTGCTGTATCACGAGCGGAAACGAACATCATTGAACCTTTCCCTTGCGACTTCATTAATTTAAAAATTTCTCTTCCGAAGACAAACGCCGTCATAAAGTTCGCGTTCCATAAGTCAGACATTTTACTCACTTCCACATCAGTCCAATGACTCCAGATATAAATGCCAGAGCAATGAAAGTGAGCATCGATATGACCTAAGATTTTTGAAGCCTTAGCAGCAAGCGCTTGGCTTTGCACTTCATCCGTAAGGTCTCCAAGTAACACGGTCAGATGACCTGAATACTTATCTTCTAAGCTTTTTGCTCTTGCTTCATCTCCGATACGCCCAAAAGCGACGACACGGGTTCCGCTCGTAATGAGCTTCTCTATCAAATGTTGGGCTGTTACCGAAAAGCAGGCTGCGATAGTGGCTGTTTTAATTGCATTCATGATTATTGCTCGTTGTTGGTAATGATGTGGAGAATCATAAAGACAACAACCTAAGGTTTGAATCTGCCGAGAAGCAATTCAGTTTTGCTTTAAAAGCAATTAAGCTAACATTTAGTGACAGTTAAAGCATCAATGTCACCATACTGCGGCGCCAACCATCTTGTTTAGAAGGCTGCATTTTGAAAGAACTGAAACCGTCATTTAACGAGGAATACACATGAGCCTTTTCAATCGTCTTGCCTATTTCAACTGCGTGGTTGAACAAGGAAGTATCTCCAAAGCCAGTCGGATTTTTGATATTCAGCCCTCTTCTATCTCACGACAGCTCTCGGCGTTGGAAGAAGAACTCAATGTGCGACTGTTAGAGCGCTCGACACGCAACATAGGGGTCACTGAAGCAGGTCAATTGTTCTATCAATATTCCAAGCGAATTACGGGCGAGTTTGATGAAGCGAAACGAGTCGTCAACGCATTGCATCACTCACCAAGAGGAAGCCTCAAGATAAGCACCACCGTTGCGTTTGGAGAGAGCAAAATCTTGCCACTTATTCCTATCTTTCGGGCTGCCTTTCCTGAGGTAAACGTTGAAATTGAAATCACAGAAAGAGTGGTCGATTTAATCGAGGAAAATGTCGATATCGCTATCCGCAGCGGTCGATTGCCTGATTCGAATTTGATCGCTAAGAAGCTCGTCCAAAACAACTTTGTGCTTTGCGCCAGCCCCGGCTATTTAAGAAGAAACAAGGCTCCTCAACACGTTGAAGGTTTGGCAAAACACGACTGCTTGGTTTATGGCTATAAGGGTTGGCACGATTGGTTTGTATTGGATAGTAAGCCGCAAAAAATCGACATACCTTATTACATGGAAGTCGATTCAGTAAACGGGCAAAAGCAATTGATATCGAACGGTGGTGGTATTGCCCTGCTCCCACAATGGGCTATTGAAGAAGAACTTAAAATAGGTAAATTGGTACAATTGCTTCCTGAGTTTACGTTTAGCCCATGTAACTATGAAACCAGCACATACGCAATCTATCAAAACCGCCAGCTAGTTCCGAGCAAGGTTCGAGTGTTTTTGGATTTCCTCACTGAGCATTTCGGAACTGCTCTTTAGTTTTTGTATCTCGTACGTCAGCAGAAGGTATTTAGCTGATGACGATGTATAAGTCGAACCATGTCTATCATAACCAACCCAAAAAAGAAGATTGGTATCTATACCAATCCTCTTTAAGAGGTGTTTCGACTTTTCTGCCTTAAGCGCAATTGTCCGTAATCAGTCACCTACGCTTCTTCTCGGCTGTATAAGTTACGCTTTACTGGTTTGTACCGAACTTGCCACAGGCTTGGTTTTGTTTTCTGGAACCAAAGACATCAACCCGGTAATCAAAAGAGCAGCAACACCCGACATCGTGACTGGTGAGCCAAATATGCTTTGCACTAGCTTGGGGGCTTCTTTCAATAAATCCGGTACCAGCATTACCCCCAGTCCTAAACCTAATGAGATGGCAATCGTCATGATTCTGCGACGATCCAGCTTCTCACTAGCGATAATCTTGATGCCCGCCGCAGCAACCGTACCGAACATGACTAATGTCGCCCCACCCAACACAGGTTTTGGAATCGTCATCAATACCGCGCCTAAGATGGGAAATATGCCTAATAGAAAAAGAATCGCCGCAATGAAGTAGCCAATGTAGCGACTCGCAATCCCAGTAAAATGGATCACACCATTGTTCTGGCTGAAAGTCGTGTTTGGAAAAGTGTTGAATACTGCTGCAATAAGCGAGTTTACGCCGTCACCTAGCACGCCCGCCTTGAGTCGATTGATGTATTTTGGCCCCTTAACTGGCTGTCCTGAGAACATGCTGTTGGCAGTCAGGTCACCGGTTGTTTCAATAACGGTAATCAAGTAGATAAAAGCAATAGGGAGAAAGGCTTGCCAATCAAAAGCAAAGCCATATTTAAATGGGACAGGGATACTCAATAGCGGTTGAGATGCAAAAGAAACCATCGGCGCTTTGCCCATCAGAATAGCAACACCCCACCCTACAACCAATCCGACTAAAATCGACGACAGCCTTACCATGGTGTTGTTGCTTAGGTTAAGTGCCACTATGGTTCCGAGCACAATCGCACCCAACATCAGGTTGCTTCCAGAACCAAAACCTTCTGCGCCAACACCACCAGCGATATCAGTGACGCCAACTTTAATCAAAGAGACACCAATCGTCGTGATAACGATTCCGGTCACAACGGGCGTGATCACTACTTTGAGTTTTTCGATAAAGCGCGATAGGACTATTTCGACAAATGCACCAAAGAAGCAGACACCAAAAATGGTGGCGAGCATTTCATCCGGCCCACCTCCATTTGCTTTAACAAGAAAACCCGCACCTAACACAGAACCTAAGAACGCAAAGCTGGTCCCTTGGACACAGATCATCCCTGCGCCAACTGGCCCTATTTTTCTAGCTTGTATAAAAGTGCCAACCCCAGACACCATCAGTGCCATGCTGATCAAATAAGGGATGTGTTCACCCAACCCTAAAACACCGCCAATAATGAGCGTGGGTGTGATAATTCCAACAAAGCTGGCTAATACATGCTGCAGCGCCGCGTAACTGGCTGCTTTGACTGATGGTCGATCGTCTAATCCGTAGATCAATTCACTGTTCTGTTCCATGTGACTTCCTTTATGTATTTTTTATTGTATACAATTTACATAAAGGCAATAGAGCAACATATATGCCAATGGTTTAACATCATATTTATCAATCAGTTAAGTTTTCAATCAGTCCAACGTTGCACTATAGAGCAACAATGTCGGCTTGTTTTAGTGCAACCGATAGTTTATCCGATGTTCCCAAATTTAGCCCTACAGACACAAAAAAAGGATTGGTATCGCTACCAATCCTCTTTAGGGGGTGTTTCGGTTTTTCTACCTATGGAAGGCAGTAACGCTATTACTCGTAATCAGTCGCGTAGGTGTCTTCGTATGTGTGCGAGTAAAATTCGAATAGGTTGCCAAACGGGTCTTCTAGGTAAACCATTTGCGCTTGTTTTAGTTCGTCTTCTGGGTGGTAACGCATGATGTCCATACGAACCTTACCGCCAAACTCTTCAACGCGCTTAATCGCTGAATGAAACTGCTCTTTTGGAAGCTGTAGACAGAAGTGGAAGATGCCTAGACGAGAGAAGTCTACTTCGTGACGCTCTTGGCGATCTTTCATTTCGAACAACTCAACACCGATGCCATCAGATGTTACTAGGTGTGCAATGTTGAAGCCTTTGAAGCCTTCGCCAAATACTGCGATACACATACGGCCGATTGCTGATTCACGCTCTTCCACAACCTTAGTGTTGTTCATTACGATTCTTAGACCCAGAGCTTTCGTATAAAACTCAACGGCTTTGTCCATATCGCCAACCATGATGCCTACGTGATTCATTTTCATAACTTGCTCCAAATTCGTTTTTAATTCTGTGCGTTTCGAAGACTGGCTTCGATGTTTCGTTTCGATGGAGAGAGTATATGGAGATGTGACGATTAACTGAAATTATCATAAATTATATTAATGATAATTTTTTGTTATTTACAGATTGGTATAACAACTCAACTCAACTCGCGTAAAGAAACCGTACTTCCCCTTACCTACATAGATACTGAACCAAATACTGCTTACCTAAATAGAGAACAACCTAAAAAGCATAGCTACTCAAATTGGGGGTGCTGATGTTTGATGGCTTTTGTTAATCGTTTTTGTTGATAGCTTTTACCGATAGTCCTTTCCTTTCGAAGATAGGATTTGCCTATTGAATCTATAGAAATGTCCGATTTCACTAATTTTCGGTGCGAATGCAATATATCTCCATCGACGCGGGATAGCGTTAAACACTACAAATTAGAAAGAGAGTCGAATCATGATCAACACAGAAATCAAACCATTCAACGCAACAGCATTCAAAAACGGCGAATTCGTAGAAATCACTGAGCAAGACGTTAAAGGCAAGTGGGCTGTATTCTTCTTCTACCCAGCAGACTTCACGTTTGTATGTCCAACTGAGCTAGTTGACCTACAAGACAAATACGCAGAGCTTCAATCTCGCGGCGTAGAAGTTTACTCAGTATCAACTGATACGCACTTCTCTCACAAAGCATGGCACGATACTTCTGACAAAATCGGCACTATCGAATACTTCATGGTAGGCGACCAAACAGGCAACATCACAAATAACTTCAACGTTATGCGTGAAGGTCAGGGCCTTGCAGACCGTGCAACGTTCCTAATCGACCCTGAAGGCGTTATCCAAGCAATGGAAATCACTGCTGAAGGTATCGGCCGTGACGCTGAAGACCTACTACGCAAGGTTAAAGCAGCGCAATACGTAGCCGCTCACCCAGGTGAAGTTTGCCCAGCTAAATGGAAAGAAGGCGAAGAGACTCTAGCGCCATCTCTAGACCTAGTAGGCAAGATTTAATCTAAGCCTAGTTCAAACAAGAACAGCTAAGAAATAGCAAGTAAAACAGAACAGTTAAACAGTTCTACAGGCGCGCTTCGGCCCCCTCCTAAAGGGCAGTTGCGCGCCACCCTTTCAAAACATCAACACCACAATATTTGCCGACTTGCGCCCCCTTTTTATTTTCCTTTTTCAGCAAGAAGGTATTGGTCAATACCAAGACACAGAATTTAAGAGCAGGCACGATTATGTTAGATCAAGCAATGAAGCAGCAGCTAAAAGCATACCTAGAAAACCTAAAAACCAATGTTCAGTTAGTCCTTAGCCTAGATGACAGCGACACCGCGAACAAACTTCAAGATCTGGCGAATGATATCGCCTCTCTCACCGACAAAATTGAAGTAGTTCGAGATGATAGCGCAAGCACTCGCCGCCCTATCATGCAGGTAGTAAACCAAGAGAAAGGCACCGCGATCGGTTTTGCCGGTTTGCCAATGGGTCACGAATTTACGTCACTGGTTCTAGCACTGCTTCATAGTGGTGGTCACCCTATCAAGCTTGAAGCGGACGTAATCGAGCAAATTAAAGAACTCGATCAAGAGCTTAATGTAGAAATTTTCATCTCTCTATCGTGCCAAAACTGTCCAGAGGTGGTTCAAGCCTTCAACATGATGTCGGCGATTAACCCTCTGGTTAAGACAACGATGATTGATGGCGCAGCATTCCAAGACGAAGTGAAGTCTCGCGACATCATGGCAGTACCAAGCGTGTTCGTTAATGGTGAGCTATTTGGTCAAGGTCGTATGTCTCTGGCAGAAATCCTCAACAAAGTCGATTCAGGCGCAGCAGAAAAGAAAGCGGCCAACCTAAACGAACAAGCACCGTTTGATGTATTGGTTGTCGGTGGTGGCCCTGCGGGATCTTCAGCGGCTATCTACGCAGCACGTAAAGGCATTCGTACCGGTGTGGTTGCAGACCGATTCGGTGGCCAAGTGATGGATACGATGGCGATTGAGAACTTTATCTCCGTGAAAGCGACGACAGGTCCTAAGCTAGTCGCTAGCCTTGAAGAGCACGTAAAAGAGTACGGTGTTGAGATAATGACTGAGCAGCGCGCTGCGAACATCATCGCAGCCGAAGACACAGAAGACGGTTACATCCACGTTGAGCTAGAGAGCGGCGCAACATTACGATCTCGCACGGTTATCACAAGTACTGGTGCTCGCTGGCGTGAAATGAACGTTCCGGGTGAGCAAGACTACCGCAACAAAGGCGTCGCTTACTGCCCACACTGTGACGGCCCTTTATTCAAAGGTAAGAAAACAGCGGTTATTGGTGGTGGTAACTCAGGCATTGAAGCGGCAATTGATTTAGCGGGTATCGTTGAACACGTAACCGTACTTGAATTTGCAGACACATTGCGTGCCGACCAAGTGCTTATCGACAAAGCAAACGCAACACCAAACATCGAAATCATCAAGATGGCACAAACCACACAAGTGATTGGTGATGGAAACCGTGTAACCGGTCTGGAATACAAAGACCGCAATACGGATGAACTTAAACAGATCGAACTCGCGGGTATCTTTGTTCAAATCGGCCTAATGCCAAACAGCGAATGGTTGAAGGGTTCGAAAGTTGAGCTGTCACCACGCGGTGAAATTGAAATTAACGCTCATGGCGCAACATCGATGAAAGGTGTGTTTGCGGCGGGTGATGTAACAACCGTACCTTACAAACAGATCATCATTGCGATGGGTGAAGGTGCGAAAGCAAGTTTAGGCGCATTTGACCACCTAATCCGTAACTCAGCTCCAGTTAAAGAGGCTGAAACGGCTTAACCTTTAAACCTAAAACTTAAAACTTAAAACTTAAAAGCTTCTAGGCATAAATGCTTTTAACTCAAGTTCCTTAAATATTTGTTAACTTAATTCTTTACTGTTAACGACTTAGTCGACTTTTAGACACCACTCCTATGGATTTAGGAGTGGTTTTTTTTATTTGTGGAGACGCTTTATGCTGGTTGATAAAGCATAAAGGCAACCACCATCGCTAAGCTTCCACCCAAGCAACGGTTCACAAACATCATCTGTTTTGGTGATTGCAGTAATTTTTTCAGCATGGTGCCGCAATACGCCCACACCAACATGCACGGCACACCGGTAATCACCATACCCGCGATAATGGTCACTACTTGAATCAAGTAATCTGCATTCGGAGTAATGAATTGCGAAAACACGGTTAATGACGCTATCCAACCTTTAGGATTTAACACCTGCACCAACACACCTGACATAAAACCTGAACGTTTATCTGTGGTGCTTTCTTCGATTTGCATGTTAGCAATCGACCACGCCATGAACAGCAAATAAGCCGCACCAGCGTATTTCAAAATGTTGTATAGCTCTGGATAAAGGGTAAATAGGCTCACCAAACCGACACTGGAACCGGCCAGTACGATGATGATGCCAACAGCGTTTCCAGAGATAAAAGGTAAAGTCGCAGCAAACCCATAACGACTTGAAATCCCAAGTAATGCGATATTGCCTGCCCCAGGGGTAATTGCAATTGATGTTGAAAATAGCAAGAACGCCAGCATTAATTGAGAGCTCATTTCCTCTCACTCCTAATAAGTAAAGTATTTATACGGAGAGAGTTTACAGATTCGACTAGGAATTAAATTGCTATATAGGCTAATATTAATCCAAACTTGAGCAAGACTTTTCTAAAAACACCATGAAACAGAAAGAATCCACCAAAGAAGTGTTAGATGACACAGATATCGCCATCTTAGAACATATCCAACAAGACGGACGCATGAGCAACAGCAAGCTCGCGGAAAAGGTTAACCTCAGCGAAACCCCATGCTGGCGCCGTTGGAAACGCATGGAAGAGACGGGCTATATCGATGGTTACGCCGCTAAGCTGAATCGCAAGAAATTAGGCTTTCATGTTGCAGGCTTTACGCTAGTGACACTGGGCAACCACGAGGTTGAAAACACGGAACCGTTCGAAGAGTTTGTCGAAGTAACCGATTGGATTCCTATGTGTCACTGCATTGCAGGTGGTGCCGACTATATGATTCAAGTGCTAGCGAAAGATTTAGAAGAGTACTTTGAGCGTATTAGCTCGATCAGACGAGTCAAAGGCGTGAGTGCGATTCAGTCGAATATCTCGGTTAAAGAGTTGAAAAACAGCTATAAGTTGCCTCTTAGGGACTAGTTCACTTCTCCTGACAGCCCTTTTCTTTAAGCAAAATAAAAGCCCAGCTCCCTAGATTTCTAAAACTTAGGGGCTGGGCTTTGTTATTTTGAAACAGATATCGTTTATTTACGCTTGTTATTCACAAGGGTGAGCTAAATGAATCAGCGCCAAACCACCTAGAGACGTTTCACGATACTTCTTATTCATGTCTTTACCTGTCTGATACATAGTGGCGATCACTTTGTCCAATGAAATCAGGCTTTTGCTGTTATGTTTGAGTGCCATTCGCGAAGCATTAATCGCTTTCATCGAGCCCATCGCATTTCGTTCAATACATGGCACTTGTACCAAGCCACCAATCGGGTCACATGTCATACCCAATGAGTGTTCCATCGCAATCTCTGCTGCAATACAAATCTGCTCGTTACTGCCGCCGCGTAGTGCCGTTAAACCCGCTGCCGCCATAGAAGACGATACGCCCACTTCACCTTGGCACCCTACTTCCGCACCAGAAATAGAAGCGTTGGTTTTGTACAAAATACCAATCGCGCCCGATACAGCTAAGAAGTCTTTTAACTGCTTAGTATCCAATTCTTTAATGAAGCGATGGTAATACATCAATACGGCTGGAATAACGCCCGCGGCACCATTAGTGGGTGATGTCACCACTTGGCCACCAGCCGCATTTTCTTCACTCACCGCAAAGGCGAACAAGTTAATCCAATCCATGATTTCCATTGGATCGTTTTCAACGGCCGCATTCGCTTCAAGCTTCTTCAACAAGTTTGGCGCACGACGAGTCACGTTCAAACCACCATCAAGAATGCCTTCGGTTTCAAAGCCACGCTCCATACAACGAGTCATCACTCGCCAGATTTGATCGGCCTTTTCTGAGATAACATCCTCGCCTTGGAAAGCCGATTCATTTTTCAGAATCATGCCACCCAAGCTCATGCCGCTGTCTTCTGCTTTTCTCAGCATTTCATCGGCATTTTTGAATGGGAAAGGGACTTCTACGGCTTGGGTTTGAGTGCCATTCTGCAGTTCATCCGCGGTTGCGATAAAACCGCCGCCAATCGAATAGTAAGTTTCATCAACAATTACGCTTCCACTTTGGTCAAACGCGGTAATCATCATGCCATTTTCATGTAGAGGCAGATTGTCTTCGTGGAACAACATGTCGGTTTGGTAATTAAAGCCAATGGTGTGACTGCCACTCAGTTGCATTTCACCACTGTTGATAGCAAGACGCATCGCTTCATTAGCGCTGGTGTTCTTAATCGTGTCTGGCTTATTTCCAAGCAAACCCAAGATGGTTGCTCCGTCGGTGTGGTGACCTATGCCAGTCAATGACAAAGAACCGTATAAATCCACCTGAACACGCGTCACATCTGCGATTCTATCAGCGATTAATTGTGTGAAATGAAAACCCGCAATCATTGGGCCGTTGGTGTGAGAGCTCGATGGCCCAACACCAATTTTGTAGATATCAAAGATCGATAACATAGATATACCAGTAAAAAATCGGTCAATTAAGAAAGAGCGGCATAAAGCCAATCAGGGATAACAGTACAAGCAGCAATCGTCACAACAGCGAACACCAACAAGCCGTAATGACTCGCGGTAGGCTTTGCAAACAAATGCTTTTGTTTGGCTATAAATTCATTTTGTTGCTCGGTTACTTCTCCCCAGAAACGACTCACAACAACGCCTAACACCAAGAAAACCACGGTGCCAATCAAGGCAAACCAAGGCCAAGCTATGCCGCTGTATTTAGCGATGAATACGACGGCCACACTGCCGATACTGCCTGCAATCACCCCTTTCTCATTAGCTTGTTTGAAGAACAAACCCAGGATGAAAGAGCCAAGACGAATACCGACAAAAATGGAGGTCAGGCTCGCAATAGTTTTAAGCACTGATTCATTAGAAACCGCCAGTAATGCAGGAACAACAACCGACGCTGCAGCAACAAGGCTCATTTTTCGGGCTACCGATTCGTAATGTGCATCAGAGGCTTTCTTACGGAAAAAGCGCTTATAGAAATCGAACGTTGCGACTGTCGCCATTGAGTTATAAGTCGAATCCAAGGTCGACATCGCTGCTGCTGAGAGTGCGGAAATCACCAAACCAACAATGATTGGGTTGGTATGGTTAAACACAAAATCGAGAATTACTTCGTTGCTGTTTTCAAAGCTTTGCTCTTGATAAAAGACACTCAATAGAACGCCCATTACCGAGAAAAACAGATAAATAAAGAACGCGCCGTAACCACAAAGCAGCATCGATTTTTGTGCTGTCTTTACGTTCTTTGTTGCCAACGTTCTTTGAATAATCAGTTGGTTAGTACCATACACACTTAGATGTAAGAAGCTCACGGCAACCACACCCGCCCACAATGTAGTATCAACTCCCAAGTCGAAATCGAGATTGATGATGTTTAGATGTTCAGGAGACAACACCTCACCTGCATCAATCTTCATTAGCAATAAGGCAAAAATAGCAATACTGCCGATGATCAATACCGCCGACTGCAACATGTCTGTCCATATGACGGTTGAGATCCCCCCCGCATAAGTATACAAAGCGGTAAACAAACTGATGTAGATGATCGCCTCGGAGATACTCACCGGCAACACTTGCACCAAGATCAGTGCAACTGCATACAAAATTACCCCAGCCGAAATACACTGAACCACAATAAACACGATAGAGTTGATCGTGCGAGCAACAACGCCAAAGCGGTGCTCTAGGTATTCATAAATCGAAGTCAGGCCGAGTTTGTAAAACACCGGGACAAAGAAAACCACAGCGAAAAAGATCACTATTGGATAATTCAAATGGACGCTCATCGCTTCCATGCCTGAGCTATAAACCCAGCCCGGCATGCCCACGAACGTCATTGCGCTGATGTAGGTGGCAAGAATCGACACACCTGCCGTAAACCAACCAAATTGTTTTCCGCCCGTTGAGAAATCGCCACCAACGCTATAACGCTTATTCACTAAGTAACTGATAAATAGAGTAGTTAGTACATAAAGAGCAATAACCACAAAACTTGAGTACGTAACCATTTTTAGATTCCGTTTATTATATTTCGCAATTCATTCGCCGACAATAGTACTCAAAAATGTATATTTTCCCTCAAAAACCCACAATAAGTGTGAGTATTGTCACTAAGATAGATAATTAAACACTCTAAATGGCCAAAAAGTCCCAAAACAACGATCTAATGAGATCAAGATCACTAAAATGCATAAAATGGGTACGCACTCATTTTAAAATTGACTTTGATCACGGATCTAATAACCACAAAAATTCTATTATCTCTCCCGAAATGAAGATGGTGTGGTGATATTCAATAAACGCCACACAATAATCGAAACTAAAAACACCCTATAAAAAATAAAGGTTTATCGGTCATGACTACTAAAAAACACATGAGCGAAGTTCCTATGATTCAAAGGGTAGCTGCTTATCTTGCAATTCTAGTTGGCTACTTTTTCTATTGTTATAACTTTGTAATTATTGACTACGTACGCCCATACATCGTTGATGCGTATGATGGTATTAACTTGGCGGATACCGCTCAGTTCTATACATGGCAGTCGGTTGGTGCACTTATTGGTGCTCTGAGCTGTGCATGGGTGGCATCAAACTTTGGTAAGAAATCGACTCTTATTGTCATCACTGCACTTAACGGTGGCGCAACCATCATCAACATGATGTTTACTGACTACGCGATGTGGGCAGCAATGCGTTTCATCATCGGTATTTCTTTAGGTGGTTACTTCACCGTAGCAGTAAGCCTGATGATCGGCCTATTCACACCAAGCGTTCGCGGTAAGTTAACGGCATTCGCTTCTTCGATGTTCTCGGTTGCCCTAATGGCAATGGGTGCATACGCGGCGTTCATTTCTAGCATCGATGCACCTTGGCAGAGCCTAATGTGGGTGGGTGGTATTCCTCCTCTAGTTGCTGCTGCACTGATGATCTTCATCCTGCCTAGCGACAAGAAAGTGATCGCTTACGGTGAAGAAGATCAAGCCGCGGCTGAAGCATCGAATAAACCAGCGAAAAAAGGTTCTTGGGGTGAAATGCTAAGCGCACCTTACCGCAAGCTAACCATCACTTGTCTACTATTGGCTGGCCTTAACTTCTATGGCTACCAATTCTTCTCAGGCTTCGTGACAACGTACCTGAAAGAAGTTCGCCAATTCGACGGTTCAACTATCGGCATCATTTTCTCTATCTCAGCATTCGGTTCTCTATTCGGGGCTTGGGTGTGGGGTGCAATCGCCGACAAATACGGCCGTAAAGTGAACGCGTTTGGTTTCATTCTTGCGGGTGTTATGGCTTCAGTCTTCTTCGTAGCACCAAGCGACGTGATGATCGGCAGCCTAAACATGCTGGCTATCTTAGGTCTTATCTACAACTTCGGTCTGTCTGCCTCTGCGGTATGGGGTGGCTACTTCTCTGAGTTGTTCCCAGCTCACCTACGTAGCTTCGGTGCAGCTCTGTTCCACGGTGGTCGTATCATCGGCATGTGGGCTCCAATGGTGTTGGTATTCATCCAAGAGCGCAGCGACCTAGCAACAGCAATGTGGGGTTCACCAATCGTATGGATTCTGGCTGGTCTACTGTGGCTATCTCTACCAGAAACATTGAAAGGCGGCATTTTCGACAAGAGCAAAAAAGCGGAAACAGCAAAAGCTTAATCCCCTTTAGTTGAAAAACTCTAGAAGTTGAAAACCTCTAAAAGTTGAAGACCTCTAAAGATACGAAATAAACATCAATCCGGCTGATAAGTCAGCCGGTAACAAAATCCAAATCGAGTCCTGTTCCGAATGTTGACTCGACAACAAAACGAGAATTAATTATGTCTAAATATCAAGAAGCTAAACACATTGTTCGTGACTACTTTGACGCAATGGAAAACGCTACTCACGAAAACGTTGCTGAAGTTTTGAAAGCACACACGTCTGAAGATTACTTATGGCGCGGTGTTTACCCATTCCGCGAGCAAGAAGGCGCTCAAGCTGCGGCTGACGTATTCTGGGCTCCAATGATGAAATCAATGACACGCATGCAGCGTCGTCAAGATATCTTCATCGGTGGTAACAACGAAGTTAACCCAGATGAAATTTGGGTAATGAGCATGGGTCACTTCATGGGTCTGTTCGACGCTGAATACCTAGGCATGCGCCCTACTGGCAAGATCATGAACATTCGCTACGCAGAATTTAACTGTGTGGTTGATGGCAAAATCACAAAGACAGGCCTGTTCCTAGATCTTCTAGGCATGATGGACCAAGCGGGTTGCTACCCACTTCCACCATCAACAGGTAAGCACTTTGTTTACCCTGGCCCACGCAATCACGATGGTCTGCTATTCGAAGACGCGGCTCCAGAAGAAGGCGTTGCGACACTTGCTCTAGTAAACAAGATGGTTGATGACCTGTCTGCTCTTAACGACAGCGGCGCAATGGGTTGTCCACCAGAAGTACTAGCTAAGAGCTGGTCAAAAGACATGATTTGGTACGGCCCATGTGGTATCGGCGCGTCTTACACAATTCCTCGCTACCAACAACAGCACCAACTTCCTTTCCGTAACAACCTGAAAGATAAGAAGTTCAACGGTCACGTTTGTCGTTTCGCTGAAGGTAACTTCTCTTGTTTCTTCGGTTGGCCAAACCTATCAAACACACCAACAGGTGGCTTCCTAGGTATGACTGGCGGCGAAGTACGTGCAAACATGCAAGTGGTTGACGTTTACTACCGCGACGGTGACAAACTGTCTGAGAACTGGGTTCTTATCGACCTTCCTTACTGGCTACAACAGCAAGGTCTGGACGTGTTCGAGCGCACTTCATCTATCATGAACCCAACGCTGTAACCATGTCCTATTGCCTACCTAGTCCTTACCTACGCTAGGCAGGCATGACTGCCGAGGGCTCCTTCTCGCCCTCGGCAACTTGCTCCACCCAAGATAACCAACTTGTGCCTCACGGATGGGCACACCCTGCCAAACCATTACCTATATAACGGGCTTGAAAGCACGGTGGCTTTCTGCGGCCTGAATAAAGAGAACAACAATGAACAAGTCGATACTTTCTGCAGTGATCCTGACGGCACTTACATCAGGTTCAGCTTTTGCTGCACACACTTTTACCAATGACGCGGGCGATAGCCTTACTTTAGACGGTCGTTTCGACGTTCGTTACCAAGACAAAGGTGGCGATCATAATGGCGAATGGAACAGTGGTAGTTCTCGTTTCGGCCTTAAAGGTCAAATGGGACTAGACAACGATTGGACTGGCTTTGGCCATGCCGAATGGGGTTATAACTCGGGCGCTAACGGCGATAACATTTACGACCGACTTCTATACGCAGGCGTAGAGCACGAGAAATACGGCAAGATCGCAGCAGGTACTAAGCAGTGGTCTACCTTCTACGATGTGGCTTGGTTTACCGATATGGGTCGTGTGTTTGGTTCACGTGGTTCTGGTTACTACAACCTATCTGACTGGGGTATTTCATCAGGCACAGGCCGTGCTGAAAACTCGATAACTTACCGCAACAGCATTAACGACAACTGGAAATACGGCTTCACTTACCAAACAACTCGTGAAGATGTCGCTGTATCAACAAGATTCAACCAAACGAATTCAGATACTGTTACGCTGAAAAACGGTATCGGTGCTTCAACGCTGTACACCGTTATGGATGGCCTAACGATTGGCTTAGCGTACCATCAGAATGAGTTTGATGATGTGGATAGCACAGTTCAAAACATCAAAGATGGCGACACACAACGCATAGGTTTATTAGGTGTGAACTACACTAATGATGGATTATTTGTTGGTTTCACTTACAGCCAAGGTTCAAACTGGGAGACCACCAGCCAATCTGAATTCTACGACCACCGTGGTGCTGAATTCTTCACCTACTACCACTTTGAAAATGGTCTACGTCCAACCTTTAACGTTAACTACTTAACGGACACAGACGACAACGCAAATGGCTACGAACGTCAGCTTATTATCCCTGGCCTTGAGTACCACTTTAAGAAGAACAAGTTCTTAGTATGGACGGAGTACCAATTCGACAACGGTAAAGATTCATACAATGGTGTGAAATACGAAAACAACGATGACCAATTCGCTGCAGGTATCCGTTACTACTTCTAACGATGTATCGGCATGTTGCTCATTTTATGGGTAAATTCGAAATCTAAAGCTCTGCTCTTACGCAGAGCTTTTTTGTCACTATTTATTTAAAGCTACATTTTTGTAGCGACATTTGTAGCGACACAGTTAATGGGTTGTACCCAACATAGAATTCAAAATAACCATTATTCCTTATTTTTCATATCATTCCTTGGCATTACTTTATGAGTACGTACCTAATCATGTTACTCTGTGCACAGTCAATTTGGTTCAAAAGTATGGTCTATGAACTCTCCAAAACACTCCACGGCGTCAAAGCCAACCGTCACCTCTAAAGATGTCGCTAAGCTTGCTGGCGTTTCTCAATCAACTGTATCTCGCGTATTTGTACCGGGCAGTTCAGTGTCTGAAAAGACCAAGCAGAAAGTGTTCGATGCAGCAAAATCGTTGAATTATCGTCCCAATGCCTTTGCCCGCAGTCTGACGACAAATGAATCCAAATTGATTGGCTTAGTTTTCCCAGATGCCGACTACCCTATTCACATGAAAACACTGCAGCTTATCTCTACTGAGCTACAAAAACAGGGGTACTCTGCGGTATTGATTCCTTGGCAAGTTGATGGAAACGATAACCACTCTATCCCTAATATCTTCCAATACCGAGTTGATGGCGTGATTGCCGCTTCTGCGACTTTTAATAAGTCACTTTATGAAGAGTGTGAAGAGTTCGACATCCCTATCGTTCAGTTCGCGCGGGTTGTTGAAGGGACTAAGAGTAGCCATGTGGTAAGCGACAACTACGCTGCAGGTCAATTTGCTGCTCAGCACTTTCATAAACTTGGTATCAAATCAGCCACTTACCTCACAGGTAACGTCCCGACATTTACCAATGGCGAGCGCCAAGTGGGTTTCTGCACAGAATTTGAAGACTTAACTGGCAAACAGGCTCGCGTGATTGAAGCTGACTACGATTACCTTGATTCACTCGAGATCATCAGAGCCATGTTCAAAGAAGCTTCTCATCCTGAAGCCATATTTTGTGCGACGGACAATCTCGCTATGGCAGTGATGGACGTCGCTCGTTTAGAGTTCGCGCTCCGTATCCCAGAAGATCTACAAGTGATTGGGTTTGATGACATCCCACAAACTCAGTGGCTGAACTACCAATTGACCACTTTCAAGCAGGATTTCCGACGCCTTGCACGTGAGTCCGTGAAGATTGTCGTTAGCCAGATTCAAGAGCAAGACACCAGCTTAGTAAAATTAATGGTGCCGGTTCAATTTGTAGAACGTAACACTACGTTGAAAGTAAAATAGCGTTTTCTTCAGCCTTTGTTTGCATGCTTAAAACAGGCTTTTAAACAACCAAAATACAAAAAATCCCGTTGGCGACGATTAGAGTCTCCAACGGGATTTTGTATTTCTACTCAGCCTTTTCTGCCCCAACTACTTGAGACAAGTGCGTATTAGTTACCTACACCACCTGTTTTCTCAGCTGGTAAATCTGGTGTCACTGGGGGCCACTCTTGGAAGGTTGCTAGATGTTGTTGGACAGCAGCTTGTGCAGGACCAAATGCCCACATTTTCTGCCCCATCCATTTCAAGTACATGCCCGACTCTTCTGCCGCTCGCTCATACGGGTCACGACGTAAGTTAAAGAGTAACGGTGCGTTTAGCTCCTCTTTCGGACCACTCCAGCCATGATTTTGGACCACAAAGTGCGCCTTCCAATCGCCAATACGAACCGCTTGTAGCTTGTCTCGTTCGTAGTAGTAGATCTCTTTACGATTAGACTCGCCTTTCTCTGTCAGCATATCCACTTGGTTGTAACCATCAAGGTGCGCTTTAAAGCCATCGTGACCTTTCAGCATTTTCTCTTTAAGATCCGTTGGACCACCAGCCGCAGCAACCAGAGTGGGTAACCAGTCCATACCATCAAAGATGCCATTGCCTACAGTACCTGCAGGAATTTTACCCGGCCAGCTCACAAGTGCAGGAGCGCGAACGCCGCCTTCCCAAGTTGTGCCTTTTTCGCCATGGAATGGTGTCATACCACCATCTGGCCACGTCATGATCTCAGGACCATTATCCGCAGTGAAAATGATGATGGTGTTATCGGCAATACCGAGTTCTTCCATTTTCGCCATCATCTCACCAACATGGTCATCAAGATCTTTCATGACCACTTCTTGAAGTCCCCAACCGTTTTGGCCAAGCATGGCTTCGTATTCAGGTGACAGGTGTGTCCAAACGTGACCACGTGATGGACAGTACCAAGTAAAGAATGGCTTATCCGCTTCAACCGCCCTTTCGATGAAGTTGATCGCGTGTTTATTCACTTCATCATCGAGTGTACGCATACGCTCGATCGACAATGCACCATCATCTTCGATCGTTTGACCACCTTTGCCATCTGATCTTGCGTAAATGACATTACGAGGTGCAAAGGCATCCAAAGATCCATCTTTTGGCCAATCTGGATCTTCTGTGTATTCCATTGCATTCAAGTGATACAACCAACCCCAATACTCATCAAAACCGTGCATTGTCGGTAGGAATTCATCTCGATCACCAAGATGGTTTTTACCAAACTGACCCGTAACATAACCCATGGTTTTAAGAATCTCAGGAAGCGTTGGCGTGTCGGCACTTAAACCAACTGGGCCACCCGGTAACCCAACTGAGTGCATGCCTGTTCGAACAGGGAGTTGACCCGTTAAGAATGCAGAACGACCCGCCGTACAAGAGGGTTGAGCGTAATAATCGGTCAGTAGCATGCCCTTTTCAGCAATACTATCGATGTTTGGTGTTTCACTACTCATCACACCATTGTGATAAGCACTCAGGTTTGAGATCCCAATATCATCCGTGAAGATAACAAAAATATTCGGTTGCTCTTGGGCTGACCATGCTGATAGCGAAAAGCTGCTCAACACACTCAGAACAACAAGGTGGAAAATCCTTTTCATAGAATGTCCTTATACTGTTTCAGATTGCTCTTTGTGAACCATTTTTATTCCTACCAAACCAAATCCAAGCTCCAATAGTAGATAAACGACAAGTAGCCAGTGGGGCATGCCATCTATCAACAAGCTAATGACTCGGCCAGCAGCCAAACCCAACATGAAGACCACCAAACTGTAGAGTGCTGGCAGTCGGTATTTCTTTAGTAGCGCCCCTGCTATCCAAAACAGAGCCAACGCTAGGTACAACCCCATTACGGCACGAAAAATATGAGTGACATTGATAGGGCTAGCATCAATTCCGAAAAGATAATCAAGGGAGACAACGGGGGCATAACCGTACGACAACGCAATCGGTGTTAAACCCAAAACAGCAACGAACAAAAAAATGCTTTGTGGCTTCATATCCTTACTCTTTTAATTTGGCTCTTTTCAAAAAACATAGTCTACAATCAGCAATATACAAGTTGCATATGTGAAAAATGGATAGTTAAAACACACATTCACATTCGTGCTATTTCACATCGAAGATAAGGATATCAATATGGCTAAATGGCGTTACCTACTCGCATCAGCATTAGCTGCAAGTTCAACCGTAAATGCTCAGGAAGCAAGCGCACAAGCGGATACAAAAAAGTGGCAACATAGCTTCGAAATTTACGCGCTCGCACTCAACATCCGTGGAGACAGCACCATTAGTGATTTGTCTGCTGATGTCGATGTTGATCCTGCATTCATCATGGATCATCTTGATATGACCGCAATGGTGCGTTTAGAGGGTATCTATGACAATCAGTGGGGCTATTACATTGACTACAGCTTCATGAAGTTAAGCGGAAAAACAAACTCAGTGTTAGGTAGCAACCTAGAGGTATTAAAAGGCAATCTTGATATCCGACAAGGTGTTTTAGATGTGAAGGGGTTTAAGCGCTACCAATACGATTTTGGCACGATTGATTATCTGTTTGGGCTTCGTTGGTGGGATAACGACATTGATGCCAAGCTTTACGGTTCAGGTGGCAAGCTAAGTACAGACCGATCACTCGATGAAGATTGGGTTGATTACCAAATAGGTGTGAGATGGATAACGCAGATCAATAAGGATTGGAAATTTCACGCAACCATTGATGCAGGGCTTGGCAGTGACACCGACTTTACCTCGTCTCTGTTAACTGGCGTGCGATACCAGATAAACAGTTGGTCTGACTTAAATGTTGCCTACAAATCGACTTGGGTTGATTACGAAAACAAGGGGACCTTTGAATACGATACCGCATCGCAAGGGTTCCTGATTGGTTGGGCTGCTCACTTTTAATCCAATTATCGTAACGTGTTAGAACCTAGGCCAACCCAATATTGCTCATTTGGATTTAATTTCTATTAAAACGTACGCCTCAAATGATTCATACCTCTGGTGGTGCTCTCTATTGCCAGAGGTTTTTCTTCGTGAAACATGCACCGCCCTCCCTCAAGGAAAGCCCATAAAATCATAGAGTAACGCCTGCACATCGTTCATTTAATCTATCTAAAAAATTGTAATTTTAGTTCATGGAAATACAGGTTTATATCTTGAGGTATTTAATCTTCATTTAATCCTTCCCGCCCTATTCGAACAGTGTTTTTTTATTTTGAAAATATCGCTAGAATCCTCTCCCGAAATTTACAAACCAGAGTGGAAACAATGAAAAAATTAATCTTAGCGGCTCTTACGATTGCCTCAGTTACCGGCATCGCATCAACTTCAGCTTTTGCATCAAATGAAATGTATGCACTAGGCGGTTTCGGGATGGATGATGGCGATGTCGGTGGCCAATTCACATTTGGTAGCCAAACCATGCAAAGCAAGTGGTATGTTGAATCAACGTTGCTTGTTATTAGCACTGATGAAAAGGATCTTCAAACAAAGCAAGAGTTCGATTCTTTAATGCTTTCATTAACACCTATGTATAAGCACAGCTTCAGCGAAAACTTCGCTGTTTATGGTAAGGCGGGCGCTTTTTACGCACACTCAGATACCAAACTGGTTTTCCTATCTAGCGATAATAATGAAGTCCACAAAGGGTCTCATGGTGATTTTGGCTTAACTTACGGTATCGGCGCAGAATACAAGTCAGCAAAGCCGATCTTTGGCAACTCTAAGCTACTGACTCGCGTAGGGTTTGATTGGTATGAGTTCGGTGGTTCAAGTAGTTGGTACACCAAGGATTCAGCATTGGGTATTCAAACCGGCTTTACCTTCTAATCTAGTCACGGATAACACTAAAGTAAGCCACATATGATTCGTGGCTTACTTTGTACACATTTTGGTTCAGACTACGCACTCTTTCTTCATGATAGTTAAGCCAGCTTCGAGAGTTTCTGTCCAAGCTTGTTCAACGCTTTCATCATAGTGAGGATCGTATTTTTTAACCGTATTGAGTAACGAATTAAACCACTCGTTGAGCTCAATCTCGGAAATATCCAGTCCTAAGTCTTTATGCCTTTTACCCAATTTCTTTACTGAGTTACGTACGCTCGGCAGACCAGAAGAATTATAGATAAGAATGATCGAGGCTTTAAGCATCTTGGTTTGCTGCTCTAACCCTATCTTTTCAAAACGTTCTGAAAACCTTGGATTATGCTCGCAAAAATCCGCCAGAAAGCTCTCCAAAAATTCTTGGTCAATCCGGCAGCGCTCAAAGCTTTCATAAAACAGTTCATTCGGTTTCATCTAGCAAGTCCTTTGCAATAGTCAGCAGGTTTTTAAAATAACAGGTTAGTTCAGAGCAGCGATAAACTAACTCCAAACTATCAACACACTCTAATTATACGCCACTGTGGCATATTTTGAACGATGACATAAGGCGAACTGTGGCATAACGTAAACTATGACATAAAGCGAACTATGGCATAAAGTGAGTTGCACAGATCTTGTTTCCATCAGGATCTCGCAAATAAGCCATGTACAAGCGACGCTCGTCAGAACCTCTCGCTCCGGGCCCGTTTTCAATGCTGGTACCGCCATTTTCGACGCCAATCCGATGCCACTCATCTACAACTTCAGGAGAAGACGCAAGAAAACCCACCGTCATGCCGTTGCCGTGAGTCGCAGGCTGACCATCAATCGGCTTCGTTAAGCCCAACACACCCGTTTGGCTAACGTAAACACAGCGCCCTTTAGGGTCAACAGAACCTTCGCTATAACCAAGCACTTTCATGATTGGGTCATAAAAAGCCTTCGCGCGTTCAATATCTTCGGTACCGAGAAAAACATGGCTGAACATAACTAACCTCTTCTTTTATTGAAAGAACCACCTAAACTAGACTTATAATTCGTGTTTGTCTAGGCATGCTATTCGGTCACAACTGTTGCTTAACCCATTGAGCAAACACCTGAAACTTAGTTCGTTGCTCCATGCCTTTCGGACACACTAAATCATACCCTTTGCCCGATTCAATGCTCATAAGAGGCGCGACCAACAAGCCTTGTTCAATCTGCGGTGTCATAAACTCTAACCGCCCTAATGCCAGCCCCATCGATAATATCGCCGCATCCATCGCCAAGCGGTTATCGCTGTAATAGTCACACTGAAGCGCGCAGTTGGTATCACTTTGAGCTTCATACAACCAACGTTGCCACGCTGTAATATCGCCACTGTGGATGAAACGAACGTCATCTAAGTGTTGAATGCCTTGGTCTAGTTTGAAGCGTTTCGCGTATTCAGGGCTACACACAGGGGTTCTTACTCCACTGAATAATCGCTCGCTATAATGGTTTGGGTAATGGCCTTCGCTATAGAAAATTGCCACGTCATAAGGTTCAAACTGGAAGTCTGATTGGCTCTGTTTGGTTTGCAGTTTGATGCTTAGATTCGGATACAAGCGTCTAAACTCTGGCAAGCGCGGCATCAACCACGAGGAAGCGAAATAAGGCGATGTCGCGATATATAACTCCCCGCTTAGCTCACCCGTTTGAATATCCATGAGTTCGGAAAAGATAGACTCAAACGAGACGTTCAACATGGATAACACGCGCTGACCTTCTGGCGTCAGTTCGAGCTTTCTTGTCTTGCGCACAAACAGGTTGAACTTCATTTGTTGTTCGAGTTTTTTGATCCGATGGCTGACCCCTCCCTGAGTTAAGAAGAGCTCATCGGCGGCAAGTGTAAAACTTAAATGTTTAGCCGCAACACTAAAGGTGTGCAGCAGTGACAATGTTTGTTGGCGATTTTCGAATAGCCCCATGCATTAACCCCACTAATTCATAAGTCGTCATAACTGGTTTGTCGGTGTATGTAACCATCATATAAATTAAACCAAGTAATCTACAACATAAAATGGTGAACAGCATGCAACAGAAACAAAAACTCAAAGTAACCGTGATTGGTGGTGGCTCAAGCTACACCCCAGAGCTCATTGAAGGACTGCTCAAGCGCCATCACGAATTACCTATCTCTGATCTGTGGTTGGTCGATATCGAACAAGGCATGGAAAAAGCAGAGATAATCGCGGCGCTCACCAAGCGAATGATAAACAAAGCAGGCTGTGAGATTAATGTTCACCTCACCACAGATCGAAAATCAGCCCTGAAAGACGCTAATTTTGTCTGCTCACAATTTCGCGCAGGAAGAATGGAAGCAAGATTACGTGACGAAAGGATTGCTCTGAAGTATCGCATGATCGGCCAAGAGACCAATGGCTTGGGTGGCTTCTCTAATGCGTGCCGAACCATTCCGATTGCACTCGATATAGCGAAAGAGATGGAAGAACTGTGTCCGAATGCGTGGTTACTCAACTTCACCAACCCATCAGGCATGGTAACGGAAGCACTGATTAAGCACTCAACCATTAAAACCGTTGGTCTATGTAACGTTCCCGTCAATATGGAGCTAGGCGCGGCGAAAATGCTCGGTGCAGAGCGTAAAGATGTCACGATGCAGATCGCTGGCTTAAACCATCTAGTGTGGGCTCGTAAGGTGCTTCATAAAGGTGAAGACAAGTTGGCAGAACTCATCGAACAACTCCTTGGTGGTAACGATCAAATGATGCCAAAGAACATTCCTCCTTTTGAGTGGGACGCTGAATTGATTCGTTCTCTGAACATCGTTCCTTGTGCTTACCTACGTTACTACTACCAATCCAGAGACATCTTAGACAAAGAGTTTGCTGCGTCTGAAAACAGCACCAATCGCGCAGACTTAGTTGCCAAGGTTGAACAACAGTTGTTAGAGATCTACAAAGATCCCATGCTCGATACCAAGCCTAAATTGTTAGAAGAACGAGGCGGTGCTTACTACTCTGAAGCGGCCTGTGAGCTGATGAGCAGTATTCACAATAACAAACGTTCTATCATGCACGTTAACACTCGCAACAATGGTGCGATTCAAGGATTACCTGATGACTGTGCGGTAGAAGTAAGTTCGGTAATCACCAGCAGTGCAATCCTGCCACTGAACGTTGAACCTTTTGATAGCGATACGCTGCGCTTGATTCAGCAGATGAAAGAGTTTGAAACCTTGACCGTTAAAGCGGCGATGACGGGGGACACTGCAACAGCAAAACGTGCTCTGATCTTAAACCCTATCGTCGATAGTGGTTCGCATATCGACGAGGCTTTGCAAGAAACCATTCGCGAGAACTTAGACTTCATGCCTGCGTTCGCTCATCGACTCGCTTAATGTGGCATTTTGTTAGCAGCTAATAAGCTCGGTGATAACAGCTAACGAGCTCAGTGATAACAGTTAATAAGCTCGGTGATAACAGTTAATAAGCTCGGTGATAACAAGCTAATGAGCTCAATGACAGCAGAGCTAATTCAAGATATTGAATCCAAATCTTTTAATAATAGGTCATGATGAAATTGATACTCAACGCCGATGATTTCGGCCTCACTGAGAGCGTGAACCACGGCATCGTTGACTGCTTCAAGGCGGGGTTGGTTAAGTCGACCACCATCATGATGAATCAACCGGGTAAACAGCACGCGATTGAGCTCTATCATCAAGGTTTAGTCCCTGAAGTTGGCTTGCACTTTACGGTCACCGCAGGCAAACCACTGACTTCACCAGAGCAGGTTCCGAGCTTAGTCGACGAACACGGACACTTCTTTAGCAACGTCACCCTGTTCGATAAATCAGATGTGGATGAAGGTGAGGTGATGCTCGAACTCAACGCGCAATATCAAGCCGCTGTCGATGCCGGTTTAAAGATTAACCATATCGACAGCCATCACTTTGGTGGTGTGTTTAAACCTCTAAAAGCAGCGTTTACCCGCACAGTGAATCGCATTGGTCTGCCAGTTAGAAGAATCGATAACATCCTAAGTGGCCAAGATGCACTGAGAGTGCCAACGCCAGACGCTTTCGATATGCGTTTCTTTGACGAAGGCGTATCGCTTAATGGCCTGCAAGATTTATTGCTGAGCTACCAAGCTATGATGCCTGACGGTGTGCTTGAGTTAATGTGCCACCCTTCATCAGTGGCAAGTGAACAGCTTAAGTCCCTATCAAGCTATAGTGATAAACGCGTCGAAGAGCATCAACTTCTCACTAGCCCTGCGCTAAAACAGTGGTTGGCTGACCATCAGATTGAGTGCATTGGATTCGACGATCTCAGATAAGATACATTAATTCAGGGCTACTCAACGATCCGTTGTGCGCCCTGCCCTTGATCATGCAAAATATCTTCAGGGTTCAACAAGTGGCATTTCTGCATACTCAAACACCCGCAACCGATACAGCCGGTTAAGTTCTCTTGTAGCGATTTAATCTGCGCCATTTTACTGTCGAGTTGCCCCTGCCACTTCTTAGCAACGCGCTCCCAATCTCGCTTAGTCGCGGTATGGTTCATCGGCAGTGTCGATAACTCTTCGGTTATCTCTTCCAGCGTGAAGCCTATCGACTGCGCGACTTGTATCAAAGCAATTCGTCTCAACATCGCCGACTGATATCGACGCTGATTTCCGTTAGTACGAATTGAAGCAATCAACCCCTTGGTTTCGTAAAAACGTAACGCCGAAGGAGCCACGCCACTGCGCTCTGCCAACTGGCCGATACTGAGGTATACGATGTTTCTCATGATCTTTCTCTTCCTGTTTGAATAGCCTTTTCGTCCTGATAATGACCAGTATAATAGAGTTCACTTTAACTTGAAGTTTTGGTTCAAATTTAGGTTTGGGCTAGGTTACAAAATACGCTGAACAAAGAAACCTAACGTATTAATTCTCTGAGCTATGATTTTGTTCTCTGATTACCATACATGTCGTCAAACCCGGGAATGCCTTGCTCCCACACAGGTTTATCTTCACCGACAATGGTTTTCAATGTATCAATGAAGAGCTTGGTTTTTATGGGTGCATCTCGATGTGGGTACACCGCATAGAAAGTGCCAAAGTCATCCAAGTTTAAGTGAGTCATAATAGGCACCAACTCTCCACTGAGCACTTCATCTTCAATCATCTGCGCCGTGACGACGGCGAGAGTACTGCCGGTTAAAGCGCTCTTGGAAATCATCTCAACGTCATTCACTTTATAAGCGGCATTAAGCTGAAAATGCTGCGCTTGCCCCTCTTGATCGACATAAGAAAACTTATCAATCAACAAACCCGGAGCGGCATAGATAGTCGCAGGTAATGACTCCAGCTTTTCGATGGTGTTGATCTCGCCATGCTGAGCAATGAACTCAGGTGAAGCGACAATCAACAATCGACTTCTGGCTATCTTACGGCTGATTAGGCTAGAGTTTTTGGGCTTACCTATACGGAAGCCAATATCAAACCCTTCCTTAACCATATCGACGATTCGATCTTCGAGTCTCAATTCAAAATCAACATCTGGATACTGCTTCTGGAAAACCGCTATCGCCTGCTGAACATATTGTCGACCAAACATAGTAGAGCTGGTGATTCTTAATAATCCTCGAGGCTCTGCATGATAGTTTTGCGCCAAGCGTCGAGTATCGTTCAACAGTGCACGAAGCTGATGTGCTTGATTGACCATCTCATTGCCTGCGGCTGTCAGAGATAACGAACGAGTAGTGCGATTCAATAACCGAACATCAAGCTCTTCCTCAAGACGGCTGATCTGTTTAGAGATAACGGAACGGTCGACGTTTCTTTGCTCCGCCACTTTGACAAACGAACCCAGCTCAACCACTTCAAGTAACAATAATAAACGACTCGATATATCCATAACGCCCTTTGTTGCATTTAAAGCACCAATCAAGTGCCAATATGACTGTTTTTCTCATCTTATTACAAATCTATAGTAGCTGCACATAACGGAGACAACATCCAGTCCCGACCTAATAGAGGAACACCCCATGACACTACTATCTGTGACTAACCAAAATGGCATCGCAACGGTATCAATCAACAACCCACCAGTGAATGTGCTGACTTTCGACTTGATCAACGAGATCAATGCCTTTGTACTTTCATTGAAAGATGATCGTGATACTAAGGTTGTGGTCTTTAAATCATTACATGAGAGCTTCTTTCTGGCTCACCTAGATCTCAATGTGATCAACGGTACACAAGGTGGACAAGCCGGTTCGATTGAATTCAACCACATGATTGAGAACATTAAAGCGATGAAACAAGTCTCTGTCGCGGTGGTTGATGGCGTAGCTCGCGGGGGCGGTAATGAATTTGTAATGGCGTGTGACCTTGCTTACGGCACTGAAAACTCAGCGTTCGCACAACCAGAAATTCATGTAAACATCCCAACGGGTGGCCAAGGCGCAGTACAATTCGCAAGACTCATGGGCAAAAACAAAGCGCTACAAGCTTTGCTGCTTGGTAACGATTTTACGGCTCAGCAAGCAGAAAGCCGTAACATCATTACGCAGTTCGTACCAAAGGCTGAGCTAGAGGATTTCTTAGCAGCGACACTCGGTGTGATCAGTCAATTAGAAGTACGTGATATCGTGATGTACAAAGAGATCATCGCAGCCTCAATCAAAGATGAGCAAGCGGGCGCTGAGCTAGAACTGCGTTACTTCTTAGAGCGCGCAAAAGAGCAAAAAACCGCAGCAATTATTGGTGCGTTTCTAAAACACGGTGGTCAAACTGAGCGTGAAGCGAAAGACATTCAAGGTATCTTCGTTGACACCGCAGCAGAGTTATCACAATAGACAATGACGCAATTAAATGGCCATCGCTTGATGGCCATTTTTGTATGTATCTATTTTTTTATCTATTTATCTGCGCACCGATTTATTAATTATCTCACTCACTGAAGCAGTTAGATCTGACTCATGATCGATTTCAAGTTCTCTGCTATTTCGGCATTGATGATCTCTCCCGTTTCTACATTAAAGTTGTCGTAGAAACTTGGTACCGACATCGAGCCCTTCACATCAGCATCAAAGTAAGGTGCAGAATGTACCGCAGACGACAACACAGAGCTTGCGCCACCTGGGCCTGGTGATGTGGAGAGCATCACAACAGGTTTGCCTTGGTACACTTTCATGTCGATTCGTGATGTCCAATCAAACACATTCTTAAAGGCTGCGGTGTATGAACCGTTGTACTCTGCAAAAGAGATGACCACAGCATCTGCTTCGCCAATCTTGCTAAAAAAGCGCTGCGCGTGTTGATGAACGCCAGACTCTTTTTCTCTGTCTTCACTGTAAATGGGCATCTCGAAATCATTAAGATCGAGCACCTCTACTTGTGCGCCCTCAACTAAGCTTGCGGTGTACGCTGCCAATTGTTGGTTAATCGATGCTTTACTGTTGGTCGCGCCAATCGCTAATACTTTCATTGTTGACCCCTGTTCATTTTTCTCACCTTTATGCACTCATGACTTCAATTACGGAGCTCAAAGTTCATAACTGAAGATTCGTAACGTCTGTTTGATAACATCAAAACCTGCACTAGGCGACAAGGTGATAGATTGTGTTTTTAGATTGAGGACTATGATAAAACCTTAAGTTAACTTGAGGTAAACCGATATTTTCAAAAAATAGGAAATAATTTAAAAACACTTATAAAGCAGTTAATTACGAAAGGTTAAACATAGGTTAGCATTACACAGACAAAAATAAGCACACCCAAAATACAGTGAGTGTGCTTTATCGAAATACTATTTACTTAAGTTGATTTAGTGAACTGACACCAGAGTAAGCGACTCCAGATAGTTCGGCCATTTCGCGATTCCACGTCGCTAAATCGTGAGGGTTAAACTGATTCAAATGATCATGACCACACGCTCTCGCCATCACTTGCATCAATTCAGTCGAGGCTTCGAAAAAGTTCTTCAATTGGTTCGATGCCTTTTCTACATTTAACCGTTGGCGTAAATCGGCTTTTTGAGTCGCGATACCCGCCGGGCAATTATTGGTGTTGCACATTCGGGCAGCAACACAACCTATCGACTGCATGGCACTGTTCGAGATAGCGACACCATCTGCACCAAGCGCCATCGCTTTTACGAAGTCCATTGGAACACGAAGCCCACCAGTAATGATTAAGGTGACTCTGTCACTTACGCCTTGCTTGTCTAGATAGGCTCTGGCACGGGCAAGCGCTGGAATGGTCGGCACACTAATATGGTCACGGAACATTTCTGGCGCCGCCCCAGTACCACCGCCTCGACCATCCAAGATGATGTAATCGGCACTGGCATCCAATGCGAACTGAATATCCTCTTCAATATGATTGGCACTCAACTTGAAGCCAATTGGGATCCCGCCTGTCACCTCTCGAACCCGGTCGGCGAAATTTTTGAAATCCTCGACGGTTTTTAGATCAACAAAGGTGGGTGGGGAAATCGCGGCGGTACCCGCTTCAATACCGCGCACCTCTGCTATCTTGCCAATGTTCTTCGCACCCGGTAGGTGACCGCCTGTTCCGGTTTTAGCACCCTGCCCACCTTTAAAATGGAAGGCTTGGACATTTTTGAGCTTAGATTCATCGTAACCAAATTGTGCGCTGGCTAATTCATAAAAGTAGCGAGAATTGGCCGCTTGCTCTTCGGGTAACATTCCGCCCTCACCCGAGCAAATTCCCGTCCCCGCCAGCTCCGCGCCTGTCGCTAAAGAAATTTTCGCTTCTTCAGATAACGACCCAAAACTCATATCAGACACAAATAAAGAGATGTTCAATTTAAGCGGCTTTTTCGCTTTTGGCCCAATAATAAGCTCAGTACCGACGGGCACATGTTCCAATAACGGTTTGGTCGCCATTTGTGCAACCATCACTTGAATATCATCCCAGTGAGGTAATAGATATCTTGGGACGCCCATTGAAGTCATTGGCCCATGGTGGCCCACTTTGGATAAGCCATCTCGTGCTAATTGATGAATGAACTCAACCGTGGGCTCCTCTTTGGTTGCAGAAGCCGCAGGTGAGAGATCGGGCGTTGCCGCTTGGATATGAACATCAGGGCCTTCTTGGCCCACTTGCTCAGCCGTAAACTGTTTATGGGTACCGTCACAAAATGGGAGATTGTTTGAATACTTACAGCGGCACAGGTAAGCGTCACCGGTTTCCTCGGCCACGAAACTCTTCGGTTTGAAGCCCGTTCCTGCATGAGAACCATCACAAAACGGTTGGTTTTTCGATTTCCCACAGGTACAGAAGTAATACTCCTCCCCTTCTGTTAGCTCGACCTTAACGGGTTTGTTATCCGCTATTACTGGATTCTTCATAGTTCGCTCACCTTTTCTTTCTTATGATTTGATGACTGAAGCGATGACTTGCTCACAAGAGTAAAGTAAAGGTGAGATACGCGGCTAATTCAATAAATAAGCCAGAGAAAACAAGCTGAATAGACAGTCTAAAAACAGAAATCTTACTGATTCAACACAAACAAAAATGGCCACCAAATCGGCAGCCATTGTGTTTTAAATCTGAGTGTCAGCTAAACGGGAAGGGTTAATCAAATAACTCGATGACCAGCTTGTTGTCTTTAATCACTAGATTAGGTTCCGATGACTTGATCAATGACTCTTGAACCTTGTTGCTGTCCAGTTTGTAAACCGGTGACTGGGACAAAGCAAAGCCAATCATAGAAACAGCAGGCTTAAGTAGTTTGGCGACCTCAGGCGAAAGCTGTTTATCTTTTTCTTCAAAGCGCTCTAAACGCAGTGATTTCAAATAAATCTCGCCACTCTCTTTGTCGTATTCAGGAATCGCACTGAACTCGATATCAAGATCCAACCTCATGTTCGGCACGTTAAACACCTGAACTTGTGCATTGGTATTCGCCAGAACAGACACACGCTCGGCATCAGCTCGGCCAATTTGCACCGCTAAGTCATCGACAGCGACTTGCGCATACATAACGTTTTGTACACCCACTTCTTGCTCTAACATCACCGAATCTTGAAGGTAGTTCGTCATTTCTTGTTCAGTCACGCTATAGCTCACACAACCACCTAGCACCAGCGCAGACGCTGCCAAAATGAACTTTTTTGCTACGTTAATTATCATCAATATCAGCTCTTTATCGTTAGTGATTAGCGCGGAGTTTACTGTGTGATCATCAATAAACAAAACAGTAAAAACACGATATTCGTGAATACCTTTAATTAATAAGCATAAATATCAGTAAGTAAAGCACCAGATTGGCTTTCCCGCTTGAGATAATGACACTTGTCAGCCAAACGCCATCAGATTTGTGTGCTCGAATTAATTGAATTTTGCTTCTAAGCTTATGGGATATTTAGGGGGCTTACTGAAGGTTTCATCATGGATATCGAAACATGAAGAGTGAGCACAATGCCATCAAAAAGAGTATCACCTGAGCCAATAACTCGTTCTGTGATTTTGTTATGCAACACCGCATGCCTGCACCATAGTCAGTGGGTTGGAGAACTGCGTCTCCATAACTGGGAAGCTCAAGTTGCAGAAACAACCGAACAGGCCATTCACTTACTCGATACACGCAGCGAAAGCTACGCACCAATTGTGGTTTCTTGTCTAACATCATCCTCAATCGACAAACAATGTGAGCAAATATCAACGCTGAAGGTTCACTCTCCAAATTTAAAAGCAATCGCTATCTGCAACCAACCACCAAGCCGCAACTTATCGCTCATTAAGCAAACCTTTTGGGATTATTACCACCTCCCTATTGATACAGAATGGCTTTGTCGAAATTTAGGCCATGCGTATGGCATGGTCGACCCCAAGCAAACTAAACCTAAGTCTGCCTCGTGCCATGAATGTCAATTGGTGGGACAATCCAGAACCATCCAGCAACTTAAAAAGAAGATAGCCAAGATCGCTAACAACGATTTTCCAGTGCTAATTCAAGGGGAAACCGGAACAGGAAAAAGCCTATGTGCGCGTTTAATACATGAGGCCTCAGCCCGCAGTCAAAAACCTTTCATCGCTGTAAATTGTGGCGCAATTCCACAATCCCTGATTCACTCAGAGTTATTTGGCTTTGAAAAAGGCTCGTTCACGGGTGCAAACAAACGCTACGTCGGACACGTGGAAAGAGCGAATGGTGGCACACTATTTTTGGATGAGATCGGCGACCTTGAACTGTCGCTGCAAACCTACTTACTCCACTTTCTAGAAAATAACTTGATAGAGCGACTCGGCAGTAACAACCAATTGCCCGTAGATTGCCGTGTGATTTTCGCCACCAACGTCAATATCGAACAAGCCGTTGCTGCGGGTAAATTTCGAAAGGATCTCTTTCATCGCATCAATGTACTTCCATTAGACCTAGTACCACTCAATGATCACAAAGAAGACATTGAAGATTTGGTTCGATTTGAACTGAAGCACAATTACGCATCCAAAACCAAACTGCCTAGTGACACCCTTGAGCAAATGAAACAGTACCATTGGCCAGGCAATGTCAGAGAGTTATTCAACTGCATAAAAAGAGCGATTGTTCTTTCTAACTCAAGCGCCCTCTCTACTCGTCATATGGGGATTCAATTAAAAGACGCGTCGCCCGATACTGAGAGTGACACTCAACTTTCTTCAAAAAATGTTCGTCGAGTGATTCAGCAACACCACTACAATATTTCCCAATCTGCTAAAGCGTTGTCTATTTCTCGGACAACCTTGTACAAGCTGATCAAAAAACATCAGATAGTAATTTAAGTCGCCTAGCTAGCTAAATAACTAAATAACTAATAACTAATAACTAATAACTAATAACTAATAAAGCAGCCTAACGAACTAGGCTGCTTTGGAGTTCAGTTGTACTCAATTAATGAGAGTACTTATGGCTCAGGAACAGTAAATGGACAAACATCACAGGTTGCAATGTTCGATGTTTCCATAAATGCTTGTTGCAAGAACAGCGAGTCAAACGTTGCTGTCACTTGATTAGATAGCATTCCTGCAGTTCCGGTTGGTAACACATTTGGCGCATAAGTTTTACTTACTTGTGTACACACTTGACCAATCGCATCACCAAAGTTCGGTATCCACTCCCCTTCACCCGTTTTACAAGCAAACAGCTCAGGGTCGGCACTTAATGCACTACACATATTACCAGCACCACATGTGGTCACATCCTCAAGATCATCACAAGGTAAAGCAAAGTCGAGGTAATAACTGCTGTTGACTACTTCAGTAGGTAAATCAGAACGGCTCAAAGAGTCATCCTTAGAATCCACCAGCGATTCAATGGCCAATGGGATATCACCGGTATTACATATTTCAACATCATAGGTTTTCTTAAGCACAACTTGGCCGCCATCAACCTCTAAGAAGCTATTACACACCTTAGAAATCTCAACCATCGGGCTCAAGTCTATTGGTGGACAATTATAGGCCACTGGCGCTTGAGCATTCACGATAAGCCCATCAAGATCCACCGCACCATCTATTACACCGACGGCACCATTATTTACAGACAAGTAATTACCCATGAATGAGAATGACTCACCGACACTCCACACTTCATCACCATTACCAACCACTGGAAGCGCGCCTAAGATTGGTGACTCAGATAAAAAGGCCACTTCGTAATCACCGTTGGTGCCTAACGAACCAGGACCAGCATTGGTGACCGTCACGGTGTAATCGATGTTAAACATGCCATCAACCGTAAAACTGGTTGTGTTACAAGTCGCTGCTATATTGATGCTACATAAACTGAATGAACCGACAACGAAGTCAGCCAAAGATGCATCAATCGAACGAGAAGCTCGTGACTCCACTAAGAAACTACTGAAACAAGGAATATCCTCAATACCAAACTCATCGTTCAACAACGCAGATAAATTCAGACGTCCTTCAACAAAGCTCTCTGTCGGAATAGAGGTTGTTTCACCCGTTTTCGCTAGGTATTCCCAACCTTGTACATTGGGAAGATCAATTGCCCCGATAGAATCATCATTTGAAATCGCACATATCTTCTCGACACCGACAGCACCACTGCCACATCTTGCACCAACGAAATCATTCGACTTAGGGTCACCGTCAGTTTGGAAGATTCTCGTCATGTTGTCGGTGACATCGCCATTATTCAAATCCCACTGCAACACTTCTATATACGGATTACCGCCACTTGCTTGTGGGAATGAAATCAGCACAAGGATGTCTCCATTGATATGCTGCCCAACAAAGTCGCCTTTGGTTTTACCATCCGGCAATCCAATCTGGTCTTGTAAAAACCAAAACCCAATGTACATATCACCATTGTTCGCATATCGGTCTGCACCAAAGTAAATCAGCAAGTCACCTTCGCTTTCAAAGGCAGCGGCATACGCATTGGTAAAGTCATCTTTTGGTTGTGGTGACGCGGTACGGAACGCCCAATCCGTAATGTCGGAATCATCTTTTGATCCACCCTTCCAAAAGATTTGGTCGATACCATTGCGGTCTTTTTCGAAAAATTCTGCAATCCCAACCATGCTGTTAGGATCATTTACGTCATCCCAATCAATACCACTATTATCACTGGTCGCGTTACCATCGAGTTCCATCACATCAACAGTAGCCCACACCAACTGGGGGCTACTAAACAACAAAAGCACACTAAGTAAATAATTTATAACCTTCATGTTCTCTCTCCATTTATCCATACTTATGCTTTTAGGGTTTTCTGCCATGCCCAAATTAGAGAAAATCCTTTAGCAATTCGTAGGTTCGATAGAGCATATTCCAAGCCAAGTTCAACTTGTTGAATTAATTGATGTTTATATATTGAAGGCACACCTTTATTGGACGCTTTGTTATCCTTTGTCCATAAACCCGAGATTTGACCAAACAATCAAGGACTTGAAAAGATGAACAAAGTGTCTACGTCAGACATTTTTTTAGCTTTGATACGAGGAGAGTGATCTTTAAAAGGTACAATCACGTAGCCATTGCTAGATTATTGAATAACAAGCGATTGAATTGACGGGTGCCAACTTAACGGGTAACTGAAGGTTCAGGTAGTGAAATGATAGGCGAACAGACGATGACACAACTTACGATATTTTACGATGGGACATGCCCGTTGTGCGCAAAGGAGATGGCGGCACTTGCAAAGCATGATGTCGAAAATAAGATTCAAACCATCGATATCTACAGTGAAGCCTTTTCAGACTACCCTCAGATTGATGCCGACGCAGCCAACACCGTTTTGCATGCACTGGATGAGAATGGAAAACTGCTGCTAGGTTTAGACGTGACCTACCAAGCGTGGCGCTTAGTAGGAAAAGGTTGGCTATACGCCCCTTTACGTTGGGCGATATTCAAGCCAGTGGCCGACTGGTGTTATCTTCGGTTTGCCAAGAACCGATACAAAGTCTCTTTCTGGCTAACTGGAAAGTCACGCTGCGATGGTAACAGCTGCACAAATTAGTACTTGGTTAAGACATACCACTTGCGACTTTGTAATACACCACACCAAACAGCGCAGCAAAAACTAAAACGGTAACCGCGACTTTTAACCAAATAAACTTCATGTTTTTTCCTTTAAATTCTGTTTACTGTTTCGCGAGCAACGTTACCACAACAAAACATTCGGTTGGGTAATGGTTTATAGAACTTTGTAGTGAGTCTTGATAACTAAGTGAGAACCTTTATGTCGGCAAAAGAAAGAAATCTACCTACCCATCGTATTTCAAGATTCAGTAAGTTCGCCTCGCTGGCAACAAGGGTCGCGGGTAATGTGCTGACGGAAGGCACCAAGCAAATAGCACAAGGCAACAGGCCCAAAGCAAAAGACTTACTGCTAACGCCACAAAACATTGCTCGGCTCACCGATCAACTGGCACATTTACGCGGGGCAGCGATGAAGCTCGGTCAAATGCTGTCAATGGATGCAGGTGATATTCTTGAACCCGAATTAGCCAACATTCTTGCTCGCCTACGTTCAGACGCTGACCCACTGCCAGCCAAACAGCTCAGCCAAGTGTTAGAAAATTCACTCGGAATGAACTGGAAGGCGGAGTTTATCTCCTTCAACTTTAAGCCCATCGCCAGTGCGTCCATCGGTCAGGTTCACCAAGCGTATAGCGACTCTGGAGACAAACTTGCCATAAAAGTCCAATACCCAGGCATTCGAAAAAGCATCGACAGTGATGTAGACAACGTAGGTACATTGCTCAATATCGTTGGTTTGATTCCCAAGTCTGTCGATTACAAAGGCTTATTAGAAGAGGCAAAAAAACAACTCCACGACGAAGCGGATTATGCTCGCGAGGCTGACTATGCGACTCGTTATCACAATGTATTAAAAGAACACTCTCACTTCGTTGTACCTAAAATTCACCCTCAAATGTCTTCAGAATCAGTGCTCGCAATGGACTTCATTGAAGGCGTCTCGATAGAGCAAATAGAAGGTTACGATCAAAGCACCCGTGACTTTGTGATGCACAGCTTGCTCGAGCTTCTGTTCAGAGAGTTATTCGACTTCAAGATGGTGCAAACCGATCCCAACTTCGCCAATTACTTGTATGTGGAACAAACACGACAAGTTGGCTTATTGGATTTCGGTGCCACCCGTGAATACAGCGACCGCTTCAGTGATGGTTATCGCATGGCTTTCACATCTGTGGTCAATCATGATGAGCAGGGGTTAAACAAAGCCCTAGAGCAAATTGGATTTTTTAGCGAGACCATCCTCCCAGACCAGCGCCAAGCGATTCTCAACTTAGTGAAAATGGCCTGTGAACCCATGCTTGTCGATGAAGATTACGACTTCAAAGCCAGTGGTTTAGCACAAAGGCTTCGTGAAGCAGGAACCATACTCAGCATGGAACAAGAGTATTGGCACACGCCACCAGCAGACGCTCTATTCCTCCACCGAAAGATTGGAGGCATGTACCTGCTGGCATCTCGCCTTGGAGCCAAGGTAAACATCAGGCGCTTGGTGGAGCCCTATTTGCTAAGCGACAATTGACACTTAAGCGATAGCTGATACTGATACTGAAGCAATTCTGGTCTTTAAAGTGATCATTTCAAGTCGCTGAACAGTAATAACAGTTACGTCAACTAAAATGAGTCAGACTTATGAAACATTCACTGCTGTGCTCCACCGCCCTGATCGCGAGCCTAACAAGTTCATTCGCATTTTCAGCTAGCTGCCCTGAGATACTCAACGGCAAACAAAGGCTGTTAAATTCAAACGAAGAGATTGAGCTGTGTGAAGAGTTTCAAGGTAAAACTTTATTGATCGTGAACACGGCAAGTCAGTGCGGTTTCACCCCACAGTTCGAGCAACTTGAGCAGCTTCACCAAACGTATAAAGATCAAGGATTCACGGTTGTTGGTTTCCCAAGTAATGATTTTCGCCAAGACAGAGGAAGCGAGAAGCAATCCGCTAAAATCTGCTACCTAGATTATGGTGTGACCTTTCCGATGATGGCGCGCGCTTCACTCTCTGGGCCTGACGCAAATCCAGTCTTTGCCGAAATCCAACAACAAGCCGGCGTCAAACCGAAATGGAATTTCTACAAGTTCTTGGTCAGCAAAGAAGGCAAAGTGGTAGCAACCTTCCCTAGCTCTACATCGCCAACCAGTAGTACCCTCAAAAATGCAATAGAGCAGCAGTTATGAGGTCAGATTACATGGAGACAACTCAAACACGCAACACCATGGCCAAGCTCGGTTATATGGGTTTAACCCCCTTTTTATTCGGCCTACTGTTATCACTCACCGACAGCCAATTCTTTAGCTTGAGCGGCGAAACACTCTTCATCACCTACAGCGTGGTTATCTTGAGCTTTTTGTCGGGCATCTTGTGGGGCAATGGGATAGAGAACTTCGAAAGCCAATCCAGCAACAAGGCTCTGATTCTAAGCAATGTTATTGTGTTGGCAGCGTGGCTAGCCGTGCTGCTCGGTGAGCAACAAGAGTTCCTCACCACTCTGATTCTGATCTTAGGCTACATTGCGGTTTGGCGAGCGGAAAGGTCCATGAGAGAAGAGAACCAAAGTGAAGGCCCCGATGGCTATTTTGATATGCGAACCCGACTGACCTCTAGCGTGGTGTTGATGCATGGTATCGTGATGTTGACCTAAGCGCGTGATGCCTGCATCTAAATAGACACAATGAAACGGGAACTAGACGATGAGCTGCATGACCAGACGAGGCTCATCGTCACCGAAATAATTGCCCTCTTCCTTGATGGTCACGAACCCCATCGACAAGTACAGCTCACAAGCCGAGTTGTTATTTGGATCAACAGTAAGCAACAGCTTGGAATCTTGTGGCAAGGTTTCTATCGCCTGCTGCATCAATGAACGGCCAATCCCCATGCCTCGGTAAGCAGTATCAACAGCCAGTGACAAAACCCAATACTCTTGTTGTTTGTCGGTTGGCGTCATTAACACGTAGCCTGCAACCTGCGAATCCTGTTTCGCCACCAACAAGCCCTTCCCCCAGCAATCAAATGCCTGACGAAAGAAAAACAACGGATAGGCGTGATCGCCAAATAAAGCATGTTCAAGCTGGTAGATATCAGCCAGTTCTTGTTTTTCCGCACAAACAACATTCATACATCGACCTTAAATAGATTAACTACAACCGCGATTCAGCTACAACTGACCTTCAACTGAAGCCAGCCAAGTTGGCAATTGCTCTCTAAACCAATTGATGTACTTGGAAGCTTGTGGGTTGTTACGACCGACTAATATATTCGTGACTTCTATTACGATCCAGCTTTTAGCGATGATCAATTGCTTTATTAATTCCTCACGCGGAATCAAGGTGTTATGGCAAAGATACTGTTCAACAATCAGCTCATAATCTTTCAGAGTACCCATTTGAGAAACGAGTGGCGCCAAGTCTATCGCGGGGCTACCAAAGCCAAACCTCTCCCAATCAAACAGCACGATCTGACCGTTATCTCTTCTTCCCCAATTTCCTTCATTGGAGTCACCCGAAATTAACGTGTCATGATTAAAAAGAGCATCACTCTGCGATTGAATGTACTTAAGACTGTCTTGCGTAACTTGAGGCAACTGTAGGGAAGATAAAGCCGATGTGGTGTCATCTAAACTCCATTGATGGCGCTTAACTTCGAATGTTGGTCGATATTGAGAACGATGAATACTCGCGATCTGCTGAAATACGTCACTTGTCGTTTGTAGCTCAGTAAGACAAACCGAATTAGGAATGTATTCGAGAAAAAGCTCACAACCATCGGCCGCAAGAAGTCGAGGCGTATTCACTCCATCAAGATACTGCGCTGCGTGTTGGTAAAAAGCGACTTCAACCTCGCCAGCCCCTTGTTTATGTATACAAGGAAAGCCATTACGCTGAGTTAAAGAAACCTTCGCAGCACCCATTTGTGAAAGGTCTTGATTACTCATCGCATTCCTTCTATCCGTGTAAACAGCAGAACGAACCCTACTGACGGCTCACCAACAAATTCGCACCAGATAAGGCAAGAAACACAGAGCATGCTTTATTGAAGCGCTTGGCCATTTGAGGTTTTGAAAACCAATTTCGTAGATATAAACCAAAGGCGGCATAGATAGAAATCGCGAGCATTTCTAATACTAAGAATGTGCTTCCCAACACAAAGAATTGAGTATTTACGTTCGCTGAAACATCGACAAATTGAGGAAGGAATGCAGTGAAAATGAGTATCGCTTTTGGATTGCCCGCCGCGAGTGCGAACTCTTGTTTAACAAGACCAAACCAGTTCTTATTTCGCTCGATATCCGCGACCGGGCTGGCTTGTGAGCGCCATAGGTTGAACGCGATCCACAACAGATACATCGCGCCAAATAGCTTAATAAGGAAAAACAAAGTTTCAGAGGTATAAAGCACGACAGCCAAGCCGGATGCAGCCAAAGCAATCATGCCAGAAAAAGCGAGGATTCGTCCCAAGCCCGCTACAAAGGCGGCCTGAAACCCATAACAACGGGCGTTGTTCATTGATAACAAATTGTTTGGGCCCGGTGTCATGTTGAGCGCAAAACAAGCGGGGATGAACAGCAGTAACTTCCAGATTTCCATTGGTGCTTCCTAATTGCCAGATGCCGCGGTGATTGAATCGTTGAACGAGACTTTACCTTTTATAACAGCATTTAATATCTTTGGTAGCAACATTTGAAAGCAGTAACCATTCTCTGACGCACCGTGCTAATTAGTTCTCAAAAAATTTCTCATATTCTGGCGTAGACAAATTTTCCGCGACGCCAATTTCACCGACAATATAGATAGCACTCGCAAGGGTTTCGATGGTTTGATTAAGCTCTCTATCGGGCACTTCACCAACAACAGGAACCGACGGGCGTGCAGACGTTGATTTGCAGACCACGCTTTCACAAACGATATTGTGTTGTTCCTGCTGAGAAACTTCTGGCGGCTTGAAATCTGGTGAATTGAAGTCGGGAGCAGTAATACCCTCACTTGAAAAATCAGAGGCGCTGTATGAGGTCGCTGAAAACAGAGAAAGGAGCAACATCCACTTATTCATATATCTTTCCATCGTTAGTATTCGTTATATTTATAAATACTATCTAATTAAAATAATTATGAACAGTGTTTTATTATCAATAATTCATATATTTCTAGACGCTTATCAGGATATCCCGCGATCTGGATGAAGTGAGTTCAACTTACATGTGATTGCTTACCTAGCGTTAACTTATCAAGCAGCGCTTGCGGAACAGGAATAACAGAGTATCGAACAAAGACGACTAACGTCACTATTGCCACAAAACTGCCTAAAACAAAGTCATGTACATCAATCAACACCCAACCAAGAAGCCTGTCACTGGTAATCGCAAGTATGGCGATACTCAACGCTGCCATCCATTTACGGTGATCATAAGGTAAATATTCCATTTTTTGGCTCACGATATAGAGCAGTGACAACCTCACGGCATAAGTACCACAAAGCACCACCACCACTGCCCACACGCCATAAATCGGTGTCACAACAAGATAGCCAATGGTTGCTAAGATCGCACAACCACCCTGTATCCACATTTGCGACTGACTTGAGTCACCGCTAAAACAACCAAGGTTAAGGTAATCCCCTGCATTCTTAATCACGCCGATGGCCAAGAGTGCCACGACGATGGTACCCGCATATTGATAACTGCTGGGCAAAATCAAAGTAATAAAACCGGGTACAGTGAGGATCATCAAACAACCCAACACAATGGCCAGATTAACGCCGACTAGCGCTCTGTCCGCACACTCTTTCTTACCATCAGGTTGTTGCAGCATGGCCACCCGATTAGGAAACCACCACAAAGCATAAGGCTGTAGTAGTAAGCCAAGAAGCAACGCAAACTTACCACTGACCGCATAGATTGCAAGTTCTTCAACACCAACAAAGCTTGCCATCACCCAACGGTCTAGGCCTGTAATCATGTAAATAGAAGCACCACCGACTAACGTGGGCAATCCAAATTTTAGGATCTTAGCGGAGTATTTGAGGCTGCCAAATGAGCCCATCTCCTGCCATTGATAACGCAGTAAACACAGCATCAATAACACACTCGAAACAGCGGCAGATATTAGTACACCATCAATGCCATAACCCGCTTCAAGCAATGCAAACGTCATAGCAGCTTGCACACTCGCCTTCATTACATTGAGCATGCAAAAGCGCTTAGCCATCGCATTCATTCGCATCAATGTTAGCGGAATCGAAATCGCACCATCTAACATGGTCGGTATTAGCAAAAGTAGGATTTGATAAGGTTGAAACTCGACGGGCAACATCAGTAACAACAACGGCATACTAAGAGCAATTAAAGCCCCACCTAGCACACAGACCAAGACACTCAACGTGAAACAGTTCGAGACAAGCTTTCTCTTTTCTTCACCCTCAGCGACGCCCACATACCGGTACATTGCCTCAACAATCCCAAAGCTAAATAGGATCGTCCCGATGTCAGCCAATAAGACAATGGCTTCTAAAGAACCGTATTCAACCAACGTCATCTTATGGGTGATATAGGGGATCATCACGAGCGAGATCCCTTTCATCATCACGATGCCAATGGCGTAATAGGCAGACTGTTTTAGTGACCCCATAGCAGACACCTATTCCTTACAATGCAGGCATTAGGAAACTCTTACAGTCTCCAAGTAGATGTCGTAACGTTCGTTTTTGCGGAGCCAACGCTAACGAGCGGATGCTATAAGACATGGCCCGTCGGTTCTGTTGTAAGCCTCTGTAATAGTCGGCGTAACCTTCTAGTATTCTTGCCTTTGCAATTTTGAAACTGGACGTCGGTAAGTTCCATCTCAGACTGTCATCTTGGTAACGTTGAAGAATGGTTTCGATAGACTGCAAATTTCTCAATTTAAGACTTTCAGTTTGGGTAACGGAACTCGCTCTCATCAAGTAACCAACCTGCACGGAGTTCAACACACCGATCTGATGGCTTTCACTCATTCGAAGCCACAGTTCCCAATCTTCCCCATACTTAATGTCAGCATTGAAACTGTCTGTTTGAGAAAACACATCCGCTTTTACCATGACCGTCGATGTTCCAATCACATTGTTTTCAATGATGAACTCCAACGGGTTCTCGATATTGATGAACAGATCGTCTTGGTCTTGAAACTGCGACCAGTAACTAAAGCAGTCGACTATCACTTGGTAATCTTCAGTAAGGTGTTCGTAGTTAGTAAAGCTCATCGCGAGATCTGGGTATCGTTGATGAAATTCGAGTTGGCACTCAATTTTTTCTGGAAACCAGAAGTCGTCCGCGTCTAAAAAAGCGATGTATTCTCCGGTCGCCTTTTCAATCCCTAGGTTTCTAGCTTGAGGCGCGCCAACACCCAAAGTGGATAATTTAATGATGCGTTCATCATGGATTGACGCGAGATACGTCGACGTTCCATCGTTGCTGTTATCGTCAATGACAATGAGCTCAACATCTTGATGAGTCTGCTTGAGTACACTGCCAATTGCCTTCGGCAGGTAATCCAAACAGTTGTAGGTAGGGATAACAACACTTACTTTAGCCATAATGACGCCCTCAGAATTATACGTTATATGGCTGACGTTGCATGTTCTATGCCGAGAGTGTATTGCTATGAAATCACTTTTAGATCAGTCACCTACGCAGACACTCTCAAAATGACGAACAGGGTGATCAGACATGAGCGTCAAAACTCCAATTTGATTATCAATTTGAGAAAATGAGCGACTTCTTGGGGGATAACCTTCGGAAAACCATCGAAAAGCCCTCCAAAACTACGATTTTATCTTGGTTCGTATTTTGCTTATTTGACTTTAATAGCATTAGTCAAAGGAGCAAAAAATGAAGAAAGTAGCATTTGTGGCGCCAACCTACCCTGTACTCAGTGAGACCTTCATTCAAACAGAAGTCGACTCAGTGAAAGCTTGTGGACACGATGTTTGCGTGATGGCATTTGAGATAGAAGAGAGTGAAAAGTCATTTGACTATGACATCATAAAAATTGGTAAGGATGTTCGGGCGGGTAAGATAGCCAGCATCAATTGGTTTGGCTTTCTCCGGGCGGTATCCTTTGTTTCCAAGCAAACCAGTATGCCCAAAAAATCACTGTTCGCTTATGGATTCAAACTGGCGCTGCAACTCGCGGAAAACGACGTCGAACACGTTCACGCGCATTTCTGTCAGCACACCACAGCTCACGCCATCGTCGCGGCAAAGCTGCTGAATATCACCTGTTCATTCGTTGCTCACGGTCATGATGTTTACGAGTTCGCTTATGACATTGAACATAAAATCTCATCGAGTGATTTTGTGGTTGCAGTGTGTAAAGACATGCTTGCTGACTTCAATACCATGGCGAAAGGAAACATTAAGCTCCTGCACTGCGGAGTTAATACCAAACAATTCCAACTCAACCCAAAAACCGAAACGAAACAACTTCGTCTCGTTTTTCTTGGCCGATTAGTAGAGCAAAAAGGTATTCACCATCTTATTGATGCATTGGCGCCGATTGCCGAACCTCTCGACATTCATCTCGATATCATTGGTACGGGCGATTTAGAGCAACAATTAAAGTTACAGGTCAAAGAGCAAGGGCTAACTCGAAACGTGACCTTTCTTGGCGCGAAACCTCACGAGTGGGTGAAAGAGAAACTATCGAACTATGACAGCCTAATCGCGCCTTTCTGTTTTTCCGAAACTGGGTGTGTGGATACAGGACCACTGGTTTTAAAAGAAGCGATGGCCGTAGGAACGCCAGTTATTACCACCAACATCATGGGATGCAAAGAGATCGTCTCACCAGAGACAGGTTTTGTGGTTAGCGAAAAGAATGTGGAAGAATTAAGAGAAGCGATTGAGCGTTTCGCGCAACTAAGCAGCAACGATAAAGCATCAATGGGGTTAAAGGCACGTGAGAGAGTGAAAGACAGTTTTAATTCGATCAAACAAGCTCAGCAATTATCTCGTTGGATAGAGAACCCAGCTCAATAAGGATTAACTCAGGCAGTAAGCATCACAAGGACTGCTACGCCTCACAAGAACGACTAAGCACCATAAGAAAACGGAGCACCACAAAAACAAAAGAGCGCTACATCAATTTGAAATGTAACGCTCAACTTAGCACTGCCCAATGATCGCGACTTATGCTTTCAGTAGCTTTTCATTAAGAAGCCTAACTAGCCTGCTCGCAGTGCCAAAATAGACTCAATATCGTCGATGTCACGATATTGAGCGAGTTGTTGCTCTTTCGATGAGATAGCCACAATCGACATTCTATCGGCCAATTCGTTACCTTCAATACCAACGTGTCCGTTCACATGGTAGATGGTAATTTTTGAAGCCAGCTCTTGGTAGAGCGCATACGCCGGCTTAATAATATCGAGGTTTTTGATCTCGCCGCCCGACTTAGTCCAGCCCTTTTTCTCCCAACCCGTTGCCCACTTAGTAATACAATCAATTGAGTACTTAGAGTCACAATAAATCGCTACAGAGAGGCCTGCGTTTAACTTATCTTTCGCAAGCAAAAACGCCTGTTTAAGGCCATGCAACTCAGCGGTATTGTTGGTACCAACAGGCTGATACAAGCCATACCACAGTTCTGTTAACTGGTTATTTTGGTAGACCGCTAAACCCGTCCCCGCTTCACCAGGATTTGGTTCACATGCACCATCGGTAAAGATCTTGATATCAAAAGGCATATCTGTGATTTGCTGCTCCGAAAGAGGCGGCACCTTTGCTTTCGTCGCCTTACCCGCAGAGCTTGGCTTTGTCGCTGTAGAACCTGACGCAGACGACGTTTTACCACCGAAAGCAGACTCTGCCTCACCTAGTGTTGGAAACGATTTATATCTCGCGCCAGCGAAGCCATCGACTTGCGCCTTACACTCGTTCCAAGTGGTAAAAATACCCGGTGTACGACCTTTCCAAACCACATAATATTTCTTAGCCAAACTAACTCCTTACCAAAACCTAAACACACAAACAGTGAATCAGTACATTAGATGCCACCACGCTATACGTTGCAAGGTCTATCACTCTAAAACAGGTCTAAAAAAGCTGCGTTCATAACTCACGATGCAATCAACTTCGTCTGCAAATTCAAACGCTTTAATGCACTCAACATCGCTCAGCGACTTAACCCGATACTCTTCGTAGGCAGCCAAACTCTCAAAGGTAAACAGCGCCAAGGCAATATTGTTCGCCCCTTCCGACGGTAAGAAATAACCATTGTGTTGACCTCCGAATTTAGCGACCAGAGGAATCCACATTTTTGCGTATGCCTCAAACTCATTTACCTTTTTAGGATCAATCACATATCGAACATAACAAGTAATCATTTTTATACAGCCCTTAAAGAATAGGAGAAACACAAAGCCTAGGCTGAAACTCAAGAGAAAAGGTAATCAACCGCTACAAGGTTATAGAACAAAAACACCCCCATACTGACGCCGATAGTAAGTAGCACATTACCTGTTTTCCAAATCAGCAAGCCAGTCACCACCGCACCTATCAAGTATGGGTTTTCAAGGCTTGGCCAAAATGTTTGTTCAGGAGCAAATACAATGGGTCCCCAAATCGCTGTCAGTACCGCTGGGCTTGAATAGCGTAATAGGCGTCTTGCGGTTTGATTGAGTCGAAGCGGGATCGCAGGCTCAAGAAACAGATACCGACTAAAGAAAACAATCGCAGTCATGAGGAATATCGTTAACCAAATCATCTCTATTTCCCCTCCACGATTGTCTTGTTACCGTTGTTTCGCTCTTGGAACGATTCACTGAAAAAGCCCGCTAACATACCGGCAATCGCTGCAATCATTAGCCCGCCCTCAATATTGTTAACCGACATGGCAACCGAAGTGACCAGTGAAACAACCACACACACCACGACGGGTAGAGTTCGGATTAGTGGGAACACCAAAGCGATAAAGGTTGCTGCAACCGCGAAGTCGAGCCCAATCTCATTAAGCGAAGGAATTTGGCTTCCCGCGACAATGCCAACGAAGCTCGCGATATTCCAAACGAGGTAAAAACCACCACCTACACCCGCAGCGTACCAACGATTAAACTCTTGCTGAGACTGCCCACTACAAATCGCGAACAGCTCATCGGTGAGCCAAAAACCGAGTAATAGACGCCAACGCGCAGGAAGATGGCTGATTTTGTCACGCATCGATACGCTATACAGAAAGTGCCTTGAGGTGATGAATAAGGTAGTCAACAACATGGTGCCTAAACCAATACCCGCTTTGAACATACCCGCGGCGACAAGTTGCGCTGAGCCAGCAAACAAAATAGCCGACATCGCTTGCGCTTGAAGCTGACTCAATCCAGCATCTATCGCATATGAGCCCGCAAGAATTCCCCAAGGGATTACCGCAATACTCAAAGGCATTCCCGCTAAAACGCCCTTCCATAACTGTGTTCGTCTATCCATTGTTTCACTGTCCATATCATTCTTTTCTCTCTTTACATTCGCTATTCAATGTAAGAAGAGTTGAGTCGGTTCGATTGTACAAACTTGCTCGATTTCGCGAACCAATTAAGGTGTCCGATTTAGAGCATTTTAATGTATTGCCCCGGCGTGTAGCCATTGGCCTTTTTGAAGTGTCGATGAAAATGGCTTTGGTCGTGAAAGCCACACTCTTGCGCGGTGTCTGAAATGGTATGTCCTTGTTTCAATAACTTACGCGAAAGCCTTAACCGAGATTGGATTTGATACGCATGTGGCGGAAGACCAAACTCTTTTTGAAAAGAACGCACTAAGTGAAACGGACTCAATGCCGCTAACTTAGACAGCTCCTCGAGGGACACATCGGCTTGTGGAAAATCATCTAAGAACTCTTTCACCAAGACAAGCTGGCGCTGAGTTTTTCCGTCGAGTTGAGGGTTAAGCGGCGATTTTCCGTGTCGGCTAATCAGTTTAACCAACATCCCGTACATCAAGGTTTCTCTTAACAAGCGATTGTCAGATTCATCAATCGTGTTAAAGACTAATCTCAATTGATTGGCGAGTTCAGGATCTTCAACAACCGCTCTTGGGAAGTAAGGCGCGCCGTAATTGGGTAGGTTTAGCTCTTGAGTGATCTTGGCAAGTTGATCTGGGAGTGGATACATGGCTCGATACGCCCAACCGCCTTCAGTGGCAGAGTGACCGCTATGAACTTCGTCGGCATTGACCAGAATAATCGCATTTTGTGGTGCAATATGATGTCCGCCCGTTCGATAGAAACGCTGAGCGCCCTGCTCGATGACTCCCAGCGTATAGCCCTCGTGGCTGTGGCGCGAGAAGTTCTGCTTTTCGTATTCAGCATTAAGAATTTCAAGGCCACCGAGCTCTTCGGTTATCTTATATTCGGCCTTCTCTTTAGAGCGTTTCTTGTTCTCCATAACAATTTCCAAGCCTGTTGATTATCGAGCGACTTATTCAGTCTACTCTATAGTCTCTTTCAGCTTTTGTACAAAATTGCGCTTTTGTTTGTTAATACCGTTTTTGTCGTTGGCTTAATAACGCTTTCTAACTGGGAGGAAAGTCTTGGTCTATAACTAGTTGGCAAAAAATTGACAATAATTTAATCATACACGCCAATACTGTCTTCAAATCATCGGCAATAGACCTGATACAACATGAAAAATACGCTAATCCTTTTCTTTTTCCTGAGCCTTACAGGCTGTACGCACAATCAATCCAAAGCACTGAGCATGAACTCCTCGTCGGTTAACACATACCCACAATCCATGTCGAACCTGCAACTGTGCGACACCTTGTATTACGGGCGCTCAAGTAACCAGACACTCGCAGCTATTGGCAGTGAATTCAATCGAAGAGGATTATCCAAGAGTTGGTGTGATACCGAAACCAACAAGCTTTATCTAACAAAGACAATTGACTGGGTTGCTGACCAAGTAGAAGACAAAGAAGATTCAGACGAAGAAGCATCGGCAGTAGTGTTGCCTGCGAATTAGGACGGGTTAGCAATGTTGTTTGCTTATTAGCCGAGCTACCTAGTCAGGACTAGCCGAACTTACTTTATTGTTCAGGCACATCATTGATATGTTGTGACACACGAACTAGCTTACTGGTTTTAAAACCCATGCTCTGCGCCCGTTCAATCAGCGAGTCTAAGTCTTGTTTAGTGAACTCTGCAGTGCGATACAAGATCTGTAAGGTATTTTTGGTAGGACCCACCAACAAAGCCTGAGTGTAATCTTCATTCAAGAAAATCACCTTTCTCTGCTTCTCATAAGGGCTATTCGCTTCGACTGAAAACCACGCTTCGGTTTGAGAGCCCTTAAATGTTGCGGCTCGTTCTTTGGTCTTCCACTCATTCTTTTTCGCGTTGTAGCCTCGAGTTGTCAGCTTAAGATTACCGTCAGATTCAAATAAAAAGCTAAACGACAAAGAACCGAGCTTTGATTGCAATGGATGCGGGATATAACAAGCGGAATACCATGTACCAGCGAAGCGTTCGGCATCAAAGTCAGAGGCGGGAATTTTAGACGTGGGTTTACTGCCACGAAACGTAAACAACAGCTTAATCATTAGCATCGCTAATATTTTGTATGTCATGCCACTTACTCTTTATTCGATGGTTATTAGACCCACACCTTCGATCGCATAATCAGTCGACGAATTGGTCTGTTTTTACAAGCTTAGCCAACAAGGTCTGTAACTGCTTGGATTCGTCTTCACTCAACGCACTCTGAAACTGCTCGCTGATACTATCGACCATAGGCTCACAATATTCGGCAAGCTTCTTGCCCTCTTCCGTTAAAGAAAGAAGTTTTACCTTTTTGTTCGTTTCACTCTTGCTGGCCTCAATAAGGTTCAGCTTAATCGCGTTATCAACCAAACGCTTGGTCACAGAGCGATTTCGAAGCAAGTAATTGGTTAACTCTTGCTGAGTTATTTTGCCATGCTTATCTAACACTCGAAGCGCACCAAACATCTCTAGAGAAATGCCCGAAGTGGTGCCCATCTCAGCGGTAACTTGAGCTCGAAACTGTTTGTAAGCAAAGCCCATTAAGAACATAGGATTGCTGTCGAGTGCATCAATTCCGGTGATGGATAATGCTGGTTGATTTTCCATATATAATTCCTTGGCAGACCACTAATAATGCCAACACGATGGACATTAACTCTGCACGAAAGTAGGTATCTTGCAAACCAAGATCGGTTGCTGAAACATAGAGTTGCAATGGTAGCATAGTTCCTAACATCGCTTCAGTATGCATACCTCGCACGCCACCACGACTGCCGCTGATCCAAATTGCTATCATGGTCACCAAGCTTGTTAGTCCAATGATATACACCCAATTATAGGAGTGTTGCCCCGCTAACAAGGTGACGAAGACCAACGCCAATGCACAACCACCAACGTGGGCTTGTAAACAGTTTTTCACCACCATTTGATAGTTCATGCGTTCACTTTGCGCAGCCGCAATAATCACAGGCATCATGCAGAACGTCGCGGCAATCAAATCGACCATCATCAAAAATGCTAAACCAACGCCAAGCATGACCACATATATCACTCGCTGCTGGTACGTTACAGGAACACTTTGCATTGGCAGCGGCGGCATCGCTTTGGGCGGCTTTAAGAACAGCATCACAAATCTCACCACAACCATGGTCGTCACCATGCTCACTGCTATATCGCGAACCCAGTCCGTCATTGGCATTGGGCCATGTTGTGCAAACACAATCACCAAAAACCAATTGAGCAATGGGATGTAGATTTTCCCAAGTTTGGCTGGCGTGTCGGCCCACCTTCTTGCTAAATCAAATACCCATAAACTGATCACCCAAACCACTGCCGGGTGTGAGGCAAATAACTGATCGACAAGCAGAGCCACACAAGCGACACCCAAGATAGGGAGAAACGCTTTGAGCATACCTCTCACTGAGTAGTCGTTAATCTTGGTCGCCGCCATTACCGGATAAAGAGCGAGGTATGCCGCAACACCTAGCTGTAGCCAAAGTTGAGCCAACATACCCAAAGACACAATAGCGCTGATCCAAGCTACTTCAGACCAGTTAATCGGGCCTCGAACTTCGTTATTCATAATCTGCCTCTTAGGTCGTAAATCGTTATTTCGTCAGTGGGTAGTCAGTTAGTCGATGATTGAAGAGCACAGTTAAACTACGTAGCGAATGCGAGCTAGCACTTCCATCCATGCACTTCCGATCACATCCCAAAACGTCGCTTCAGGCACCACCATCACGCTCACTTTAGAGCCTGAGAACAATGAGTGATCAAGTGACGGCAGCGTTACTTGTGTACGCACTTTTTGTTGGTCTCGAATCCAGCGATCATCGTTCACGACTTTCGCGAGGCCGCTGTTGTCGCTACTCGCATCATAGATAGCCAGTTCACGCCCTTGAATATTTCCCTCAAATACCTCACCAGGCATTGCATCAAACACCAAACGAACGGTTGTTCCCGCAGTCAGATTTGCACTGCCCTTTTCGTTGAAGTCTGCGTTAATCCAAGCATGCTGGCGATCAACCAAAAACAAAACGGGGCTGCCAGCGCCAACATAGGTTCCTGAGTTAAGGTTGAGATTGCTGATTACGCCATCAACAGGCGCGACGATTGTCGTTTTGTCCAAATCCAATTGCGCCAGTTCAACGCGAGTTCGAGCAACAGCCAAAGCACCGTTGTCGCTGCTTTTCTCAAGCTCAGCTTTTATCTGCTCAATATCGGCTTGCGCAGCTTCGACGGCTTGCTGTCTTACAATCGTGTCCGCTCGGCTATCGTCTAGCGTTTCTTGGCTAACAAGCTTTCTCGAAATCAATTGCTGGTTACGCTTCAATTTTCTCTCGGCATTCACAGCTTCGTGTTGGCGCTGACGTAACGTCGCTTCTGCACCATGCAAGAGCTGCTTGTTTGCTTCATAGCTTTGCTCTGCTTCAACCAAAGCCGCTTCAGCCTGAGTTAACGCCAATTCAAAACGAGTTGGATCTAAGCGAACTAGCACGTCCCCTTTTTTTACATCCTGACCATTCTTAACAGCCAACTCCACCACTGGCGCCGACACTTCTGCAGCAATACGGCTGGTTGGAATGTGCAATTGAGCTTGAGTTGTGAATGGCGCAAGGTTGTCACTTGCCACCAAGAAAAGAGCAAACAAGGCACTGGTGCCAAGTGTTAGATAGAGCATCCATTGATACGCTTTATTAGCCATAATGTTTCACCTGCAACAAAATAATGCGCTCATTATATTAAATTTTGTTTCAGGTGCAACATAAATCAAAGGAGAGGATCTTAAAGATCTTGCGGTAAGTACAGCAAGTTACTGTTTATGAAAGATATAAATAGAAATTTAGATAAAAAAAAGTCGTGTAATTAGTTTGGGAAACAAGAGTTCCAGAAGTTATCTAATGCCTTTGCTCACAATGATATGCATTAACATTGATATTTTTTAACATTTGATTAACCATACTTATCCATTAAAACTATAAGGAAATAAAAATGAAGTGGATATTTGTTGTATTCGTCAGTGTTTTCTCAGTATTTACTTACGCAAAAGATTGGAAGCAAATCCGATTTACGGTGGAAGGAGCATACCCACCATTCAGCTGGACGACACAAGACGGCCAATTAGAAGGATTTGAAGTCGACTTGGCTAATGCTCTATGTATTGAGCTACAAGTAAAATGCGTTATCTCAAAAACTGACTGGGACGGGATTATCCCTTCGCTTTTAAGCAGAAAAAACGACGCAATCATTGCTGCGATGACTATCACTGAAGAGCGAGAAAAGAAAGTTAATTTCACTATGCCTTACGCTAAAGTTCCCACTCGTTTTGTCATGGAAAAGGGGCGTGAAATCAATATGGATGACGGCAGCTTAAATGAACTAACAATTGGGGTTCAGCGCGCTACCATTGGTGACAAATACCTTTCCGAGATCTACCCAAATGTAGATATCAAGCGTTATGGATCATTCGACGAAGCCTTTACCGATTTACTCAACGGGCGCCTAGATAGCGTGTTTGGTGGTTCTATGGGACTCAATGCGGGCTTTCTTGAAACGGAACAAGGTAAGGACTACCACTTTACGGGTCCTAAATTTACAGAAGAAAAATGGTTCGGGCGTGGTATTGGTGTCGCGGTACGAAAACAAGATAATGAACTCAAAGATCTTATTGATGACGGTATCCAGCGCTTGATCGACAATGGTCAGCATCAAAAAATCGCAAGTAAGTACTTTTCATACAGCATTTACGAATAGTTTGGTATGCAGTGTGGACTAAACTAATTGCGAACTGTTGTTCACTTTAAAAAGCTTCAGATAGCAAAAAGCCGTCACATAAGTAACGGCTTTTTTAAAGGGTGGGAACCCAGCCACATCCCGGCACACAAGTCACTCGCTGCGGCTGCTCCCTTCCAGGCCTGACCGAGTTCACGAGCTATTGTTGCGGGAGGACCAGGCCCCCATAGATTCGTTTTCTAAGAGGCTTGCCTCAAAGAGTGATTGGATTATTAAGCATCACAGCAACCATTGCAAGCCCTTCCACCCTATTTTTGAACAATTGCGGTCTAAGTGCTTATCCTTTATTCAAACCACTAGAAAATCGCAGGTAAATTCACCATTTACCTGCATTTGGAAGGTTTGGATTGCTGGTGTACTAGATATCGATGTCTTCGTTATCTTCTGTGCGAATGATGTAGTCTGTCATCCACGCGGTACCTAATAGACACAACCACACCACAAAGACTGGACTAGGCACTTCGATGCTTGGAGTAATCACCAGAGCCGCAAAACCGACCGTTGGCAGTGTCCAACATAATAGTTTATTCCAGCGGAAGGTTTTCAAGCGCGTCAGCGTTTCCATCGATGCCATGATGCCCGTTACACACAAGGCAACCAAAGCGGCATAAGGTAAATCGGCTATCCATAATGGAAGTATTAAGCCTAATGACCACCAGCTGTGTCGGCTGGCTGGCTTAAGATGATTTGCCGCCCACCAAATCACGATGATTGATAAGGTCTGAAGTGTGGTAACCCACGGGACGCCTTCAAGCTTGCCTGCTGATTGTGTCACCATGATCCCAACCTGCAAAGTAGTCACAATTAGGCCGGAAATAATCACGACTGACAAACTACTACGTCTTGAGAAGACCACCATCAATAGCGGGAATAGTACCCACGCACTGACAGACAGCGTGATGGGCTGCAAAGGAAGGGTTAGACCATAAGTGGTCATGGAAACAAGCAAAGCTAATCCTGCGATGCCTCCTTGCGGCAGAATCCATAAAGCAGGAATGACCATTGCAAGTACTGGGATATCTCCCTCACTTAAACTGATTGCTCTCGCGCAGACAACCGCTAATAATGTGGTTATCAAGAACTGAAACGTTGTAAATACCATAGCCCTCTCCTTCTACCGATCCGTGGTATTAATGAACTAGGAACATTTAGTATGGACCAATTTTTGCCTCAAATCTTTGCTGTGATTCACCAAATTCCATATGGGAAAGTAACAACTTATGGAGACATAGCACGTTTTTCAGGATTTCCGGGCTATGCGCGCCATGTAGGTAAAGCGCTGGGTAACCTGCCAGAAGGTAGCAAACTGCCTTGGTATCGAGTGATAAACAGCAAGGGTGAAATATCTTTAAAGGGTGATTCGTTCGCCCGACAAAAGCAGCATTTGATTAAAGAAGGGATTGAGGTGAGTGATGCAGGAAAGATCAAACTCAGAATATACAAATGGCAGCCCTAGAGCTGCCACTAATCGCTGATTCAACTGGCTAAGTTAAGCCAATCAAGATGCCTTAACAGTGGCATCGATTTCTGATTAACGAACACCAACCAAACGTAGGTCTGCTTGCTGTGTATTTTCTACATCAGTAATTACTGACTTAATAGTGTCAGTAGTGAAACGCAGTTTACCGTCAACGTGAATCGCTGCGCGCATGTTGTAACGGTGGTTAGCTTTAATTTTGTCGTTGTCGTAGCTTAGCTCGAATGCGAACGGTACTTGCTTACCGTCTGTGGTGAACTCTTGAGTTGCGATAACTGTCGATGGTGCGTCAGCCAGTGAGATGTCTTCTAGCGTAACAGTCACCACGGCATTCTCTGGCAATGCAATTCTTTCACGGTAGCTTACTGTTCCTGAAATCACTTGAGTGTTCTCTGCAACCACTTCCTGAGAAGCGTTCGTTTCTGATGTTGCTTGGCAACCAACAAGTAGGCCAAACGATACTAAAGACGTAATAAGAATTAGAGCCTTTTTCATATTCAATTTCTCTCAACATGTTTGCCGGACTCGGCAAATCTACCCACCAATTATAAGAGAGCTTTCATATTCTGTCTTGAAACCCTATGATTTATTGACAGATATCTGACTAAGCTAAATGATTAACACAATAATCTGACATCCATTTTACCAAGAGGCATGCTGGCGATGAGTCAACCTTTACAAGAATTATTAAGTTTACTTCAGCTAGAGAAGCTGGAAGAAGGTCTGTTCCGCGGGCAAAGTGAGAACCTAGGTCTACCACAGGTTTATGGTGGTCAAGTATTAGGGCAAGCGCTTTCTGCTGCTCGTTATACCGTTCAAGACGACCGTAGTGTGCACTCGTTTCATAGTTACTTTCTATTTCCTGGCGATCCTGAAAAGCCAATTATTTACGATGTTGAGAACCTAAGAGATGGACGCAGCTTCAGCACGCGCCGTGTGAAAGCGATTCAAAATGGCCGCCCTATTTTCTATCTCACGGCTTCTTATCACGGTGATGCTCCAGGCTTTGAGCACCAGATTTCAATGCCTGATATTCCTGGGCCAGAGAACTTTGCATCTGAAACCGAGTTAGCGAGCCACATTGCTGAGTTCCTACCAGAGAAACTGCGTAAAACCTTCTGTGGTGAAAAGCCGATTGAGATGCGCCCTGTAACGGTCGTGAATCCACTCAATCCTAAGAAGGCGGAAGCGAAGCAGTACCTTTGGGTAAGAGCAAATGGCGCAATGCCAGACAACCAATTGATTCACCAATACCTGCTGGCTTACGCGTCCGATTGGGGATTCTTGGTGACAGCACTTCACCCACATGAAGTGTCAATCATGACGCCCAACTTCCAAGTGGCGACGATTGACCACTCAATCTGGTTCCACCGCCCGTTCAAAATGGATGAGTGGCTGCTTTATGCGATTGAAAGCCCGACGGCGGCGAACACTCGTGGCCTAGTGCGCGGCGAAATTTTTAATCAGAAAGGTGAGCTCGTAGCGACAGCAGTACAAGAAGGTGTGATGCGCTTTACTAAATAACGCTCAAATAAATAGCGTTCAAATAAATAGCGAATAAACGCTTTTTATAAGCCCAAAATATGTACGAGAAAACAAAAAGAGAGGCTAGGTTTAATACCTAGCCTCTCTTTTTTATAACACTAACGAAAAGCCGTCACTTAAGAGTGACTAAAATCTATTCTGCTTCTAGCGTAGGCTCAAACTCGCTCTGTACTCGTGTTTTGATGCCATCTCCGGCATCTCGCAGAAGGTTAAATGGTGATAGCACCACACCTTTCACAGCGCCTTCTGCAGCGTCCTGAGCCAAAGCTTGACTCTTATCTGCCAACAAATTAGCTTGCACCAAAATATTCGGCACTTCCGCTCTTAGCATTTCAGATTCAGTAACAACGGCGGGGATAGTTTGCTCGCGGTACGATTTACTTTCAGCGAGCATCGGTGGCATGACATCCACACGGTATCGTTTCAGCTCAGTTAATGTTGGTGGAATAACATCGGTTCTGACCTGCTCAACTTCCGTTCGAACATTTTTTACTTCATCTAATATCGCAGGGATTTTGTTGTCGACCGATGAAACGGTTTGATTCACGTCATCTATCGTCTTTCTGACCTCTTCGACTGTGTTCAAAACTTGAGGAGCAAGCTCGCTGACATGTTCAGCAAACGCTAGCAGCTCTTCCACTTTGAGCCCTTTAGTGAGACCGGATAAATCTTCGATAACCTGCGGATAAGTATCGACGATCTCCCCTACTTTATTAGTAAACGAGTAGATGGTGTAACCCAAGTAAAAAATGGCGACCGCCAATACCAGCTGGATAGCGGTAGATACTTTTGCAAACATGAATAATCCTTTTCTTTATCGCAGAGGCGATATCTAAACTGAGACGATAGTTAAGCTCAGACGATTGTTAATGCGTAACTAGGCGTAGCTTAAAGCGGCAATGCTGTCGTGTACTTCAATGGTTCCATCGCAAATGTCGAGGTCACATTAGAGATACCATCAATGCTATTCACCAAGCGCTTGTAGAAATCATCAAAGCACTTCATGTCTTTCACCTGAACCTTCATCATATAGTCATATTCGCCAGCCATGCGATAGAACTCCATCACTTCTGGAAACTCCGACACAGTATTCACAAAACGACCATACCACTCGTGAGAATGATCACTGGTTTTAATCAATACGAACGCGGTAAAAGAAAGATCGAGCTTTTCGGGATTCAGTAACGCCACTCTTTTCTCAATAATGCCGTTCTCTTCGAGACGCTTAAGTCTTTTCCAGCAAGGCGTTGTGGTGAGATTGACTGCTTCAGAAATGTCATTCAATGACAGAGTGCTGTCTTCTTGCAGTAATCCTAATATTTTTTTATCTACGGCATCTATCACACTTTCACCAAATCGCATTTAAAGAGAATTATTTTCTACAATTTAAGCAAAACAAAGCAAATATGGCAAAGTTTTTCTCTCCAATTGTAGCTAAATTAGAACCATACCAATTACAAAGAATTCCTACACTCGATCAGGAGAACGCTTATGTGCACTGACCATCAATGGATTAATAACGCGATTCGTAAAATTGAAGCCGATTACCAACGCTCAGCGGATACGCACCTTATCAAGCTCGAACTACCAAGTATCGAAGGCATTGATGTTTACCTTAAAGATGAAAGCACACACCCAACGGGTTCTTTGAAGCACCGCTTAGCGCGTTCTCTGTTCTTATACGCTATCTGTAACGGTTGGGTTGGTCCAGAAACGACGATCATTGAATCTTCATCAGGTAGCACAGCCGTGTCTGAGGCTTACTTTGCTCGCCTACTAGGTCTCCCGTTTATTGCGGTAATGCCAAAATGCACAGCAAAGAAGAAAATTGAGCAGATTGAATTCTACGGCGGCCAAGCACATCTTGTTGACCGCTCAGATGAAATTTACGATGAGTCACGTCGTTTAGCAGAAGAGCTGAATGGTCATTACATGGACCAATTTACTTACGCTGAGCGCGCAACCGACTGGCGTGGTAACAACAACATCGCGAACTCGATTTTCAATCAAATGCAGATGGAAGATCACCCAGTCCCAGCTTGGGTAGTAATGAGCCCAGGTACTGGCGGTACTTCTGCAACTATCGGCCGCTTCATTCGCTACCAACAGCATGAAACTAAGCTTTGTGTTGTCGACCCTGAAAACTCTGTATTCCACGAATACTTCCAAACAGGCAATGCGAACGTGAAAGGCAATACATTCAGCAAGATTGAAGGTATTGGTCGCCCACGAGCAGAGCCAAGCTTCATTCCTGGTGTGGTTGACGAAATGCGAAAAATCCCAGACGCAGCAAGTATCGCAACGACACATTGGTTATCTGAAATTCTTGGTCGCAAGGTTGGCGCATCAACCGGTACTAACATGTACGGCGTGCTTCAGTTAGCCAGTGAAATGAAAGCACGTGGCGAAACAGGTTCTATCGTGACTTTGCTATGTGATAGCGGTGAACGTTACCTAGACACTTACTTCAATGACGAGTGGGTAAATCTGAATATCGGTGACCTACAACCGTACGCGGCGAAGTTAGAAGCTTTCTCGCAAACGGGTGAGTTGGCTTAAGTTCATTAACTAACAAGTTTACAATGACAAAAAAGGACGAAGTTAACTTCGTCCTTTTTCTTTATAACAAGCCCCTATTAAGAAGCTTATTAATCGCTATTACTGTGTTATTTTTGTCACTACAGACAAAGACGCATTATCACTATAAGTATCTACAAACAAAAACCCTTCTAGTTTAACTTTTCCTTTTGTGTTTTGAAGAGTTTCAAACGCATTATGAATATATTTATCTAATGAACAACATGACACTAGAAAGTTATCTGTTTGCACTAAAAAGCTACATCCTGGATAAGACATATCATCGACAGGTTGAATATTCTTTTTAGTAAGGCTACTTTTCACAATAAAACCAGTCACGCCAAATTGATTCATATTAATATCCTAAAAGCTTGATTATTAATCGTAAATATTTAGAAATAATAGGCGAACAATAACGTTCACTTTGACAATGGATGATTATGAGCTCACTTCAAATGCTTCTGATAACGCCTCTACAGATGTTTCAGAGACAAACTCACCATCAACAAAGTACTTAACGTTTGCACCTTCCTTCACGCCGGTTACCGTTGAAGAAGTGCCGTCAACATAAGTCACTTCCATCTCAATAGTATTTTCGTCAATAGTTCTTATGTGACTGTCTTCAATGTTGTGGTACGTCAGAGGATCAATCGGTGCATCACGCAGTGAAGGATCAAGATCACCGTTAATATCAATCATTGTCTCGACTTTACTATCAAAGATATGCGGAGTGCCGTCGAAAGGGTTTGACCCCGTCCAGAACTCGATTGAGTTAACAACGAAGTAATCTGCCAATGTTGTAAAGCCATAAACAGGTGCCAATAAGAAGTTAACACCGCCACGTGCATAGCGGTTATCAACAACCTTAACATTAAATTCCATTAGTTTATTGGTCGTAAAGTTACTACCGACGCAACCAGTTACAACCGGCACAATTAACATCAATACTGATAATTTTAGTACCATTTTTTTGTTTAAAAAATTCACTTTCTCGCCTACAACTTAAAAAAGATAACCTAATTCAACACCAAAAAACGTATCTTCACCTAATTCATAGGTACTTACTGATGCATTAACGTCAATTTTTCCGTTTGTCCATCCAAGTTTATTTTCGAAAATATTTTCATACCCCTCTGCATCAACAAAATACGTAAAGTCACCACGGTAGTACATATTACCAAATGGAACCAAAACCCCAGCCTCTACGTCGAAACCATCAGCAAGGTCACCACCATAGTAATTTGCACCAACATTCCACACACCAAACCTAGCATCCCCTACATAATTACCTCCAAATCGATAATTATTATATTCTCCATCTATGTTATTCCAAACGCCATCAATTACGACATTACTGGATATATTGTATTGACCTGTTAGCGACATGACGTCTGATGCTTCATCATCGTAGTCAAACGAGTAGTTTTTATATGTTATACCAACACTTGCTTTATCATTAATACCGTATGTACCGTCCAAAGATATTGCATCAGCATCTTCATAAGATTCATATTCACCTGTAATACTACTCTGGACATTTCTAATGTCTTGACTGTGATAACTTTTTTCATCTTGTTTTTTTTGTTCTAGGCTTTCATTAACAATAGCGTCACTTGCAAGAACTGAACTAGATAAAGAAATAAAAAACAAAGAAGATAATGTAACTAATTGTGTTTTCATGATATTCCAATAGTTGAATTTTAGTGCCAAAATGGCAGTGTTAAAATTAGGCTATTAAATTAGCCGTAGTTTTTAGGTAATAAAAAGCCACGCCATAATTTTAAAATCATAGCTTTTTATTAATGTGAATTAATTAGACGCTAATTATCGATATAATTAGTAACGAGATAGATTATTTTTCTACGGCTCCGCCGAGAGTTTTACCCAATCGAAAGTTGATGACCTTATGAGAAATTGCATTGTCCTGATAATGGAGTTCAGACATGTCGACAATATTATTGTAGGCAACCGTCACTTGACCGTTTTCTTCAGTCACTAATACTTTTTGGCCAAAAGCATCCAATCCAATACTTGGGAAATCGGTCATTGCTTTTGCACCTGGCGCTGGCCCACCAAAAACGAGCAAGGTCGCATTAGATAGAGACTCCCCAATAGCTTTCGCTCTAGCCTTAAAGTCCCAGTTCATAAACCAAACCGTGTCACCTTGAGCAAGAACATCTCGTTTAATATTGTTCAGTGTCGTTTCAAAATCATACTCTGATACTAATGTTTCAATGCCGTAGTTCTTTGTTAAGCCTTCGCTCTGCACTGGCGCAATATTTTCTAACCCATTAGTTAGCGATGCCGTTTTTTCTGCGTACTGCTCAAGGGCTTCGTTATCCATTATTCCGTGTCGCTTTTGAATAAACTGAGCATCGGTATAAATTACTTTTTTCTCACCATTTTCAACATAATTCAAAATACGAAATGGTAAATCGAGCCCTACTTGTAAACTGTCTTTGAGCAACTGAGTATTCAACTGGTCGTCGGTATAAAAGTCCACTCGACTTGGTGCTAAATATTCATTTGCCTGCTCAGCTAATCGAGAATGGTCGATAGTTAAAACTTTATCTAGTCGTTTATCTTCAACGTTTCGATCAACAATGAGCACACTCTCATCAACGGCATTTAGTTGAGATTGATGAGCGTTCTGATCAACGGTCGTTTCACAACCTAGAATGGGCAGAACAAACAAAGCAATTAAAGACAGTTTTTTCATAGATAACCTCTCTAGAGTTTGAAAATGATTGAAGGCAAAACGAAACAATCAAATCTATTGAATATTATGCTCGGAAACAAAGTCTTCAAGGACCGAATGGGCGCGCTTTGGGTCACCATCATTCAAGTGGACTAAGTACCCATACAGCGCTTTTTCATGCTCTACCATATAAGTCATTTCTTTTTCATAACCGACTGGGCTGGATGCTTGAATATCCTTAAGCTGGTGAACAAATCGCTCTGCGCTGCCCTCTAAATATTTCGCCCCTAAATATGGCATCACTTTCAAAGACAACGTCACTGTTTTAGCGAAAAACTTATCTTTACAACGAATAGTGCTATCAACACTGTACTGTTTGCGAACAGGGTTCATCACAATGGTATTGTGTTGTTCCATTTTGCTGAGCAAGTCCAAACTGTTTGCTGTCATACTGCCTGGCGGGTTGTGTTTGAGTTCAGAAAATACCTGTTTACCTAAGTTTCGAAATACCAACTCATACTTAAGTCCCTTCGCAAACTCTCTGTATTCAGTTTTATCCGTTCTCGTCATCATATTTTCTCCACTCATAGCAACGAACGATGGCAAAGTTAGCACCATTATCATGAGGAACTTGCCCCACTTTAGTTGGCTCTTATAGCAAATCATCAACAGGGGTCTCGCCTAGCCAGATATTCCTTAAAGCAACACTCTGTTTTGAAGATGCTTTAGCCTGATACACAACGTCATTGTTATATTGAATCTGCATCGCTTCCCCTTTGTAGATAATGGCAATCACATCGTCTTTAATGAGCGGCATGGATAGGCTATCCACTAGTTTTTGAATATTTGAGTCTTTCATATTGATGCCAGGGTTTGACTCTTCTAGCGCCTCAATAGTGGCTGTTGTGACTTTTTCTTGTGTTAACTTATCCGGCGTAAACGTCAATAGAAGTGCGCTATCACCTTCTTTGCTTTTCAAGTGACTAATATCGTAATAGTCGACAAACCATAATGTGCGAGTATTTTCTACGACCATTCGATAATCATCGTATGCCCACGATTCAAATTGCGCGTGCGAAGGCTCGGCTTTTAGCTCATGACTGAACGCTTCCCCGGCCATCACAAGAATCATCAGCAAAAATGTTACTTTGTATCTCATTAGTATCTCTTCCTACATTCAGGTTTAAACATCGCAGACGCTCGCTCATGCCGAGATGGGGCTAAGACGCTAGCTTCATCATATCGAGAGAATCTAATCTCTCCACCTTTCTAGAGCTCGGAAATGTCAAATGAATCAAAATGCTGTTTGCAATATTCGATGCTTGAATTGGTAGGTACTTTTTCATACTGCCGATCATCATCGGCTTAAGTACTTTCAGAGCACCTTGAAGTAACTTTTCGTCAGTTCTCTTCTCCTGTCGATCCCCCGCCAACGGGCCCGGGTGTAGGAAAGTCGTTTTCTCAAAATCAAGTAATTCAACGTCATTTTCCATCTCCCCTTTGCAGCGAAGGTAATGCGAGCGAGCTTTGCTATCAGCTCCAAGACATGACACGACGATCAGGTGTTTCACTCCAAGATCTTTCATGTTTGCTGCGGTCGACACGACTAGGTCAACATCAATTGCGCGAAGTTTATCTTTGGTACCCGATTTTTTAATCGTGCTACCTAAAGCGATAACCCCAACGTCCGGAAGATCTGAATCTAAACGGATTGCAGGAACACTTAGATTACTGTCAATTATCTGCTTCAATTTCTGATGCTGCGTATTAAGTTCACGTCGAGACAGTGCGTAAACAGTACTGATATTCTGACTGCTTAACAAAGCACTCAACGTTTCTCGCCCAACTAAGCCACTCGAACCAGCAATAATGATTGATCTATTCATATGAAATTCACCGTTTAAAGTTATGTCGTCTCGACGTTGTATATATAATAAACGCAACAAACCGACCGGTCTAGTCATAATATTGTCAACTTTGTCAGGATTAGACTGATCGGTTTACACATTCGAAGCTGAAACGCATTGACCTCTGGAATATAGATCTGATTAGTGAGGGGCTAAGACGTGAACGCTCGACAAGATTTGGTGAGGTCATTACTGACACTCCAAGAACCGGAGAGAGCCGATTCAAGTATCAGTATAGATTCAGATGACTTGTTCATTAAATGAGTCGTTGAAGTGTTTGGTACTTAAAACCGAGCGAGAGCTCAGTGAGGACATCTAGGAGGACAAGCTTTCAAATCGCCAATGGCGACGAAACAAAATGAGCACGATACGTGTTAGGAGTTAGACTGCGTTTTGCTCACTGCAAGTTGTGTAAATTAGTCTATTTATTGCTGAATATTCTCAAGAACAGACTCGGGAATAATGTTCTCTATCGCAACATACTGACCAACATCTAGGAATGCAAAACAGCTATAAGCCAAGCTACTCCAACCTAAGATCGACAATGCCAGCATGCCAAATGCTTTCACGCCACTTTGATTCAATCGTTTGGAAACAAAGGTATAACTCGGAATTCCGACTAAGACAGGAGCCAAAATAGCCATCGAAAGTTGGCCGTATTGATTCCATTTTTTCATGAATTTTCTGAGCTTTGGTTTAAAGACAGCGCCTTTTTGTTTCTTAAATAAGGTTGAATAGACGGGAGCAATTTTCCAACCCGCATATGCAGCAATCATCGCTGGGATTAAATTAAACAACAGCATTTCTGGGTAGGAGTAAGATAGAAACGCGGCAATAGCAGGCCCTGAATAGGTTTTCCAAAGGCTTAACAGCGCCATCGATAAACCAATAGCCAAGTATGTTTCAAATGCTAATGTCATGCTTTGCTCTCCTCTCACCGGTTTACTGCTTCAGTGATCCGATGGTCCAATTTGAAGTGTTGAATGAATAATACACAACACAGACCGATCGGTCTAGTTGTAATTTTCTTATCCTATGAGAACCTCGAAATATGAGGGGTACATACTCAAACCAGTGAATGAGTATTGGCGTCAATCTCGCAGCCGTGTAGACTCTAATTAAGGATAATCATTAACTTGAAAAGGAAAGAGTTTTGGCTGAATTCAAATACAAGCAACTAACTCAAGAAGAACAAGACAAGCTAGATGCCGCTTCATTTCGCCGCCTATTATCTCATCTAGACAACAATAAAGACGTGCAAAACATTGACCTAATGATCTTGGCTGGCTTTTGCCGAAATTGCTTTAGCAAATGGTATGCAGCAGAAGCTGAATTGATGGGAGTCGATTTAGATTTAGACGATGCACGTGAACGTGTTTATGGCATGACTTACGATGAGTGGAAAGCTAACCATCAACCAAAAGCGACGCCTGAACAATTGGCCGAATTTGAAGCTCGCCAAGCGAAAAAGAGTTAAGAAATTGGACACCAAATAAGAGTTCGTATCCTGAGCGCGTTTTTATTATCGATTGAACACATTGTTACTTTCAATCAGCAATATTTAGCAAACAAAAAGCCCAGTAATGAACTGCCCCCAATAGTTGGACACCAGTTACTGGGCTTTCTTTATCAAGCTTTAAACTTAAGGGCTATAACAACTATCTATAGTCTAGCCCTTCATTTGGCCAACTAACCGTGCGAGCTTCTTCCCACGTTATCGTGGCTCAGCTCTTTATTTAGAACCGCTTCCACATGACCTGGAGAACGTGTTGAGCCAGAAATCAGTCGATACATCGCAGGGATTACGAACAGAGTAACCAAAGTTGCAAAGCCCATACCGAAGAAGATAACCGTACCCACTGCTACTCGGCTTTCATAGCCTGCGCCCGTTGAAGTAATCAATGGGATTGCACCGGCTAGTGTGGTGAACGCCGTCATCAAGATTGGACGTAAACGTCGAGCCGAAGCATCAATGATCGCCTTTTCAAACTCAATGCCACGGTCACGAAGTTGGTTAGCAAACTCTACGATCAAGATACCGTTTTTGGTCACCATACCGATCAACATGATCATACCAATCTGGCTGTAAACATTGAGCCCTTGATTCATCAACACCAAACCTAAGAAGCCACCAAAGATACCCATAGGTACGGTGAACATCACCACCAGCGGGTTAATGAAGCTTTCAAACTGCGCGGCCAGTACCAAGTACGCGACCAGCATCGCTAGCGCAAATACCACTAAGATACTCGATTGGTTCTCTTTAAAGTCTTTTGACTCGCCAGAGTAACTCACTGAAATATCGCCTGGTAACTGCTCAATCGCTTGTTCATCAAGGAAATCGAGTGCGTCACCCAGCGTGTAGCCTTCCATTAGGTTCGCTTTGATGGTCACCGATTTCTGCTTGTTGTAGTGCGACAAACGAATCGAAGAAGCCACTTCTTCAATGTGCGTCAACGTATCGAGTGTAACCAGCTCACCAGACTGAGTTCGCATGTAGATTTGGCTCAAGTCATTAGCATTATTAAAGCTGTTCTCATCACCACGAAGGTATACGTCATACTCTTCACCACGGTCAACGAAAGTGGTTTCACTACGGCCGCCAAGCATGATCTCTAATGTGTCTGAAATATCCGAAACGCTAACGCCTAGCTCGGCTGCACGTTGTTTATCTACGGTTACCAATAACTCTGGTGTTTTCTCAGAGTAATCGATGTCCGCACCTTCCATCATTGGAGAGTCTTCAGCCGCTTGCTTTAACAGTTCGCCCCATTTCTGAAGCTCAGAGTAATCAGAGCCACCCAGTACGAATTGCACAGGCTCACTTGAACCACCTTTGAAGCCCGGCATGAACGGGAATACACGTACATCAGGAATACCATTTAAAGATTTACGAACTTCGTTCAGCGCTTCCTGAGCGGTTTCATCACGTTCATCCCAATCTTCCAGGATCATGATAACGAAGCCCGTTTGGTCGCCAGCATTACCACCAAACGCTGGTGATTGAATACTAAATGACTTCAAGAAACCTTGACCAAGCAGCGGCATTAGGCGCTCTTCAACGATGTCCATATTGGCAGACATACGGTTGTAACTGGTTGCATCAGCACCACGAACAAACGCAAAGATAACACCACGGTCTTCTTGAGGCGTCAGTTGCGACGGCACTTGTTGCATCAAGCCATAACTACCGCCCATACACGCGATAATAATGATTGGAGCAGCCCAACGCCAGTTTAAAGCACGGCGCAATACCGCTTTGTATCCGGCTTCTAGCTTGCCAAATACGCGCTCGACAAACAGGTTGAAACGGTTTGGTTTAACGTTCGCTTTTAGGATTTTACTGCCTAACACTGGCGTTAACGTTAGTGCGACTAGCGACGAGAAGATCACTGACATCGCCAACAGTACCGAGAACTCCGTAAACAAGAGACCGACCATGCCATCCATGAACGAGATTGGCAGGAATACCATCACCAAGACTAGAGTGGTTGCGATTACCGCAAAGCCCACTTCACGTGTCCCTTTATAAGCAGCAAGCAGCGGTGACTCACCACGTTCAATATGGTGGAAAATGTTCTCAACCACCACGATCGCATCATCGACCACCAAACCAATCGACAGGATAAGTGCCATCAGGGTAATCAGGTTGATAGAGAAACCGAAGTAGTACGCCGCAATAAACGACGAGATCAGAGATACAGGTACGGTCACTGCTGGAATCAGCGTTGCACGCGCTTGACCTATGAAGACGTAAAGTACGAGGATAACTAAACCACCCGTAATAAAGAGTGTGCTGTAAACCTCTGAGATCGAACGATCGATAAAGACAGTTGAGTCATAGTCGACCGCCAGTCGAGTCCCGTCAGGCAGGAACTTCTGAATCGCCTCAACTTCTTTATGGACCAAGTCAGCAACCTCAAGTGGGTTCGCATCTGACTGAGGCACAATCCCCATACTAACGTTAACAACGCCGTCACTCTTAAAGGTCGAGTTCTCGTTTTCTGCGCCAATGTACACATCCGCTACGTCTTTTAAGTAGATAGGTGTGTTATCAGAGGCACGTTTTACCACTAGGTATTCGAAATCTTCCGCTTCAGTGTAAGAACGAGCGGTACGAACCGACATCACAATCGCATCGTTACGTACTTCACCACCCGGGCTTTCAATGTTCTCACTGTTTAACGCAGAAGTGATGTCCGAAGTAGTAACGCCACGACCTGCCATCTGCGCAGGTTTCAGCTTCACGTACATTACTTTGTACAAGCCACCCGAGATATCCACCGAGCTCACACCTGAGATCAAACTAAAGCGGTCAATCAACACACGTTCGGTGTAATCGGTTAACTGCGTTCGGTCCATCTCCGTCGAGCTTAAGTTGATGTAGACCGAGGCTTCACCACTACCATTGTTCTTATAAACAATTGGGTCGTCGGCTTCATCTGGCAACGAACGCTGAGCACGCGCTACGGCATCACGAACATCACTGACACCAGTATTGAGGTCGTAACCAAGCTCAAAAGTAATCGTGATACGCGACATACCGTTACGCGTTGTGGATTCGATCTCATCGATACCACTGATGCCGGATAACTGGTCTTCAAGATTGGAGGTTATTTGACTTTCAATGATGGTGGCAGACGCACCCTCATAACGAGTACTGATCGATACCACCGGGCTTTCAATATCAGGCATCTCGCGAACTGCAAGCTTATTGAAAGAGACAATACCAAACACAACCAAAAGCAGACTCAATACGACAGCCGCTACTGGTCTCTTTACAGAAACATCAGATAACAACATTAGTTAGCGCCTTCTTGTGCTGCTGTATTTTCATCAAGTTTAGCTGGGCGATTAACGGCAAGCTCTTGAACCAAGACTCCGTCACGCATGTTCACGATACCTTGCACCACGATCTTCTGGCCAATCTCGATGCCCTTGTCGATCACAACTTCGTTATCGATACGCGCACCCAAGAACACTTCGGTACGAGTCGCTTTGTTATCTTCGCCAATAACATAGACGAAACGCTTAGTACCAGAATACTCAAGCGCTTGAACTGGGATAATCGGCGCTTCTACAGGAGGGAAATCCATATCAGCGGCCACTAGCATGCCCGGCTTTAGGTAATCATTATTGTTGCCAAAGTGGATTCGAACTCGAAGGTTCAAAGTTTCAGCATTAATACGAGAATCAATGCCTACCACTGTGCCAGTGAACTGAGTCTCGCCCCACGCACTGGTGCGAGCCGTCACTGTCATGCCTTTAGACAGCTTAGAAAGGTAACGCTCAGGAATTTGAAGATCTAACTGCATCACAGACAAATCATCTAAAGTCACAAGCTCAGTACCTGCTGTCACCATTTTTCCGCGGCTAAAGTCGATAAAACCGACCGTGCCAGAGAAAGGCGCGCTGATGTGTAAGTCTTTAAGATTGGCATTGGCGGCAGCTAGGCGAGCATTGGCGATCTCTACATTAGTTTTCTGAGCGTCAATTTCAGTTTGCGTGATCGCGTTGCGTTTCACTAGTCGTTGGAATTCCGCTAGCTTACGTTGCTCGTCTTTTAGGTACGCTTGCGCTTCTGCAACTGCAGCTTTTGCTTTGTCGTCATCTAATTGAACCAACATCTGCCCTTTGGTGACATCTTGATTGGCTTTGATGTTGATAGAGTCAACTCTGCCCGCTACTTCAGAGGTAATGATCACAGATTGTTCTGCTTCTAACTTACCTACCAAAGAAAGAGATTGGCTAACTTGGTGAATATCAACTTGCTCAGTAACAACAGTGACAGTGCTAGGGCCCATGCGTTTAGCTAGTGCGGCTGGAGACGCCATAAGAATAGACAAGCTAAGCAGGGTTAAAACAGATTTATGCTTCATAATAATGGTCTGCAAGTGAGATTTAATATCTATAAATGAAATTAACCGTATTCTATCAACTGATGAATGCTGTAACGTCAAGAAGTGTAAATCTAGATTAAATTCCATTTACGTTTCTTGGCGAATTGCACAAACCAAACACAATGTAGAAAGCGAGTTACCTCAAGGTGTTACCTATCACTACGTAAACCTTAGTACAGATGTTCACTTCCCGAGCAATATGCGTACTTTTCGCCATCTTTGCCCAAAAAGGCAGCATTCAACACAAAACCATAAGAAAAACTCTTTACAGGTTTAACGTGTTTGCTATGATGCGCTCCGCACTTGAGAGATGCGTTGGGAAAAACATCTCTTTAGCCTATCCATTATGAGTTAGGAAAAACACCCTGGAGGGGTTCCCGAGTGGCCAAAGGGAGCAGACTGTAAATCTGCCGGCTCCGCCTTCGATGGTTCGAATCCGTCTCCCTCCACCATATTCTTCTTACCTCTTTCGAGAGTTAAGAGAACAACCTGATTGATGGGCTTATGGGAAAACATCAATTTAGGCTTACTTTGTGAAGAGTAAGACACACCCTGGAGGGGTTCCCGAGTGGCCAAAGGGAGCAGACTGTAAATCTGCCGGCACTGCCTTCGATGGTTCGAATCCGTCTCCCTCCACCATATTCTTCTTACCTCTTTTGAGAGTTAAGAGAACAACCTAGTTGATGGGCTTATGGGAAAACATCAATTTAGGCTTACTTTGTGAAGAGTAAGACACACCCTGGAGGGGTTCCCGAGTGGCCAAAGGGAGCAGACTGTAAATCTGCCGGCACTGCCTTCGATGGTTCGAATCCGTCTCCCTCCACCATATTCTTCTTACCTCTTTTGAGAGCTAAGAGAACAACCTGATTGATGGGCTTATGGGAAAACATCAATTTAGGCTTACTTTGTGAAAAGTAAGACACACCCTGGAGGGGTTCCCGAGTGGCCAAAGGGAGCAGACTGTAAATCTGCCGGCACTGCCTTCGATGGTTCGAATCCGTCTCCCTCCACCATATTCTTCTTACCTCTTTTGAGAGTTAAGAGAACAACCTAGTTGATGGGCTTATGGGAAAACATCAATTTAGGCTTACTTTGTGAAAAGTAAGACACACCCTGGAGGGGTTCCCGAGTGGCCAAAGGGAGCAGACTGTAAATCTGCCGGCACTGCCTTCGATGGTTCGAATCCGTCTCCCTCCACCATATTCTTCTTACCTCTTTCGAGAATTAAGAGAACAACCTGATTGATGGGCTTATGGGAAAACATCAATTTAGGCTTACTTTGTGAAGAGTAAGACACACCCTGGAGGGGTTCCCGAGTGGCCAAAGGGAGCAGACTGTAAATCTGCCGGCACTGCCTTCGATGGTTCGAATCCGTCTCCCTCCACCATATTCTCCTTAATTGGAAAATCGAAAAGCCAACTCATTGAGTTGGCTTTTTTCGTTTCCGAGCCTTCCTGCAAAGCCCTTCTTAGCCCAATACAATCGTAGACTCTATTCAAACTATGTAGACCTACAGAACTTGATGTATTCAATACTTCTTAGATTCCATAATCAAATAATCACATCCCTTATTAATCTATTGAGATATATCAATATTTTATAAAACAATAAGCATAAGGTTTTCCTGCAAATACTCATTAAAACGCACAATGTCGTTTAGGCTAAGTAAGGGAAATAAATCATGAATAACAACTATTGGATGATGAATCTGTGTCTTATTGGATTAACAGCGTGTGGCGGCGGAGGGTCCAGTTCTCCTTCGGCTCCCGCATCATCATATATTTCTACCAATCAATATATGCCAGCGCAGCATAACGCTGTTTGGCAATATAGTGATGACAATACAGGGCAAAGCTATCAAGTCACCAGTTCTCCAGTAACCATTGATGCTAATGGTATTGAGACATTTTCACTGAATTGGGTCCACAGTGGATTTACCCAATCTTTCGAATACAAAGATGATCAGCTGAATCTAAAAGGTCTCACCTTCAATCAAGTTTGGGTTAATGGTGTTCACTACAAAGCGCACTTTGATATTTCAAACACTCCATTTACCCTTCTACCGGCTTACGCTGAATTAGGAGGACGCTTGGACACAAGCTATACCTCTGCCGTAACCACCATTACACCAGATATAGGCCCCGCATATACAAATGTCCTACCGATATGGAAAAATCATGGTATTGAAACCATAGTAACTCAACACGGTTACTATGAGGCCGTGCACATCGAGTTCACCCTAGCGTTTGATGTGACGGTCGATACGCCTGCCTATGGGACGATCAACCTAGATCAAGTATCACTAATGCAAGAACTTTGGTTTTCACCGGGGATTGGTATTGTCAAAATCAAAGACACTAGCTCTTCAATTACCTACCCAGCTGAACTCTCACTCGACAGCTTCAATCGCTATCGAGACCAAGATGATGAAATCGCATCACTGCCAGTTGCCATTGAAATTGATGAAAAGAGCCCTTGGAAAAATCTACATAAAGCCTTTGGTATTGAGGCATTTTATGGAACTTGGACAGAAACCACCAACCAATGCTCACCCGTACCATCAGATAATGCACGATACCAACTCGCGCTATCGCAAGACAGTTACACACTAACAAAGGTGACTTATCAAGATGGGGACTGCAGTATTAACGGAACGAACGTATTCAAAACTGAATCCGTAAAATCAGGTGACTATACGTTTATCAATAACGGTCAACCTTCAAACACCCTTTCGCTCAAACTTAGCGTTCAGTCTGAAAGTTTACGTGAACAGCGCCCTGATAGTCCTTGGAGTAATTACTATGATGGAACAAGCGGTGTCGAAGAGAGCATCAGCCTCAAAAAGACTGGCGATAACCAGCTAAAGTTTGAGATCTATGATTGGGGAAGCATGCACACTCATACACTGAACTACGCGCCATAGCTCACTCTCAGTACTAATTGCTTTCTGAATATAAAAAAGAGCCCTCACCTATTTGGCGAGGGCTCTTCGTTTAATCACGAAACTGGACTAATTAGCCTTGAATACCAACAATTAACCAAGGTGCATTGTCAGTTGTTAGGTCACGCTCTAGGTGCCAGATATCTGTGATATCTTCTTCAACGCCATCCGCAGTGTCACGGTAACGACCGCTGAACTGAAGGCTTAGCTGTGCTTTGCTACCATCGTGGTCTGCACGAACGATTTCAGCATCAACGTACATTACGTCTGTGTGCTGATCACCGTCTAGCTTATTACGCTCAGCTTTTAGGTCTTCAAATAGGCTTGGAGATACATATTCTTCAATCGTGTTTAGCTCGTTGTGATTCCATGCACCTTGCAGTGTACGGTAGTGCTCACGAGAACCGTTGATGAATGCCGCTTGATCAAATCCCGGTGGGTAGTTATGTGGAACATCGCTTTGTGCACCAAAACCGAAACCACCAGCAGCGCCTTGTGATTGAGGTTGTGCTTGCTCGAAGTTATGAACATTTGGCTGTTGCTTAGGTTGTTCAAACTTGTTCTGACCCATGCCGCCGAATGCTGGCTGTTGACCACGTGCATTCTGCTGATTCATTGAGCCCTGCTTCGCACCCAACATTCCGCGTAGAAATTTAAACGCTAGGAAAGCAATCAGACCCATAATCAGAATATCCATGAACTGGATACCTTCAAATGCGCCACCAAAGAATGCAGCTAAAAGACCACCAGCAAGTAAACCACCTAGCAGACCGCCCATAAGGCCTTTCTTACTAGAGTTAGCTGCTGTGTTCTTACCCGTTTGATCTTGACGGATCGAATTCGTGTTTTGTTGTTTTGGTGCTGGAGCCGTTTTAAAGCTTTTGCCAAATGACTTACCACCACCAAACTTTTTCGCTTCCGCGATTGGCGTCACCGCGACTGTTACCAACAGGATCGCGACTAGTGAGAAAAATCGTTTCATTATTATCCTTTATAGGTTTTTTATCTTTCGACACCTTAATCATACTCGTTAACAAAGAACAATGAAATATTCACGGCGTTTACACATGTATCATAATATTGCGGCTATTAATTGATTACTAAACTAGCGAAGGGATTGACGGCACTCTGGGGCAGCATTAAAATATTGAACGATGTTCATTTAATAGAAAGTACCCATGGCAAGACGAAACGATCATACTCGCGAACAATTAGTGCAATTAACCTTAAAAACGGTGACCGACTTCTTAGAAGAGCACTCTTATCACGAGCTAAGTCTGCGTAAAATCGCCAATATGATTGGTTATGTTCCAAGTACCTTGGTGAATGTATTCGGCAACTACAACCTATTGCTACTGCATGTTGTTGCTCAAACATTAGATGAACTGGCGTCAGAATCTGCTGTAGCAGTTGAACAATCGAGCAATCCTCAGCAAGCTCTATTCAACCTTGCCTACTGCTACCACGATTTTGCACAAAAACACCCTCACCGTTGGCAGCTTATCTTTGAGCACAACATGAACGGTGAAAACCTTCCTGAATGGCAATCGAACCGTATCGATAGAATGACAGGTATGCTAGAGCAACTATTAATCGCGATTGCTCCTGAACATACTGAAAGCGAAGTCGTTAAAGCCAGCCGTGTATTATGGTCTGGAGTACATGGAATTACTCTACTTAGCGTTGATGATAAATTTTTCGCCTCTGAGCCTATCGATGGTAAAGAGTTGATCAATAACCTAGTCTCAAACTACTTAACCAACTGGTAATCATCCAAGGAAAGACAATGAACAACAGCAGCCAATCTTCGCTGTTAACGCAAAAAAGGTTCCTACCCTACTTTATTACCCAATTTCTGGGAGCCTTTAATGACAACATATTCAAAAATGTTCTGTTACTGTTTGTTGCTTTCGCAAGCGTAGACACGCTACCTATTTCCAGCAATTTATTTATTAATTTGGCCGCTGGCCTTTTTATTCTGCCCTTCTTCCTATTTTCTGCTTTGGCTGGTGTGCTGGCTGACAAATATGAAAAATCGTGGTTTATCCGTAAAGTTAAGCTTCTTGAAGTGGTGATAATGTCACTGGGTGCGGTCGGATTTATCTACGAAAGCTACGAAATATTACTACTGCTTTTGTTTTTGATGGGGACACAAAGTGCCTTCTTTGGCCCCGTTAAGTACGCCCTACTTCCGCAACAGTTAGAAACCAAAGAGCTTGTGTCCGGAAATGCTTTGGTTGAAACAGGCACATTCTTAGCCATACTAATCGGTACTCTAGGTGCTGGTATTATTGCATCTGAAGAAAGCGCGAAGCTCATTGCTGCGATATGTATTGTTTCGTTCGCCGTGCTTGGCTATGTATCAAGTTGCTTTATCCCAGAAGCGCCAAGTAACGCACCAGATCTGAAAGTAAAGTGGCAGCCAGTAAAGCTAACCCGCGCAACACTCGCTATTGCCAAAAAAGACCGCCCAACCTTTCAAGCACTGATGTCGATCAGCTGGTTCTGGTTCCTCGGTGCAGCTTACCTCACTCAGTTTCCCAACTTCACCAAGGTTTACCTAAACGGTACTGAAAGCGCTGTCGCGTTTTTGTTGGCACTGTTCTCGGTCGGCATTGCGATTGGCTCGTTGGCTTGTGATAAGTTATCTAATCACCGCATTGAAATCGGCATCGTGCCAATGGGCAGCCTGGGTATTTCGATCTTCGGCCTGTTGATGGCGATATCCATCCCAGAGTCTTTGCCTGACTTTAACTCTTTCCATCAGTTTGTGACGTATTCAGAACTATGGCCGCTGTTTGCTTATCTTCTACTACTGGGGATCTCTGGTGGTATTTTTATTGTTCCGCTTTACTCTCTAATGCAGCTACGGGCAAAGCCAAATGAGCGAGCTCAAGTAATCGCCGGGCTCAATATCTACAACTCGCTATTCATGGTCGGGAGCGCTGTTTTAGGTATTGTTTGCCTTAGTATTCTGGAGCTTTCAATTCCACAGCTATTTGTACTGCTCGCGATAGGAAACACTTTGGTTATGCTGTATCTGTTTTATCAGGTGCCTATTTACGCTTTCCGTTTCTTTACGTGGGTGGTCACTCACACCATGTACCGAGTTAAACATAAAAATTTACATCACCTGCCAGAAAAAGGCGGCGCATTGATTATCTGCAACCATGTGAGTTATATGGATGCATTATTGCTGAGCGCCGTTTGCCCTCGCCTGATCCGCTTTGTGATGGAAGAAGATTACACCAAGTTGCCGCCTATTCGACGTTTCTTGAAAAGAGCTGGGGTTATTCCAATCTCCGCAACCAACCGTAGCTCTATTCGAAATGCTTTTAAAGAAGTAGAACGCGCTCTGCATGAAGGCCACATCGTGTGTATTTTTCCAGAAGGAAAGCTAACCTCTGATGGTGAAGTCGCAGAGTTCATGCGTGGTATGGAGCTGATTATCAAACGATCTCCTGTGTCAGTCATTCCAATGGCTCTCAAAGGGCTATGGGGCAGCTACTTCAGTCGTTACAAAGGCAGTGCCTGCAAAGGGTTACCAACCCGCTTCTGGACCAAGTTAGAAATAGAAGCTGGCAAGCCAATTCTCGCTAAAGATGCCTCGTGCAAAACTCTTCGGCAGTCAGTCTCAGACCTTCGTGGAACACTACGCTAGCTAACCAGCCCTTTATTCATATCAGCTGAACAAGCGTTAAGTTTTCCTTAACGTTTGTTCAATTCATTTAGACTTACTTATCATTTTATTGAACGTATAGTGGTCTCATTACAATAACGCGACAATACAACAAGACTCTAAATACAATGAATCTAAAAAAGTCTGCTCCATTTTATCTTGCTGCACTGTTTTGCTTAACACCTTGGGTAAGCTCTCCGACGGCCCTCGTTATTGGCTTCCTGCTTGCTAGTTTAGGTTTAGTCCCTGAGCATCTAGAAGTAGGCAAACTCACAAAGAAGTTACTGGCCTACTCGATTGTCGGCTTAGGCTTTGGCATTCAGTTTGAAAAAGCATTGGCGGTAACAGGCGACGGTATTGGTCTAATTGTCACGACCATCATTGGTACGTTAGTCATTGGTTGGTTCTTAGCCAAACGAATGGGATTGGATCGCACCACGGGTTACCTAATCTCTTCAGGTACCGCTATTTGTGGTGGTAGCGCGATAGCAGCTGTGGCACCTGCGATTAAAGCGGACGATGAACAGATTGGCTTGGCGTTAGCTACGGTATTTGTGTTGAACTCAGTAGCTCTATTCTTATTCCCGATGATTGGCCACGCGCTTGAGTTAAGCCAACAAACATTTGGTACTTGGGCCGCTATTGCAATTCACGATACATCTTCTGTGGTAGGTGCAGCTTCGGCTTATGGTGAAGAAGCACTGACGACAGCGACAACATTGAAGCTCGCTCGTGCACTTTGGATCATCCCAATCGCTTTAGTCAGCGCGATGATCTTCAAGAACGATCAAAAGAAAATTACGATTCCTTACTTCATTTTCTTCTACTGCGCCGCCATTGCTATCAGTGACTTGCTGCCACAATTTGAGATGGTCTACCAAGGGATCTTTGATGTGTCCAAACGCGCGTTAGTTGTGTGTCTGTTCTTAATTGGCTGTGGTATTTCTGTAGAGAAGTTAAAAGCAGCAGGGCCGAAGCCATTGATGTTTGGTATTACGATGTGGACGATGATTTCGACGGGTTCTTTGGCGTGGTTAACTCTTGCTTAGTTCGCAAAGAAACGCTTTAACTGGTTGTTCGGTTACCTAGACACTCAGATTAGCGAGCAACAAAACAAAAAGGCAAAGCTCCAATGGGCTTTGCCTTTATCGTTTGTGGTAACGATATTCTTTGTTGCAACAATCACAAATTAAACAGGGGCTTATCACTCTTCTTGCTCTCTCTTTTCATTAAAACAAGTACCACAACCAACACAAATGCGGTGAGTTCGGCCAACGATCGAGTCAACCCTGACGAAGTGACCGCTTGGCCTATCTGCAGTAAAACCGCAATGATGAGGGCAATTTTCATAATAAGACCTTATTCTATAATCCGTTATTTATAGGGCTTATTATGATGGATGGTTATAAAGATAATAAATTCTGTTTTGAACTATCTAATTGCTAAATTAACTAACCTAGCATAATTGGCCCTCTAACCACTTAATAAAGGTTCTAACCTTAGGCCGCTTTTCCGTGCCCAACGGACAGATCAAATCATACCCTTTGTCTGTATCCATGCTCGGATAAGGCGTTATGAGCTCACCAGTCTCAATGTACTGCTTAACAAAATGATAGCGCCCCATCGCGACACCGAGATTGCTCAGGGCACTTTTTACGCCCATATCCCGATGGCTCACGCAATAAAACTGCTCAAACAAGTTCACATCCAAGCCGTTATGCTTAATCCAACGCTGCCACACGTCTGACCCTAATGCATGAATGAAATTAATCCGATGTAACGACTCTACACCATCATCAAAGATGTTGTGTTCAGCCGCATAACTCGGCGTACATACCGGAATATACTTTTCACCAAACAAGCGCTGTCGATGCATATCTTTGAGATCTTCAGCACCATAGTAAATAGCGACATCGAGATGATTTTGATGAAAATCCTGCTCTTCTTGCGAGAAAATGTTGAGGTTAAACTTAGGGTATCGCTGTTTAAAATCAGCCAATCTTGGTAGTAGCCAACTATTGGCAAAGGCAGGACTGGTTCCGATATTGATCTGTCCATACAGATCTGTGTTGGTAATATCTTCGATCTCACCAAAAATAGAGCTTAATGACTTAGATAACGTTCGTTGAAAGCGCTGACCTTCTTCAGTCAGTTCAAGTTTACGAGTCCCTCGCACAAACAAGTTAAATCCGAGTTCACCTTCTAACACTTTGATTCGATGGCTTACCGCCCCCTGAGTCAGATGCAACTTTTTCGCCGCTAGCGTAAAGCTCATTTTCTCTGCCGCAACATTAAAAGTATGAAGATTTCTAAGTAAAGATTGATGGTTAGCCATACGAACTCATGCATTAAAAATTTTAATCCATAGTACTACCCGTTTCGTTTGTTTGCATTAAGAAATAAGTTTCTAATGGCCGCAGTTACTTAAAGCACTGCTTCGATCAACATTTGACTCCATACGTTGACGAGCAGAAACATTAAAAAAATTAATTACAAACTTAGGGGCACGTATGAATATACTCGGGTATATGCAAAAAGTAGGTAAGGCATTGATGGTTCCCGTAGCCACACTGCCAGCTGCAGCAATCCTTATGGGGATCGGCTATTGGTTGGATCCTGTTGGTTGGGGTTCTGAAAGTATCTTAGCCGCATTCTTGATCAAATCTGGTGGGGCAATCATCGACAACATGGCGGTTCTGTTCGCGGTGGGTGTCGCATTTGGTTTGAGCCGTGATAAGAATGGTTCTGCGGCACTGTCTGGTTTTGTGATGTTCCTTGTCGTCACCACTCTACTTGCTCCGGGCTCTGTGGCTCAGTTAATGGATGTTGAACTCAGTGAAGTGCCAGCGGCATTTGGCAAAATCAGCAACCAATTCGTAGGTATCATTGTGGGTATCATCTCTGCTGAGATCTACAACCGCTACTCAACCGTTGAACTTCCACAAGCTTTAGCGTTCTTCAGCGGTAAGCGTTTGGTTCCTATCCTGACCTCAATCGCAGGTATGGCTCTCTCTTTTGCTCTACTTTACATCTGGCCAGCTGTTTACGACGCTCTGATCATTCTGGGTATTAAACTAGAAAGCATGGGCGCAGTGGGTGCCGGTCTGTTTGGTTTCTTCAACCGTTTGTTCCTATCAGTTGGTATGCACCACGCCCTTTATCCTGTGTTCTGGTTCGACGTTGTGGGTATTAACGACATTCCAAACTTCCTAGGCGGAGCACAATCTATCGCTAACGGTACGGGTATTCCGGGTAAAACAGGCATGTACCAAGCGGGCTTCTTCCCTATCATGATGTTTGGTCTTCCAGCAGCAGCATTGGCGATGTATCACTGCGCTGACGCGAAAAACAAGAACCAAGTATTCGCAATCATGCTTGCCGCAGCGATGGCTTCATTCTTCACCGGCATTACAGAACCGCTAGAATTCAGCTTCATGTTCCTAGCTCCTGTATTGTTCCTACTGCACGCCGTGTTAACAGGTTTATCGCTTTACATTGCAGCAAGCATGGAATGGATGGCAGGCTTCGGCTTCTCTGCAGGCTTTGTTGACTTAGTGCTATCAAGTCAAAACCCACTAGCAACTAACTGGTACATGTTATTAGTTCAAGGTGTGGTGTTCTTCGCGCTTTACTACGGTATTTTCCGCTTCGCTATCATCAAGTTCAACCTGCGCACTCCAGGTCGTGGTGAAGAGATGGAAGCAGAAGGCGAGACAGAATCTCCAGAAGCGTTAGTTAGCCTAACCAACAACTACATCGAAGCTATTGGTGGTGCAGACAACATTCTAGAAGTAGACAACTGTATTACTCGCCTACGCTTAACAGTAAAAGACTCGTCAGCAGCAGACAGTGGCAAACTGAAAAAACTAGGTGCTGCAGGCGTCGTTCCCATTGGGAAAGGTGGCCTACAAGTCATTATCGGTTTAGGTAAGGTAGATAAGGTTGCTGAACAAATGAAGAAGGCACTCGCTTAAGTTAAACAACCAACTGGAAAGATAAAACCCTTAATGACCAGATAAAATATTAAGAATTTGTGACGGCTTCACCACCGTCACAACCCCCTGAAGCGCAATTACGACTAGTCACCGTGTATTGCGCTTCATTTTATTGTTCTCAGTTCTATTTAGAACGTATCTGCTGTAGCCACTGCGCTAATCCAGCGCGTGAGACCTTAATACCCTGCTGTTCTTGCTCAGGCATTCGATAATACTCAACAGGAAATTTGAACCGTTCAAGACGGCCATTCAATTGCTCAGCAAACCACTCTTTGGTTGGCAAATCAGCACAATCCACAATAGCGACAGGTCGGAATCCGAACTCATCGTCTTCAATAGGAACAATAAACGCCTGATTAACCTCAGACAATTGGTTGAGTGCTCGCTCAATCTCTTCGCAATGAATGTTCTCACCACCAGAAATAAACTGATTGTCGGCGCGACCAATAATCGACACTTGTTCACCAACCCACTCACCAAGATCTTTGCTATCGAACCAGCCGTTCTTATCAACTAATGGCGTTAATTTACCTTGGTGGTAATAACCGGAAGCGAGCGTCTCACCGCCAATAAAGATACGTTGTTCTTCAATTTTTAGTTGGCGATGGTTAAGGACAAAACCGGCCGTGCTACTGGCATCAACAGGCTTCGCGGTCACTGTTGAAGCCGCTTCTGTCATACCGTATCCAAGCCAAGTTTCAATGCCCATTTGTTGAGCTTCAAGCCCAAGAGCTTCTGGAATATGGCTACCACCCAAAAGTACATGAGTTAAAGTAAGTGCTTGCTTACTCTTTAGTAATCGATGTAGCTGCGTAGCCACTAATGAAGCGTGACTGCAACCTTCGATGTCGGTTTCAAGCTGACCTGTGCCTATCTTGATGCAGCCACCAGCCGCTAACCAACGATGAACTATCGCCAGCCCCGACACATGGTACATAGGTAAACTCAGTAACCAAGTGTCACCTTGTTGATAACGAAACACCTCAAGCAACCCGACCGCCGAGCATAAATGCTGCTCAAGCGTGTGAGCCACTGCTTTGGGATTTCCGGTAGAGCCAGAAGTGAATACGATGCTTGCAAGGTTTTGAGGATTGAAGCTGGACTCTTCCAGTATTGCTAAAGGTAGGCCATCACCATCGACCTTCACTTCATTTAAGCAAGACAAGGTCACCAACTTAGTGTTCAAATCAGCAGCATCAGAACGCTCTAACCCACTACTGTCCAATAGCCAAAGGTAGCTTTGTTGACCTGCTTGATATAAGGAATCGAGCTTTTGCTTCAGGCGTAAGCGAGGTTGAGGCATGGTAAAAGCGCAAATAACACCCAAATTGAGTGCGGCAAAATAAGCAGGAATCACTTCAGCTTGATTCTTACCAACAATCGTCAGTACATCACCTTCAGATAAGCCTTGATGAGATAGTTGTTGTTGGTACTCACTCACTAGCACAGACACTTGCTGCCAAGTATAAGTGTGGTGAGTAGTCACTAACGCTGTTTGATGTGGGTTTTGCTGCGCCCACTGTACCCAAAGCGGGTGATGATTAGATTGTGGGCGCATCATAAGATAACCAAGTTATAGATTGAAAACGGTCTAAGCCAATCGAACGATCAGCTTAAGAAGACCAAATCAATTGTTGCTGTTCAAGAGTAGAAACCGGAAGCTGACAACCCGGCCAAGAAACCTCTAGCTGTTGCTGATACAAGCCAATTGTATCAAGTCCTGGAACTTCATTAGGCAAGTATTGTTGTGCTAATCGAGCAATCTGAGTTAAGCCAAGGCTAGACTCTATGCTTGAGCTTAGTACTGGTTTGATACCGAGTTGCTGTGCACGCTCAATGATTGCCACACAACGCTCGACAGAACCAATAAGAGTTGGCTTGATCACGACAGCTTTAACACCAGTAAGGTCGCTAAGATCAAACTCTGGGCTTCGCACCGCTTCTTGCAATGTTTCGTCCCAAGCAATCGCTACGCCATGGTCAATGGCAAATGCCAAGCTGTCTTCTGGTTTTTGGCAAGGCTCTTCAATAAAGCTAATACGCTGACGCAGTGAAGGCGCAATGTACTTGATAAACTGCTTAGCCTTTTCCGGCTTCCATGCACGGTTAGCATCAAGTCTTAGGGTCAAATCAGGGATCGACTCAAGAAATAAGCTGACCAACATGCCATCACGAATCGCTTCGTAGAGACCTACTTTCACTTTCGCGACCTTCTCGCCTTTCATCTCATTCAGCACAGGGATCAGTTCATCTGGGTCTCCTGTACACAACGGCGCGGCTTGGTAGTTACCTTCAGCGTTGAGTTCGCCTCGTAATTCCAACATCGCCATCGAAAAGCCAAACGCAACAGAAGGATATAGCTCATCAAAAGGCGTTTGAGGGTTATTGTGGCTCCAAAGCTCTAATTCGTGTTGAAGCTGAATGCCAGCTTGTTCGGCATCTTCTTGGCTAAAACCTGGCAAAGGCGCAACTTCGCCAAAGCCAGTTTTACCATCACACTCTAGTTGGATGATATAGCCAACGCGTTCGTTCAACTTATTGTCACGAAGAATCACGCCACTATCCATAGGCAATTGATAACGGTAGAGTTTAGCGTGACGCTGAGAATTCACTGAGTTCATAAAGTTTCCTAAAAAACGGGGAACATCAAAACAAAACGAGCCGCTATTAGCGACTCATTTTGAAGAGGAAAAAGACTATGGGTTACGCGGGAACTTGTCGAAGTCCGGTCGACGCTTCTCGTTGAATGCGTTTCGGCCTTCTTGGCCTTCTTCTGTCATGTAGAACATCATGGTTGCGTTACCCGCCAACTCTTGTAGGCCGGCTTGGCCATCACAGTCTGCGTTTAGTGCAGCTTTCAAGCAACGCAGCGCCATTGGGCTATGTTGAAGCACTTCACGACACCAACGAACGGTTTCTTTTTCTAGGTCGGCAACAGGCACTACGGTGTTTACCAGGCCCATGTCCAATGCTTCTTGAGCATCGTAGAAACGACACAAGAACCAAATTTCACGTGCTTTCTTCTGACCAACGATACGAGCCATGTAAGAAGCACCCCAACCGCCATCGAATGAACCGACTTTAGGACCCGTCTGACCGAACTGCGCGTTTTCAGCTGCAATAGTAAGGTCTGCCATCATGTGAAGTACATGGCCGCCGCCTACTGCCCAACCCGATACCGCTGCGATAACTGGTTTTGGACAAGTACGAATTTGACGTTGGAAATCAAGTACGTTCAGGTGGTGTGTACCTGAATCATCTTGATAACCGCCGTAGTCACCGCGAATACTTTGGTCACCACCAGAACAGAACGCCTTCTCACCAAGACCCGTCAAAATGATTACGCCAACCTTCTCGTCATAACGAGCATCAGCCAGTGCATTAATCATCTCTTTTACGGTTTGTGGACGGAACGCATTGTGGACTTGAGGACGCGCAATCGTGATTTTCGCAATACCGTCGTCAGACTTGTGGTACTGAATATCTTCAAATTGACTGCTTTCATCGCTCCAGTTAACTGCCGCGTAAAGTTCTTCTTCTGTGATGCCTACTGTTTTAGCCATGGTGATTCCCATTGTTCTATTAGAGACCACGACTAACAAGTAGTCGTGACGGTGTTGCTCTGCTTTTGATAGTGCTTGAGACTAGAGATCCGCTCAGTCAGATTAGCGACGACTGGCGATACATTGGATTATCAAGTTTGAAAACAACTCTGGTTGCTCAAAATGAACATTATGACCAGCGTAGTCGACCTGACTATATTCAAAGCCACTATTCTCAGCTAGCTCCATGAATTTACGATCTTTTTCTCCACACACATAATGCAATAAATGCTCATGAGATTTCAATGTGGCACGTAAATCCGGTTGCTTAGCTAACGAAGTAGATAACAACATATTTGCTACGGATACTCCAAGGTTACCACTACGCTTTATGACCAAAGTTTGTCTTTGCTCATGATTTAGTGAAGAAAAGACGCTTTGTTGATACCAATCGTCTAAAACATCTTCAATCGACTGCTGCGCAAAGCGAACAGCCCACTGCGTATCATGTACTAACCTCTGTGCTCTTTCTTCATCACATTCCAAGCCAAAGTTGCCACCTTCAATGATGACTTTCTCTAGGTTGAGCGTCTCAAAGCAAGGGCTTGTCACTCCATACATGGCGAGCCTTCCCCCCATAGAGTAGCCAATCACCACGATAGGATAATCAGCAGGAAGATCGTTTAGCGCCAATTGAGCTGAGATGCACTGGACAATTTTCTTGCAGCAATGATCAAACCCTACCGGATCGATAAAGCGACTTTGTCCGTGTCCGGGTAAATCGATGCAAAGGAGAGGAAAATTCTCGAGAAATGGATGACATGCACTCCAATCATCCCCGCTTCCGAGTAAACCATGTAAAAAAACAAGCAAAGGTTTGTCGGAAGGTTCTTGTACAGCTGGGTAATAATTGGAGTAAAGCATGTAAAGTCCTTAGGCTAATGCCTCGGTGAGCATTGAACTGAATTGTTTCAGTAAAGTAGACGCTTGTTCGGGAGGCGTCTTAACTTCAACGAGCAAGGTACCCTGACCCTGTTCGAAATGTTGTTCGATAATGTTTTGATAGCAATTCAAAGTTTCTGGCGCCGCATAACCAAGTTGGAACTGCGCAGCAGCGTGTTCAAAACTGAAACCATGAGGCATTTGATAAAGTGACTGTTTTTGCTGCTCTGGTACCGGCAACAAGTCAAAGATCGCACCACCGTCATTGTTGGTCACAACAATAACCACCGGCGTTAAATTATGAGCCAGCAGAGCCAGTGAATTGAGGTCGTACAACAAAGAGGTATCACCAATCAACATCAACAAAGGATTCTGGTTGGCTTTCACCACGCCCGCAGCCGTTGCCACCAAGCCATCAATGCCCGATGCACCCCGGTTACTGTAAACTTGATTCGCAGATATTGATGACAGCATATCCACCAGCCTTACCATCAAGCTATTTCCCACAAATAGCTCTCTGCCTTTAAGTCTAGACGACAAGTCAACGGCAACACTGAGTTCCGTCAATTGGTCATTATTGGATATTTGCGCGAGGGCGAGTTGCTGAACAGTATTTGCGACCTCGATTAAAGGAGCCGCCCAACCTGCATGCTGGCCTAATAAGGTGGGTAAATGCTGCTCTGACACCCATGAATCGATAGCAGCAACGATATGGGTTTGAGGCAGATGATCTTGGTTGATTCGGTGCGTATCTGGTGACACAACAATATATTGTGATGAGCAGAATGATGATGCTTGCGACTTTATCCAATGATTAAGTCGCTTAGAAACAATGCGCTCACCGAACTGAAGGATGAAATCACATTGGTTAAGTTGTTCTTTCGCTACATCACTCTGCATCCACAGATCATAATGTTTCCAATCACTTGTGACACCTGATTGAGGGTCACAAAAAACTGGCCAACCTAATGTAGTGGCAAACTGCTGAGCTTTTGTCGCTTGTTCAATATCGAGCGAACCGAGAATAACCACACCCTTACGCCCAAGATACTCACCTGGAGCAATAGGTTGTGTGTTCACTTGATTAGGTAAAAACGTTTGGCTGTAACAACCTGTTCCCGATTTCCACCCAGCGACACTGGATGTGTATTCCGCATACATTTCCGCGCTATTCGCAGAATATAGAGGTTCTGGGAACGGACAGTTGATATGAATCGCACCACCAACATTGCGTTGTTTCACTAGGGCGTGATCAACCGATGTCAGTAACCAATTCAGAGAAACTTGTGTACTAGGGCTTGGTAAGTTTAAAGCACTTTCAACGTGGGAAGAAAAGATACCCTGTTGCTGAATCGCTTGATTGGCACCACAGTCGACCAAGTCGATGGGTCTATCAGAGGTCAGCAAGATCAGCTTCTCGCGTGTCAGCCCAGATTCAGCCGTCGCAGGAAGAAGGTTAGCGACAGCAGTACCAGAGGTAACAATCACGGCAACTGGCTTATCACTGGCTTTAGCTAAACCTAAAGCTAAGAATCCAAGACCACGCTCATCAAAGTGCGTGTGTAAGGTTAACTTGGGATTAGCTTCAGCTTCGAGAGTTAACGGCGTTGAGCGAGAGCCGGGTGCAACACAAACATGTTCAACACCGTTGCGTGCTAGCTCTTCAAGTAATGTGTGACTCCAAACTCTATTTAATACGGCTTGGTCATGATTCATGACGCCACACCCAACGGCGGGTGATCCGAAATCAAGCTGAGTAAGGTCGACATCTTCTTGTTCAATTCTTGCCATTCATGTTCAGCAACCGATCCCGGCACGATCCCTGCTCCAGCAAACAGCTGTACTTGATCGTTTACAACTAACGCACTTCGAATCGCGACACAAAACTCCGCTCTCTGATGACTGATATAGCCAACAGAACCTGCATACCAGCCTCGCGCAAACGGTTCGTGTTCAAGAATGAAATCCATCGCCTCTTTACGCGGTAAACCCGCCACCGCAGCAGTCGGCTGTAATGCAGCAAGCAACTGCACACCGTTAACGCCATTATTAAGCTGAGCGTGGATATTACGCTTAAGATGCTGCACCTTACGCAAGCGCACAAGACGCGTATCCTTTTCAACATGGACCGTTTGAGAATGAGGAGTGAGGCGCTCAATGATGTCATCGACCACATACTGGTTCTCATTGAGGTTTTTACTGTCTTGAGAAAGCCAGTTCGCTAACTCCATATCTTCTGTCGCGTTTTCTCCGCGACCAATGGTTCCCGCTAGAGCTTCAGTATCAAGCTCTGTCCCATATCGGCTATACAAACGCTCTGGCGTTGAGCCAATAAAGCTGTGTTTAGAATCCAATACCAACATAAAGTGAAAGCTGTGATGGTTTTGTAGGTAACTGGCCTTGAGTAATTGAGCTGCGCAGATTGGCGCATCGAGCTGCAGCGTGGTTTTACGCGCTAAAACAACTTTCTTGTACTCTTCGTCGCTAATGCCCTGAAGCACTTTATCGACAAGGTTACCCCACTGTTCTCGTTCTGGAACGTGGTTAATCTGTTCAATGTGAGCCGACAAAGGTGCCAATATCGCCGCTTCTACAGAAAGCTTATTCAAAGCATTAATGGAGGCAACGCGATCAGGAGACAAGTTAACCGCTAGCGACCAAGTGTCGTCAAAGCGGATTAATTCAACCTGAGGAAGGAAGAAAAACGATTCCATGCAACGACGGTTCTTTGCGGTATGTCCATCAAATGAACGTCCACCCCAGATTCGTTGGTCTTCACCAAGAATTGCGTACGCGGGAGCAGGATCAGAAAAAGTGTGCAGTTGACCGAGCGCGACGACCTCTTCACGAGTGTCACGTGACTGCCAGTAGAACTTTGGAAAGAGCGGTTGAGCATGAAGCCATTCTATAAATGCAAACGATGGTTTTTGCGTTAGAACTTCAACACAACGAACTTCACTTGCTTGGGCATTTTGTACTCGCTCAATCAAAGCGGAGATAGTTTGCTGGAAATGTGACAAATCGACCTCGTTCACATCTAAATTATTATTATATTAGTTTGATACTTTATGGGCAGCACCCACTTAGATCAAGAATCTACTATATCTTTTGAACATTCCTGTGATTTTAAGCGATCCAGCCTCTTTATTCATCTTAGACAACAACAAAGAAAGCGATTAATTAAAATTTAGAAAAGAGTGACAACAAAAAGACCAAACGTGACACTGAAATGCGACATTCATCAGATTTTTATTCTATCAAACCCCATTTTGCGGTACTTTAATAAAGTATTTAAATTAATTTCAGGAAATCGGCAATGCAAAATATCGGGATGTCGTCAAAACTCAACAGCGTATGCTACGAAATCAGGGGGCCTGTACTCAAACATGCTAAGCGCATGGAAGAAGAAGGGCATAAAATACTGAAGCTTAATATTGGTAACCCCGCCCCATTTGGTTTTGACGCCCCTGATGAAATCCTTGTTGATGTAATTCGTAACCTACCGACATCTCAAGGTTACTGTGACTCAAAAGGCATCTATTCAGCCCGCAAAGCGGTTGTTCAGCACTACCAGAAAAAAGGCCTACGTAACCTTGATGTAGAAGACGTTTACATTGGTAACGGCGCATCAGAGCTTATCGTTATGTCTATGCAGGCGCTACTGGATAATGGTGATGAAATCTTAGTTCCCGCTCCGGACTACCCACTATGGACAGCGTCTGTTGCGCTTTCTGGTGGTACACCGGTTCACTACATGTGTGATGAAGATGCTGATTGGTATCCAGATCTAGACGACATGCGTGCGAAGATCTCACCAAAGACTCGCGGCATCGTTCTTATCAACCCGAACAACCCAACGGGCGCGGTATACAGCCGTGATTTCCTATTACAAGTTGTTGAGATTGCTCGTGAGCACGGTTTGATCATCTTCGCTGATGAAATCTACGACAAAGTGCTTTACGACGGTGCCGTACATACTTCAGTCGCAACGCTGGCTGAAGACGTACTAATGGTCACATTCAATGGTCTATCTAAGGCTTACCGCGTGTGTGGTTTCCGTGGTGGCTGGATGTTCTTAACGGGTCCGAAGCACATAGCGAAAGGCTACGTTGAAGGGCTAGAAATGCTGGCCTCGATGCGTTTGTGTGCCAACGTACCCATGCAGCACGCCATCCAAACGGCACTGGGTGGTTATCAGAGTATCAACGAACTGATTCTTCCTGGTGGTCGACTGCTTGAGCAACGTGACCGTGCATGGGAACTGATCAACAAGATCCCTGGCGTTTCTTGTGTGAAACCAAAAGGCGCGATGTACCTGTTCCCTAAGATCGACACCAACATGTACAACATCAAAGACGATCAGAAATTCGTGCTCGATTTCCTTAAGCAAGAGAAGGTGCTATTAGTTCAAGGTACTGGCTTCAACTGGCCAAAACCGGATCACTTCCGCATCGTGACTCTGCCACATATCGAAGACCTAGAAATCGCGATTGGTCGTCTAGAGCGCTTCTTACAGACCTACAGCCAAGACGACCTCATCGAAGGTTAATTAACACAAAGAAAGATGACTACAATTTGCTGTTTTAAAAGACTTTAACTTGTAATCAATCACTTCTATGCTTAAAGGGCTCCTGTTTGGGAGCCTTTTTTGTATCCGCTGTCTCGTATGCCTGTGCAAACACAAGATACGAGTGGAGAATTATTTATACCAATCACAGTAAGTAAGTGATCAGAAATAGCGCAGGAAAAAAGCTTGAGAACAAGGCAGCTATTTTCGACAAGCAGCTTCGATAAGTAGTTATTCTACAATCAAAAATTCTAACAAAGTTATCGAGTTTTTTAACAAGCTAGGATGACCAGTTATTTACTACGATTGGTACTATAAGGACATTTATGAAACAGAGCCATTTCTTCGCCCATCTCGCACGCATGAAGCTTATCCAACGCTGGCCTTTGATGCGTTCAATCTCAAGCGAGAATATTTCAGAACATAGCCTACAGGTGGCTTTCGTCGCACACGCCTTGGCATTAATTAAAAATAAGAAGTTTGATGGTCAGCTCAACCCCGAGCACATTGCTCTGCTTGGCATGTACCACGATACCAGCGAGGTACTGACTGGGGATTTACCAACTCCGGTTAAATACTACAACCCAGACATCGCCCAAGAGTACAAGAAGATAGAAGCGGCAGCAGAACAAAGACTGCTTTCAATGCTACCGGAAGAATTCCAAGACGATTTCGCGCCCTTCTTAATATCCGGAACAGCAAACAAAGAAGAACAAAGCATCGTCAAGCAAGCCGACACTATCTGTGCTTACCTCAAATGCTTGGAAGAACTCAGCGCGGGAAACCACGAATACGAGCAAGCGAAACGCCGACTGGAAGAAACACTCGAACAGCGTAAAAGCCCAGAAATGGACTACTTTCTCACCACATTTGCGCCAAGCTTTGAATTATCACTAGACGAGATAAGCTAGCTGGGTATAACTTGAGTGTAATTAGCTAAATAAATCAGATTGATAGGTGCTATTTTGACTTCTCCACTCGAACCACCATTTGAACTCGAACAAGAATGGCAACATCGAAATGACGATGAACATAAAATAAGGCGTGATGACCATCGTAGCCCGTATCAACGCGATCGTGCGCGTGTGCTTCACTCTGCGGCTTTTCGTCGCCTCCAAGCAAAAACTCAAGTTCATGGCACCACGGTAAACGATTTCCACCGAACTCGCCTTACCCATTCGCTAGAAGCCGCACAACTTGGTACTGGCATTGTAGCTCAACTCAAGAAAAAGCAGCCCGAGTTTCGAGATCTTCTCCCCTCAGATAGCTTGATTGATTCACTGTGTTTAGCTCACGACATTGGCCACCCGCCTTATGGGCATGGTGGTGAAGTCGCACTCAACTACATGATGCGCGACCACGGTGGCTTTGAAGGCAACGCCCAAACGTTTCGCATTGTCACCCAGCTAGAACCTTACACCGAACATCACGGGATGAATCTATCTCGACGCACTCTGTTGGGGCTGATTAAATACCCTTCACTTCTTAGCGAAGTTCAAGCTAAATTACAGTCTGAGCCTGTTAAGCACCAACGACAACTCCGAGCCAAAGATTGGATGCCAGCAAAAGGCATCTACGATCATGATGAAGAACTTTTTAACTGGGTACTGGAGCCGCTTTCAAGCAGCGACCAACAGCTTCTAAAACAGAAAAGAAAAACGCATACCGAGCCACTTGAGCACAATAAGACCAAATATAAGTCACTTGATTGTTCAATCATGGAGCTGGCTGATGACATCGCGTATGGCGTGCATGATTTAGAAGATGCCATTGTTCTTGGCTCTGTGACCAAAGCCCAATGGGTAGATTCAGCTTACCCTCAACTTAAAGAGATGGCCGATCCTTGGATTTGTGAACACCTAGATTCAATTACAGAGATGCTTTTCTCTGGTGAGCAGTATCGTCGAAAGGATGCGATTGGTGGGATAGTCAACGCTCTGTTGACCAGTATTTCGATTGAACGAGTGGATGCTAGCTTTGAGAATGTGCTGTTGGCTTACAATGCCGTGCTTGAACCAAGCATGGATGGCACACTCGATAAACTGAAGCACTTTGTCAGCGAGTTCGTGATTCAAGTCCCTCAGGTTCAGGTCATCGAATACAAGGGCCAACAGATCATCATGGACATGTTTGAAGCATTCAGCGCCGACCCTGAACGCTTGTTGCCTTTGCCAATCAAGAAGCAATGGCTACAGCATCAAGATGAATCTAGAAAGATGCGCGTGATAGCCGATTACATCTCATCAATGACTGATGACCTTGCGCAGAAAATGCATCAGCAATTGTTCTCAGCTCATACTGAGTTTTAATTCCTGACTCGTACGAATGAATCGGCTTAATCTAAGTAGTTTTTCTCAAACACACCCGGCGGCATTTGATTGATTTGAAACTGAATCATTTGGTCAAATGCCGTTAGCAAAGGGCTAAAGTCACCATTACTCTCTAGCAAGCTAAGCAAATGATAGCCAGCTTCGACGGTAGAAAGGCTGTTTTCACTGGGCGCTTTACGGATTCGATAATTACCCTTGAGATCTTTCGGTAAGTGAACTGTGCTCAGCGCATGCAAGTTACTCGACACCTGCCACATCTTGAACGCCTTCTTCCACGTCCCATCCAATAAAATCACACGCAGCTTCTTGCTTGGGCATGTCGCAGATTCAACTGAAACAGAGTTTTCGCTTGGGTATAAAATCACATGTTGGTACTGTTCATCGGCCAGCAATGCGTTCAATTTTTCGTTGTCTGAAAAGTCTTCACCGACAAACGTCACGCTGTTATTTAGGGATAACGAGAGGATACGCGCAGTTCCCATCGGGCGATGCTCTTCTGATGGGTGCTGAAGAATGATAAGCTCAACATTCGATTCGAGTGGTGTAACCCACTGACAAATACAAGCTTTCAAAGCCTTGCTGCATTGGGGGCAATAACGAGACATGGATTTAATGTGTACCCTGTTTTAATTTTCACTTCACTTTTATGCGTCTTATTCCAATTTGAGCCAATACAAGCTTGGGTCGTATGGGATAGCAATGCGATTGCCGAGGGGCAATGGTGGCGGATCCTAACAGGAAACTTTTCACATACCAACTACTCGCACCTTCTGATGAATCTAGCAGGCTTATGGATCATCAGCTATCTGTTTCAACCGAATAAAAAACAGCTTGTTCTTGCTCTGCTTGTGATTAGTTTAGTGACTGGGATCGCTCTGTTGTTTTCGAGTATTCAGATCTATGTCGGCCTATCTGGCACTTTGCATGGGTTGTTTGGCTTATTCGCGCTCAGTGAGGCTTTAAACGGTAGGAGATCAAGTTGGCTGTTAGTATTGGGATTAATCGCTAAAATCGCTTGGGAGCAGCTTATTGGCCCTTCTAGCACGACTGGCGAACTGATTAATGCTCGTGTCGCGATTGAAGCCCACCTAGCAGGTGCATTGGCCGGAGGCTTCATATCTATCGCTTCATTTCTAACAAGTAGAAAAACGGATCAAAGTTGAATTCTTTCGCGGTTCTTTTCAACCGTCGCTTCACCTATCCCTTTCACACTCACCAAATCCTCAACATTCGTAAACGCACCGTTTTGATCTCTGTAATCGACGATCTCTTGGGCTTTCTTGTCCCCAACACCAACTAATAGCGCTGAGAGTTCTTCTGCCGTCGCAGTATTGATGTTTACCGTAATCTCAATGCCATCGTAAAGCTCAGCTTTAGTTGGGCTATCAGAAAACGCTGGGGAGCTCAGGGCCATCAGAAATGAAAGAAGTAGTGTTGAATATATCGTGCGCATAAACCGTTCCTTTGAACAAAAAACGTAACTTATGCATTTACCGCACTAGATAACACAATCACCAGACAAAAATAAAGCGGGTCACCTGAGTGACCCGCTTCGTTATACATCTTGTTTTCATCAGCTTGTTTGTTGGCTCGCAATTCTTATTTATCGAATAAACCTAATTTGCAAAACAACAACCATCGCATGTTGATTCTCGGTAGTCAGTCACCAAACAGGCTAACTACCGAGCTAATCTAACTCAAGCTAACCTGAGCTTACTGATCTTGACCCACTACGTAGTATTCAACGTCTGCATTTTTACGCAGTACGTTTAGTACATTAGTAAGGTCTTGCTGGTTACCAACTCGTTCCAACTGTGCACCAATTTGAGTGCTGTAAGCTGGGTTGATTTCAGCCGTTACTTTAGAAAGCTCAACAACAACGATGTTACCGTCTTGGTCTTTAGATTGACCAAACACAGCTTGACCTGCTTCTGGTTTCGCTAGAGCGAATACAGACGCTGCTAGTGGCGAGTTACGGTCAATCGTTTCAAGTTCAGTGAACTCAAGGTTGTTATCTGCAAGTACTGCTTCGTTACCTTGCTTAAGCTCGTTCACTAGAGAAACACCTAGCTCAACTGCTTGTTGCTCAGCTTGTACAGCAGACAATGCAGCGACAACTTGATCTTTCACTTCAGCTAGAGGAAGAACTGTCTCGTCGCGAGTCTCTTCTACACGAACAACAATCACGTGCTCAGGTGCAACTTCGATAACTTCAGAGTTCAGACCGTCTTCTTTCACTTCAGGGCTCAAGATAGCTTGCATAACTGCAGGCGTCATCAGAACTTCCGGAGCGTCAACTTGAGAGATGAAATCTGTTGTCGTGATCTTCGCATTGATAGCTTCAGCAGAGTCATCCAAAGAATCTGGGAATTCAAACGCTACTTTCTCTAGCTCAGTTTGCTGTTCGTAGAACTGGTCTACAGCATGCTGGTCTAGTAGTTCTTGCTTAATCTCAGCAGCTACTTCTGTATAAGGCTGAGCTTGAGACGCTTTTACTTCGTCTAGCTTGATGATGTGGTAGCCGAAATCAGATTTAACTAGTCCAGTAGTATCACCAATATTCTCAAGAGCGAAAGCCGCGTCTTCGAATGCTGGGTCCATAACATCGCGTTCAATCCAACCTAAGTCACCGCCAACATCTGCACTACCGAAGTCGTCAGATTTCTCTTCCGCTAGCGCAGCAAAATCAGCGCCTGCATTTAGCTCGTCTAGGATTGACTGAGCTTTCGCTTCGTCATCGCCTTGAACTAGAATGTGGCTAACTTTACGTTGCTCTTCAGTTGAGTACTTGTCTAGGTGCTCTTGGTAGTATTTCTGTGCTTCTTCATCGCTTACTTCAAGCTGAGACTTAAGTGCTTCAGCTGAAAGCTCGATGTAAGACACCTTGGCTTGCTCTGGACGAGTGTAAGCTTGAGGGTTCTCAGAATAGTACTGTTCGATTTGCTCGTCAGTTAGTTCGATGCCTTTCGCTAGATCAGCAACAGACAAGGTCACTGTACGAATGTCACGAGTTTGAGCAATAAGTTTGCTTTGCGTATCGATTTCGCCTTGAAGAACAAATTCACTGCCTTGAAGCGCAGTCACAAGCTGGTTACGCATTAGGTCACGACGCATGTATTCAGCGAAGCTTTCTGCGCTGAAACCTGCACGACGTAGTGCTGATTGGTAAACTTCTTGATCAAATTGACCAGCAGTTTGGAACTGAGGCATTTCTAGAATCATGGTACGGATTTGAGAATCACTGATTCGTAGGCCTAGTGACTCAGCTTGCTGCTCAAGTAGAACATCGTTGATCATGCGATCAAGTACTGATTTACGGAAAGACTCTACGTATGCAGGGTCTGCAAGCATTTGAGCGAAGTAATCGCCAAGTTGAGACTGCATACGATTACGTTCGTTTTGGTAAGCTTGTTCGAACTCACCACGAGCAATTTCTGTGTTGCCAACTTTAGCTGCTGCGTTGTTACCGCCACCGGTGATGTAGCTGCCTACACCTGCGAATACGAATGACAGGATAATCAACCCAAGGATAATTTTTACCGCGATGCTATTCACGCCTTCGCGTAATCGATCCATCATAATTTAAGTGCTCTCCGGATATGAAGCATTGGCTTCAAAATAAAAATCTATTCACGCGATATTATCAGAAAAAGAAATGCGCATCAGTAGGATGCGCATAATTTAAATAAGTTCAATGTGCTTTGCACACATACTGTCTAAGAATGAAACATCATTTTTCAAACAGTAAACGCATTTTACTGCCTTCCCCTCTCTAAAAGCGAGGTTTCAGCAGTGAAAATTAGTTACATGCGTCTTTAAGTGCTTTACCTGCTTTGAAGCCAGGTACTTTAGCTTCTGCGATTTGGATCTCTTCACCAGTTTTTGGGTTACGACCTGTACGAGCAGCACGAGTACGAACACTGAAAGTACCAAAGCCAACAAGTGCAACTTGGTCACCTGATTGTAGCGTTGTGCCAACTGCTTCGATGAAAGCGTCTAGAGCGCGACCAGCTGAAGCTTTAGAGATGTCTGCGTTTTCTGCGATTGATTCTACTAGTTGTGTTTTATTCACTGTTTTTCCCCTATGTGTCATCTGTGACTACTTCTCGATGACTGTACGTTCCATTTTGGTTTTAATTTAGCCGCAAGCCTTATTGCAAAAGGGCTGCCGCTTTAGTCAAATAACTTAGCGTCCAAAAAAAACGCTGACAAGCCTTTTCGGGTCTATCAGCGTAATTCTTTACTTATTTTTGCTATGCATCACTATTTTTTCACGTCAAACTCGACCCCTGACGGATCTCGTTCTAGCGCGACTTTAAGTACTTCATCAATCCATTGGACCGGAATCACCTTTAAGTCAGCGATTACATTGTCTGGAATCTCTTCCAAATCACGCTCATTGTCTTTAGGAATCAAGACAGTTTTGATGCCGCCACGGTGTGCTGCAAGCAGTTTTTCTTTCAAGCCACCGATAGGTAAAACTTCACCACGAAGGGTAATTTCACCGGTCATACCGACCTCAGCTTTCACAGGATTACCCGTTAAGCTAGATACCAATGCAGTACACATTGCGATACCCGCACTTGGGCCATCTTTTGGTGTTGCACCTTCCGGTACGTGAACGTGAATATCACGTTTCTCGTAGAAATCTGTGTTAATACCCAGATTTTCCGCACGAGAACGAACCACAGTCATGGCTGCTTGAATCGACTCTTTCATCACATCGCCAAGAGAACCGGTTTGCGTTAGCTTACCTTTACCTGGCATTGATTCAGTTTCGATAGTCAGTAGGTCACCACCCACTTGAGTCCACGCTAAACCAGTCACTTGACCGATACGGTTACTCTCATCCGCTTTACCAAAGTCATGTCGTTGAACGCCTAAGTACTCTTTCAGGTTATCAATGTTAACCGTTACAGACTTAAGGCTGCTGTCTAGCAAGATATTCTTAACTGCTTTACGACAAATCTTCGAGATTTCACGCTCTAGATTACGCACACCCGCTTCACGCGTGTAATAACGAATAATGCCAACGATAGCTGAATCTTCGATATTAATCTCGTGAGGCTTAAGACCGTTACGTTGGACTTGTTTGTCCAGTAAGTGACTTTTAGCGATGTTCAGCTTTTCATCTTCTGTGTAACCCGACAGACGAATCACTTCCATACGGTCCAGTAACGGGCCTGGAATGTCCATTGAGTTAGACGTTGCAACAAACATAACGTCTGACAGATCGTAATCTACTTCTAGGTAGTGATCGTTGAATGCAACGTTTTGCTCTGGATCTAACACTTCTAGAAGCGCTGAAGATGGGTCGCCACGCATATCAGAAGACATCTTATCGATTTCATCTAATAGGAACAGTGGGTTCTTAACACCAACTTTAGACATCTTCTGGATCAGTTTACCCGGAAGTGAACCGATGTAAGTACGACGGTGACCGCGGATTTCCGCTTCGTCACGTACGCCACCAAGAGCCATACGAGTGTACTTACGGCCCGTTGCCGCTGCAATCGAACGGCCTAGCGAGGTTTTACCGACACCAGGAGGACCAACAAGGCAAAGGATTGGACCTTTTAGCTTGTTAATTCGATTTTGTACTGCCAAGTATTCAAGGATACGTTCTTTAACACGCTCTAAGCCGTAGTGGTCTTCATTCAAGACCTCTTCCGCTTTCGCTAAATTCTTTTTAACTTTTGAACGCTTAGCCCAAGGAACACCAACCATCCAATCAATGTAGCTACGTACTACTGTTGCTTCAGCAGACATTGGCGACATCATTTTCAGTTTTTGCAGTTCTTGCTCGGTTTTTTCACGAGCTTCTTGAGGCATTTTTGAATCTTCGATCTTCTTCTTCAGAGTCTCGAATTCATCAGGTGCGTCATCCATCTCGCCCAGTTCTTTCTGAATCGCTTTCATTTGCTCATTCAGGTAGTACTCGCGCTGAGATTTCTCCATCTGCTTCTTAACGCGGCCACGAATGCGTTTTTCAACTTGCAGGATGTCAATTTCTGACTCCATTTGGCCCATTAAGAATTCCAGACGTTCAGTCACATCTGCGATTTCTAGAACGTGCTGCTTATCAACCAATTTAAGTGGCATGTGCGCTGCAATCGTATCGGCTAGGCGTGCAGCCTCATCAATACCGTTCAGAGACGTTAGAACTTCTGGTGGGATTTTCTTGTTTAGCTTAATAAAGCCTTCGAATTGATTGATCGCGCTGCGAACAACCACTTCTTGTTCTTTTTCGTCAAGTTCTGAGGTTACAACGTATTCGGCATCCGCTAAGAAAAATTCACTTTCTTTAAATTGGTGAATTTTTGCACGCTGCTGACCTTCAACAAGTACTTTTACAGTACCGTCAGGGAGCTTAAGTAACTGAAGAATGGTAGCAACGGTACCTACATTAAATAGGTCTTCGATTGAAGGCTCATCAGTGTCCGCTTCTTTCTGCGCTACAAGTAGTACTTGTTTGTTAGCTTCCATTGCCGATTCAAGGCAAGTAATCGATTTTTCACGACCGACAAACAATGGAATAACCATGTGTGGGTAAACCACTACATCACGTAGAGGTAGCACGGGGATTTCGATACGCTCGGAACGTTCCAAGTTCATATATTTCTCTCTTCCGCTTTAACTTATAAAGCAGTATATGGGGCTTAAACGACTGGATTCAATGGAAGAATAAAAAAAAGGAGGTAATTGCTTACCTCCTTTTTCAATTTGAGTGACTTGTCTAAAAAAGACCTACTCTGCAACCGCTGCTTGGTTATCTGAGTTGCTGTAAATCAACAGTGGTTCTGACTCACCATTAATTACCGACTCATCAATCACAACCTTGCTTACGTCTGTAGAAGATGGCAGCTCGTACATAGTTTCTAGTAGAACACCCTCCAAGATAGAACGCAGACCACGAGCACCCGTTTTACGTTCCATTGCTTTCTTCGCAATTGCACGTAGAGCATCGTCGCGGAATTCTAATTCAGTCTCTTCGATTTCAAATAATGCTGCGTACTGCTTAGTAAGCGCATTCTTCGGTTCACAAAGAATTTGAACTAGAGCTTCTTCGTCAAGTTCTGTCAATGTCGTTGTCACGGGTAGACGACCAATGAATTCCGGAATTAGACCGTACTTCACGAGATCTTCAGGTTCAACTTGAGTGAACAGTTCACCCACAGTTTTTGCTTCATCTTTTGAACGCACTTCTGCGCCAAAACCAATGCTCGAACCTTTTTCTACACGTTGCTCGATCACTTTATCTAGGCCAGAGAATGCTCCGCCACAAATAAATAGGATCTTAGACGTGTCCACTTGCAAGAACTCTTGCTGTGGATGCTTACGACCACCTTGAGGTGGAACTGAAGCAACTGTACCTTCAACAAGTTTAAGTAGAGCTTGCTGAACACCTTCACCAGACACGTCACGCGTGATTGATGGGTTTTCAGCTTTACGAGAAATCTTGTCGATTTCATCGATGTAAACAATGCCGCGTTCTGCTTTCGCAACGTCATAATCACACTTCTGAAGCAACTTCTGGATGATGTTTTCAACATCTTCGCCCACATAACCGGCTTCGGTTAGTGTTGTTGCATCTGCCATTGTGAATGGAACGTCTAGGAAACGAGCCAGTGTTTCAGCCAGTAGCGTTTTACCACTACCAGTAGGACCGATAAGAAGAATGTTACTCTTACCTAGCTCTACGCCTTCAGCTGTCGTGTCACCATTACGCAAACGCTTGTAGTGGTTGTATACCGCAACTGCTAGCACTTTCTTCGCGTATTCTTGACCGATTACATAGTCGTCAAGATGCTCACGAATCTCACGCGGTGTTGGCAGCGATTCCGATTCTTTCTTAGGAAGAACATCTTTAATTTCTTCACGAATAATGTCGTTACAAAGATCGACACATTCATCACAAATGTAAACAGAAGGACCTGCGATTAACTTGCGAACTTCGTGTTGGCTTTTGCCACAGAAAGAGCAGTAAAGCAGTTTACCGCTACCACCCTCTTTGCTTTTATCTGTCATTCGCTAACCTCTTAGCCTTTACTCTCTATGCTTGAGTGTATATCAATTTGAATCACTTTGCGTTAAACAATTGCCGTGCAATTATTGACCGCGGTGATTAAGAACTGAATCTACCAAGCCGTATTCTACTGCTTGATCAGCAGACATAAAATTATCACGATCTGTATCACGCTCAACAACTTCTAAAGGCTGACCAGTATGCTCTGCCAATAGTTTGTTTAGCTTTTGTTTGATCGTTAGGATCTCTTGCGCGTGAATTTGAATATCAGACGCTTGGCCTTGGAAGCCGCCAAGTGGCTGGTGAATCATTACACGTGAGTTTGGAAGCACGTGACGCTTACCAGGAGTACCACCCGCTAGTAAGAATGCACCCATAGAGCAAGCTTGACCCATACATACTGTGCTCACGTTTGGCTTGATGAACTGCATTGTGTCGTAGATAGACATGCCCGCTGTTACGCTACCGCCAGGTGAGTTGATGTAAAGATAGATATCTTTGTCTGGGTTTTCTGATTCCAAGAAAAGCAGTTGAGCCACGACAAGGTTTGCCATGTGGTCTTCCACTTGACCTGTTAAGAAAATGATACGTTCTTTTAATAGACGAGAATAAATATCGTAAGAACGTTCACCACGGGAAGTCTGTTCAACCACCATAGGAACTAGTGCGTCCATAATCGATGGCATTGTATTTTTTTCTTGGTAGCTCATATTCTTATGTCCCTAAAATAAATGGCCCGAATGATTAAATCATACGGACCATTGTTAGCAGAATTGTTGACCGTACGTCAACCTTCTACGTCAGATATTACTATATTAAGCAGGTTGCTGATTCATTAGCTCGTTGAAGCTAACTTCTTTATCAGAAACTTGAGCTTTAGCGATGATTGCATCAATAGCTTGCTCTTCTAGAGCAACATTGCGCATGTTGTTCATCATTTGCTCGTTTTGCTCGTAGTAAGCAATAACTTCTGTTGGATCTTCGTATGCTGTAGCCATCTCTTCGATGATAGCTTTAACTTTCTCGTCGTCAGCTTTTAGTTCTTCAGTCTTGATTACTTCACCAAGAAGAAGACCTACAACTACGCGACGTTTAGCTTGCTCTTCGAACAGCTCACGTGGAAGTTGGTCAGCAGCTTCAGTGTTGCCACCGAAACGTTGAGCAGCTTGTTGACGTAGAACACCGATCTCTTGATCGATTAGAGCAGAAGGTACGTCGATGTTGTTTTCGTTAACTAGACCGTCGATTGCTTGCTCTTTGATGCGGTTCTTAACAGCTTGCTTAAGCTCACGCTCCATGTTCTTACGAACTTCAGCTTTAAGGCCTTCAACGCCTTCAGCTGCGCCGAACTTAGAAACGAATTCTTCGTTTAGTTCTGGAAGCTCACGAGCTTCAACTTTGTTCAGCTTGATAGAGAACTTAGCAGCTTTACCTTTTAGGTTTTCAGCGTGGTAATCTTCTGGGAAGTTTACTTCGATTTCGAATTCCATACCTGCTGTTTTACCAACGATACCGTCTTCAAAACCAGGGATCATGCGACCAGCACCCATCTCTAGTGGGAAGTTCTCAGCTTTACCGCCTTCGAACTCTTCACCGTCGATAGAACCAACGAAGTCGATAGTTGCACGAGAACCAGCGTCAGCAGCAGCTTCAACTTCAGTCCAAGTTGCTTGTTGCTTACGTAGAGTTTCGATCATCTCTTCAACGTCAGCTTCTTTAACTTCTACTGCTGGTTTCTCAACAGTGATGTTTTCTAGACCTTTCAGCTCAACTTCTGGGTAAACTTCAAAAGTTGCGTTGAATACTAGGTCAGCGCCTTCGTTGTTTTCAACTGGTGCGAAAGTAGGTGCGCCAGCTGGGTTGATTTTCTCTTTAACGATCGCTTCGATGAAGTGACGTTGCATTACTTCGCCCATCACGTCTTGACGTACTGCTTTGCCGTACATTTTAGCAACCATCTTCATAGGCACTTTGCCTTTACGGAAACCATCGAAACGACGGTTTTTCGCGATGTTGCGTAGTTCAGCTGTAACTGCATCTTCGATGTTAGCAGCAGGAACAGTAATATTAAGACGGCGCTCTAGGCCTTCTAGCGTTTCAACAGTAACTTGCATTATATAAACCTCAAAACTGGCTCAGTAATCTGAGCATATGAGCCGTAACTTAGCTTTAATTCAAAAGCCGACGTTGTTGGCTGCATTCTTGTGTAGTGCTCTATCCGAACACCTAATTTAAAATCGAGCATTGATGTCTGAATTGATTATTCAACCAAACACCAGACTAATCAGCGATATCTTCGTTCTTCACATGCTTATTGAACGTTCTCACGCAGTTATAAAACGTTTTCACGCACTTATAAAAAGCAGTGAAGCTTGTTTTCGGAAACAAGAAAGGTATCTCCGATTAGCCTCAGGACAGAAATTTTAGATGCGACATTCTAGCGATCTGTTTAATCTCTGTCGAGCCGTTCACCTCTGCATGATGATGAATGCTCTAAATTCGTCCAACTAAATGATACAAAAACGATCAAATCATCACTTAGCACAACAGAAATGGGGACAATAGCGACTTTTTCAAGGGAATCGAGGGCTTTTTTTGCTAAAAACCTTAAAAAGAGATCTTGCTCTTGTTTTACCCCTCAGAGTCGATAACTTTTTCAACAATCCCCGTTACAAACCCTTAACCTACCCCCCACCTATCGACTTTCTCCTTTCAGCAAAAACCACCGCTATTTGCTACCATAAATGAGAGAAGACAGGCTTGATTGATTACCAAAGAAATTAGCGGAGAGCCTTCATGTTTCAAGCTTTTAGAATCCCAATACTATTAATGGCCATATACAGTCTACTGATGGTCTTTGGCGGTCATTGGGTGTGGAGTACAAGTCATGAAAGTTTGTTAAATGATCATCAATCTAAGCTAGACCGCTTTTCGGTTCATATTTCAAGCCAACTGGATAAGTTCGCGCACATTCCCGAGCTGCTTTCAAAAGACAAAGAGCTGGTCGATGCCCTTCACTCTCCAAGTAACTCTGCGCAAATCGAACTCACCAATCGCTATCTAGAGCACGTAAATTCGGTGATTCAAGCGTCCGACACTTATCTATTAGACAGCATTGGCACCACTATCGCAGCCAGTAACTGGAATCAACCGCATTCTTTTATTCGTCGAAACTTTGCTTTCCGTCCCTACTATCAAGAAGCCATTCAGGGCAATGAAAATCAATATTTTGCGCTAGGTTCAACGTCTGGGAAGCGAGGCTATTATTATTCTTATCCGGTCTCCTATGCCGCTGAGATTATTGGCGTCATTGTCGTAAAGATGGATTTATCGCTGATTGAAGCAAGTTGGAAAGGCAAACAGAGTTTTTTTGTTGCTGACGATAAAGACCAAATCGTATTCATGTCGAGTAACCCTGAATGGCTGTTCAAAAGCCTTCAGCCGCTGAGCCAAGCACAGCAAGCTCGAATTCAAGAAAGCAGACAATATCTCGATACCAAAATAGAAAGCCTTCACTTCTCTGGTGATTTCGAGAGTGCGACTAGCAATATTGAGTCTCCGCACAAGCTCGTCCAAGAGCAATTCTTTAGCTCTTCACGCTTCTTAGCCGAACCGAAACTCACCATACGAGTATTTTCTCCGACCCACTTAGTTTGGTGGGACTTGGTGGCTTACCTTGTAGTTCTCAGCCTTATCTTTGCGATTATTTATCTAACGATGCAGCTCAATCACCATCGACAACAAAGGCGTGCCCAAATTGATAGGCTGCAATCTGAAGCCAAGCAAAAGCTAGAATTTCAAGTACTTGAGCGCACATCAGAGCTGCACGTCGAGATTAAACATCGTATCGAAACCGAACATGTACTGAGGCAGACACAAGACGAACTCATCCAAGCCGCAAAACTGGCGGTGCTAGGGCAAATGTCGGCAAGCATTAGCCATGAGTTGAATAACCCTCTCGCTGCGATTCGCAGTTATGCCGACAACGGCCGACTGTTTCTTGCCAAAGAAAAGATCGATCGTGTCGATGACAACCTCTCGCGAATCTCGGCGCTCACTGATCGCATGGCGAAAATCAGCCACCAGCTTCGCTCCTTCGCCAAGAAATCCACCGCGGAAGAGCTACACACGTTGCAGATACTTCCCGTATTGCACTCGTCAAGAGAGCTGATGAAACCACAACTCAAGAGTGAACGAGTTAAGGTCAACGAACTCCCTGAAATCTTTGATGCTTGCGTGCTCGCCAACGCCATTCAATTGGAACAAGTGATCATTAATTTGTTGACCAACGCGATTCAGGCGATGGAACAACAAAACGACAAGCAATTAGCTATTCTGTTAGAGATTAAGGAATCCGACCATCAACAAGCCAGCACCTTGCTGATTCATGTCGATGATAATGGCCCCGGCTTCACTTCCTCTTCGAGCGGAGATTTTTTTGAACCTTTCCATACCACCAAGAAAAACGGACTTGGACTTGGGTTATCGATTTCTCAACAAATAATCAGCGGAATCAACGGCAAGCTCGTTACCGGTCACAGCCCTCTAGGTGGCGCTCGATTCAGCATAGAGTTGCCCCTTGTTGAGCAAGAACAAAAAGAAAAAAAACCAACACCCAAACCAAAAACAACAGACTGAGATTAAACCGTTAGCAAGCTAGCTATTGAACAAGCGAGCCAACCAACAAGCAAAAAACTCAGCGATAATCAGAATACAAAGAAGTAAAGGAATCACTATGTGTCACGTCTATTTCATTGATGACGAATCCGATCTAAGAATGGCGATTGAACAGAGCTTTGAGCTCGCCGATATTGAAGCGGAGTTCTTTCCCGATGCCGAATCTGCTCTGCTCGCAATTCAAGAGAACGGCTTACCCCACGTGATCATCACTGATATCTGTTTACCGGGTATTTCCGGGCATGACTTGCTCAACACCGTAATGCACAAAGATAAAGAAGTCCCCGTAATCATGATCACTGGCCACGGCGATATCTCCATGGCCGTGCAAGCTATCCAAGACGGCGCCTATGACTTCATTGAAAAGCCGTTCGCCAATGAACGTCTAATCGAAACCACTAAGCGAGCGATTGAAAAACGCCAACTTACCCTTGAAAATCTTGAATTAAAGCGCTCTCTCAAGGCCAGTAAAGCGCTTGGACCAAGAATCATTGGTGACACGCAATCAATGACCGAGCTACGTTCTATCATCACCCACGTTGCCGACACTAGCGCCGATATTTTGTTGTTTGGTGAGACAGGCACGGGCAAAGAATTAGTCGCACGATCCCTACATGAGCAAAGCAGTCGACGAGAACAAAACTTTGTTGCCGTCAATTGCGGGGCGGTTCCAGAAAATCTGATTGAAAGTGAGTTGTATGGCCATGAAAAAGGCGCATTCACAGGTGCTGAGAGTAAACGCATTGGCAAGTTCGAGTTTGCTCAAGGCGGAACCCTATTCTTAGACGAGATCGAATCCATGCCGATGCAGGCACAAATTCGCCTGTTACGTGTCTTGCAAGAACGCGTCATCGAAAGAGTTGGCTCAAACGGATTGGTCCCACTTGATATTCGAGTAATCGCCGCAACCAAAGTTGACTTGAAAAAGGCAGCTGAAGAAGGGGCTTTCAGACAAGACCTTTACTACCGATTGAATGTTGTCACCCTAGATTTACCGCCGTTGAGAAGCCGCCAAGAAGATATCCCAGCACTCTTCCACCACTTCTTACTGGTCGCTGCGGCACGTTATGGCAAAACAGCCCCGGCAATTCCACAGAAAGAACTGCACGAGCTTTTAGCCCACGATTGGCCGGGAAATGTACGAGAATTGCGTAACACAGCAGAGCGTTTCGTACTTTTAGGCAAGCTATCTCACTTATCAGACAGCACTTCGGAGTCGACCCAACATTTTTCGTTAGCAGAACTGGTTTGTGATTTTGAGAAAAACACGTTAAAGCAAGCGCTTATTGAGTGTAATGGCAGCATCAAAGAGACGATGGATAGGCTGCAACTTCCCCGAAAAACACTCTACGATAAGATGCAAAAACACCAGCTAGTGAAAGAGTCATACAGACAAAACGAAAACTAAATTAGATTTGGGAGCAAGATCACCTATACTTATTTTGATAACAGGATGTTATGCAATCAAAGTAATAAGGAAATAACTATGGGTGAGAAAACAAGAGTTCCCTCGATCACCGATACTTTCGAGATAGATGGTATTTTTTATACTGACAATCATGTCGATCTATACACGCCAGAATTAGAGGCAAAAAGAGCGCTGTATGAGCAGATTGATTCAGGCTCTAGATATGGCAAGATTATCGATGAGGAGGTTTAACCCTCCTCATCACTTCGTTGTTACTTCACTATCTACTTAGTGATGATCTCTGGCCCCATCAAGGTGGTCGGTAACCATGTTGATACCCAAGGTACGTAAGTTACGATAATCAAGAACAAGAACATCACGCCAACCCACGGCAACGCTGCTTTTACCACGTTCATCATCGACATCTTCGCGACCCCGGCGGTCACAAACAAATTGAGCCCAACAGGCGGCGTTATCATCCCTATCTCCATGTTCACCACCATCATGATACCTAGGTGAATTGGGTCGATGCCCAGTGCAATTGCAATTGGGAATACCAATGGCGCAACGATGATCAGCAAGCCTGATGGCTCCATGAACTGCCCACCAATCAAGAGTAGAACGTTCACCACAATCAAGAAGGTGATCGGACCTAAGCCTGCAGAAAGCATAGACTCAGTGATCATCTGAGGAATGCGTTCCTCTGTCAGTACATGCTTAAGAATCAGAGCATTGGCAATGATAAACAGCAGCATGATCGTCAGCTTACCCGCATCATAGAGCGTGTCTTTGGTATCTTTATGGAAGAAGGTTTGGAACACCTTAACCAAAGCAGGCTTTGTATTCTTCTTGTCAGCGAAAGGCCCCATATCTTTATAGATAAAGTTGGCAATAAAGAACGCGTATACCGCTGCAACAGCCGCCGCTTCCGTCGGTGTAAAGATACCGCCGTAGATACCACCTAAAATGATGACAATCAGTAGCAGCCCCCAACTTGCGTCTTTTGCTGCTGCGAACATCTCACCCCAGCCCACAAACGGCTGTGCAGGAATCTTCTTAATACGTGCTGCAATGTAGATGGCAATCATCAACATCACACCCGCCAACAGACCAGGAATAACGCCACCGAGGAACATACGACCTACAGATACATCCGTCGCCGCAGCGTAAACAACCATAACAATTGACGGTGGAATCAAGATACCCAAAGTACCCGCATTACAGATAACCCCTGCCGCGAACTCTTTTGTGTAGCCGTTTTTGATCATACCAGCGATAACAATGCTACCGATTGCTACTACCGTTGCTGGAGACGAACCAGATAACGCTGCGAACATCATACATGCCACAACCGACGCCATCGCTAAACCGCCGCGGAACCAGCCGACCATTGCGATAGCAAAACGGATAATACGTTTCGCCACACCACCGGTTGACATGAAGCTAGAGGCCAAGATAAAGAAAGGGATCGCTAAGAGTGTGTAGTGGCCTGCAAATGCGTTGAACAACGTTTGTGCAACCGAAGCTAGTGACGCATCAGAGTGCATCAACAAGAATATGACGCTTGATAAACCAAGGGAAATCGCAATTGGTACACCGACCAACATGAAAGCAATTACCATTAAAAATAGAAATAACATTGCCATGATTAGTCTTCCTTACCGTTAGATTTTGTACCCGACTCGTTCGCCTTGTTTTGCTTAGTCGAATCCAATACCGCTGTCGCGTCTTCATCAGAACCCGCTAACACATCAGCTTTCAATGCATCCAGCTCTTCTTCGGCTTCATGGCCTGCAATCATGCGGTCAAGCTTGCCCGTCGCCACTTGATAAGCGATTTGGATGAATCGGAACGTCAGCATTGCCATACCAATCGGCAGCGCCATATAAGGAATAAAACGTGGCAGTTTCTCGTATCGCTCGCCTTCATTCAGCCAGTCAGCAAGAAACTGAAGCATCTCGGGCATTGGAATATCATCGGTCTCGTACCAAGCGCGCTCAGTCGCGAACGGGTACCAGTAATTCCAAGAACCGATAAGAAGTAAGATTGAGAATGCTAGGCAGCTTGTGACGGCGATTAACGCATACACTTTACGTAGCTTTTCTGGGGCAAGGTTGATGATCACATCAACGCCAATGTGGAAGTGTTTTTTAACGCCATAAGATGCGCCCACTAATACCATCCAAGCGAACATGAACACAGTCAGTTCTAGTGCCCACAAGATATTGCCATTGAATGCGTATCTGAATACAACATTGGCAAAAGTAAGTAGCGTCATTGCGCCAAGGAAAAATGCGATTAATGACTCTTCAATCACATCTGTAACTCTTCCGACTTTGGAAAAAAAAGAGGTTTCCAGTGCTGATTCGCTAGAATTTGGTTGTTCCATTTGAGGATTATCCATAATTGACTCCGCTTATAGTTATTTTAATAAGGAGTGGCGAAATGCACGCCACTCCCTTAGCGGTGTTATTGGTTTGAAGCTAACGCTGCATCGATAAGGTCTGAACCGATGTCTTTTTCAAACTTCTTCCATACTGGTTGAAGTGCAGCTACCCATGCTTCACGCTGTTCAGGCGTAAGTGTACGAACCTCACCACCGGCTTCGATGATGTTATTTTTGTTCGCTAGGTTAACTTTTGAAGATTCTGCATTACGTGTTTCAGAGACTTCTTGAACGATAGTGCCAAGCTGTGTACGTACATCTTCAGGTAGGTCTTTCCAGAAGTCGTTTGACGTTACCACTAGGTAATCCAAGATACCGTGATTGGTTTCAGTTACGCCGTCTTGTACTTCAAAGAACTTCTTACCGTAGATGTTTGACCATGTGTTCTCTTGACCATCGATAACCTTAGTTTGCAGGCCACCATAAACTTCTTTGAAAGACATCTTCTGTGGGTTAGCGCCTAGTTGTTCAAACTGAGCCACCAATACGTCTGATGCTTGAACACGGAATTTCAAACCTTCCGCGTCCTCAGGGTTGATAAGAGGCTTATTCGCCGACATCTGTTTCATGCCATTGTGCCAAAACGCTAGACCTTGAAGGCCACGACGCTTCATCGCATTCTTCAGTTTTTCGCCAGATTCTGAGTTTTGGAAACGGTCAACGGCTTCTACGTCTTCAAATAGGAAAGGAAGGTCAAAAATGCGGTATTTCTTAGTGAACTTCTCAAATTTTGACAACGATGGCGCCGCCATTTGAACATCACCATTTAACAGGGCTTCCAGTACCTTATTATCATCGTAAAGTGTTGAGTTAGGGAAAACTTGCATACAAGCCTTGCCATTCATTTCCGTGTTTACTCGCTCTTCCAGTAAAGAAGCGGCAATGCCTTTCGGGTGCTTATCGGTATTGGTTACATGACTGAATTTAATCACGATTTCACCTGGATCACAGTTTGCAGCAGCATTAAAACTTGTGAGCGCCAGAGCAGAGACAGACAGCAGGGTAAGAGGCTTAAACATTATTATTCTCCTTAGTAAACAAAACAGCCCTTCAATGGGAACTGCGTGCTTTCACTAAGGCAATTAGCGCGCCACATTGACACAAATCATTAACAACCCTTTAACCATAAGGCTTCATGATATCTGCCTGCTGCACTCGCCAACTCGCTGCAAAAATCAATGGGTGGGAAATGACACATAGAATATTTGTAAATGGGTGGGAGTTGACCAACGCATCACTAATGGATACGGCCGAATGAGGTCTGACCAAGAGCCACATTGCCGATGATACCTTGAAGTAATTTCGACCTATCCTGTAGAGTGCTGCACAACTTAGTCAGATTTACAGCCCCACTACTTACCAAGAGTTGATACTAATGAGTCAGATCTACCATCACCCAGTACAAATTTACTATGAAGATACCGATCACTCAGGTGTGGTTTATCACCCTAACTTTCTAAAATACTTTGAGCGTGCGCGCGAACATGTCTTGGGTAGCGATAAACTGGCGGAATTGTGGAACGAGCACGGACTAGGTTTTGCGGTCTATAAAGCCAACATGACTTTTCAAGATGGTGTTGAATTCGCTGAGATCTGCGACATCCGAACCTCTTTTGAACTCGATGGCAAATACAAAACGCTATGGCGACAAGAAGTGTGGCGTAAGAATGCGACCAAGCCTGCTGTGATTGGTGATATTGAAATGGTCTGTCTTGATAAAGACAAGCAACTGCAGCCAGTACCCGCTGAAGTATTAAAAGCGATGCTTGGAGAGTCGAGCTAACTTCACCTCACCAAGCTAGCTTAAAAGAGGTGAGACGACGAAAAGGTTCTCACCTCTATCTGCATGGGTAGCAAGTTTCCGCCAAGTGTAACCGCAAAGCGATACTGTTCGTCCAGCCGCCCTAAGCAACACTGCCAATCTGTAGAACTATCGGTTTTCTCAGTAACATCCAACCCAACTCCACTGTATATGCTGATTTCACCATGCAATCTAATTTCATCCTGCAAGTTTGGTTGAAAATCCGAAGCGTGAATTGGCAATGTTTGCTCCGTCAGATTGGAGAATTCGAACGAAAAGCTTCGCAACGATGTGGCCAGCCCCTTACCCGTCGCTTTGATGTACGACTCTTTCAACGCCCACAGATCGAAAAAACGCTCTCTCTGTTCTTCTTTGCTGAGCTCAAGTAAATCCGCCAATTCTTTATCTGAAAAGTAGTGCTTCATGATCGAGTCGATATTGGTCGAACTTCTTGCGTGTTCAATATCAACACCCAATTGAACTTGCTTCCCTTCTATCTGGCAAACTGCAATCAACAAATGTTCTTTGCTATGACTAATATTGAAATTTAACCCCGTCTTGAGTTGCTGTTCGACGACTAAACTTGGCTTTCCTTTCTCGCCATATTCAAAGCGCCACGCTTCAGGCATCAAATCAGAATAGCGAGACAGCACCTTTCTTAGGTAATTTCGAACATACAGAGCCTGAATTTGAGATGAGGGCATTCGATAGCGCTCAACTTTGGCTATCTCATCGGCTGTCAGTCTCTTTTTGAGCTGCGATACATTGTCTGGCTGGTCATCTAAATTACTCAGAGAACATAGCCACAAATCAACAACGGAAGTTTTCATTTAACTCGAACTCACTTCTAGAAATCACTCTTCAAAACACGATTGGAACAACCAAATCGAACAAATTTAACTCATCTATGATTTAAGTAAAACCTAGAGAATACGGGAGGGAAACACCCTTCATATACGGGCTTAAAACCAATTTTTTAAATAATAACAAATTAAAACACAGATCACACTTAGCCTTGCACAAGAGGCATCCATTAAATGTTACTTACAAAAACATGACATAGATCTCACCAAATCAAAATATAGAGTAAAAACACTAAATAACAACTCATAACCATTAATTATCAACAAGTTAATGAAATTGAAAATGCAAAAATCAAAACCATGCCAAATTCATCTGGTCTGAACAGATCATAGTGGCCTCTCGGAGCATTGTATCAATAAGTCACCTCGGGTAGCCTGCTCAACCATTAAACAAATTCACGCGTTTTCTTTGCGGATACCGACTTTTCAATTAGTCAGACTTTGAACAGGATTTTAATGGACATCGCCTCAACATTTGAATGCCACCGTCGCGCATGAAACACCTCCCCTACTCTCGTAAGTCAACGCACTTCGAAAGCCTAATTTCTATCTGGTTGCCGCCACTCAGCAACCTGAATTTTCAGCTGCGCTTCCCTAAATCTGTTTCAGATTTTCTTTCTTTAATTTTAAAAGCGCAGCCTCAAAACACGACATCACTTTCTGTGATTTCTAGTGGAGACTCATAATGAGCCAACCCGAGACAAATACACCGGAATCAGTCGACGATTCTCGACTGAATAAACGCCTTAAAGATATGCCTGTCGCTATCGTTGGTATGGCGAGCATGTTTGCGAACTCTCGTTACCTGAATAAATTTTGGGATCTTATCAGCGAAAAAATCGATGCGATTACTGAAGTACCAGATACGCACTGGCGTCCAGAAGATTACTACGACTCAGATCGTACTACGCCAGACAAGTCTTACTGTAAGCGCGGTGGTTTCATCCCAGAAGTGGACTTCAACCCTATGGAGTTCGGTCTTCCGCCAAATATCCTAGAACTGACTGATACGTCGCAGCTGCTTTCTCTGATCGTTGCAAAAGAAGTACTTGAAGATGCCAAGCTGCCTGAAGGCTACGATCGCGATAAGATCGGTATCACGCTCGGTGTTGGTGGTGGTCAGAAGATCGCTCAAAGCTTGAATGCTCGTCTGCAATACCCTGTTTTGAAAAAAGTCTTCAAGAGCAGTGGCATCAACGACGAAGACAGCGAAATGCTGATCAAAAAGTTCCAAGACCAATACATCCACTGGGAAGAGAACTCATTCCCTGGTTCATTAGGTAACGTAATTTCTGGTCGTATTGCTAACCGCTTTGACCTTGGTGGCATCAACTGTGTAGTAGATGCTGCGTGTGCAGGTTCTCTAGCCGCAATGCGCATGGCACTGAGCGAGCTGGTTGAAGGCCGCAGCGAAATGATGATCACAGGTGGTGTGTGTACTGATAACTCGCCAACCATGTACATGAGTTTCTCTAAAACACCTGCATTTACCACCAATGAAACCATTCAACCTTTCGACATCGACTCAAAAGGCATGATGATTGGTGAAGGTATCGGTATGGTTGCTCTGAAGCGCCTTGAAGACGCAGAGCGCGACGGCGACAGAATTTACTCCGTGATAAAAGGCGTGGGTTCTTCTTCGGATGGTAAGTTCAAGAGTATTTACGCACCTCGCCCTGAAGGACAAGCAAAAGCACTAAAACGTGCTTACGATGATGCTGGTTTCGCACCGCACACGCTTGGCCTTTTAGAAGCGCACGGTACAGGTACTGCAGCGGGTGATGTGGCTGAATTTGGTGGCTTAAACTCGGTATTCAGTGAGAACAATGAAGAGAAGCAACACATTGCGTTAGGCTCTGTGAAATCTCAAATTGGTCACACCAAATCAACTGCGGGTACTGCAGGTTTAATCAAAGCTGCATTAGCACTGCACCACAAAGTACTGCCGCCAACGATCAACGTATCGGCTCCGAATCCTAAGTTGGATATCGAGAACTCACCGTTCTACCTAAACACACAAACGCGTCCTTGGATGAAACGTGTCGACGGCACACCACGCCGTGCAGGTATCAGCTCATTCGGTTTTGGTGGCACTAACTTCCATGTTGTATTGGAAGAGTACACGCCAGAGCACGCTCGCGGTGACAAATACCGTCAGCGCCAAGTACCGCAAACACTGTTATTCAGCGCGGAATCTCGTCAAGCACTGATCAATGAGCTCAACCAGGTTTCAACTCAAGCTGCAGACGCTGTGTTCAAACTGGAAGCGCTTGCTGAGCAGCACGCTCTACGCGAAGTTGACGCTAAGCATGCTCGTCTTGGTTTAGTCGTGACTGACCAAGCAGACCTTCAAGCGCAACTGACTCAAGCGGTTTCTATGCTTGAGAGCCAAGCCAAAACACATTGGCAGATGCCAAACGGTACTAGCTACCGTGAGTCGGCACTGATTGCAGAAAATGGTGCAGGTAAAGTGGCAGCGCTATTTGCAGGTCAAGGTTCGCAATACCTCAACATGGGTCGCGAACTTGCGTGTCATTACCCTGAAATGCGCCAACAGCTTGCTCAAGCGGATCAGGTATTTGGTCAGCACAAGAAAACGGCTCTGTCGCAAATTCTGTTCCCAATTCCAACCTTCACACCAGAAGCAACCAAAGCTCAAGAAGCTGTGCTAACCAACACCGCCAATGCGCAAACAGCAATTGGTACTGTGTCTATGGGTCAGTTCGACATCATGACTCAAGCTGGCTTCAAAGCAAACATGGTTGCAGGCCACAGCTTTGGTGAACTAAGTGCACTATGTGCATCGGGTGTTATCTCGCAAGACGATTACTACCAGCTAGCTTTCGCTCGTGGCGATGCAATGGCTGCAACACCTGAACAAGGTGACAGCGGTACTATGTTTGCGGTCATCTTAGACGCAGACAAACTTCCAGCCGTTGAAAGCTGCATCAGCCAATTCGAAGGCGTGAGCATTGCCAACTACAACGCTCCGACTCAACTGGTTATTGCAGGTCCAACTGCGACGGTTCAACAAGCAGCACAAGCGCTAACTGAACAAGGCTTCAAAGCGATTGCTCTGCCAGTATCTGGTGCTTTCCACACACCGCTTGTTGCTCACGCTCAAAAACCATTTGCTGCTGCAATTGATAAAGCTTCATTCAGCGCTCCAACGCTGCCGCTTTACTCAAACGCAACAGGCAAACTGCACAGCAAAGACGCTAAAGCGATTAAGAAAGCGTTCAAGCAACACATGCTGCAATCGGTTCGTTTTAGCGAGCAAATTGAAGCGATGTATGAAGCCGGTGCACGCGTATTCGTAGAGTTCGGTCCTAAGAACATTCTTCAAAAGCTGGTTGAGAAAACATTGGCTGATAAGAACGAAGAGCTTTACGCAATCAGCATCAACCCAAGCCCAAAAGGCGACAGTGACCAACAACTTCGCTTAGCTGCGGTTCAACTGTGTGTGGCAGGTGTTTCATTAGACAACATTGACCCTTACCAAGCTGACATTGCTGAACCTGCGAAGGCATCACCAATGAACATCAAGCTGAATGCAACCAACTACATCAGCCCTGCTACTCGTAAGAAAATGGATCAATCATTGGCTTCGGGCAACGTCACCGAAAAGACTGAGATTGTTGAAGTGAAAGTTGAAGTCGAGAAAATCGTGGAAAAAGAAGTGATTAAAACAGAAATCGTTGAAGTACCTGTGGCTGCTCCTCAAGCTTCAAATGTACAACAGTCAGTTGCTCCGGCACCAAGTGCACAAGTAGCAACAGCTACTCCACAATCACAAGTGGTTCAAACAGCCCCAGCGACTAGTCAGCCTGCAGCTCAAGTAACGGTTGATGAGTCTTCACTGCAATCGTTCTTCAATGCTCAACAACAAGCAGCAGAAGTACATCAGCAGTTCCTTGCAATTCCTCAGCAATACGGTGACACGTTCAACACCCTAATGTCTGAGCAAGCGAAAATGGCAACAGCAGGCGTAGCAATTCCTGAGAACCTACAGCGTTCTATGGAAATGTTCCACCAGCACCAAGCTGAAACGCTAAAAGCTCACGCTCATTACCTAGAGATGCAAGCACACAGCAACAACTCAGCACTTAATATGCTGACGCAAGGTTCAGTACAAACGGCACAACCAACCTTCGTTGCTTCTGTAAATGCTCAGCCTGCGATTCAAGCGACTCCAACAACTATCGTTCAACAGCCTGTAGCTCAAGTACAATCGACTTCTGTACAAGCAGCACCTGTTCAAAATGCGGTAGCTCAGAAAGCTCCAGTACATAAAGCAGCTCCTGCACCGCAAGTAGCGGCTCAAGCGGCAACGCCTGTTGCAGCCCAACCTGTACCAGTTAAAGCACAACCAGCTCCTGTAGCTGTAGCAGTACAATCAGCAGATGCTGAAAAAGTGATGCTAGAAGTGGTCGCTGAGAAAACGGGTTACCCAACGGAAATGCTTGATCTAGAAATGGACATGGAAGCAGACCTTGGTATCGACTCAATCAAGCGCGTAGAGATTCTGGGTACCGTTCAAGACGAAATGCCAAACCTACCTGAGCTGAACCCTGAAGATTTAGCTGAGTGTCGTACTCTTGGTGAAATCGTTACCTACATGAACAGCAAGATGCCAGCATCAGCGCCTGTGGCAGCACAGCCAAGCGCAACTGCTGCTGTTCAAGCCGCTAACGGTCTTGATGCAAAAGTCGTTCAACAAACCATGCTAGAAGTGGTTGCTGAGAAGACAGGTTACCCAACGGAAATGCTTGATCTAGAAATGGATATGGAAGCAGACCTTGGTATCGACTCAATCAAGCGTGTTGAGATTCTGGGTACGGTTCAAGATGAACTGCCTACTCTTCCAGAGCTAAACCCTGAAGACTTAGCTGAGTGTCGTACTCTTGGCGAAATCGTTGCTTACATGAACAGCAAGCTTCCGGCTTCTGCTCCTGCGCCTTCACTAGCACCAGCCGTTGCTCCGGCAACATCTAGCAATGGTCTAGATGCGGCTGTCGTTCAAAAAACCATGTTAGAAGTGGTAGCAGAGAAGACGGGCTACCCGACTGAAATGCTAGACCTAGCAATGGACATGGAAGCTGACCTTGGTATCGACTCAATCAAGCGTGTTGAAATTCTAGGTACGGTTCAAGACGAACTACCGACTCTTCCAGAGCTAAACCCTGAAGACTTAGCTGAATGTCGCACTCTAGGCGAAATCGTAGCCTACATGAACAGCAAGCTTCCGGCTTCTGCTCCAGCAGCAGCTCAAGTATCTGCACCTGCGCAAGCAGTCTCAAACGGTTTAAACGCCGAGCAAGTTCAAAGAACAATGCTGAGCGTAGTGGCTGATAAAACGGGCTACCCAACAGAAATGCTAGACCTAGCAATGGATATGGAAGCTGACCTTGGCATCGACTCAATCAAACGTGTTGAGATCCTTGGTACGGTTCAAGACCAGCTACCAACATTGCCAGAGCTGAACCCTGAAGATCTAGCTGAGTGTCGTACTCTTGGCGAAATCGTTGACTACATGAACAGCAAGTTAGCTCCTATTTCAGAAGCTGCGACAGTAGCTCCAGAAGCAGCTACGGCCGCAGTAGAAAACACGAGCAACGACCTAAACCCTGCTCATGTTCAATCAACAATGATGGAAGTGGTTGCCGATAAAACTGGCTACCCAGCAGAAATGCTCGACCTAGCGATGGACATGGAAGCAGACCTTGGTATCGACTCAATCAAACGCGTTGAAATCCTGGGTACGGTTCAAGACCAGCTACCAACACTGCCGGAACTAAACCCTGAAGACTTAGCTGAGTGTCGTACGCTTGGTGAAATCGTTACCTACATGCAAAGCAAGCTATCAGCTACTGCACCCGTAGCGACTCCAAAAGCTGAGTCAGTAACGCCTATCGCAGAAACAGCGACAGCGGAACTTCCTCCACACAATGAGGTAGCGCTAAAAAAGCTACCAGCGGCAGATAAACTCGTCGATTGTTTCTCAAAAGACGCTTGTGTCGTGATCACAGATGATGGTCACAACGCCGGTGTTCTAGCAGAAAAGTTGACCGCTAACGGCATTCAAGTTGCCGTAGTGCGTAGTGCCCTTTCTGCCGCGTCACCTTTAAACAGTGAAATCGCAAGCTACACACTCAACAGCGTCGATGATGCTGGTGTGACTGCAGTTATTAACGACATCGAAGCAGACCATAAAACGTCGAACAAAGTGATTGCTGGCTTCATTCATTTACAAGCTATCGTTGATGCTAAACAAAGCAACGAGCAAGCGGTTAACTTGAATGCAGATTCAAGAGCTTCACTGACGACAGCGTTCTTATTCGCCAAGCACCTAAATGGCCAACTGAATGCCGTTTCTGGTCGTAGCGTGTTCTTCACACTAAGCCGTATCGATGGTGGCTTTGGTTACCTAGATACTAAGCAATTAGCGAATGCAGAACTTAACCAAGCGGCTCTATCTGGTCTAACTAAGACACTGAGCCATGAATGGTCAAACGTATTCTGCCGTGCATTAGATGCTGACGCTTCTATTGATGCTCGTCACCTAGCTGAAGCTATCACAGGTGAACTGTTCGATATCGATACCAACACGGTTGAAATCGGCCTTAGCCATGCGGAAAACGGTGAATCTGGTCGTGCAACACTGATTGCGACAACACCAGGCGCTGCACAAACTAAAAACACAGGTGCTCAACTCACCAAGAGCGACAAAGTTCTCGTAACTGGTGGCGCTAAAGGCGTGACGTTTGAATGTGCACTGACGCTTGCTAAGCAATGTAAATCTCATTTCATTCTTGCAGGTCGTAGTAAGCATATTACTTCAGCTGAGCTACCTCAGTGGGCACAAGGTAAGCAAGAGAAAGAGCTAAAACCAGCAGCTATCGCTCACCTACAAGCAACAGGTGACAAACCAACGCCTAAGAAAGTTGATGCCTTGCTAAAACCGGTATTGAGCAGCCTTGAAATCAACGCAGCACTTGCCGCTTTCAACGAGATTGGCGCGAGCGCTGAATACCTAAGCTTAGATGTGTCGAACCATGAGTCAGTAGCGAAAACGCTGGCGAATTTCGAAGGCATCACAGGTCTTATCCACGGCGCAGGCGTACTTGCTGACAAGCACATTCAAGATAAAACGCTTGATGAACTGAACATGGTTTACGGCACGAAAGTGGGCGGACTAGAAGCGGTTCTTGGTGGTCTTGATAGCAGCAAGCTAAAACTGATTGCGATGTTCTCTTCGGCGGCGGGTTTCTACGGAAACACAGGCCAAAGCGATTACTCGATGTCTAATGAGATCCTAAACAAAGCGGCTCTACAATTGTCTGCGCGTAACCCTCAAGCGAAAGTGATGAGTTTCAACTGGGGACCGTGGGACGGTGGCATGGTCAACGCAGCACTGAAACGTATGTTTACAGAGCGCGGTGTGTACGTAATTCCTCTTCAGGCGGGTGCAGAGCTATTTAGTTCTCAACTACTGAACGAAACTGGCATTCAACTGCTGGTTGGTACGAGCATGCAAGGTTCTGACAACAAGGAAGCTGCTGTAAAAAAGCTTAATGCGGAGTCTGTGCATCTTGCAAAGAGTCCGCTGAATACAAGCATTACTGTGACACGTCATCTTGATCCAAAGGCATTGCCTTTCATTCAAGATCACTGCATTGCCGGTAACCCAGTGTTACCGACAGTGTGTGCCATCCAATGGATGCGTGAAGTCGCTGAGCAACTGTTAGGGGTGAACGTTAGCGTTCACAACTACAAACTGCTGAAAGGTGTGATTTTTGATACTGATGAAGTGCAAGAGCTAACGCTTGTCTTGTCTTCAGACGCTAAATCAAAAGATCAGCTAAAAGCAGTGATCAGTTGCCAAGGGCGACCACAGTATCAAGCTCAGTTGCAAGTTGCCTCTGTGCAAGTGTCTGAAGATGTTCAACAAGCGTCGACAAAACGCTTTGAAGCTAACTCTTCAACACCAGTAACAACGGCACAAGCTCTATACAGTGACGGCACTCTGTTTCATGGACCAAGATTGCAAGGTATTACCTCAGTTGAACGCTTTGACGACTTAGGCTTATTGGCTCAATGCCAGTTGCCTCAGATTGAAAACAGCGACTGCGGATCATTTATTCCTAAGCAAGGCTTTGGCGATAGCCAACCATTTGCTGAAGATTATCTGTTGCAAGCAATGCTGGTATGGGCTCGATTGAAGTACGGCGCGGCAAGTCTACCGTCTGCAATTGGTGAGTTTGTTTGTTACGCACCGATGCACAATGGTGACCAAGGTTGGCTAGAACTGAGCGTGATAAAAAGCACGGCTCGTTCACTGCAGGCTGATATCTCGCTTTACCACCAAGATGGTCGTTTAAGTGCGGTAATGAAAGGTGCCAAAGTCACCATCAGCAAGAGCTTAAACGACGCATTTTTGCCGAAGTTTAGCTCTGCAGTATCAAAGAAAGAGGCGACTAAGAACCCAGAAAAGGAGCAATTGTCATAGTGACTGTTCCTTCTAATAAAGCGATGCCATTGCGCATCGCTCTTTTAGCTCAGCCAGCAAACGCGGCTGAGCTTTCTGCCGACTTATTCCCCTCGTTCCCAGACATGATAACTGTTGTGGTTGATGGCAATTTTAATCAAGCACTTAGCCGTGCTATTGAGACTGTAAATCAAGGCACTGCTGTTAAACTCTGTTTGGATTCTCACTCACCATCATTGTTGATGTTAAGTGCGCTGAATGCTGCTCAGAATAAGATTCACCCACACGCGAATTTGGCGGGCTTTGTTGAAGCTCTCGATCTAGATAATGGAGATAGCGTTCAGCTTGCTCTGGATATGTCACGCCGCCCCGCTTCAGATTTAAGCCATCAACAACAATACTCAACCCTATCTGCTTCGCAGCAGTTTAATGAGTTGTTGAATATGATTGAGGCAATATCGAGCCGTTCATTACCGAGCCATTACTGGTTCACTGAGCCGAACAAAGCACGTGTTGCTGCGTTAACCTTCAGCGAAGAAAACCAGAAATCCACCAGCCTGATATTGACTCAAGCGACCGGTTTGCACGAACCAAAACCCTTGCTATCCAGCGAACGTTTGATGTTTGTGGTTTCTGGCTGCGAGCAAACTGAATTGGTTTCTCAGCTAACCTCGTTAAGAGAAGAGCTAAAATGCGTTAGTGATTCAACGGACAGCGAACTTGCTATCGCCACCTTGATGCATTCAAACCTAAGCCACTTTCAAAGCGTTCAACACAATGTTGACCTTGGCGCGAACATCGTGATTCAAGCCGCTTCAATTGAGGCTGCACTACAAGAGATCACCGCGATAGAAAATGCGTTGCCAAAAGTAATGGGTGACAATAGCCAATACAAAACTCCAGCGGGCAGTTGTTTCTCACCAATGCCTCAAAGCAAAGGTGGCGTTGCATTTGTTTACCCTGGTGTTGGCACGGTTTATCCCGGTATGTTGCGCGAGTATCACCACCATTTCCCACAGTTATTTGCTCGCTTAGAACGCGAAGGTAACTTGAAAGAGATGCTGCAGGCTGACAAAACCTACGCAGAAAACTCGCAAGAAATGTCGCTCAGTGAATTGGCAATTGCAGGTGTCGGCAGTAGTTATTTACTAACGCAGCTCTTGTGTGATGAATTCAAAGTGCAGCCAGATTTCGCTTTGGGTTACTCCAAGGGTGAAGCCTCCATGTGGGCCAGCTTAAATGTTTGGAAAAATCCGCATGCGCTGATTGAGATGACTCAAACCAGTCCTATCTTCACCACGGCTATTTCTGGCGAACTCACCGCAGTACGTCAAGATTGGCAGCTGAACGGCGACGAAAGCATCCAATGGAATAGCTTTGTGGTTCGAAGTGATGCACAAGCGATTGAGGCTCTGTTACCAGAATTCCCACGCGCTTATCTCGCTATCATCCAAGGTGATACTTGCGTGCTAGCAGGTTGTGAAAGCACATGTCGTGCACTACTCAAGAAACTGGGTAAACGTGGTATTGCCGCTAACCGTGTTACTGCGATGCACACCACACCAGCGCTGAGTCAGCATAGCCAAGTGCGTGAGTTTTACACGCAACCACTGTTCGACGAATTGCCAAAGCATATCCGCTTTATCAGCGCAGCAGGTCTACCGACTGGCGCACCAATCGATATCGACAGCGACAGCATCGCCCTTTCGATTGCCGACACTTTCTGTTCAACGTTAGATTTCACCGCGTTGATCCAGAGTGCGCGTCAACAAGGTGCGCGTCTGTTTGTCGAAGTAGGTGCCGATCGTCAAACCAGCACATTGATCGACAAGATCAATCGTAGCGACGACGTAGCCGACCAGTACTGCACAATCGCTTCCAATGCCAAAGGCGGTGACGATGTTGTCACGCTCATCAAGTGCATTGGTCAGCTCATTACTCATCAAATTCCATTGTCTGTCGAGCCACTTATTGAAGGCCTAGAACAACAGATCACCACGAAGCAATTAAGTGGTGTGTCTCAAGGCAGCGCAGTGAATCATCAAGGAGAGCTAGTATGAGTTCTCAATCGAAACCATCTCAATATAAATATCAGGCTCAGAATAAGCAGCAAGTGAAGTGCAATAAGATCGCGATTGTCGGTATTGCTAACCAATACCCAGAAGCGGATACGCCAAAAGATTTTTGGCAAAACTTGCTAAACAAAAAAGATTCTCGAACCACATTAAGCGCTGAAAAATTAGGTGCTAAACCTGAAAACTATCAGGGCGTGCAAGGCGAATCAGACCGCTTTTACTGTGATAAAGGCGGCTACATCGAAAACTTCAATTTCGATAGCAATGGCTACCGCTTAACAGCAGAATCATTTAACGGTGTTGACCAGAGTTTCCTTTGGGCGTTAGATACCAGTCGCAAAGCGTTAGTCGACGCAGGCATTAATTTAAATGCCGATGTTTTAGAGCGCACAGGCGTGATCATGGGTGCCCTTTCGTTCCCAACCACACGTTCAAACGACCTGTTTCTGCCGATGTATCACTCGGTGGTCGAGAAAGCACTCAAAGATAAATTGGCTAATGACCAGTTTTCACTGCTACCAACCAATGAAACCGCTCAAGACCTCAATCCGATCAATGGTGCAGCGGCACACAACGCCTCTAAGTTAGTGGCTGATGCGCTAGGTTTAGGCAACGTGCAACTTAGCCTAGATGCGGCATGTGCAAGCTCAGTGTATTCATTGAAGTTAGCGTGTGATTACTTGAACACGGGCAAGGCCGACATGATGTTGGCAGGCGCGGTATCAGGTGCTGACCCATTCTTTATCAACATGGGTTTTTCCATCTTCCACGCTTACCCTGACCACGGTGTTTCGGTTCCGTTTGATAGCAACAGTAAAGGTCTGTTTGCTGGCGAAGGTGCCGGTGTTTTAGTCCTAAAACGCTTAGCTGATGCAGAGCGTGATGGCGACAATATTTACGCAGTCGTCAGCGGTATTGGCTTGTCGAACGATGGCCGAGGCCAGTTTGTATTAAGCCCAAACAGCAAAGGACAAGTCCAAGCCTTTGAACGTGCTTACGAGGCTTCGAACTTAGCACCAGACAGCATCGAAGTGATTGAGTGTCACGCAACCGGTACACCATTAGGTGACAAGGTTGAGTTAACCTCAATGGAACGTTTCTTTGCTGACAAATTGAATGGTTCTAACCCGCCATTGATTGGCTCTGCGAAGTCAAACCTCGGTCACTTACTGACTGCGGCAGGTATGCCAGGGATCATGAAGATGATCTTTGCTATGAAAGAAGGCGTGCTTCCTCCAAGTATTAACTTAGACAAGCCACTATCGTCGCCTGAAGGTTTATTTGGCCCACAGACTCTGCCAACGCAGGTTCAACCTTGGCCAAGTAAAGCGGTTAACTCAGAGCGCTGCGCGGGTGTTTCTGTATTTGGTTTCGGTGGTTGTAACGCTCACTTACTGCTTGAAGCGTATTCAGACACGAGTCAAGTAAACCAGACTCAAGAATCGGTTTCTCCAAGCCTACAACCGTCTAATTTAAGCATTACAGGCCTAGCGTCTCACTTCGGTTCTCTGCAAAGCATCAATGCGCTAAGCACTGCGATTGAGACCAACAACGATGCTTTCATTGCTTTGCCTAAAAAGCGTTGGAAAGGCTTAGACCAACATCCAGAACTACTGAATCAGTTTGGTTTACACGGCATTCCAAACGGAGCCTATATCGATCAATTCGATCTCGACTTCCTACGCTTTAAAGTACCGCCTAATGAAGATGACCGTTTAATCTCTCAGCAATTGCTACTGATGAAAGTGGCAGACGAAGCGATCAAAGATGCCAAGCTTATTGCAGGCCAAAAGGTTGCGGTTTTAGTTGCGATGGAAACAGAGCTTGAGATGCACCAATTCCGTGGACGCGTAAACCTGCATAGCCAATTGGCTGACAGCTTTGCCAACATGGGTATCGAACTAACTCAAGACGAATACCAAGCGCTAGAAACCATCGCGATGGACAGTGTGATGGACGCAGCCAAGCTAAACCAATACACCAGTTTCATCGGCAACATCATGGCTTCGCGTATCTCTTCATTGTGGGACTTTAACGGCCCTGCCTTTACGATTTCAGCCGCTGAACAATCAGTTGCACGTTGTATCGATGTCGCGCAAAACCTGATGTCGCAAGAATCGATGGATGCCGTCGTGATTGCAGCCGTCGACCTAAGCGGCAGTGCGGAACATGTGATTCTCAAGAACAGCGTGAGCCCAGTGTCACTTGCTCCAAAATTCGGCCAACCGCAAGACGGCAGTTGGAATGTGGGCGAAGGCGCAGGTGCGATTGTTCTTGTTGAAGAGAGTCGAGTAGCGAGCAACCAAGATGCGGCTTACGGCAGCATCAACGCATTAGCGTTTGGTTCAAGCGAGCGTAACAACGCCGTTATTGATGAGTTACTGACTCAAGTCGGTATGAGCTCGAACGATGTTTCTCTGCTTGAGCTTAACCATGCACCAGAATCTTCGTCTCATCAGTTTTCGTCTCTAAGTTTAGGGAACACAAAGACTACTCAAGCAAGTCAACGTGTGGGTCATTGCTCTGCTGCTTCTGGTATGGCAAGCCTGCTACACGGTCTGCTCAACCTGAACCTTGCACCTCTGAATCCGAATGTCAGTTCTAAGAGCGCGATTGTTGCCAACATCAGCGAAGGACAATGTTCACAGCTGCTACTAAGCCAATCGAGTGTTGAATCTCAATCACTTTCCGTTCGTTTAAGCAATGAACTGGCGAGCGATGCTAAACGTCAATTAGTTAAGCAAGTGACTCTTGGTGGTCGTGATATCTATCAACATATTGCCCAAACCCCAGTGACCAACTTGGCAACGATTCAACAGAAAGCTTCTGGTAAACAAGCAACAAGAGTGGCGTCGATTCCAACGACAGCAAGCATTCAAGCAGCTCTTGTGCAAAAAGAGTTAGAGAAGAAAGCATTAGCGCAGAACGCGGTAAAGCCAGTAATCGAAACTCCTACATCAGTATCCCCTACTCTGGCGCCAACTCGCCACAGTCAGCTAACAGGTAACCACAGCAATATGACTCATGTCCTATCCGCTAAAAATGGCGTATCGAATATCGACGCTAATACGGATGCAGCATCACAGCCGTCTGTAACACCATACAACCAAGCTTTTGCTCAAAATCAGCAAGCAGCTCAGCAAGTACACAAAGCATTCCTGCACACACGTGCCCAAGGCATGCAGATGGCAGATGCTCTATTAAAAGCACAGCTAAACGCAGTTACGTCTGGTTTAGATAGCTCAAGTTTAGAGAACAATGCCGTTATTCAACAAACGATTGGTCAACAATCACCAGCTCAGCCTGTTCAAGCTCAACCAGCTCAGGTTCAGTCAGTGCCAGTCAACGTACTTGCGACACCAGCACCAGTGAAACCGATCCGTAAACCATGTATCTGGGATTACGATGATCTGGTTGAATACGCTGAAGGTGATATTGCAAACGTATTTGGCCCTGATTACGCGATCATCGATAGCTACTCGCGCCGCGTTCGCCTACCAACCACTGACTACCTATTGGTATCTCGTGTAACCAAGCTCAACGCGACAGTCAACGAGTACAAGCCAAGCACCATGACTACAGAATACGACATCCCAGTTGATGCACCGTATCTTGTTGATGGTCAGATCCCTTGGGCTGTTGCAGTTGAATCTGGTCAGTGTGACCTAATGCTGATCAGCTACTTAGGCATTGATTTTGAAAACAAAGGCGAGCGTGTTTATCGCCTGCTTGATTGTACGCTGACCTTCCTTGGCGACTTGCCTCGTGGTGGCGATACACTGCGTTACGATATCTCAATCAACAACTTTGCTCGCAATGGCGACACATTACTGTTCTTCTTCTCGTACGAGTGTTTCGTTGGCGACAAGATGATCCTGAAAATGGATAACGGTTGTGCGGGCTTCTTCACTGATGAAGAGCTAGCAGACGGCAAGGGTGTGATTCACACTGAAGACGAAATCAAGGCTCGTAAACTTGCAACTAAGCAACGCTTCGACCCTATGCTGCACTGCCCTAAAACGCAGTTTAACCACCAAGAATTACGTCATCTACTGACTGCTAACATTGCAGAGTGTTTTGGTCCAACTCACCAATCCAATAGCCACCAGCCTTCTTTGTGCTTCAGCTCAGAGAAGTTCATGATGATCGAAAAGGTTAGCCGTGTTGAACCGCAAGGCGGCACATGGGGACTTGGTCTGATTGAAGGTCATAAGCAGCTAGAGCCTGAGCACTGGTACTTCCCTTGTCACTTCAAAGATGACTCGGTAATGGCTGGTTCTTTGATGGCAGAAGGTTGTGGTCAACTGCTTCAATTCTTCATGATGCACCTTGGCATGCATACGCTTGTTCAAAATGGTCGTTTCCAACCGCTTGAGAATGCGCCTCAACAAGTACGCTGTCGTGGTCAAGTTCTACCACAATCGGCAGAACTGACTTACCGCATGGAAGTGACCGAGATTGGTCTAAGCCCTCGTCCATACGCGAAAGCCAACATCGATATTTTGCTGAATGGCAAAGTGATTGTTGATTTCCAAAACTTGGGTGTGATGATCAAAGAAGACGACGAATGTACTCGTTACCTACCTTCTCTAGAAACAGCTGTCGCAACCCCTGTTATCGAAAGCTTGGACCATAAAAGCTTGGGCCATACACCAGCAGTGAACCAACAAGCTTCAGCAAATGCGCCACTGATGGCGCAAATTGAAGACCTAGCAACTGCGCCAAATAAAGGTGTGGTTCCTCTTCAACACGTTGAAGCTCCGGTGACTCCTGATTACCCAAACCGCACACCAGATACGGTTCCGTTCACGCCATACCACATGTTCGAATTCGCGACTGGCGATATCGAGAAGTGTTTCGGTCCTGATTTCTCTATCTACCGTGGGATGATCCCACCACGTACTCCGTGTGGCGACCTACAGCTAACTACTCGCGTTGTTGAGATCGACGGTAAGCGTGGCGACTTCAAGAAGCCTTCATCGTGTATCGCAGAGTACGAAGTGCCAGAAAATGCATGGTACTTTGATGAAAACAGCCACCAGACCCTAATGCCTTACTCGGTATTGATGGAGATTTCACTGCAACCAAACGGCTTTATCTCTGGCTACATGGGCACAACACTGGGCTTCCCAGGTGAAGAACTGTTTTTCCGCAACCTAGATGGTAGCGGCAAAATGCTGCGTAACGTCGACTTGCGTGGCAAAACAATTACCAACGATTCTCGTCTGCTTTCAACAGTAATGATGGGCACCAACATCGTACAGAGCTTCAGCTTCGAACTGAGCACTGACGGCGTGCCTTTCTACCAAGGTACAGCGGTATTTGGTTACTTCAAGGGCGCTGCACTGAAAGATCAGCTTGGTTTGGACAATGGTAAAGTAACTCACCCTTGGCACGTTGATAACAACCGCACGCCGGATGTAAACATCAATCTGCTAGACAAAACGACGCGTTACTTCAATGCACCCGTTTCAGCTACTGGTGAAGTGCAAGAGCATTACCAACTGGCTGGCGGTCGCTTGAACTTTATCGATACTGTGCAGATCACCAGCGATGGTGGTAAAGACGGTCTGGGTTACCTATACGCTGAGCGTACAATTGACCCAAGCGATTGGTTCTTCCAGTTCCACTTCCATCAAGATCCGGTAATGCCAGGTTCTCTAGGTGTCGAAGCGATCATCGAACTGATGCAAACCTACGCTCTAAACAAAGATCTTGGTGCTGGCTTCAGCAATCCGAAGTTTGGTCAAATCCAATCTGAAGTGAAATGGAAATACCGTGGTCAGATTAACCCTCTGAACAAGCAGATGTCACTGGATGTACACATCACTGCAATCAAAGACGAAGACGGCAAACGCATCATCGTTGGCGACGCAAACCTGAGCAAAGATGGTCTGCGTATTTACGAAGTGAAAGACATCGCAATTTGTATCGAAGAAGCATAAGCCTGACACGGGACTAGGAAAGAAATAATTATGACAACTCAAACTACAATCAATAACGAAAAGCTATCTCCGTGGCCTTGGCAGATTAAAGAGAGCACAACTCACTTTGATAACGCGGCAATGTCGACAATTTTGAAAGATTTAAGCCTTGCTTGTTACGTAGTGAACCACCCAGAAAAAGGGTTAGGTGTTAGCCAACAAGCAGAGATTGCATCGGGCGATTCAGCAAGTTCAGCGAACAACCAACCTGTTAGCGCTTTTGCTCCAGCTCTTGGTACACAAAGCCTAGGCGACGAAGATTTTCGTCGCTGCCACGGCGTGAAATACGCTTACTATGCAGGCGCAATGGCAAACGGCATTTCATCTGAAGAGTTGGTGATTGCGCTTGGCCAAGCTGGCATTCTTTGTTCATTTGGCGCGGCGGGCTTAATCCCATCTCGCGTTGAGCAAGCGATCAACCGTATTCAATCAGCACTACCAAACGGTCCTTACGCGTTTAACTTGATTCACAGCCCAAGTGAACCCGCACTAGAGCGTGGTAGTGTTGAGTTGTTTTTGAAGCATAAAGTAAAAACGGTTGAAGCTTCTGCCTTCTTGGGTCTAACACCGCAAATCGTTCACTACCGTGCAGCAGGTCTTAGCCGTGATGCACAAGGTGAGATTCAGATCGGCAACAAGGTAATTGCCAAAGTAAGCCGTACTGAAGTTGCGAGCAAGTTTATGCAGCCTGCTCCTGCGAAAATGCTGCAAGCTCTAGTTGATGAAGGTCGAATCACAGCAGAGCAGATGGAACTGGCACAGCTGGTTCCTATGGCTGATGACATTACTGCAGAAGCCGACTCTGGTGGTCACACCGATAACCGTCCACTGGTTACCCTACTGCCAACGATTCTTGCACTGAAAGAGCAAATCCAAGCACAGTACCAATTCAAAACTCCGCTACGTGTCGGTTGTGGTGGTGGCGTAGGTACGCCTGACGCTGCTCTAGCGACGTTTAACATGGGCGCAGCTTACATTGTTACTGGCTCTATCAACCAAGCGTGTGTTGAGGCTGGCGCGAGCGAACACACACGTAAGCTGCTTTCAACAACAGAAATGGCAGACGTGACTATGGCTCCGGCGGCAGACATGTTCGAAATGGGCGTGAAACTGCAAGTGGTTAAGCGTGGCACCTTGTTCCCGATGCGTGCTAACAAGCTGTACGATCTATACACGCGTTACGACTCGATTGAAGCGATTCCAGTAGAAGAACGCCTGAAGCTTGAGAAGCAAGTATTCCGTTCAACACTGGATGACATTTGGGCGGGAACTGTGGCGCACTTTAACGAGCGCGACCCTAAACAGATCGAACGTGCTGAAGGCAACCCAAAGCGCAAGATGGCGTTGATCTTCCGTTGGTACTTAGGGCTTTCTAGCCGCTGGTCAAACACAGGTGAACAAGGTCGAGAAATGGATTACCAAGTATGGGCTGGCCCTGCACTTGGCGCATTCAACGCATGGGCAAAAGACAGCTACCTAGATGATTACCAACAGCGTAATGCGGTCGACCTTGCTAAGCACCTGATGCACGGTGCGGCTTACTTAGCACGTGTTAACCTGCTGACTTCGCAAGGTATCAAGCTTGACCCAGAACTAGCACGTTGGAAGCCGACGCAAAGAATGGCATAGGCATTTCAATACGGAGTTAATTAAGCTCAACGAATAAAAAAAGCGACCTTAACGGGTCGCTTTTCTTTTGGTCATTTTTCTTAAGCTAGCTAAAAGATTAAGACTTCTGCATACGCTTTTTCAGTCGCGCTAAATCAATGGCGCTTGAACGAACCGTTAATTTGATGTGTTCGTAGTCGTACTCTTCTTTAACCACACTCATATTTGAGCGAATCTCACCGATGATGCCTTGTCCAGAATAAGGGATAGTGATCTCTTCTTCGATCATGCCTTCTTCAGCAACACCAACGATGTACTTGTGCAGCTTCGTAATATCTAGCGGATCACGAGTCGACGTTAGCATCGCATCTGGGAATTCTTCGATCAGCTCTAATTGCTGTTCTTCAGTCAATCTATCGCACTTATTAAGCACTAATAGTTTTTCGCTACCTTCAACGCCCACTTGTGCTAATACGTCGTGTACCACATCAAGCTGAGCTCGAAATGAAACGTCTGAAGCATCAACCACATAAAGCAACAATGAAGCATCGTGCGCTTCTGCTAGTGTTGAGTGGAATGAAGCAACCAGATCGTGTGGCAATTTCTTGATGAAACCAACCGTGTCTGAAACAAGAATACGCGGTTGAGTAATTGGTTGAAGCGCACGAACCGTAGTATCTAGCGTTGCGAACAGTTTATCTTCACCGACCACTTGGGTTGCGGTCATTGCACGCATCATCGAAGACTTACCGGCATTGGTGTAGCCAACTAAAGCAACAGTGAAAAGCTCTGCGCGCCTTGTGCGTCGGGTCTTCATTTCATCTTGTACGCTTACTAGCTCACGCTTAAGCGCAGCAATTTGGTCACGAACATTACGACGATCTAGCTCTAGTGAAGTTTCACCTGCGCCCTGACCCATTTGACGCTCTTTATCACCCTCAGCCGTTTCACGAAGTCGTGGCACTAAGTAGTTTAGACGAGCTATATCAACTTGCAGACGAGCAGTACGAGTACGAGCGTGACGGCTAAAGATTTCGATGATGATGCCAGTACGGTCAAATACTTCCACACCCAAACTCGCCTCAACAGTACGCATTTGAGATGGGCTTAAATCACAGTCAAATACCACAACATCAGCGGCACCGTATTGGAAGTTGCCCGTTGGAAGATCATCAAAATCTAGCTCATCGATTTCAGTATTAAAATCAAACGACTCATCAATAAAGTCTTCATCTTCTGCTTCTTCAATAGAGCCTTGATAACCAGTTAGATGTGCAATTTCAGCAAGCTTACCGGCACCCAACACGTTTTGTCGTTGTGATGAGCTGTGATGTTGCGATTGTGTTCCGACGACTTTAAACCCTAGGGTTGTCACTAAGCGAGCAAGTTCGGCAAGAGACTCTTTTGCTTCGTCACCTTTAAAATCCGGTGTCGTAATAGAAATAAGTAAAGCGTTATTCGCCGCTGGTTTTGCTGTTAGTTTCATGTTTTATTCTGTCTATGCACCAAAGTGCAACCTAGTATTTGATCTAAAGTAGTGTGATCCTACGCGTTTCTACGTCAGCTTTATATAGCCACATCACACTAAATATCAGCTTTGATGATAATTAGCTGTCTACTCGATGATTATTCAAAATAAAAAACGACCCATCAGGTCATTTTTTATTGTCTACAACGGCATTGTTTTACCTATTAAGCTTTCAATACTGTTAAACGAATTAATTGCTCACTGCAATCAGGTCCGGATCTCCATCAGGATCATTATTCACAGCCCCATCTAAAGAAAATAAGCCACCGGTTACTAACAGTACTCCGCAAAAGTGAGGAGCCGCCATTGAAGTACCATTGTAAGAAACCGTTCCTCCTCCCGCTTTAGTCGATAGTACATCGACTCCCGGTTGAGCGTAATCTACATCAGAACCATAATTGGAAAAGTAAGCGAAGCTATCGTTAATTTCTCCAAATGCTGAGATAGTAAATATGTTTGTACCGTTAGTGCTAGCTGGCGTAAAACCACTTGCATCCTGGCCTGAATTACCCGCTGCGATTGAGAAAAATATCCCTTGGGCAGCAGCTGTTTTAATAGCGCTATCTAAGGCAGCTGAAGATCCAGATCCTCCCAAGCTCATATTTGCACAGTCACCAGAGCCGCCATAGCGTGCAACATGATCAACACCTGCAATCACGCCCGACATTGAGCCACTACCACTATTATCTAAAACTCGTACTGGAATTACCTGCACACCGGGGGCAACGCCAACGACATCAAAACCATCATCATAGGCACCAATCGTTCCTGCTACATGCGTGCCGTGACCATTACCATCATTCGTATTGTTTTTCTTACCGCGAGTGAAGTTTGCCCCTCGAGATTTGTTTACGTTCAAATCGGGATGGTTGCTGTCAATACCCGAATCAATGACCCAAGCAACGACTGAGGCGTTACTCATATCACTTGTCCCACCGTTGACTCTGGTTACACCCCAAGGGATCTGTTGCGGGTCTCGCTCAACACTATCTCCACCTCCGCCTCGATTAGGTTTACCCCCTCGCGGCAAAGCATGCATGACGATATCAGGCTCAATGTAATCAATCTCAGGGAATCTATTTTTAAGACCTTTGAGTGCTTGTTCTGGGACCTTGACTGAAAATCCTTTCAGGGCATGGCTATATTGATGACCGACTACACCACGCCCATTGGCAACTTCACGTGCAATATCATTCGCTCGTGACACCGATGTACTATCTTTCAAAACGACAATATAACTGTCTCTCAAATCATGATTAACAACAGCAGATACAGGAGAGGAAAGAAGAGCAAGTGACATTGCTCCTGCAAGTAATTGGACTCTCATTGCAGACATCCTTTTTATAAAAATTAATCTCCCATCAAGCATAGACTCTACTGAGTTTTTTATCATTAATATGAATTTGTCTATTCTGACACAAAAACACCCCATCAAAAGATGAGGTGTTCAAAGAAATATAATCCGTTATAAAACTTAGAAATCGATTCTCGCTTCGGTTTGAGCATCGAAAAATACCGCTTTCGATAAGTCAAAATGAAGTGGTGCCATTTGCCCAACGGAAACTTCAAATTCTGGCGATAAACGACACGCGACTTCTTGGTCGTTCACTTTAACCATTGCGATGGTATCTGGCCCTGTTGGCTCCAACACTTCCAATTGCAGATCTAGCTTTGTGGTTGCCGACACATCATCACCTTCTTGCTCAGTAATATGTTCAGGACGTAGCCCTATCACCAACTCTTTGCCATCTTGGTCGCGCATACTCTGTGGCAAACGAATGTGGTGTTCTTGCTCAGCCGTGCCAGTTACTTTGATGATCGGATTCTGTTCCTCATCCAAATCCACCATGGTCTTAATGAAGTTCATGGATGGTGAGCCCATAAAGCCCGCCACGAACATGTTATTTGGCTTGGTGTAGATCTCTTGTGGTGTGCCTAACTGCTGCAATTCACCATCTTTCATTACCGCAATGCGATCCGCCAGAGTCATCGCTTCGATTTGATCATGGGTTACATAAACAATCGTGGTATTCAGCTTCTGGTGCAGACGTTTAATCTGATGACGCATCTCAACACGCAGCTTGGCATCCAAGTTAGAAAGCGGCTCATCAAATAGATACAGCTTAGGACGACGAGCTAGAGCTCGTCCCATCGCGACACGTTGACGCTGACCACCAGAAAGTTGCGACGGTTTGCGATCAAGCAGTTGTTCGATTTGCAGCATTTCAGCCACTCGATTAACCTCAGCATCGATCTCTTGTTGCGGCATCTTGCGGATCTTCAAACCGAAAGCGATATTGCCGCGTACCGTCATGTTTGGATAAAGCGCGTACGACTGGAATACCATCGCGATATCGCGATCTTTAGGTTCAACCTGCGCCACGTCTATGCCATCAATTACAATCTCACCCGAGCTAATATTCTCTAGCCCAGCGATGGTGTTCATCAAGGTGGATTTCCCACACCCCGAAGGGCCGACAAGTATCAAAAATTCCCCCGAATCGATACTGATGTCGATGCCCTTTAACGTTTCGTTGTCCGCGTTGCGATAGGTTTTACGGATCTGTTTTAAATCTAATGTTGCCATGGGTAATTATCCTTTTACTGATCCTGCCGTTAGGCCACGAACAAAATATTTTCCTGCGAAGACATACACCAACAGCGTTGGCAGTGCGGCGATGATCGCGGCAGCCATGTCGACGTTATATTCTTTAACGCCAGTGCTGGTGTTGACTAGGTTGTTTAATGCCACGGTGATCGGCTGAGTATCTGAGCCGGAATAGACCACTCCGAACAAGAAGTCATTCCAAATCGCGGTGAACTGCCAGATCACCGTCACCATGATGATTGGTGTCGAGATCGGTAATAAGATCTTGAAGAAAATCGTAAAGAAGCCAGCACCATCGAGCTTTGCCGCCTTGATCAATTCATCAGGAATAGAGATATAGAAGTTACGGAAAAACAGTGTGGTAAATGCCATACCGTAGATAACGTGCACAATCACCAAGCCGATGGTTGTGTTCGCTAGCCCCATCTTGCCGAGCATGGTTGCCATTGGTAGTAGCACCACTTGGAATGGAATGAAGCAGCCAAATAACAACAAACTAAAGAACAGGTTTGAACCTCTGAATTGCCATTTCGTCACGACATAGCCATTGAATGCACCGAGCAATGTTGAAATCGCAACCGCAGGAATCACCATTTGGAACGAGTTCCAGAAATAGCCTTTGATGCCTTCACATTTCACGCCCGTACAAGCGGTGTCCCACGCTTTATACCAAGCATCGAACACCCACTCTTTTGGCAAACTCATCAGGTTGCCCGCCTTGATGTCTGGCAGAGTTTTGAATGACGTCAGCGCCATTACGAACAAGGGCATTAGGTACACTAAACAGAAGAAAAGCAGTGCTGAATAAATAAAGATTCGAGCAAAATTGATGTTATTCATCATGACTTTTTCTCCCTAAGTTCAGAGTAAAGATAAGGCACGAGAATCGCTAAAATGCCGGCAAGCATCATCATTGCACTGGCAGCACCAAGGCCGATTTGTCCACGAGTAAAGGAGTGGGCGTACATGAATAGCGCTGGAAGATCCGATGAATAACCCGGGCCGCCTGCCGTCATTGCCGTCACAAGGTCAAAGCTCTTAATTGCAATGTGAGAAGTAATGATCACCGCACTGAAAACCACAGGGCGCAAGCAAGGTAAAATGATTTTGAGATAGATAGTGGGTAAGCTTGCCCCATCGATTTGAGCCGCTTTGATGATTGAAGAATCGATGCCACGCAGACCGGCTAAGAACATCGCCATTACGAATCCAGAAGACTGCCAAAGTGCTGCAATCACTAAGGTGTAAACCGACATTTCAGAATTGACGAGCCAGTCAAATTTGAAGTCAGTAAATCCCCAGTCTTGCATCAGCTTTTCAATGCCAAGACCCGGGTTAAGAATCCATTTCCAAGCCGTACCTGTCACGATGAATGACAACGCCATTGGGTAGAGATAGATAGTGCGAATCGCGCCTTCTTGACGGATGTTCTGGTCAAGCAATACCGCTAAACCAACACCTAGCAAGATAGCAATCGCCATGAATAGAAAACCAAACACACCGAGGTTGGTGATAGAGGTGATCCAACGATCGTTATCCATCAGCTTTTCATATTGGGTTAAACCAACGAAGTTGAAGCTCGGAAGAAATCGAGAGTTGGTGAACGACAATGCGGCCGTCCAAAATATATAACCGTAGATACACACCACGGTCACTAACGCAGTTGGCGCCAGCACAATTTTAGGTAACCAATGTTGCAACCTGTCAGCAAAACTCGGTTTCGGTGCAGGCTGGCTCCTTGTGGGTTTTGGAGTCGACTCAGTCAAAACATGCTCCATAACTTATCCTTGTTGCACAATCGAGCCAATGGCTTACCTTTCGGCACCACATCAGCATCACGCATATTAGAATTGGGAGTGAAGAGCAGATAGGCTCCCTACGAGCCTACCCACCCTGGGGGTTCGATAAAGCAACACAACCCGTCACTCACGTGCGTTGTGTGTCACTTATCAAGTTAGATTAGATAGCCGCTTTCACTGCTTTTGCTAACTTAGCTGCCGCTTGTTTCGGATCGGCATCTTTCTCATTGAAGAAGTTGGTCACTACGTCATAGATAGCGCCTTGAGCGTAGCTTGTTGTCGCTAGGCCGTGAGCCATACTCGGAACAAGATCGCCCGATTCAGCACTCGCTTTGAAGGTTGCCATTGAGTCCAACGCACATTGGTCAAACTTAGACATGTCCATATCTAGACGTACAGGGATAGAACCTTTGTTAAGGTTGAAGACTTCTTGGAAGTCTTTAGTAAGAATGGTTTTCGCTAGGTCTTGCTGCGCTTTTTGGTTCTCTTTGTCACTTAACTCAAAGAACGCAAAGCTATCGATGTTGAAGGTAAATTGGCCGTCAGTACCTGGAGCTGGTGCACAGATGTAATCTTTACCCGGCACTTTGCCTGCCGCAGTAAACTCACCTTTCGCCCAATCGCCCATGATCTGCATCGCGGCTTCGCCATTGATAACCATTGAAGTTGCGACGTTCCAATCACGACCTGGAGAGTTGCTGTCGATGTAGTCACGCATCTTTTTGAACTTGGTGAACACTTCCACCATCTTGTCGCCAGATAATACGTCCATATCAAGATCAACGAACGCTTTGTTGTAATCTTCACTGCCTAGAACATCAAGAGCCACCGCTTCGAATACGGTTGCGTCTTGCCAAGGTTGACCACCGTGAGCCAATGGAATGAAGCCAGCTGCTTTAATCTTGTCTGCAGCAACGAAGAACTCATCTAACGTAGTTGGAACCGTCACGCCTGATTTTTCTAAAACAACAGGGTTAGCCCAAAGCCAGTTAACACGGTGAACGTTGACAGGAACCGCCACATATTCGCCATCCCACTTCATCACTTTAGTCACCACCTCTGGCAGTAACTCATCCCATTGTTCTTGTTTAGCAGTCGCATCGAGAGACGTCAGAAAACCTAAACCACCCCACTCTTGAATATCATGACCTTTAATCTGCGCCGCAGATGGAGGATTGCCCGATACTGCTCGAGTTTTCAAAACAGTCATCGCACTTTCACCGCCGCCACCAGCAACAGCAAAATCTTTCCAAGTATGGCCTTGTTCTTCAATCATCTCTTTCAGTACCGCTGCGGATTTCGCTTCGCCACCGGCAGTCCACCAGTGAAGCACTTCCACTTCACCAGCTTGAGAAAATGTTGAGGCAGCAAGAAGAGATAGAGTAAGTAGGGTTTTATTGATTTTCATTATTATCTTCCATGTTTTAGCGGACTCGACGTCCGGTTCAATAAAGAGTCTACTTATTCTGATTGATAAGATTGAAACAAAAGGTAAGCCCTATGTAACACAATTGTTACATTACACTTCTAAGCCTGTGGGGATATAGACTTTGGCTTCTAAGCCGCCTTGAGAGGAGTTGCGAATAATGAGATCTCCGCCGTGTCCGTGCAGGATATTTCGGCAGATCCCGAGGCCAAGTCCGTGTCCTTGGTCGTCGGTTGCAAGCCTAAAGTAAGGTTCAAAGACCATCTCTAGTTTGTCTTCTGGAATGCCATTACCACGGTCTTGAATAGTCACGACCACCCAAAGCTCATCACCACTAACTTCCACTACGGCAGATGAACCATACTTAACTGCGTTGTCGATTAAGTTGGTCAGTACACGCTTAATCGCCAGTGGTTTCGCGACCAATGGCTCAATGACGACCGGCTCGAACTCTACCTTTGTTTGGTACTGGTTATGAGATTCAATCACAGAGAGCACCATTTCATTGAGGTCAATAATGGCATTATTCTCGTGTAGATCGGTGTCTCTTACCGCTTGCAAAGCACCTTTGACCATCATCTCGAGCTCATCGAGATCTTTATTGAATTTGTCTTTCTTTACTTCACTCTCCAACAACTCTGCACGCAATCTTAGACGTGTTATTGGTGTCTTTAAGTCATGGGAGATCGCAGAAAAAAGGTGTTCTCGGTCGGCAACATAGCGACGAATCCGTTGCTGCATGCGATTAAAAGCCCGCGTCGCGGTGACCAATTCAGTCGCCCCCTCTTCTTTCAGTTGGGGCTGCTGAATATCCATGCTCATCTCATTGGCGGCTCTTGCTAACTTTTTCAGAGGACGCACTTGGCGACGAATCATCAAGTAAGTCAAAACCAGCAGAATAAGCGTTGAAGAAACTAAGAAGATCACCTGCTCTCTGCCAAGAATCGTATCGTCGAGTTTCACATATGGAGCAGGCAACAATGCCGCAATGTATACCCATTCGTGACTGGTCAATTCGATTTGTACAACCAGAATGGGTGGATTCAGCGGTTCTAACGTTAAAGTATGATGTGCCCAAGATCGCGGGAGATCGCTTAAATATATGTCATTTTTGAGCAAACGAAGGTGTTCAGGGCGAGAAAAATCAACCCGCACTGACGCCACTTTATTGAGTTTGCTACTCAAAACACTTTCTATCGCTTCAATCGAGGCGGTTTTTAAGCGGGTATCGGGGATCGGTTCGACAATCAAAGCCTCTTTATTGAAAGAAACGAAGAAACGCGTTCCCCCCATATTACGGATTTGATCCAGCACGATATGACGATATTTAACGGGTAGAGATTGGAAAAAAGTCACCGTTGAAGCAAACATGTTCGCCATGCTCGACGAAGCAGAACGAATCCCTTCCAGCTCTTTGTGTTTTGATTCGCTATACCATATAGACGTTGCGATACCCTGAGCTATCACCACGGCTAACAGCGTCAACAATAAGGTTCTTGCGACTAACGAATTTGGTTTCAACCAACTCATCCAGTTCATACGAGATATTTCATCCGGAATACTTCATTGGAAATACTTTATTAGCATTACTTCATTAACAGTAGGTCATGCTTAGTGTTCATACTGAACCGGCACAGCAAGAATGTAGCCATTGCCACGCATGGTTTTGATGTAGTGAGGGTATTTACCACTGTCGCCCAGCCGACTTCTCAGGCGACTAAGCTGCACATCAATACCACGTTCAAAAGGCAGCGCTTCGCGGCCTCTGGTGGCGAAAGAGATGGTGTCACGGTCGAGAACTTCATTAGGACGAGTCAAGAACAGCATTAACAAAGAAAAGTCACTGCCCGACAAATCCATTTCCTCTGAATTTTCATTGTGGGAGATTCGATGCGCTAGTGTATCGAGCGTCCAATCACCAAAAATAATCTGCTTTGGCAGTGCATCACTTGGCTTGTCATCCACCACTTGAACACGGCGTAGTAGTGCTTTGATACGAGCCATTAATTGGCGCGGACTAAATGGCTTCGCAATGTAATCATCGGCACCAATTTCTAAACCAATAATTTGATCGGTTTCATCCGATACCGCTGTCAGCATGATGATTGGCACATTAGATTGCTTTCGAACTCGCTGACACAAGGTAAAACCATCGTCACCGGGGAGCATAACATCGAGCAGAATCAGGTCTGGATAACCTTGGCTTTGCAGGTGGGTTTCTAATTCAACACCGTCTCCAACAGAAGAGACATCGAAACCCGATTTTGTGAGGTACTCTTCCAGCAGCTCGCGGATTTCTTGATCATCATCCACCACGAGAATTCGAGTATTTGTTGGCATCGCCCAAACCTATTAAATTTACAACTTATTCACATAGTGTATAGGCTGGCCGATTATTTGATTATTGACATGTTTGTAAAGTTAGACGAACAAACAGATAAAGATCACATCTTAGTGACCTCTACCTGTACTTAGCGACTCAAAGAATCATAGAAGGTTAAGAGGAACAGCTGATTTCCATGGCTTTGCCCCACTCAGGAGGCAGAGCTGCCAGATGTTCATAATCAGGGTGTTCTGCATAAGGGTCAGCCAGAACCACCATTAATGCTTCAATATCGCTACTATCACCGCGTTCCGCTTTATCTATGGCGAGTTGAGCAAGGTAATTTCTGAGGATGTATTTCGGGTTCACTTGTCGCATCTTTTCGCTGCGCTCTGCCACTGAACTGTCTTCCAATTCGCAGCGTTGTAAGTAGTTATCCATCCACAGCTTCGCTGCCTCGCGGTCGATAATCAAATCAATCACTTCCTGTGGCAGCAAGGTATCCAAGTTCGACAGCGTTCTAAAGAATCTTGGGTAGTCGACTTTGTTTTGCGACATCAACTCAAACATAGATTCAAACAAACGGCTGTCACCTTCTTGTTTCGAAAGCAGCCCCAACTTACGACGCATCATCTGACTGAAATAACCATTCATTTGTGGTTCGTATTGTTCGAGTGCAGCCTCAAGTTCGGCTTTATCCACCAGCGGCGAAAGTGAGTGCGCCAGTGCCGATAGGTTCCACAATCCAATTCTAGGCTGTTGATTGAAAGCATAACGACCTTGGTAATCCGAGTGATTACAGATCAATCTTGGGTCATATTCATCAAGGAATGCGAATGGGCCATAATCGAAGGTTTGGCCGATGATAGACATGTTATCAGTGTTCATCACTCCGTGAGCAAAACCATTCGCTTGCCACAATGCGACCATTTCAGCGGTGCGATCAACAATCTCATTAAACATGGCTGCGTAGGGCTTCTCTTCATCGAGGCATTCTGGGAAGTGCCATTCGATGACTTTGTCGGCCAATAATTTATGTTCTGCCAACTGATTGGTATAAAACAGGTGTTCAAAGTGACCAAAACGGATGTGTGACTCAGCAGCACGCACCAACAATGCGCCCCACTCTTGCTTCTCACGATAAACCGGCGTATCGCTGGTCATCATCGCCAACGCACGTGTGGTTGGGATATTAAGACCCGCCATCGCTTCGCTACATAGATACTCACGAACCGTTGAGCGAATAACCGCTCGACCATCGCCCATACGTGAATAGGGGGTTTTACCTGCACCTTTAAGGTGTAAGTCGAACGTTTCACCACTTTTCGCGACAACTTGCGCTAATAACAGCCCTCTTCCATCACCTAAGTCCGGGTTATAAGAGCCAAACTGGTGACCTGCGTATTTCATTGCGAGTGGCGAAAACTGCTTAGGTTCAACATTGCCAGATAACGTTTCAAGCAATTCCTCGGAAGCGTTTTCAAATGACGGAAAGCCAAGTTCATTCGCAAGATTATGGTTCCATGCGAGCCATTGGACATTGCTGAGCGGTGTAGGTTGAATTGGGGTATAGAACAGTCGAGGTAATGCGGTAAATCGATTGTTAAATGAAATAGAATCCCAGACAGACATGAGAGGCACACTGTAGATAAAAGATGATTTAAGATTATCACAGTTTGATAACAACTTCAGATCAGGTTATGCAGTGAGTCTATTGAGATAAAGGGGTTAATCAGACAAATAGATTATTCAGAGAAAAAGGTTACTGAGAGAAAGGTACTGCTAAGAAGAGGAAAAGCTAAGTGGCTAGACTGATGAGAAGAGCCACATTTACGAGAATAAGAGTTCTGACTTTGAAGACTTTTTAACAAGTGTATTCATAATAAAAACTGAAAATATTGAGCCATAAAACTGACTACATTAGAGCAAGAATACCCACTAGAGAAAGGGTAGAGAAAATCCAAGTGCGACTGATAACGCCAAAATTACTGTGTTGAATCATTTCTTGATGCTGCATATGTCTCTCCTCGAGAACGTGATGGTGTAACACCAATATATCGACTTTATGCCGATATCAGCAAGCACATTAATATTAACCTTTTATTACAACACCAAGAAACTTCTGTAACTATTCAACTATTTGATAAATCAAAAGCTATGCTCGACTGGTCGTCGAAAGCAGTGCACCAGCCCCAATAAAGACACCTCCAGTGACACGATTGAATACCTTGGCTCGGCCTTTAGCAAACAACCAATTTGACGACTTCGCGCCCAAGTAGGCATACACCATTAACCAAGATAATTCCATCACGGCGAAGGTCAAAGCAAACACGGTAAACTGGGGAACCAGAGCGATCGACGGGTCAATAAATTGTGGGAAAAGTGCGGTAAAAAATAGAATAGCTTTGGGATTGCTCGCACCAACAATGAAGCCACTTAAGTAATGCTGCGCAGCACTTTCATTAACAGATTTAGAATCGGATTGTTGATTGGATAGGTTGTCGTAATCTTGCTGACTAGAACGTAGCGACTTCCAGCCAAGGTAGATTAGGTAAGCGGCTCCTGTCCATTTAATGACATTAAATACCACCTCAGACGAAGCGATAATCACACCTAGCCCGGTAAACGATAACGTTAGAATTCCAGTAATCGCAGTTAAGCTACCCAGCGCGGTAAATATCGATAATTTAAAGCCAGATTGCACACCTTTGGTCATGCATAATAAAGAGCTTGGCCCGGGCGAAGCTGTCAAAATCAGCACCGCTAATAAATAATAAATCCATGTATCAAAGCTCATCGCGAATTCTCCTTAACTCACTAAAACGACTAAACATTGACCATCAATATGTGATAGTTATTCATATTAAGCAACTAAATAATATGCAACGAATCCCAAACGCTAAGTCCCGATATCCAAAATGTAGGCAATAAAAAACGCCATGCATTGCTGCATGGCGTTTAAATTAATACAGAGAGGGTTTCTTTAATAACGAAGGTAACCCGAATCTAATCAAAGAAGCTTTTTCGATACAAAGCTTAGTCTATATAAACTTTAGTCTGTGCAAACTTAGTCTATAAAAAAACTTAGTCTTTGTAGAGAGAGAACTCATCTGCACAAGCCACTAGCTGCTCACGAGTGATCATGAATACGCCATGACCACCATTAGAGAATTCAATCCAAGTGAATGGAATCTCTGGGTACTGATCCATCATGTGAACCATTGAGTTGCCCACTTCACAGATCAGAATACCATCATCCGTTAGGTAGTTTGGCGCGTTAGCTAAGATACGACGAACCAGTTTCAGTCCATCAGTACCTGCCGCTAGGCCAAGTTCTGGTTCATGAGTAAACTCTTCTGGCAAGCTGTTCATATCTTCTTCGTCCACGTAAGGTGGATTCGATACGATCAGGTTGTATTTCTCTTTTGGTAAATCACGGAAAAGATCTGAACGGATTGGGAACACTTGCTGCTCCATGCCGTGATCTTGAACGTTCTGCTCAGCAACTTGCAATGCGTCAGTAGAAATATCAATCGCGTCTACTTCAGCGTCAGGGAATGCATGAGCACAAGCAATAGCAATACAGCCACTACCCGTACAAAGGTCCATGATGCGCGTTGGCTCTTCAGTTAACCAAGGTTGGAATTGAGCTTCGATCAGCTCACCAATTGGCGAACGAGGCACAAGAACGCGTTCATCAACGAAGAACTCTAGACCACAGAACCAAGCTTTGTTGGTTAGGTAAGCCGTTGGTGTACGATCATTGATACGCTTGATTACGCGCTCAACAATACGCAGACGTTCGCTGCTCGTTAGACGAGAGTTCATAACATGCGAAGGAACATCAATCGGCAGATAAAGAGTAGGTAAAATAAGTTGTACCGCCTCATCCCACGCGTTATCAGTGCCGTGACCATAAAAAAGGCCCGCTGCGTTAAAGCGACTAACAGTCCAACGAATCACATCTTGAAGCGTGTGTAGTTCTGATACCGCTTCTTCTACAAAAATCTTATCCAAAATTGTCTCCGAAAAGCGCTACAATACTGCTAATTACGTTTCTAATTAGAATTCATAACCTGATGAGCAAAAAAGACACCGACTTCGATGACGATTTCGCCCTATTCAACGATGCAGTAAAGGGCGTTAAAAAGTTGCAACAGGATACCATAGTCCAGCAGCCAAAAAGAAATGCCAAGCAAAAAGAAATTACTCGAACGGCAAGACAAGCCAGTGATAGCGAGTTTTATTTCTCGGATGAGTTCATTCCGCATCTTAGCGAAGAAGGCCCAACACGTTATGCGCGTGATGATGTCTCTAAGTATGAGGTGAAGCGCTTACGTCGTGGTGTCTACGTACCTGATGTGTATCTTGATATGCACGGTATGACTCAACAAGAAGCGAAACGCGAGTTAGGAGCCATGATTGCGCACTGCGTGAAAGAGAGCGTGGCGTGTGCCTGTGTTCAGCACGGTATCGGTAAACACATCCTTAAACAGAAGGTGCCTTTGTGGTTAGCGCAGCACCCTGACGTGATGGCCTTTCACCAAGCACCTTTAGAGTTCGGTGGTAACGGTGCGTTGTTGGTTTTGCTTGCTATTCCAGACAAATAACCCTGACTCGCTATTCCCCCCCAACGTCAAAAACAGAAAAGGGCACCTCAAATCATTGAGGTGCCCTTTTCTTTGTTATCTTTCAGCCTACAGGTTAGATAAAACCTCGACTATGGATTGATGTTCCAAAGTAACTCGCCTTTTTGTGTCTCAAGGTCGAATTCAATGCAAGCCAAACCTGACGTCGGAAACATAGGTGGCGCCATGCCCGTTGCAAATTCTGCTGTTAAGTAGCCCACTAGAGGTAAATGAGAAACAAATAAAATGGTCTCTAGTTTTTCTACTTCTGCCATTGCTACGGTCAAATCAAACACGTCGTCGGACATTCCATAAGGCGTAATATCATCACAGGTTTCTACTTTCTTTCCAGAAAAAGCCTGAGAGATTTCTAACCACGTTTCTTGTGCCCTTAAATATGGGCTCACAAGCACTTTATCGAATTGACTAATCCCCTGCTCATTTGCAGCTTGAGCCACTGCAAGAGATGCCATTTTCCCGCGCTTGGTTAACGCTCGTTCTGCATCCGAGTCCGCAAAATGTTCTGCTTCACCGTGGCGCATTATGAATATTTTCATGTTCAGTCCTGTCTACGTAACATTTCGAAAGTCGATATATCCCATATCAGCGATACGCTACTTAGCGTTTGGCTCTCAAACTAGAGAAGCCGCAGTCTATATAAATAATTATATCAAGTCACTTGCTAAAGAGTTCGACTTTCTTAACAATCTTATTAAAAGAAAATAAATCACTGATAAAAATCGATAAAAATGATTTAGAAGTCGCCAAAAAGCTCTTCATATCCCAAAATGTGATCGCAAGGTTTGCACCTCAAATCATCGCGTACATAATTTAAAAACCACCTTCTCTGGAGATGCTTCTGTGCATTTAAGCCCTAATGATGAACATCAATACCGTTACGTAACCTTGGATAACGGATTGCGAGTACTGTTAGTTCACGATCAGAACGCTCAAAAAGCTGCAGCCGCACTCGCCGTTAATGTCGGGCATTTTGATGACCCTACCGACCGAGAGGGTTTAGCGCACTACTTAGAGCATATGCTATTTTTGGGAACTGAAAAGTATCCAAAGGTCGGAGAGTTCCAAAGTTTTATCAGCCAACATGGTGGTAGCAACAATGCTTGGACCGGAACCGAACACACCTGCTTCTTTTTTGATGTTGAATTGAATGCCTTTGAAACCGCACTCGATCGCTTCAGCCAATTTTTCACAGCGCCACTTTTTAACGAAGAAGCACTAGATAAAGAACGCCAAGCCGTTGATTCAGAATACAAAATGAAACTCAACGACGACTCGCGACGCTTGTACCAAGTTACCAAAGAACTGGTGAATCACAATCACCCATTCTCGAAGTTTTCTGTCGGTAATATCGAGACGTTGGGTGACAGAAACGGTGAAACGATTCGACAAGAGATCTTGGCTTTCCACCAGCAACAATATTCAGCCGATCTAATGACGCTGACACTGTCTGGCAATCAATCATTAGATGAGATGCAAAGTTGGGTTGAGGAGCGTTTTAGCTCGATTACCAATCACAAACTACAAGGTAAAAAGGTTGCAGTTCCGATTGTTGGCGAATTAAGCACGGGTGTACAAGTACACGTTAAACCGATAAAAGAAGTACGAAAACTTATCTTAACCTTCCCAATGCCCAGCATGGACGAGCACTATGGGATTAAGCCATTATCATTCTTTGCACACCTTATCGGTTACGAAGGCGAAGGCAGTTTGATGATGCAGCTGAAAGAGAAAGGTTGGATTACTTCCCTCTCGGCAGGTGGCGGCGCAAGTGGCAGTAACTATCGTGACTTCACGATCAGTTGCTCAATGACCATCGAAGGCTTAACCAAAACCGATAACGTCGTTCAAGCAATATTTCAGTACATCAAACTCATTGAACAACAAGGCATCGAAGAGTGGCGTTATCTTGAAAAACGCGCCGTTTTAGAGTCCGCTTTCCGCTTTCAAGAGCCCTCCAGACCGCTCGATGTCGTCAGTCATCTTGTTATCAACATGCAGCACTATCAAGAGCAAGATGTGGTGTATGGCGATTATAAGATGTCGCACTTTGACGAAGAGTTACAACGCTCTTTGCTTACCTACTTATCTGTCGACAACATGCGGGTCACCATCGTAGCTCAAGGTTTCGAGTATGATAGAGAAGCGAAGTGGTATTTTACGCCCTACTCCGTTACGCCTTTTAGCTCAGAGCAGACCCAATGCTTTACGTGCATCAACCCCGGCTGGATGTTTGAGCTGCCAAGTAAAAACCCATTTATTTGCTACGACTTAGACCCTGCTGAACTCGAAGGTGATGCTAAGCACCCACAACTGTTAGAAGAGCTGGATGGCTTTAAGTTATGGCACCTCCAAGACCATCAATTTCGAGTACCTAAAGGTGTGGTGTATATCGCTATCGACAGCCCACATTCAGTCGCCACCCCGAGAAACATCGTTAAAACACGCTTGTGTGTAGAGATGTTCTTGGACTCGCTTGAAAAAGATACGTATCAGGCTGAGATTGCGGGTATGGGCTACAACATGTATACCCATCAGGGCGGTGTAACACTCACGCTTTCGGGATTCAGCGAAAAGCAACCACAGCTGCTCAATATGATCCTTGAGCGCTTCCAAGCACGCGACTTTAGTCCAACACGCTTTGAAACTATTAAGCATCAATTGCTCAGAAACTGGAATAATGCGTCGCAAGATCGTCCTATTTCGCAGCTATTTAATGCGATGACCGGAATACTTCAGCCAAATAACCCGCCTTATTCCGTATTAATTGAAGCATTGGAAACGATTGAGGTCGATGAACTCTCTTCTTTTGTTCAAGCAATTTTGGCAGAACTGCATGTCGAAATGTTTGTGTATGGTGATTGGAAAAAAGCCGATGCACACAAGATGGCTGAAACGCTAAAAGATGCATTACGTGTTCAAGACCAAGCTTACGAAGAGTCACTACGCCCATTAATCATGTTGGGTGAAAATGGTAGCTTCCAACGCGAAGTCGTATGTAATCAAGATGATTCAGCCATCGTGGTTTACTACCAATGTGCTGATATTTCACCTAAAAATATTGCGCTGTATTCATTGGCGAACCATTTGATGTCAGCCACCTTCTTCCATGAGATTCGTACCAAGCAGCAGCTAGGCTATATGGTCGGCACTGGCAATATGCCGTTGAACCGACACCCGGGTATTGTGTTATATGTGCAATCACCGAATGCTGCCCCGGCAGACTTGTTAGCCTCGATAGATGAGTTCCTTAATGCCTTTTACATGGTGCTGTTGGAGCTTAACGACTATCAATGGCACAGCAGTAAACGCGGGCTCTGGAATCAGATTTCAACGCCAGATACCACCTTGCGCGGTCGCGCTCAACGCTTATGGGTTGCGATAGGCAATAAGGACTTGGAATTCAATCAGAGAGAGCGTGTCTTAGAAGACCTCAAAGGTCTAACACGCTCAGACATGATGCGTTTTGTGGTCAGCCAACTTAAACCTCGCACGGCAAATCGTCTGATTATGCATGCGCACGGTAATGCTCATGATGAGGAAGACAAGTTGACGGCAGGTGTGGAGATTGGCTCAATTGATGAGTTTCAGTTACGCCCTAAAGACTGTGAGCTTGGCTGATAAAGCTGGAATGAAAATCATAGGGTTGATGTGAAAGCATCAACCTTTTTTCTTGGATGAAGCACAAAAGCAGATCTCCTATTACGCTCCTGCGTCGCTTTAGGAGATGACGGTAGTTTCGATTGCAATGCATTAGCCACAATCCGCCTATTAACACTAATAGCTTACTTTCAACCTCTCTTTCGTCACTCCCAAGAGGGAGGAATGACCGAGTTGGGAATCTCCCGACACACCGATAATATCAGGCAAAACACATCCCTCTCCTCGTCATTCCCGAGAAGGAGGAACGACTGAGTCGGGAATCTCCCACACCAAGCCAACGCTACCTGACAGAACACACCACTCCCCGTCATTCCCGAGAAGGAGGAACGACTGAGCCGGGAATCTCCCACACCAAGCCAACGCTACCTGACAGAACACACCACTCCCCGTCATTCCCGAGAAGGAGGAACGACTGAGTCGGGAATCTCATACCTTTAACACTCGCTCATAAAACAAAAAAAGCCCGCATCAATTGCTTGATACGGGCTTGATAATCAATGTGCTAGAACGTTACTTGTAGAGAGAGTTATTTATAAAAAGACTCATCCAAACCAGCACGTGTCAGTAGGCCATCGCAAGGTGCAAAACGATCACCGTACTTCTTAGCGAAGTCGTTCATCATTTCGACCAATGACTTAATACCAATTTGATCCATGTATCGGAACGGACCTCCTAAGAATGGAGGGAAACCGATACCGAAAATAGCACCAATATCGCCATCACGTGGGCTGCGGATAATACCGTCATCCAAACAACGAACCGCTTCATTCAGCATAGGTAACACACAGCGCATCGCGATATCGTTGTCGCTCAACTTAGGATCGGGTTGCAGCTTAAGCAGCTTGTAAACTGACTTATCGACTTCTTTCTTCTTACCTTTGTAAGTGTAGAAACCTTTGCCACTCTTACGGCCTTTACGGTTGTCATTCAAAAGAATATCGAACACATCAGGGCCTTGGAAACGATCGCCAAGCTCATTCACTAAAATTGGAATAATCTTCGCGCCGATATCAACACCCACCTCATCTAACAAAGTAATTGGGCCGACCGGGAAACCGAAGTCCAATAACGTGCTATCGAGCTTTTCGATCGGCTCGTTTGCCAATAATAAGTGCGCGGCTTCATTCATGTACGGAGCAAGAATACGGTTCACATAGAAACCAGCCGTGTCTTTAACAACAATCGGCGTTTTGCCTTGCTTCTTCGCTAATGCTACGACCGTCGAAATCGTCTCTTCTGAGGTTGTTTCATGAGGAATGACTTCAACTAACGGCATTTTTTCGGCAGGGCTGAAGTAGTGAAGGCCGACCACGTTTTCTGGTCGCTGCGCCTTCTCCGCAATCTTATGGATTGGCAGTGAAGACGTGTTGGTCGCAAAGATAGTCTCTGGCTTTGCATTGGCTTCAATGTCCGCAACCATTGATTGCTTAAGATCGAGATCTTCAAATACCGCTTCAATCACCACATCGGTGTGATTAAAGCTCGTAAAGTCGATACCACCAGAAAGCTGAAGCATCTTACTTTCCAGACCAGCTTTAGTCAGAATGCGACGCTTACGCTGCTTATCGAACAACTTAAAGTTGTAGTTCAGCGCGTTCAGAACGCCTTCATTGGATACGTCTTTAATGCGAACAGGCACTTTCGCTTTGGCAACGCTAACATGGCTGATACCAGCACCCATAAGGCCACCGCCCAGCACACCAACACGCTTAACCGCTTTGGGTTCTGCGTCTGCGCCGTGCTCTTTTTTCATTTCAGTGGTGGCAAAGAAAATCGAACGCAGGGCTTTAGATTCTGAAGTCATTACCAGTTCAGAGAAACGCTTCGCTTCATACTGAAGGCCTTTATCAAAACCGTTCTCAAGGCCGTAACGAATCACATCAAGAATCGCATCGGCTGCAGGGTAATTACCGCGTGTTTTCTGGTTGGTTTTCTTCGAAGCCTGTTCAAAAATAACCTTACGACCAAGACCCGTGCGTGAAATAAGTTTCTCTTTGGTCGAAGCTTGGCTTTTAGACGCAAGACGCTTACCTTTTTTTCCGCCTGAGTTCTTTTCAACAAAGCTCTTAGCGACTTCAAGCAAGATAGTTTCTGGCACACAAGCATCGACAACACCGAGCGATTTCGCTTTCTTAGCACGCAACTGCTTACCCGTAAGAATAAGGTCAAGAGAAGGCAGCAACCCGATAAGACGAGGAAGACGCTGTGTACCACCAGAGCCTGGTAACAGACCGAGCTGTACTTCTGGCAAGCCAAGGCGAGTCTTGTCTGAGTCGGTACATACGCGGTAATCACATGCCAGCGCAAGTTCTAAACCGCCACCTAAACATGGACCGTGAATTGCTGCGACTACTGGATATGGAAGATCTGAGAGTGTTTGGAACATCTCCTGCCCTTGACGAGCAAGAGACTGTGCTTCGTCAGCCGTTTTACAAGCATCAAGCATTCGCACATCAGCACCTGCGATAAAGTTATCTGGCTTTAGTGAATGAACGATTAAGCCCTTAACTCGGCTTTGCTTTTCTTTTAGCTGCTCGAAGATGGCTTTCATTTCTTCAGCAAAAGCCGCTTGCAGCGTGTTCATTTTCTCGTTTGGCACATCAATCGCTAACCAAGCAATATCTTGCTCATCGATATTAAGAGTAAATGCTGTCGCTTTCTTTTTGGTTGATTCAGTCGCCGACGTTGAATCTGGTTGAGCGACGGTTTCTTTTTCTGTTGTTGCATCAAGAGTCGTAGACATTATTCTACCTCCAAGATCATTGCTGCACCTAAACCACCAGCCGCACAAGCTGTGTTCAGTGCCAAGCCGCCACCGCGACGTTTCAATTCACGCAGTGTTTGAGTCATCATACGCGCACCAGTCGCAGCAAACGGGTGTCCGTAAGCAATTGAACTACCCAGCACGTTGAATTTCTCCATATCAATCTCACCGATCGCTTTGTCACGGCCAAGATTCTTCTGAGCAAACTCGTCACTTGCAAACATTTTGACGTTCGCTAGAACTTGGGCTGCGAATGCTTCGTGCATCTCGATTAGAGTTAGGTCTGACAACTCTAAACCTGTGTTCTTCAACACTTGAGAGGTCGCGTAGGTTGGCCCCATCAACATATCCGTTTCAACACCAATCGCTGAGAATGCATAGCCACGAATATAGCCAAGCACTTCTAAGCCTAGCTCTTTAGCTTTACCTTCGCGCATCAACATAACCGCAGCGCCGCCATCGGTAAGAGGCGTTGCATTGGCTGCCGTTACACTGCCGTACTTTCTATCGAATGCCGGGCGCAGTTTCGCGTAGCCTTCAACCGTTGAGTCGTGGCGAACGTTGTTGTCTTCCGCGAGGTACTTTTTATAAGGCGCTGGGAATGCCGTCATCACTTCGTCTTTAATCTTGCCTTCTTTCCATGCTTGAGAAGCCAAAGAGTGAGAACGGTGAGCAAGTGCGTCTTGAGCTTCGCGAGTAATACCATGCGTCTTCGCCATCTGCTCAGCCGTTTGTCCCATGGATAAACCGGTCGAGTATTCTGCGACTGCCGGTGGCACTGGCATCAGATCTTTTACTGAAAGTGTTTTAAGAATCTTCAGCTTCTGACCCATGGTTTTCGTTTTACTCAGCGCTAATAAATTTGCCGCTAACTTTTTCGAAACACCAATAGGCAATACAGAAGAAGAATCCGCACCGCCTGCAATACCGACATCAATCGTGCCAGCCATAATGCTCTCGGTCACGTTGACAGCCGCTTGGAAGCTGGTCGCACATGCTCGTGTCACACTGTAGGCATCGGTATTGATGTCCATGCCAGTACCCAACACGATTTCACGTGCAATATTCGGTGCTTCTGGCATTTGTACGACTTGGCCGAACACCACTTGCTCGATAAGCGCAGGATCGACATCTGTTCTTGCAAGCATTTCGCTCACAACCATTTTGCCTAGGTCAACCGCAGGCACTTGGCTAAATTCTGTACTCTGACGAGCGAATGGGGTTCGTAGTCCAGCGACAACGGCAACACGTTCTCCAGAACGCGTTTTGACTTCCTGTTTGCCCATGGTTTCTCCTTAAAGTTAAGAGGTCTGACCTGAAGCATTGTAAAGAAGTTGTTAATTAAATCAAACGAGCGTTTAAATAAACGTGATACGAGTATCTCACTGTTTGAAAATATAACTGCGCATTCAGGCGAACCTTTTTGGGGGAAAGGTTGTCGTAAGAGACTAAACTATTGTAAGCAAAGACTGTTATCGCTGTGTAGGGAATGGTTTTCTTGAGGCAAAAAAAAACCACACAAAACTGTGTGGTCGGAATGTATATAAAGCAATTAACTTAACGCCAATTGAAATAATCAGTTTCCTGATTAGGAGAAAGTAAAGTCAGCCTTCAAAAGGAAGTGTCGTCTTGCTCAACATGCTAGCCACGAATGACTAACTAGACGACAAGGTGTACTATAGCTTGTTCGAGGCCTTAGATTTTGAAGTAGATCAATTTTAATGTGATTTTACGGTTTCCTGCCGATCGTTAGCCCTAAAAACGAAACAGAATATAAAAACGAAGCACAACGTATAGAGGACAGCTATACGCAGAGCAATTATGGAGGCTCGTGTGTCAATAATAAAAATGTTTGGAAAGAAAACAGCCAAGCGTCCGGTCAACTCTGATATGGACAAACAAAGAAAGTACGAAGCACTCGTTCGTGCCTATCATCGTGACCTCTTTCGCTACGCCTATTGGCTATGTAAAGACAAAAGCATTGCCGAAGATTTAGTACAAGAGACTTGCCTTCGTGCATGGAAGTCACTCGATAGCTTACAAGATGAAAAAGCCGCTAAATCTTGGCTGATCACCATCTTGCGACGCGAGAACGCTCGACGTTTTGAACGCAAACAGTTTGATCTGGTTGATATCGACGATCATGGTAACGATGCAAGTGTCAGCGATGACCCACATCATCAACACCTGTGGTTGCAAGCTCAGATCATGAAACTTGAAATCGATTACCGTGAACCCCTCTTCTTACAAGTGATTGGTGGTTTTAGTGGTGATGAGATCGCGGATATTCTCGACCTCAACAAAAACACGGTGATGACACGTTTATTCAGAGCTCGAAATCAGTTGAAAGAGATGCTGGATACAGAAGAGGCAGAGAGGGGGCAACATAATGGATGATTTGGAATTTCGTCGTCGTGTATTGTCGGAACCTAAGCAACGTACACAAGATATTATTGATGCAGCAGCAAACAGCGAAGCCAATAGTAACTTTCTAGACGATGTACTATCACTTGATAAACAGATCCATTCAGCAATGAATGTGGATGTGCCAGACGATCTTGCTGATCGTATACTGTTCAATCAGACCTCAAGCGAAGAAAGCAAAGTAGTAAGACCTACGTTTGCTCGTCGAGCGATGGCAATGGCTGCCTCGGTGGCGTTTGTTGCTGGTTTATTGGTTGGCCAAGTTAACTGGGGCAATGCATTCGTTTCACCCGCGCAAGCAAGTTTGGCAGATACGGCAATGAAACATGTTGTCGATGAAAAGAGCTTTGTGAGTGCGCTTGATGAGAATGTTACTTCACAACAAATCAATGCCAAGATGAATCCGTTTGCATTTCAATTTGATGAAGCCTTCCCTTACCACGTCTATTACCTGAACCATTGTGGCTTTGGCAAGTCCAACGCAATGCACATGGTTTTCCAAGGCGAAAAAGGCAAGGTCACTCTGTTTTTAACTGGAATTCCGACTGACAAGTCTATCGACTTTGATGAAAAAGGCATGTCAGGCTCAGTAACACCGATCGATGGCAGCAGTTTGATCCTCGTAGGCGAAGATGGCGAGGATGTCTCTAAAATCGCCGAAAAGCTGACAAAAATGATCAAACCAATGAGCTAATTTGCTCTCAAAGCCCCGTAACAAAAGGCCCAGCAAGTATATCACTGATATTGCTGGGCTTTATTTATCAATAAACCGCAAAATCATTCACCACACCAATACCTCTAGAGTTAAAACTCTAAAAAACAGCATTTCACACCATTTTCGTGCCAGATAGGCGTCATTTCCATAATTTTACCCTCAAAATTTCCAATGGTCGGATTTGTATATCGTATACTTGCGAATAGGATCAGCCACCATTGAGCAATTGCTCAAATTAATCGCCCTGTAGAGGCGGATATATAAAGGAATAAATGAATGACTACCAACAACACGCGTCTGTTTAAAAAGTCTCTTTTAGCAGTAACAATCACACTGGCGTCTTCGCAAGCGATGGCAGCAGGTTTCCAACTTAACGCACAATCAGCAACCGGCATCGGCCGTGCATTCGCTGGTGATGCAGTAATCGCAGATAACGCGTCAGTAATGGCACGTAACCCTGCAGCAATGGCACTATTTGACAAAACTGAGCTATCTCTTGGTTTTGAAAGCATTACTTCAATGATTGAAGTAAGCGACGTTAATTACGTTGGTGGTGCAGTTCCAGTAGGCGATACAGATGATGTAGGTGATACGTCAATCGCTCCGAACATCCACCTTATCGTTCCAGTAAATGATAAGTTTGCTTGGGGTGTGAATGCTTACTCAAACTTCGGTACTAAAACAGAGTTTGATGACAGCTACCCTGCGGCTGAATACGGCGGCTTAACGGATGTTAAAAGTATTAACTTCGGTCTAGCTGGTTCATACCGACTAAATAACCAATGGAGCTTCGGTGCTGGCTTAGACCTTATCTATGGTCAAGGTACAATGAAACGTACCTCTGGTGTAGGCATGCAAGCAGGTAACGTACCTCTAGGAACTCCTTTATTAAACGTAGACGAAGCTGACGGCTGGGCTGTAGGCTTTAACGTTGGTACGGTTTATGAATTAGATGAAAACAACCGTTTTGGTTTATCTTACCGCTACAGCCCAGAAATCACAGCTAAAGACGATAAAGGCCAAGATATCACTCTTCCTCTACCGGACATTGCTGAATTCTCTGGTTACCACAAAATTGAAGATACCAAATTTGCAGTCCACTATTCAGTACAATGGATCGGCTGGGGTGACTTCGACCAAATCGAATTCGAAAACTTAACTCAAGGCGCTATCCAAGGTACATACAATAAAGAGTACCAATGGCAAGATGGCTGGCACTATGCAATTGGTGGTACATACTACCTAAACGATACTTGGACACTTCGTACTGGTTACATGTACGACACAAGTGCACAAGACGAGCTGACTTCAATTTCTGTACCTGATTCTGATCGTCAGTGGTTATCTGCTGGTTTTACTTACCACATCGATACAGCATCTAATGTAGACTTTGGCTTTACATACCTACTAGGTGATGACGTAGATGTTAAGGAAACCTCTTCAGGAACTCCGCTTACAGCAACTACACATGCTGATGCAATCCTACTAGGTCTGCAGTACAGCCGTAGCTTCTAATATAATCGAAGTTAACAATCCCAAAGGGTCGCATTACGCGACCCTTTTTTATTGCATAACCCACTGACCAACATCAATTTAAGCTTACAGCTGTAGCCTGCAGAGGCTAAATATGCCTACAAGTGTACGCTCAAACCTCGCAACACAGCCGAAACATTTAGATTATTTCTCTAATAATTAAACACATTTACTCATTTAATCCCTAAAACACTGTTTTATTCGAATTTCATTTTTAAAGTAATAACTCTAAACGTAGAATCACGACACTAAATACTTATGATTCAGCGAACATAATAATGAAAATGAATAAGACTCTTCTATCTGCTGCAGTGGCAGTTGGATTACTTTCGACTTCTACCGTAACTCACGCGGCTGGTTTTCAACTAGCAGAATACTCAGCAACAGGCCTTGGCCGTGCGTATGCTGGTGAAGCAGCAATGGCAGACGGTGCAGATGCACAATGGCGTAACCCTGCAATGCTGACTTACCTAGAAGGTACTCAAGTTTCTGTTGGTGGTATCTACGTTAACCCTAACATTGATGTTAAAGGTGAAGTAAACCACGCTCACCCTGCTATAGGTACAAGCCAAGCATCTTCAAACGATTTCGCAGATGACGCTATTATCCCGAATCTTTACATTTCTCACCGTTATAATGAAAAGTTCGCTGTCGGTTTTGCATTTGGCACAAACTACGGCATGGAAACTAATCTAGGAGATGACTTCAATGCTTCTCATTTCGGTAACGAAGCAAGCGTAATCACTAAAGAAGCTAACCTAAACTTTGCTTACCAAATTGTTGAGCAAGTTAGCATTGGTGGTGGCATTCGTTACGTTATGGGTGAAGGTAGCTTTGGCGCAACAGCACCAGCAAAAAACGCAGTCGCACTAGACTCAAATAAAATGCCAATCTCCGTTCCTGCTGGTACTACATTGAAATATATGGAAGGCGATGATACAGCTTGGGGTTGGCAAGTAGGTACAGCGTGGCAGATCAACGAAGACCACCGCATCGGTTTTGCTTACAAATCTGAGGTTGAACTGAAATTAGAAGGTCACGCAGAAGGCATTGGCTTTGGCATGACACCAGGTCAACGTGACAACGGCCATATGATATTAGCACTTCCTGCAACAGCAGAACTTGCAAGTTTCCATCAACTAACAAAAGCATTGGCAGTTCACGCTAGTTTCAACTGGACTGATTGGAGCTCTTTCGAGAAGCTTCAAGCAGAACTGAACACATATGGCAGCCATACAGTTAAAGTTGAAAACTGGGAAGATAACTACCGCCTTGCTTTAGGTGCAACTTACCAAGTTGACCCAAAACTAGCACTACGTACTGGTGTAGCTTACGATACTTCTGCAGTTAGCGACAAAAACCGTACTATCACTATTCCAGAAACTGATCGCACATGGTTAAGTGTTGGTGCTGGTTACCAATGGTCTGAACAGCTTTCATTGGATGCTGGCTTTACTTACATCATTGCTAAAGATGCTCCAATCACAGAATCTCGTGGTTACGCATCTGACGATGCAGCCGAAGCTGTTGGCGGTCAATTTATCGGCACAACGACTGGTAATGTTTGGCTAGTAGGTATCCAAGCTAACTACCGTTTCTAATCTGTTTTACTTAGTCTAAAATAACAAACATTAAAAAGGCTCGATGTTATTTTCAACATCGAGCCTTTCTTTTATCAGTTATTCAAAATCTTATATCTAGTAATCTTCTAAGTATCCGTCAATGAAATCTTCTTCTTCAAGATCGACTTCTTCCGGTTCGATTTCGGCTTTAAAGTCACGACGCTGAATGTAAACTTCACGAGTCAGAGCATATGGATCTGGCGAGTCATCCAACAGAGCTTCTTGAGAAACTAATTGAGCACGAGTTTCCATACCTTCAAATGCCCACTTTCCTAGGCTCGCCCAGAAGTTCAACAGAGCTAAAGGCACATATAAACTATCCACTTGCTCCGTCACTTCACGAGTCGTAATAGGACCATAACCCGGCACCATAAAGTACGGCCCATTCCCTACCCCATAATGACCAATCGCATCAGAAAACGACTTGTCGTCATATTTGGTGATACCCGCTTCACTGGCAATATCGATTAGGCCCAACAAACCAAAAGTTGAGTTAATCCAAAAACGGTTGAAATGGTCGAGTGCTTTCTCGCCATTACCCATGAATATGTTGTTCACCATGCTCGCAGGTTCGTCTAAGTTGGCTAAAAAATTTGAGATACCAGAACGAACTGGAACAGGGGTATAGCCAACATAAGCGAGTGAAACAGGACGAACTAAATAAGGATCAAGATATTCGTAGTTGATATCCCACATCGCTCGGTTGAACCCTTCGAAAGGGTCATTCGGGTGGGATTCTTCGACGTATTCAGAGGTTTCGAGGTTATTATCGTTCGTGCTTTCATCTGGCGCGCTAGAACAGCCCACCGTTAAGCTTGCGATAAAAAGTAAACTCGAGAGTCTTAAAACACTGACAGACATATCACCTTTTCCATAAGGAATTCATATAATAAAAAAAGGCCAGCAATCGCTGGCCTCAATTGGTTGCGTAAGTCTATACCGTTTGTTGCAAAATCGGAATAGCTAACACCTATGCAAAATGATGATTAATATTGCTTATTGATATTAATGGTCACTGGAGCACCCAGTTCAACCACTTCACTTTCACCGTACCAATCACCATCGCGAGTTGAAACGTTACCATCTGTATCAAGCCTAGCTCTAACCATCAGAGTTTCAAGGCTAGACAACTTAGAGCCTTCCATCATGCTGTTACCATCATCGAGAACAACAGTGCGAGGGAAAGAACCCAATGGGTAACGGGCTGCAGCGACCGGCATTGGCGAACCATCAGCTCTATGTACCGAAACAACCAACACAGACTTAGGATCAGCGTTCACGTCGCCAGACAGCTCAAGCGTTACTGCAACGCTCTTACCTTGGTCAACACCCATGGTGTCGCCCATTTTCTTCTGAGCACTTTCAATACTGCGTGACAACATCTCGTAGCGACTGTCTTGTGGACCAATCATCTGTTGCATGATGCTCCAGTACTTCACAGCACCCGGGTAATCTTGACGTTCAAAAGAATCAAACGCTAGCAGTGAGAACACTCGAAGGTCGACATAATCGTTTTGGATCAAACGGCTCAAAATCAAACGCGCTTGGTTTTGATCGGCTTCATCAGGTGAAAGCATCAGTGCTTGAGCAAAACCTAGCTGAACATCTTCATTCTTAGGCTCAAGTTTGTAAGCTCTTTCCATAGAATCTTTCGCTGTTTCTGCGTCACGGTTTGCTAATGCAATACGACCAAGCAGTAACCAACCAGTTGAATCTTTTGGTTGATAGTGAAGACGAGTACGAAGCGCTAGAGTCAAATCTTCAAGTTCATCATCGGTAAGCGTTCCACCTTCTGATGACATTAACTTTTTAGACAACTCAGGAAGGTTTGAACTCACTTCTTGCCAGTGTTGAACCTTATCTAATGCACCAAACTGAAAGTACATACCATAAGTCACAACCAGAACCAGGATCACTGACGGTACAACGACACCCAGCGTAGATATTTGTGTTCTCTTGATTTTTTCTTGCGTTGGAACGTCATCAAGTAGCGACTGTTTTAAGTCAGCGATCAGTTCTTGCTGGTTATCAACAAGGCCTTCTTCAGCTTCTACCTCTAATTCAACTAAGCGATCTTTATAGAAGGCTTTATTCAACTCATCGCGAAGCACGTCATCGTTGTTTTCCTTCTTGTTCAAAAAAGGCAGAACAATCAATAAAACTGCGGCTAGCGAAAGGACAATTGTAGAAATCCAAAATAGAGTCATTACTGTTTATCTCCGTCGTTCTCTTCGTCGAGTAACGCTTTTAAACGTGCTTCTTTGTCTGCATCCCAGTCTTTATTGGACTCTACTGCTTTTGATTTTGACTTTCTGCTTCGTAAAACAATCAAACCAAAACCTAATACAACAACCGCAAACGGACCAACCCATAGGATCGATGTCGCTAAGGTCAGTGGTGGGTTGTACGTTACAAAGTTACCGTAACGAGCAATCATGTAATCAATAATTTCTTGCTCAGACTTGCCATCTTTTGTCATCTCATACACTTTTTGACGCAAGTCGACCGCAAGTTCCGCGTTCGAATCACCAATCGTGTTGTTCTGACATTTTGGGCAACGAAGCGTATTGCTCAAATCTTTAAATTGTTGCTCTTGATCAACCGTATCAAACTCATGAAATTCGATAGGCGCAGCCGCTACCGACGCAGAGATAGTGAAGGTGGCAAACATTGCTACAAGTGTTTGTTTAATCATTTCGCCTCCTCCAATAACTCTTGGTACATCGGCTGAAGCGTCGATGCCCAGTTAGTCGGGTTCACGTCACCAACATGGCGGTAACGAACCACGCCGCTGGCATCAATGAGGAAGGTCTCAGGAGCGCCATATACGCCAAGGTCAAGACCTAACATACCGTTGCCATCGAACAAGCTGATTAAGTACGGGTTGCCCAGTTCTTTTAACCAACCAACCGCTTTATTGCGATCATCTTTGTAGTTAAGACCAATGATCTTAACTCCTTGATCCGCTAACTTATTCAGGTAAGAGTGCTCTGCATAACAAGTAGGACACCAAGTCGCCCACACATTAAGAAGCAGAGGCTCACCTTTAAAGATAGCTTGATCATGAAACTTACCCGGCTGTTCCAAATCCTCTAGGCCAAACTCAGGAACCTGCTTACCAATCAATACGGATTCAAGTTTAGTCGGGTCATCACCCGACTGGTTACGCATCAATTGAGTTGCAAAGATTCCAGCTAGAACCATGAACGCAATCAATGGAATGAATAAAATCTTCTTGTTCATTCGAATTAAGCCTCCTGCTCTTGAGCCGACTTTTTCGTTGGCTTACGGAAACGGTAACGACGGTCACTGATGGCAATCACACCACCAATCGACATAATCAAAGAACCCGCCCAGATCCAACGTACAAATGGTTTGTAGTAGATACGTACAGCCCAAGATTTGTTGTCGTCTAAACGCTCACCCATTGCGATATAAAGGTCGCGCGTTACGCCACGATCAATCGCCGCTTCTGTCATCATAGATTTAGCTGTGGTGTAGAAACGTTTTTCAGCGTGAAGCGTGTTGATGTACTTGCCTTCTTTGGTAATTTCAAAGTCAGCGATGTAACCATCGTAGTTAGGGCCATCTTTGTCACGAACCCCTGTAAACAGGAAGCTGTATTCTTCAAGTTGGTAGCTTTCACCTGGCGCTAAACGCACATCACGTTCGATGCTGTAGTTTTGCACCATCGCGATACCGATCACTGTTACGGCTAAACCCATGTGACCACAGATCATTGCCCAATGGCTACGAGGCAGCTTAGTTAGGCCTTTCATGAAGGTATGACGGTGTGTTGCACGCTCATGCAGCTCAAAGCCGTGCATGAAGAAGATCCAGAACGCCATCACCCAACCAGCAAAAGCAGTACCACTGAAGCGGTCAGCTAGCATGGTCACCATTAGTGCACTTAAACCTAACGAGAAGATACCCGAAACTAACATTGGCTTAATAAGCTTAGACAGGTTGTCACGTTTCCAACGGATCAGTGGACCGATACCCAATAGGAACGAGAACGGGATCATTAACCAGAAGAACAACATATCAAAGAATGGTGCACCGATTGAAACCGAGCCCAGCCCTAATTGCTTATGAACAAGTGGTAACAACGTACCCACTAACACAACCACTAACGCAGCAATCAATAAGATATTGTTGCCGAGTAGTGCGTTTTCACGAGAAACCAAATCAAAGTTACCACGGACACGAACTGATGCACCTTTAACAGCAAACAACAGCAGTGAACCACCGATAACGAACACTAGGAAACCTAGAATAAACATACCACGAGCAGGATCTGACGCGAATGCGTGAACCGATACTAAGATGCCCGAACGAACTAAGAATGTACCTAGTAAGCTTAAAGAGAATGCAGAGATAGCCAGCAACACTGTCCAGGCTTTAAATGTGCCACGCTTTTCTGTTACCGCAAGCGAGTGCATCAGCGCTGTACCAGCCAACCAAGGCATGAATGAAGCGTTTTCTACTGGATCCCAGAACCACCAGCCACCCCAGCCAAGTTCGTAGTAAGCCCACCATGAACCAAGTGCGATACCTACCGTTAGGAATAACCAAGCAGCGATTGTCCAAGGACGAGACCAACGAGCCCATGCCGTATCTAAACGACCGCTCATTAGAGAAGCAATAGCGAAAGAGAACGCAACCGAGAAACCTACATAACCCATGTAAAGCATAGGCGGGTGAATAATCAAACCCGGGTCTTGCAGTAGTGGATTCAAGTCACGGCCATCGACAGGAAAGTAAGGCAGTGTACGTAAGAACGGGTTAGACGTTACGATAATGAACAGTAAGAAGCCGACAGTAATCAAACCCATGATAGCCAGTACGCGAGCCACTGACTCTTGAGGCATACCACGGCTGAACGTCGCTACTGCAACCGTCCAACCCGCTTGGATAAGAACCCAAAGCAGTAATGAACCTTCATGAGCACCCCAAACCGCTGTGATTCGGTAGTACCAAGGAAGTTGGCTGTTCGAGTTACTTGCTACGTATTGAACCGTAAAATCATTGGTGTAGAACGCGTAGCACAAGATAAAAAACGAAATCGCTAGGAATCCGAACATACCCCATGATAGCGGTCGCGCACTATTCATTAATAATGTGTTATTTCGAGCTGCCCCATACAGCGGGAGCACGCTCAATAGCAATCCCAGCCCTAAGGACAGGATCATGGCAAAGTGGCCGATCTCGGCTATCATTGAGCACTTCCTTCTTTTTGTTCTGTCGAGTACTGCATTGGCTCATGGGTTTTCTTCATTGCTTCAGCAACTTCAGAAGGCATGTACTCTTCATCGTGTTTCGCTAAGACTTCGAAAGCTTCAATTGTTGTCGCATCTTTCAGAACGCCTTGAGCAACAATACCTTGCCCTTCACGGAAAAGATCAGGAAGAATGCCATCGTATAAAATCGTTACTTTAGGACCAACATCTTTCAAGTCAAAGCTTACACGTAGTGATTCGTTGTCACGGCTTACAGAACCGACTACAACCATGCCACCAATACGCAGACGTTGGCCAACTTCAGGTTTCTTGCCGTCTTTGCCGTTAACAAGCTCAGTTGGCGTGTAGAACAGATCCATGTTCTGGTTAAGCGCATAAACCATTAATCCAACAGTTGCACTGATACCAAAAAAGATCGCTAAGACAATGCCCAGCCTCTTTTTACGTCTTGGGTTCATAGAGTGTTCTCCATATTTTTTGCTGCATCGATACGAGCTTGACGATCAATCTTAGCTTGTACTTCATTTAGTAATTGCTTACCACGACGAACGCTTAAGACCAGTAAAATGATCATCGCGAGGAATGTGATTCCAAATGCACTCCATACATATGAGGCGTAGCCACCCATGGCAAAGAAATCACTCAGAGATTCAAAATACATAATTACCTACCCTACTACGCTTTATCAGCCGCGAGTTTACGAACCCACGGACGGTGACTTTCTTTACTGATGATTTCGTTTCTAAAACGAACCATAGTCACAGCACCAAAGAAAAAGGCGAAGCCGAAGATGTTGAGAAGAAGCGGCCATAGCATGTCACTTGAAATAGAAGGCTGATCGAACTTAGTAATCGTCGCGCCTTGGTGAAGTGTATTCCACCACTCTACTGAAAAGTGAATGATAGGTAGGTTGATGACACCAACGATCGCCAAAATACCTGCTGCCTTCGCTGCGGTTTTTTGGTCGTCAAAAGCGTGGTGTAGTGCAATCACACCCAAGTATAGGAATAGAAGAATCAGCTCTGAGGTCAAACGCGCATCCCAAACCCACCAAGCACCCCACATTGGTTTACCCCAAACAGCACCGGTTAGCAGCGCTATGAAGGTAAAGACAGCACCAATAGGCGCCATAGCCAATGCCGCCATGTCTGATAATCTCACCTGCCATACCAAGCCGATAAATGCCGCAATTGCCATCGACATGTATACGCCCATCGACCAAATTGCAGACGGAACATGGATATAGATGATACGGAAGCTATCGCCTTGTTGGTAATCAGAAGGCGCAAATGCAAGCCCCCACACAGTACCTACTGATAGACACAATAGCGCTAGGATAGAGAACCATGGCAGAAGTTTACCAGCAAGCTGATAAGAGGTTTCTGCTTTGGCATAGGGATGGAGCCATTTCCACATGTTGTAATCTCACTCTTACTTCATATTGCTTACAGCTATCACAGCTATAATTATTATAATTTATTTGGCTTACTGTCTCTTTCAGTGACTCTATGAGTTTAAAAGCTTCAATTAGTTCACTCTGAACAAACAAAGTGGAAGTGAGCGCTTGGTTAGCTAGTTTTAATCAGATAATTAACTAGTTAACACTCACTCTCAGCGCTGCGCTTATGGCAAATGGGGTGAGCGTCATTGCGCCCATTAGCATTGCCCCTAACACAGCTAATTGTCCGTTATACGCAACGCCTAGTGCTGCCGCATCAATCGCGGATGTAGCAAATATAAGAATTGGGATATACAACGGCAAAATAAGCAGACTTAACAGCACACCGCCTTTTTGTAATCCAACCGTTAAAGCGACACCAATCGCACCAATAAAGCTTAATGCAGGCGTACCAACCAATAACGTTAAGACCACCGATAACCAAGTATCGAAATCCAAGGACAGCAGTACCGCTAACAACGGACTGATCAATATTAATGGTAACCCTGTCAATAACCAGTGCGCTATGACCTTGGACAATACTACCAACTGCAACGGGATGGGCATCAGCATCATCTGCTCGAGGGCGCCATCTTGGAAATCATCTCGGAATAATCGTTCGAGAGAGAGTAATGCAGAAAGTAAAGCAGCAACCCAAACAATGCCCGCTGCGATACGCGCAAGTAGGTTTGGCTCAGGGCCGATACTCAATGGGAAAAGGGTGATGACAATGATAAAAAACCACAGAGGGTTAAAGATATCGGCTTGGCGACGAAATGCGATCAACAGCTCACGTCGAATGATCGTTGTCATTGAAGAAATCATATTACTCACCCAACTTTATTTTTCTTAGTTTCGGGCTATCAGCAAACATATCTTGGTGTGTGGTTAATAACACAATGCCACCGTTGTCTACATGCTGAGAAAAAAGAGACTCAAGAACTTTAACGCCCTGCTTATCAATGGCAGTCAGCGGTTCATCTAGAATCCACAACATTTGCTTACTTAACCACAGACGAGCCAATGCTACACGGCGCTGTTGACCCGCCGAAAGTTGACCTGCAGGCACGTCTTCTCGTCCAGCAAGGCCGACTTGAGCCAATGCATTGTAAAGTTCTTCCTTACTCGTTCCACTGCTGTGAATCGATTGATAGAAGCTCAGGTTCTCATACGCACTAAGCTCGCGTTTTACGCCAGTTTGGTGACCAAGAAAAAGCAAATTTTGGTGATACACATCTCGACTCGTTTCAATAGACTCACCATCCCAAGAGATAGTGCCTTCATCACGATCACCTAAGCCGGTGATAATCCTAAGGAGTGTCGTTTTCCCAGTGCCGTTACGACCTTCAACTTGAACCAGCTCACCGGGTTTCAATTGAAAAGACAACGATTCAAATAGAACCCTGTCGTCACGAATAGCAGTTAAATTTGAGACTTCAAGCATAGGTAAATTTAGTCGAGTAATGAAAGGGCTATAGTAGCACACCAATATGGTGACAAAACAGGACTAGGCGTTTTCGATAGAACAAACTCCGTAAGAAACTGTTACCACCGCATCACAATTTACACATTTTCATCAACAAACAAGATACTGCCTTAGATACAAGCACTTATAAACATCGTTCTATATAGAGCTGTCAGGCACAAAAAAAGAAGCCGAAGCTTCTTTTAAGAGGAGTGCACGATAAACATCAATTACTCAATACGCAGCGAGCGCTCAATTTAACGACGTCGAGTTGGGTCTCTGCGCTTATGAGGTGCATCTGGTTGCTCATCGTACGATGAAGGGTTACTTCTTAGCGAAGGAATTTTTTCCTTACCCGCGAGCTTATTCTGCAGAGACATCATCAGCTCAGCTTCAGCTTTAGGTAATTCACACTCTTCGATCAGTTCGTTTATCCCTGCACCAAGCTGAACCATCTTCGTTGCACGCGTGTACAAGCGCCCATCGGTATCAACATGTTCCAGCTCTACAATGCGTTCATTCAAGTGCTTTATTAGATCTTGCTGTTCCGTCACTTTCTGACCAAGGCCAACCACGACAGAGCGAACCTCAAGCAATTGCTTGCTCGATTTTTGAAGCTCTTTGTCCAAGTTACGAACTTGCAGGCGTGACTGATCGAGCTGCTTTTGAATCGCACGTTTTACTTTGCTAATCAAAATCACGATGAATAACGTAAAAACCCCGACTCCGGCAATCAGAGCAACAGGGCTTAAAGGAAGCGCTTCAAACATTACAGGTGAGCCATCTCATCCCATTCGTCTTCGCTTAGTAGTTTGTTTAGATCTACTAAGATAAGCAGCTTGCCATCACGGTTACTTACACCTTGGATGAACTTAGCACTTTCATCAGTACCAACACTTGGAGTAGTGTCGATTTCAGAAGAACGTAGGTAAACCACTTCAGCAACGCTGTCTACTAGAATGCCAATGACTTGACGCTCAGATTCAATAACGATGATACGAGTGTTGTCTGTGATTTCACCTTGCATCAAACCAAAGCGAGAACGAGTGTCGATAACAGTAACAACGTTACCACGCAGGTTAATAATACCTAGAACGTAATCTGGAGCACCCGGTACTGGAGCAATTTCACTGTAGCGAAGTACTTCACGTACCTGCATAACATTAATGCCGTAAGTTTCTTCTTCTAGCTGGAATGTCACCCATTGAAGTACTTCATCATTGGTTGGGTCTTTTCTTACTTCAATTTCACTCATATGAGACATATTTAATCCTCTTGCCGTCGTTACCGACCACTATTATTAACTTGATGCGTTTATTGTTAGCCTAATGCTTATTACTAGCTTAATGCTTTTACATCTAGCCCTGCGTTTAGCATGGCGATCAATGCTTCAACATGAATCAAAGCACACATTTTTTCTTTTACCATACCAGCGAGCCATGGGCGTTTACCTGCCATTTCTCGCCAACGAACTTTATCTGTATTAAGAAGCTCGGTACCTTTAAGTTCAGTCCCCGCGAGCCCCCATAAGCTTTCGCCAAGCATCACTATATATTGATAGTTTTCTTTGTATTCATCATTCGTTAGTTTCTCAGGCATCACCCACTTTGCAGTGTCGACCACATCTAACTGACTATCTCGATTTGTTTGCAAACCTAAATACCAAGCAGGCTTACCAATCAAATGGCTTAGCTCTTCAAGGCGATGAATACCACCAAGCTCATCAAGAGGAACAGCAAATGTTACCCCGTTGACGTCAAAATACAGTACCTGAAAATCTTCTGTTCGAGCCGTAGTTTCCCAAGATGTAAACCGTTCAATACCGCCAGATTGAGTTTCAAGCTCAACTTCGGGTTCACTGATAGATTCAATTTCTGACTCTTCAGTGTGAGTTCCGTCTTGCTGAGCTTCAACGTGCGACTCTTCAGCTATTGGTGACTCTTCAGCTATTGGTGACTCTTCAGCTATTGGAGACTCGGCTTGCTGCTCAATTGGTCGTTCAACAGGTCGTTCAACAACCATTGATGAATCTGACTCTGGGAGGTTCCAACCTTGAATCTCAGGTTCTACAGAAAGCTGAACGGATTCCACCGCCGCATCAAACATTTGCATGTCTGCTTGCTGAGCGATTTTCTGCGTGTTCTGATCCATTAATTCATCAAGATTCAGTTCATCAACCACGTTCGTCGCTTCTAAGCGGCTCAGTAATTTTTGAACATCTTCCAGATTGGGCACTTCAAATTCAGCTTCTCGTAACTCGGCATAAGTCGAGTAACTCGAATGTTTGGGCTCTGGCTCTGGCTCATCGCTGGTCTCGTCAACAAAAAATTCGTCAGAATCCAGCATTTCATCACCTAACAGCGCAGTAAAGTAATCATCAAGTGCTTGTTCACTTGATAAACTTGATCGCGCCATTGTTGATTCTTTATTCGCGCTCATTTATCGCCAGCCTTTCGAGATAAATAAGCAGCTGTTTGTAAGCAAATACGCCACGACTACCCGATGCAAAATGAGATGCTGGTAAGCGCTTTAGGCTAGCATCTCGAAACTTAGTGTCTATCGGCACAGCGGATGTCCAAACTTGATTTGGATAATCTTCTTTTAGCTGAGTTAATGTTTGCAGTGATGCTTTAGTTCGCTTGTCGTACATCGTTGGGACAATCGTCACCTTAAACGGTGTTTTGCGAGACTTCTGCATGATAGCCAAAGTGCGAATCATGCGCTCTAAGCCCTTCATTGCCAAAAACTCAGTCTGTACCGGAATCAAAATACGGTCACTGGCAGCCAATGCGTTGACCATCATCACACCCAAGATCGGCGGACAATCGATAAGCACATAGTCATAGTCGTCTTTCAAAGCGGCTAAAGCACGCTTCAAGATCAACCCCATACCGCTTCGATTTCCCATCACACGGTCTAATGTTGCCAAAGACATGTGCGCGGGAATAATATCGATACCTTCGACTTCCGTTTGTAAAATCAAAGGTCTTACTGTCGGCGCGTTAAACTCACGCAACTGAAATAGATCAAACAGACTCGATTCCACCGTATCTGAGTCGTAACCCAGATAGGTGGTTAGTGATGCATGCGGGTCAGTATCAACCAACAGAACACGGTGCCCCTTCAACGCAAGTAAACCTGCTAGGGTCACGGTCGAGGTCGTTTTACCAACACCACCTTTTTGGTTTGCAACACTCCAAACAATCATTTCGATTTACCTAAGCTAACCCAACTTCAACCAAAATCCTTTCCGCAATGCGGTCTAGAGGGAGGTCTTCAGTAGAAATGCCAGCTTTTGCTACAGCTTGAGGCATACCATATACAACACAGCTATCTTCGTCTTGCGCCCAGATTGTCGAGCCCGCAGTTTTTAACATACGCGAACCTTCTCGACCATCAGCGCCCATACCGGTCAGTATCATAGACAAGACTTTGTCACCGTAGATCTTCGCTGCAGAGCCGAAGGTTACATCCACACAAGGTTTGTAATTCATTCGGTCGCCGCCATCGAGAATTCTTAAGCGAGCAGATCCTGCACGGCCGTCAACCATCATTTGTTTACCACCAGGAGCAAGATAAGCCACTCCAGGTTTCAACACATCTCCGTCTTGTGCTTCGCGAACCTCAATCTTGCATAAGGTATTCAGTCGGCTAGCAAAAGCGGCGGTGAACGTTGCTGGCATATGCTGAACTAACACAATCGGATGTGGGTAGTGTGCAGGGATGCGCGTCAAAATTTTCTGTAGTGCAACCGGGCCACCTGTAGAGGTACCAATTGCAGTTAATTGATACTTTTTACCCGAAGCTCTGAATTTCGCCGTTGATGCAACCGCTGGTTTCACTGCTGAAGCTGCTGCTGAAATCGGTTGGCGCAATGGTGTTGAAGTTGTTGCTGGTGTAGCTGTAGCTCGTGGCGCAATCGGAGCACGGCGCATAAACGCACGCTTTGCTGCAATCTGAATCACACGTTGTTGAAGCAATGCGACAGCATCATCACGGTTACGTGCGATGTCTTCAAACTTCTTAGGTAGGAAGTCTAGAGCACCAGCGTCTAACGCATCTAACGTTGCTCTCGCACCATCATGCGTTAGCGATGAAAACATTAAAATAGGCGTTGGCGACGCAGCCATGATTTCACGAACGGCTGTGATGCCGTCCATGACAGGCATTTCGATGTCCATCGTGATTACGTCAGGTCTCAGCTGTTTCGCTTTCTCAACCGCTTCTTTACCGTTTACTGCTACATCAATGACTTCTAGGCGAGCCTCTGAGTTGATGATCTCGCTAACGCGACGACGAAAAAAACTCGAATCATCAACGACTAATACTTTAATCGCCATATTTATCCTTAAATTAAATTCTTGACGCAGCTGCGTACTGCTTCAACAAGTCCGGCACATCTAGAATCAATGCAATGTGTCCATCACTTGTAATTGTCGCGCCTGCCATTCCTGGCGTGCCCTGTAGTAGTTTATCAAGTGGTTTGATAACAACTTCTTCTTGGCCAATAAGCGTATCAACAACAAAACCAACACGTTGGCTACCAAGTTGTACGATAACAACATGGCCGTGTCCTTTACGCAATTCCACAATACCCGCTTTAGGTGCCAGCCAGTTTTGCAAGTAGAACAACGGAATAGACTTATCGCGAACGATAATCGTCAGCTGGCCATCAACCACGTTTGTGCGGCTTAAATCTAGGTGGAAGATCTCGTTTACAGAAGCCAGTGGCAATGCAAATGGATGTCCGGCAACACCGACCATCAAGGTTGGTAGAATCGCCAGCGTCAATGGAACCTTGATCGTGATCTTGGTGCCTTGTCCCATCTCTGAATCAATATCAATCGAGCCATTCAGTGTGTTGATCGCTGTTTTCACAACGTCCATACCTACACCACGACCAGAGATATCCGAGATCTGCTCCTTGCTTGAAAAGCCAGGGGCAAAAATAAGATTGAAACACTCTTTGTTTGATAAGCGAGACGCTGCATCTTCATCCATCAGACCGCGTTTAACCGCAATAGCACGAAGCTTATCAGGGTCCATACCGCCACCGTCATCAACGATAGCCAGTTCAATATGGTCACCTTCTTGCGAGGCAGATAGAATCACTTTACCCGTTTGTGATTTGCCAGCCGCAATACGGGCTTCAGGCATTTCAATACCGTGATCCACAGAGTTTCTCACTAAGTGAATCAGTGGATCGGCAAGTGCTTCAACTAAATTCTTATCAAGATCCGTTTCTTCCCCGCGCATTTCAAGAACAATGTCTTTCTTCAAACTACGAGCAAGGTCGCGGACAACTCGTGGGAAACGACCAAAAACTTTCTTGATCGGCTGCATACGAGTCTTCATTACCGCACCTTGGAGGTCTGCGGTAACAACATCTAAATTCGAGACAGCTTTTGCCATCTCTTCATCGTTACTGTTTAAGCCAAGGCTCACAAGTCGATTACGAACCAACACCAGCTCACCCACCATATTCATGATGGTATCCAGTGTTGACGTGTCGACACGAACTGTAGCGTCGGCTTGTTGTTTCTTCGCTGGCGCTTTAACTTCAGCTTTCGCTGGTGCTTCTTTAACAGCGACCGGTGCAGATGGCTGAGGCTTAGGTGCTGCCTGTGGAGCCGGCACTGGAGCAATAGGCTTCGCTGCAGCAGGTTTAGTTGCTGCATCTAGCTCTTCAATAGTTGGTCCATTACCTGAACCATGTAACTGGTCTAGTAGCTTCTCAAACTCTTCGTCGCTCATCAGGTCATCACCTTCAGACATCGCCGAAACGGGTGCGGAAGAAGGTGCTGGCGGAGGAGGAGGCGGTGAACCTACTGCCGTCGGGCTCTTGCCCGCGCCATGCAGTTCATCTAATAACTTTTCGAATTCGTCATCAGTAATATCACCACTCTCAGCAACTGGCTGAGGAGCAACAGGAGCTGGCGGCGGTGTTGGTACAGAAGATGCTGTTGGTGAACCACCTTTACCATGAAGCTCATCAAGCAGACGCTCAAACTCATCTTCAGAGATATCATCCACTGAAGATGCACTAATGCTTGCGCTTTCGACGATCGGTTCAGCAGGCGCTTCAAAAACGGGTTCAGTGATTACTGGTGCTGGGGCTTCTACTGGAGCAGCTTCATCGGCAGACTGTGGTTTACAGAGGCGGTGAAGTTCATCCAATAAAGCTTGATCAGCAGGCACTAAAGGTTCCTGATCTTGCACGGCTTGAAACTGTACATTAACTGTATCTAGAGCCTGCAGCATCGTATCCATCAAACCTGATGTTACGCTGCGCTGGCCGTTTCGTAGAATGTCGAACACATTCTCAGCACCATGACAAGTATCCACCAGCTCAGTCAATGCTAGGAAACCAGCACCACCTTTTACTGTATGGAAACCACGGAAAATAGCATTTAATAGGTCTTTGTCGTCAGGGTTATTCTCAAGCTCTACCAGTTGTTCTGATAGGAGTTCAAGGATCTCTCCTGCTTCGACTAAAAAGTCCTGAAGAATATCTTCGTCTAAATCGTAGCTCATACGTTACCTTTAAAATCCAAGACTGGATAACAAATCGTCGACTTCATCTTGAGATGCAACAGCATCTTCACGCTCTTCTGGGTTCAGAATTGGACCTTCAGGCGCAATAGATGCTTTCTTCTCTGACTCTGGAGTTGGCTCTGTTTGATTCGCACCGAATACGGTGAGAATCTCGACCAAACGTCCTTCAACCTCATTCACCAAGGTAATAACTTTGCTAATTATCTGCCCAGTTAAATCTTGGAAATCCTGAGCCATCAAGATTTCAGTCAATTGTCCACGTAGTTCAGTACTATCGCCTTCTACTTGGACAAGCAATCCATCAATGCGGTGACATAAAGCTTTAAATTGTGCCAGCTCAATGCGGCCATGCATCAGTTCATTCCATTGAGGCCTTACTTGAAGTAAACACTCGTGTAGGTTGTCTGCAATTGGCATACAACGATCGACAGCGTCCATCGTCTTATTTGCCGCAACTTCCGTTTTATCAATGACATACTGAAGGCGATCCCTTGCGTCAGGGATTTCATCATTTGCGATAACGCTGATGCGCTCATCGAAATTGAATTGAGTCAAAGAGTCATGGAGGTCGCGAGTCAAACTTCCTATTTCTTGAAGCATTGGATTGTCTTGAAGACTAAAATTGTCTTCATAAATGCTTCTAACAAGAGAATCAGCATCTTGCTGCTTATCGTTCTCAAGCAGCTCTACTAATTTTTTTGCTTGTTCTAATGAAATCATCCTGAGTTCGGCCTTACTCCGCATACTTTGTGCGCTTAGGCTATCGAGATAAACAGAGATCTTATCGGTCAGTGTTTGCCTAGAAGTGCCTAAAACTTATTGATGCTTATAAGCGATCAAAAATCTTATCAAGTTTCTCTTTCAGCGTTGCAGCAGTGAAAGGCTTCACAATGTAACCATTAACACCCGCTTGCGCTGCTTCGATGATCTGCTCACGCTTCGCTTCCGCAGTGATCATAAGCACTGGAAGATGCTTAAGTTCTGCATCTGCGCGAATGTGTTTAAGCAGGTCAATACCTTGCATGCCTGGCATGTTCCAGTCAGTTACCACGAAATCAAATTCGCCTTTTTTCAGCATAGGTAACGCGGTTAAGCCATCGTCTGCTTCTTGAGTGTTGTTGAAACCTAAATCGCGAAGTAGGTTTTTAACAATTCGGCGCATCGTTGAAAAATCATCAACAATGAGAATTTTCATGTTTTTGTTCAAATTAGCCTCCACTGAATAGAATCAGTGTTGTTAGTCGTTCTGTGTCCAAGCACTTAACTTAGTGCGTAAACGCTGCATAGATTGGCTCAGTATTTGGCTGACACGAGATTCGCTGACACCTAGTACTTCCCCAATCTCTTTTAAATTGAGTTCTTCGTCGTAATAAAGCGAAAGCACGAGGCCTTCCCTTTCCGGAAGTTGTTTTATCGAATCGATCAAAGCTTGACGAAATGACTCATCAGCAACCCCTTGAAAAGGCGTGTTATCTTGAGAGTCTTCATTCGGAGATATTACATCATCTGAGACGCCTAAATCTTCGATCCCGACAAGTCTTGAGCAATTAATATCAGTTAAAGCGTTGTGGTACTGGTCTAAACTCAGCCCCATGTGCTTTGCCACTTCGGCATCACTTGGGTCGCGATTGAGGGTACCCTCTAATTCCGCGATTGCACTGCTGATTTCTCGATTGTTTTTATGAACCGATCTCGGCACCCAGTCACCACGGCGAATGTCATCCAACATAGCTCCGCGAATCCGAATACCTGCATACGTCTCAAAGCTTGCGCCTTTGGTACCATCATAGTTTTGTTGCGCTTCAATCAAGCCAATCATGCCAGCTTGAATTAAGTCATCAACCAAGACATTAGGCGGTAATCGCCCCAACAAGTGATGAGCGATACGTTTAACCAACACAGAATACTTCTCAAAAAAAGCCTGTTGGCTATTGTGATTAGCATGTTGATCGTAAGTAAGCGCTTTATTCACCAAATGGTTCCTCTATAAATTCAGTACGATTCAGCAGCCTTTCAACAAAGAACTCCAAGTGTCCACTTGGCGTTTTTGGTATTGGCCAGGTCAATGCTTTATTAGCCAAAGAGCTGATTGCCAATGCAGCTGGAGAGCGAGGGTACGCATCTACTACGATTTTCTGTCTCTTGACTGATTGACGTACTTTATCATCTAAAGGAATACATGCTACGAGTTCGAGGCTCACATTCAAGAAGCGCTCTGTGACCAAAGTCAACTTTGCAAATAATTCTCGGCCTTCGCGGTAGCTTCTGACCATATTTGCAACAATTTTGAATCGCTGAACTTGGTGCTCTCGGCTCAAAAGCTTGATCAGTGCATATGCATCTGTGATTGAGGTAGGCTCATCACAGACCACAACAACCACGTCTTGCGCCGCTCTTGAGAAGCTAATTACCATGTCTGAAATACCCGCAGCGGTATCAACCAACAAGATATCCATCTCGTCTTCAAGCGAACCAAATGCACGAATCAACCCAGCGTGTTGAGCGTGTGAAAGTTCAGTCATGCTTTGCGTGCCAGATGTCGCTGGAATAATTCTAATTCCGTGCGGCCCTTCGACAATCGCATCCTTAAGTTCACATTCGCCAGCCAACACATGACCCAGGTTTCGTTTAGAACGAATGCCCAGCATGATGTCTACGTTAGCCAGCCCTAAGTCGGCATCCAGTACCATGACTTTCTTGCCTTGGCGAGCCATACAAATAGCCATACCTAACGTCACATTCGATTTACCGACGCCTCCCTTACCACCGGTTACAGCGATAACTTTTGTGAGTGAAGGCTTGGTTAAGCGACGGAGGCCGCTAGCTTGATCGTGTATCATATTCTCATTCATATTTATCCGCCGCCTAGAGCCCTTCAGAATCGCTATTCCAGTAATGAGGTTCATTCTCTGTAGATTTTTCTAATAACTCATTGGCCTTAGCAATCATATACTTTGGCTGAGCTATGACGATATCTTCAGGAACTCGTTGACCATTTGCTATGTAAGCAACTGGTAATGCATTTTGTATTACCACACTGATGAACTCACCCAAGCTAAGGGATTCATCCAGCTTAGTCAGGATACATCCCGACAACGGGATTCTTCTAAAGTGTTCAATGGTTTCTTGTAGTACTTTGCGTTGTGCGGTAGCAGGCAACACAAGGTAACTATTGATAACGGAACCACTCTCTTGCATCAATGTGTCTAACTGCTCAGATAGGCGAACATCTCGTTGTCCCATGCCTGCAGTATCGACCAGAATCAGGCGACGATTACGTAACTGATATATTACATCGGCCAATTCACTAGAATCTTTAGCAACTCTTACAGGGCAACCCATAATTCGACCATAAATCGATAACTGCTCATGTGCACCTATACGATATGTGTCCGTTGTCACTAGTGCGACGTTGTCGGCGCCATATTCCATGGCTGCGCGTGCTGCTAGCTTAGCAACCGTCGTTGTTTTACCTACGCCAGTCGGGCCCAACAAGGCCACAATACCACCGCGTTTTAAAATATCTTTTTGCGTGACAGAGATCTGGTCAGCAACCAGTGCTAACAAGGCCTTCCATGCACGAGCAGGCTTGGTATCTTCAGGAATGTAACAGGCCATTTGATCGGCAAGCTCGGCAGATACACCCATACGCTCAAGGCGTTTGATAAGCATTGCTCTGAGCGGTTCACGACGCTCAACTTCTTGCCACATTAGCCCTGATACTTGATGCTCTAATAGACGACGAATTGAGGTCATCTCTTCACGCATCGTCTCCATTTCTGCATCTGAACCTTTCGACTGAGGGTTTTCACGACCACGATCATAACGGGTAGGATCCAAACGAGGTGTTGGACGCTCTACTCTGCGGTCTTCGGCAATCAATTTAGATAAGCCGGTTTCACGAGCAAATGCTGAATCGAGGCTCCCGTGAGATTGCTGGTTACCGGAAGACTGTTGGTTGCCAGAAGAGTGTTGGTTGCCAAGAGACGGCTGGTTGCCGAGAGATTGACGATTACTATGTGGCTGCTGATTGCTATGCGGCTTATGACCCGTGCTGGATTGGCGATTTAGCAATGCTGACAATGAGTCTTCGTTTTCAGCACGGTGTTGTGGCTCATCATCGGCGCCATGACTGTATTGCTTTAGCATATTCGCAAAGCGTTTGGTCATTGAGCGTCCACCTTCAGCATTCGTCTGTAGGCTAACCTTGTCATCGTCTAATTGACGACGCCCTGCCGGTGCTGCGGGTGCGGCCATTTGCGTATACTGGCTTTGCGCAGGCTGCTGAGGTTTATTTAATCTCTGGCTCGCTGTCGACGGGCTAGATTCGCCATCAATAGCGGCAACAATTTCCACGCCACCCGCGACCTTTTTGTTAGACATGATCACCGCTTCTGAGCCAAGTTCTTCTTTAACTTGGAGCAGTGCGGTTCGCATATCTTTTGCAAAAAATCGTTTAATTTTCAATTCGATCGTCCGTTCTAATTAGGCGGCTTAATTACCAACAGCTTGTACTATACGTATCTGCTTTTCGTCCGGTATCTCTTGGTAAGATAACACTCTCAAGCTTGGGATCGTGTTCTTCACGAACTTAGCCAGAGTTGAACGCAATACACCAGAGGTCAGTAGCACTGCTGGCTCACCTTTCAGCTCTTGCTCTTGTGTGGCATGGCTGAGTGAGGTCTGTAAACGTTCGGCTAAACCAGGTTCAATACCAGCAGATTCTCCGCCGGATGCCTGCATGGTTTGATGCAAGATTTGTTCCAGCTCTGGAATCAAGGTTATCACGGGCAACTCTGGCTCTATACCATTGATTTCTTGAACAATTAGTCGTTTCAAAGAGATACGAACAGCCGCCGTAAGTATGTCAGGTTCTTGACTCTTACTTGAGTACTCCGACAAAGTTTGGACTATTGTTCGAATATCACGAATTGGAATGGCTTCATTCAACAGGTTCTGCAGCACTTTCACAACGACGCCAAGCTGTAATTGGTCCGGTACAAAGCCTTCCACCAGCTTAGGCGTTGAACGGCTAAGCATCTCAAGTAAGTTTTGTACTTCTTCGTGACCAATCAGTTGTGATGCGTTATTCGTTAGCTGTTGACTGAGGTGAGTGGCCAACACGGTTGATGAATCAACAACCGTGTAACCTAATGCTTGCGCATGTTCACGCTGCTCTTCACGAATCCACACAGCTTCTAGACCAAAGGCAGGGTCAATCGTCGGCTCACCATCGATCATTCCATACACTTGGCCTGGGTTAATGGCTAATTCCATATCCGGCTTAATCTCAGCCTCACCAACCGCAACCCCCATTAAGGTGAGTCGGTAACTGTTTGGCGTCAATTCTAGGTTATCGCGGATGTGTACTGCTGGGATCAAGAAACCAAAATCTTGAGACAGCTTCTTACGCACCCCTTTAACGCGTTCAAGCAATTCGCCACCTTGGTCTCTGTCAACTAGAGGAATCAAGCGGTAGCCAACTTCTAAGCCAATAATATCAACAGGCTGAACATCATCCCACGAAAGTTCTTTCTGAGAACCCGTCTCCCCACTCGCTTCAACCGTAGCTGGAAGGTTGGGTTGTTCAGCTTTTTTCTTGTTCTTTTTATCAATGTAATAGGCACCGGCACCTGCAACGACAGCAAGGCTCAAGAACGAGAAATGAGGCATACCCGGCACAATACCCATGATGCCAAGGATAGCGGCGGTGATCATCAAGGATTTAGGATTGTCGAACAGTTGGAAGAAGAGCTGTTGCCCCATATCTTCATCAGTATTTTGACGCGTTACCATCATCGCAGCAGCGATAGAAAGTAATAACGATGGAATTTGAGCAACCAGACCATCACCGATAGTCAGTAGTGTATAGATTTCGATTGCTTCACCAAAACCAAGGTCAAACTGAACCATACCAATACTCAAGCCACCAATAATGTTGATGAACAAGATCAAGATACCGGCGATCGCATCACCTTTAACAAACTTAGATGCACCGTCCATTGAACCGTAGAAATCGGCTTCTTTGGTCACTTCAAAACGTCGAGTACGAGCCTGATCTTGGTCGATCAAACCTGCATTTAAGTCGGCATCGATTGCCATCTGCTTACCCGGTAAAGCATCAAGGGTAAAACGTGCACTTACTTCCGAGATACGACCCGCACCTTTGGTGACAACCATGAAGTTGATGATCATCAGGATCAAGAACACCACCAAACCAACCGCATAGTTACCACCGATAACCACGTTACCAAAGGCCTCAATAACGTTACCGGCAGCATCACCACCCTCATGGCCATGGAGCAATACCACACGTGTCGAAGCAACGTTCAAGGCCAAGCGGAGCAGAGTCGCAATCAGGAGTACGGTCGGGAATGCAGCGAAGTCTAAAGGCCGACGGGTATAAACCGAAACCAATAGCACAACCATAGACAGTGCAATGTTGAAGGTGAAGAACATATCCAACAAGAAAGCTGGAATGGGCAACACCACCATAGCAAGCGTTGCAAGCACCATAACAGGCGCGCCAATCGCAGGCATGGCACGGTTAGGAATTTTAGGTAGCTTGTCCGCAAAAGGCAGGGTGAATTTCATAAATCTAGGCAGTTTCGCTATGTTGTAGCTATCTCACTAAGCAGATTGAGGCCTAGGTCTAAGCTATGTTGCTATGGGCTAATATGTTCGGAATTGATATAGCAAACACTGTACCAACATCTCACGTCAAATTATCGCCATCACCTCGGAAACAAGAGGGGTAGCTAAGTTGCTATTATCAGGGTTCATCAAGCTGAGCTCAAGCAATTGATCTAATGTCGTAAATCAGGTGGGATCGGCATATTAGAATCTTGCAGTTTTGGCCTCTCTCCACCTTTTTTTCGGTATTGCTTAAGCTGGAAAACATATGCAAGCACTTGTGCAACTGCCGCAAACAGACCGTCAGGAATTTGTTGTTCGAGCTCTGTGGTGTGATAAAGCGCCCTAGCCAATGGCGGTGCTGGGATAATATAGATGTCATTTTCTCGTGCGATTTCACGGATTTTCATCGCCATGTGATCGACACCTTTAGCAACTACAATTGGTGCCTTATCTTGATTCTGCTTATAGCGCAGCGCCACTGAAAAGTGCTCAGGGTTAGTCACAATCACATCCGCTTGAGGAACGTCAGCCATCATTCGACGTTGAGCGGCTTCTCGTTGCAGCATACGAATACGACCTTTCACTTCGGGCTTACCCTCAGTGTCTTTGAATTCGTCTTTGACTTCTTGCTTGGTCATCTTCAGCTGATCGGCGTGTTGCCAAATCTGGAATGGGATATCAATGGCGACCACGATGAGTAGAGAACAACTGATCAACAAGATGAAGTTAAGCAAAATATCTAAGGCATGGAATATATTCTGTGGATACACATCCATACTCAACTGCATCAAGTCATGTTGAGAAGCTTGAATCAGATAAATGGCCATGCCCGATACCAAAGCCACTTTCAAGATAGATTTCAGCAGTTCAACCCAGCTTTGTAAGCCAAACATACGCTTGATACCACTCAAAGGATTGAGTTTAGATGCCTTTGGCATAGCAGCTTGCATTGAGAAATTGACCCCACCAACACCCGCAGCGCCAATCACAGCAGCAACGAACAAAGTGATGAGAATCAAAAACAATGGGAACAATAGGTTTACTAATGCGCCACCCGCTATTTCCAGTAGCTTGTTAGTATCAAAAATCTCGTCACGACTGAGTGAAAACAGGCGTTGCATGGCCTCGAACAAAGCCTTCGCCATCGATTCGCCAAACCACATTAAAGAAATCGCACCGACTATCAATACCGATGCTGACGCCAGCTCTTTTGACCTTGCAACCTGCCCTTTCTCTTTGGCCTGTTGCAAGCGTTTGGGCGTGGCGTCTTCTGTGCGTTCTTGACCGTCTGACTCTGCCATTTCAGTCTCCTAGCAATCTAACCGGATTAGACGACATATCTGTTGCTCGCCTTGTATCCAAAATAGCTCATAGTGGCTAAACAAGCCGCCAAGGATGTACCAACAAAGTAACAGACCCACGAGTAGCGCAAATGCAAAACCCAAAGAAAATATGTTTAGCTGAGGTGCCGCACGTGTCATTACACCAAATGAAAGGTTAATCGTCAGCAGCGCAATAATACCCGATAACGACATCGCTAATGCTGTTTTGAACATGATGCCAAGCCACAATGCCAGCTCTCTGAAATCGACGGCGGTTAAAGACCCACTGCCAATCGGCAAAGTTTTAAAGCTGAACACTACCAGTTGCAACATTTTCAAGTGACCATCGGTCGCCAAGAAAAACATGGTCGCCAACAGCATGAACAGTTGGCCAAGTACTGGCGTATTTTGACCATTCGCAGGGTCAACCATAGAGGCAAAACCCAAGCTCGATTGCATACCTAAAATCTGACCGAGCATAACAAAAGTTTGAATCAAAAACTGAGTAACAAACCCCATGGCGACACCAATCACGATTTGTTCAAATACAGTCAAGAATCCTTGGAAGGACAGCAGCTCAATCTCTTTAGGAACAGCAGGGATTGCGGGCATCACAGCAAAGGTGATCGCCAAACCTAAATACAGACGGATACGCGGCGACACAAAGCGTGCCCCTGTTACCGTCATTACCATCAGCATGGCTGAGATGCGAGTGTATGGCCAAAAATAATTGGCTAACCACTCTAGTACAAGGCTCGTTGGGTATTCCATATAGGTTTAATACAGAACTTGCGGTAAGCGTTCGATGAGTTCGAAAAAAAACTCCATCATCATCTGAGTCATCCAGTGAGCAAACATCATCAACGCCAATAACGTCACGATCAAACGCGGTAGGAAACTCAATGTTTGTTCGTTGATAGACGTCGCAGCTTGGAAAACCGCTACGACTAAACCAATCAATAGGCTAGGAATAATAATGGCACATACCATTATCAGTACCATCCAAAGTGCATCTCGGAACAACTCTACGAATATTTCAGGATTCATTATTCCCCCAGCTACAAGGCAAAACTGCCGGCGAGAGTGGAGAGTATCAAGTTCCAACCATCAACAAGGACGAACAACATCAACTTAAATGGTAACGATACAATCATCGGTGACAACATCATCATACCCATAGCCATCAATACCGAGGCGACCACCAAGTCGATGATTAAGAAAGGTAAGAACAGCATAAAGCCGATTTGGAAAGCCGTTTTCAACTCCGATGTGATAAACGCTGGAATCAAAACTGCCATGGAAACATCTTCAGGGTTAGTCACTTCCGCACCCGAGATCTCAACAAAGGTTTCTAGATCTTTGATTCGGGTTTGTTTGAGCATGAAAGACTTGATCGGGCCTTGGGCAACGTCGAACGCCTGTCGTGCCGATATTTGTTCATTGAGATAAGGCTGAACCGCTTGCTCATTCACTTGATTGATCACTGGTGACATGATGAAAAAGGTCAAAAATATCGCGATACCAATAATCACTTGGTTTGAAGGCGTTTGTTGGAGACCCATTGCCTGACGCAAAATCGACATCACCACCACAATACGGGTGAACGACGTCATCAAAATTACCATTGCCGGCAAGAAGCCAAGCATGGTCATTAGAGCCAATATCTGTAAATTGATCGAGTAGTCTTCACCGCCATTGGCGTTGGTGGTCATGGTAAAGGCAGGAATGCCACCACCATTGCCCGTTAAACTACCAGTCGTCATGGTTTGCGATTTAGCTTGATCTTGTTCCATCGTGCTGATGGTAACCGACTCTGAGCCTGCTGTATTCGCTGGAATGACGGTGCCATCTTCTGCCTGTGCAAATACCGACACACTGAACACTAAAGAACAGAGGAGGATGAGCTGAACCAACAACGCTTTTACCGCTCGAAAAGATCCGATTTGGCAAAGGTAAGATGAGGTGAAAAGTCCGTTACTTGTTTGCATCTTTTTTAATTAGCTGGGAAAGCTGACTTGAAAATGTACTTTTTTCCAGCATCTCCTGAGTAAGAGGTTTATCGAGCTTAGAGATCAGCTGAATCGACTGTGTGGTAATGCCGACTAAGAACTGTTCATCACCTGCTTGCACAATCGCAATGCGTTCTTTAGTGCCAACAGGAATTTGCCTAACAATAGCCAAACCTTGTTGATTCGACATCGCAGGCACTTGCATTCGCTTGAGTAACCAAGCAATAAATAAGATGAAGGCGATAACGAAAATCAGCGACCCAAAAGTGGTCGCTAAATCAAGAGAAGGAGGCGCAGCAAAGGCAATAGAAGGCGTAGACAACAGCCCTATTCCCAATGTTCCGCGAGACGAGCCCACCAATCTTTTTGGCGAAAAGCGCATTAACGTAACTTCTTAATTCGTTCTGTTTGGCTAATTACGTCAGTCAAACGAATACCAAATTTGTCGTTCACCACAACCACTTCTCCGTGAGCAATCAGAGTACCGTTAACCATCACGTCTAGTGACTCACCAGCAATTCTATCGAGCTCTACAACCGAACCTTGGTTCAATTGAAGTAAGTTACGGATACTGATCTGAGAACGGCCAACTTCCATCGAGATAGTCACTGGGATGTCCATGATGGTATCCAGTTTACGACGCTCATCTTCAGAAATCGGAGACGATGAATCAGTTAGCTCATCAAGTGGTGCCGCAAGCACATCATCAACATCAATTGACGGTGCTAAAGGGTCTTCACCAAGTGCTGCAGCCCATTCGTCTGCTAGCTTTTGATCTTCACTAGGTTCCATTACCAATTCCTATACTTTTATCTATTTTGCTATTCGTCATCATCGCTGTTTTCGAGCTCAGACATTAGGTCTTTGCCTAGAAAAGCGAGATCAGTTTTGACCACATGCGGTCTTTGAATTTTTTCCGAAATCTGTACCGCGAGCTTCTCACCAGAACGCCCCATTTTCACACGATAAGTCGGCAGTTCTTCGACAAACATCGTCGCGTGTTCAGGCATATTCATGGGAATGACATCCCCTGGGCGCAGCTCCATCAAATCACGCAGGGAAATATCTTGCTCTAACAAGTTCACGCGAAAATTGACTGGCACATCCATGATTTCATCACGCAGCGCGGTGCTCCAACGAACGTCGGTTTCCATTTTGTCTGATTGAACACCGGCATCAAGCAATTCACGAATCGGCTCAACCATGGAATAAGGCATCACGACGTGGAAATCACCACCACCGCCATCCACTTCAATGTGGAATGAACTTACAACAATCACTTCGGTTGGGCTCACAATGTTCGCCATGCTTGGGTTCACTTCAGAATCCAAGTATTCAAACTCAACCCCCATCACTGGAGACCAAGCTTCTTTGTAATCTTCAAAAACAATTTTCAGCAGTAACTGAATAATTCGTCTTTCTGTTGGCGTGAATTCACGGCCTTCAATCTTGGCGTGGAAACGGCCGTCACCACCGAAAAAGTTTTCTACAAGAATAAATACAAGGCGTGCTTCCATAGTGATCAGCGCCGTACCTTTCAACGGGCGGAAACGAACCATGTTTAAACTGGTGGGTACATACAATGTGTTTTGGTACTCACCAAACTTCATCATTTGTACGCCATTGATCGACACTTCAGCCGTTTTACGTAACATATTGAACAAACTGATTCGCATATGACGTGCGAAGCGCTCGTTAATAAGTTCAAGGGTCGGCATTCGACCACGGACGATTCGATCTTGAGATGAGAAGTCGAAATTGACTGCACTGTCATTCTCGGTTTCTAAGACATCTTCAACTTCTTCAACATCATCAACGCCATGCAATAGCGCATCAATTTCGTCTTGGCTTAATAAATCGGTCACAAATTACCTATTGAATTACGAAGTCAGTGAATAACACTTTTTCAATCACAGGCTGGCCAACAGCTTGAGCCAGACTTGCTTTAATATCTTCAGTTGCCTTGTCACGCAGTTCAATTCGCCCAGTGGGTGAGCGTAATTGATCGACCGTTGCCGAAGCGAACGTGGCCAGTAGCGTACTTTCTACGAGTGGAGAGTGGTAACGTGCGAGGTCTTCATTCTTACTGCCACGTACCATCAGCTGTGCTTTTATCTGAACTAGGCGATCTTTTTTATCCCCCGTCACATTAAACAAGAAAGGCTGAGGAATATTAACATACATGACAGGCTCTGCTGCGACCACTGCGGTGGCTGGCTGAGACTGAGATTCAGAGGCACTATCATCGGAGCCTAAGAAAAAGAACAGCGCACCACCTATGCCAAGCAGCAAAACGACTACCGCTATAATGATGATAAGGAGCTTGCTCTTCCCTTTAGGTGCATCTTGTTCTTCTGCCATACTTTACTCTAACTTCCTGTTCTTTCGATTAACTGACGGTTCTTTCTATTAACTAACAGTACTTTCTATTAACTGATGGTTCTATCTATCAACCAAGCGTTCTTAGCCTGATATTAGGCATAATAACTAATTCCATCACGCTTTGATGCGACATTCAATTCAAGATTGCTGCCACTATCAAGGTTTTCATCACCTTGCCCATCATTTGTGCGGTTAGTGCCGGATTGTTGCTCACCATTGTTGTATCTATCCTGTCCCTGACCAGAGCTCTGTTGCTGAACTGACGAATCGGCTAGTTGTAGGCCTTGTTGAGCAAGCATCTCCCTCAAGCGAGGTAAGGTTTGTTCAATCACCTCTCTTGCCTGTTGATTACTAACCGTAAAGTGCACGTTCGCCACATCATTATTCATGGTCATGCGTATTTTCATCTGACCCAATTCTGGTGGATCGAGACGAATGTCCAAGTTCTTGAGGTTCTTAGACATCATCATTTGGACTTTTTCCGCGACCTGCTCATTGGCTAGCTCTTTGGTGAGCTGTAAAGGCGCTTGTTGAGCAGCTTGAATTTCAGCTCGTGTAGGTGCTGAACCAACCGTTGCTGTACCTTGTGCGCCAGCCGCAGAAGCGATCTGCTGGGCCAAGGTCGAATCTTTAGAATCTTCTTTAGCACCCGCTTTACCCAAACCAGACAATGCAGCGGCACCAGCGCCCGCTTTAAGAAGCGCGTCAGTCGAGCTTGCTTTTGTGGCCGCTGGCGTTGCATTCATCGCTAGGCTTTGTGCCGTTAAGCTTGGGTCTAAAGCCGCTTGCTGCTGCATTGGAGCGGCATTCCCTTGTTGTAATTGCTGAGCCGCTGCCTGTTGAGCCGCATGCGCATTATTGGCGTGCAGCATTGCCGCCTTATCCGTAAGAGCATTATTTGCTGATTGAGAAGCGGCCTGCGCTGATACTTGTTGTGCAGCAGTCGCTACTGCCGCTGTTGATGCCACCGCGGCTAAGGCTTTGGCTTCATTTGAATCAGTGTTGTCCCAATCAATAGCGGTGGGTTCACCGGGTATGCTGTTCACGTTCGGATCTTGGCTTAGTAAAGCCGTTGCTTGCTGTTGAACATTGGTTAGCTGTTGATTCAAGACTTCTAAGTTAGAGGTTGCTTGAGCCAGCGCAGCTTGCTCATCGACCGTCAACTTAGCGCCACTTTGTTGCTTTTGAACCAGACCATCGACAACAGACTGTTCTGATTCGATCTGTCCATTCAATTGGTTTAACGCTTTGGTATGGGCATCAACCTGTTTTGCAAGTTCCATATCCGCTGCTGAGAGTGCTTGACTCTGATCGGCAGCAACCGCACTGGCCGCGTTCTTTTGGCGCAACTCTCGGCTCATACTCGCTTCAATTTGTTCTGGAGTGACGCCTTTATCCATCAACTGTCGAATTTCATCATCAGTCAACTGTGAAACACCCTTACCTCCAGTAAGCACGGCAATTTCAGAATCGACCTCAAGACCGTTTTCTTGGTTTACTGCATTGATTTGTTGTGCCGGTTTACCCACGGTGTCGGTCGCAAGAACGCCCACAGCAGTCGCACCTACAATCTTGCCTTGAGCTTCATCGGCCTTCACTTGCTGAGGCAAGCCTTTGCCGTTGTCAGGCTGATTCAGTGTTTTGTTTGCCTCGTCCAACTGACCAAGCAATTTATTGCCTTCACTCATCGCAGCACTAGCTTGAGATGCCCCCTGAGCATTCAGCTCTGCGGATTGTGTATCAGAATCATCTTTGGGCTGAGCCGCAGCCAAGGTATCGTCATCAGACGGTTTCGACGAGGCTTTATCGCTCGACGGTGAATTTAGTTCAGACGTATGTTCAGTAGCTGCGTTGCTAGTAGCCGTATTTTCAACATCCGTCGCTGCTTTAGCTTGCTTGGTTTGAGCTTCGCTAGCCTCATCAGCGATCTTAGACTCAGTTGAACCACCTTTAGTCTTTTCAGCCGATACTTCGTCTTCCGCAGAGGTCTGTTTTTCGTCTGATTTTGGGGCGTCATCAGTGTCTTTTACTGCCGCTTTGCTGTCACTTTCTTCAAAGCCTAGCGCTTCTTTAAAAGACTCTAAGAAACCTTTAGAGTCGCCGGTCTCTTCTATCTTTGAAGAGGCAGAACCGGTGTCCAACAACGATGACGTTTTGTTGGTCGCTGAATTTGAGGAAAGGCTAACATTCATATATACAAGCTCTATCTACTAGCTTTGCTGCCATAAATCGGACAACAAAAAGAAAGTCGGGTGCTTTTCATGCCTTTGCTGGGCATAACGCGCAATTTTATATAAAACGGAGCAAGAAACATGCCTATTAGTTCTGTTCTCACAATCTGAACGGCAACACCTTCGTCATTCAGGGCTTAGGATCACATCTTCTTTCGGCCATACATCAGCGTCGAGAACTCATCCATTTGCTTTTGTTCTCGTTGATCTTGCAGCTTTGCCTTCTCTTTCTGTTTTTTCTCCATCAACCACTCGTAGGATTTACGCTTTTTACGTAGCTCCATCCAGTAGTTTTGGCAGTTGTCGACTTGGTTTTTAAAATGATGCTCCGCTTCTCTCTGTTTAGATAATGTTTCATCTAGTTGAGTTAAAAAACGGTTCAAGTGACCGTACTGACTCGCTGTGAGTCCTGCTTTTCCGCGGTCAATAAGTTGCTGACAGTAATCAAGTCGGTACTTTTCAATCTGAGCGACCTGCTCATAGTAACCTTGAAGCTCTGAATTCGCTTTGTTGAGCGCGAGTACGGCTTGGTTCTCTTGATCCTTGGCTTGGTCGAGCAAAAATTCTAATGCGTTATCCATGACTAACCTTATTCATTCGTTAGCCACCCAATACATGTTTCAACATGTTGACACACATGTCATAGGGAACCGTTTCTTTCATTTTTTGCTGTAGGTACTCATCCAACCTCGGTTTCAAGGTGAAGGCACTATCAATAGCAGGATCAGTCCCCGGTTTGTAAGCGCCAATCGATACCAAATCTTGGTTTTTACGACAGATAGACAGTACTTGGCGCACCGCTTTCGACATCAATACATGTTCTTCGGTGGTGATTTGCGGCATAACACGACTGACGGATTTCTCAACATCAATCGCAGGATAATGTCCGGCATCGGCCATCTCACGCGATAAAACAATGTGACCATCAAGAATCGCTCTTGACGCATCGGCAATCGGGTCTTGTAAGTCATCACCTTCAGTTAAAACGGTAAAGAAAGCCGTGATAGAACCTTGTTCATCGTTGCCGTTACCCGCACGTTCCACCAGCGCAGGAAGCTTGGCGAAGACTGATGGCGGATAACCTTTGGTTGCTGGCGGCTCACCCACAGACAAAGCAATTTCACGCTGAGCCTGAGCAAAACGGGTCAATGAATCCATTAATAAAAGAACATCTAAACCTTGGTCGCGGAAGTACTCAGCTACAGCCAGTGCAGTTTGGCAACCTTTCAATCGCATCAGTGGCGATGAATCCGCAGGAGCAGCGACCACCACAGATCGTTTACGTCCATCTTCGCCAAGAATCTCTTCAATAAATTCTTTAACTTCTCGTCCACGCTCACCGATTAGACCTACCACCACCACTTGCGCGGTCGTGCCTCGAGTCATCATCCCGAGCGTGACCGACTTACCGACACCGGAACCAGCAAACAGACCAATACGCTGACCTTTACCTACCGTCAGCAAGCCGTTTATGGCCTTCAAGCCGACATCGAGCGGTTCAGAAATCGGTTTTCGAGCTAAAGGGTTGATTGGCTCAGCATTAAATGAAGCGCGTTGTTCGGTATAGATTGGACCTAGCCCATCAAGTGGATTACCCACCCCGTCGATCACTCGACCAAGCAATTCCATTCCGACAGGGATACCGCTTTCAGTGGTCACGGGGGTCACACGAGCGCCAGGTAATATCCCAGTGATTTGTTCACTCGGCATCAAAAACAAGTTATCGCCAGAGAAGCCGACGACTTCGGCCTCCATCTGACCAGACATGGTTTCTACTAAACACAGGCTGCCGATGGGTGCTTTACAACCGGTCGCTTCAAGCGTTAAGCCAACAACGCGTACTAACTTACCTGAGGCAATTGGTCGCGATTTTAGCCCTTCGACTTTGTATTGGCTAAGACGATTTGCTAATTCGAGCATTACTCATGGCCCTGATGACGGTTTGCGCCACAGAAGTTTTGAATGACGTTTTTCACACGGTCTTCCATGCGGTAGTTAACGCTCGACTCACCCGCTTCGATTTGTACGTCCCCACGGTTGAGAGCCGGCTCTGCAACTAACGTCCAATTGCGGCAATCCAATTCAGTTTCGCCATACGCAGAACGAATAATCGCGACGTCTTCGGGATTAAGCTTCAATGTGATCGCATGACCTGAGATCGGCAACGACTCGACCGACTCTTTGACGGTATCTAATATGATTTGTGGGTTGGTTTGCACTTCAACATGAACCACTTCTTTGACCATGGTCAGTACCATGTCCACCAATTGCTTCTCTACCTGAGCGTTCATCAGCTCTAACGGTTGAGCAAACTGGTTGGCTAGCCCCATAAAGATGGCAACTTGCTGCTGAATGTACTCTTGACCAGCAGTCACGCCTTCAAGCTTGCCGGCTTGGTTGCCTTCTTCGTGGCCTGCAGCAAACCCTTCTTCTTTCCCTTTTTCGTAACCCTGTTTAAAGCCAGCTTCTTGGCCTTGATGAAGCCCTTCCTGATAAGCACCTTGCTTAATCAGTTCGATTTGCTCTTCAGTCAGAACAAGCTCTTCGTCTTCAATGGCTTCTTCAACCGTCGGCATCCAACTAGGATCGTAATTAAAGGCCGTTTCTTTGGCTTGTTTATTCACATCAGAGGTGTAGTCAGGCAACCCCCATTTCTGAGGTTGGGCAACCGTATTATCTTCTTCAGGGCGAAGGAAGCCGCGTTTTCTATCACCTGACATATCAGTACCTATCTATGAATGCGTCCAGCTGCATTGTAAATTCAAGCCGTTGAACGGAGTTAATCTTGGGTTCGAGATTGGATAAAGAAAAGCCCCAACAGTGTGGGGCTCTTGAGGTTTCTGTATTAAAGGAACTCGTCGGCGCCACCAGACAGCATAATCTCGCCACTGTCTGCCATCTTCCTCGCAATACCCAATATCTCTTTTTGAGCCGCTTCCACGTCGGAGACTTTTACTGGCGGCATCGCCTCAATGTCGTCTCTCATCATATCGGCAGCACGTTTAGACATGTTCTTGAAGATCTTCTCACGTAGACCGTCATCAGCACCTTTAAGCGCTTTCTGTAGAACGTCTTGTGGAACATCACGCAGCAGTCGTTGAACACCTTGGTCATCAACTTCAATAAGGTTTTCAAAGACAAACATAAGATCTTGAATCTGCGTTGCCATATCTTCGTCTTGATCACGGATTTGATCCATCAAGACACCTTCCACATTATTGTCCATGTAGTTCATGATCTCAGCCGCAGCTTTCAGACCACCAATTTTGGCAGCTTGAGCACCCGCTTGACCCGCAAACTGTTTCTCCATGATTTCATTCAATTCAGCAAGAGCCGAAGGTTGAACTTCTTCAAGGTTAGCGATACGCATCATCAGATCCAGACGAACTCTTTCTGGGAATTGAGACAGAATCTCAGCCGACTGATCAGAATCGAGGTACGACAACACAATGGTTTGAATCTGAGGGTGCTCGTTGATGATGATACTCGCCACCTGACGAGGATCCATCCACTTAAGTGAGTCCAAACCTTTCGAGCCAGTACCAAGAAGGATTTGGTCAACAAGGTTATTCGCCTTGTCTTCACCCAAGGCAGCGACCAGCGCATTACGCATGAAGTCTTCACTGCCCATACCAATGTTGGTGTACTTCTGAATATCATCTAAGAAAGCACGGTGAACCGCTCCCACTTTTTCTTGGGATAGATCAGTCGCTCGCGCCATTGCACTACCCACACGCTGAACCTGCTTTGGCTCTAGGTGACGAATAATACCAGCAGCGTCTTCTTCATTTAGACTTAGCAGCAAGATCGCAGCGCGTTCATCGCCTGAGATTGAACCGATATCCACGCCAGAGACATCAAGTACTTCACCACCTTCCGTTTGTTGTGGAACTATTTCGTTAGCCATCTACCATCCAATTCTTAACTACTTGAGCTGCTAGCTCTGGTTCATTCGCTACAAGAGCACGTACTGCTTTCAGCACGTCTTCGTCTTTATGAAGGTTAGGTAAATCGATGCTTGAACCAAATTCAAACAGCTCACCACCTTCAATATCACCACCAATTAAGCTGGTTTCGCCGTCGGCGCCAATTGGCATACCATCAGGGCCGTACATTTGATCATCATCGTCAGCTGCTGGGTTAAGCAGTTTCTTCATTGCAGGGCGAACAAGTACCAATACCACGACGATAATAACCAACGCGCTCGCAAACCAACGTACCCAATCATTGAAGTTTGGATGTTCCCAAATTGGTACATCAGCGACAACATCCGTCACTTGTGGTGCGAACTGCATGCTTAACACATTGAGTAAATCGCCACGATTTTCATCAAAGCCGACAGTACCAATCAGTACCTGACGAATCGCATTAATTTCACTGGCAGGGATTGGCGTATGAACCACTTCGCCCGTATCAGGGTTCAGTGATTGACGGTCTTTGATCGCTACCGATACCGTCTGACGGTTAACTGTGCCGCTCTGTTTACGTTCATGGCTGATGGTTGTGTCTAGCTCAAAGTTTCGGGTCGCTTCTTTGTGAACCGAGCCTTGCCCCGTCATCGCACCGTCTTTCATCTGAGCGACATCTTGAGGAATTGAAGCATCTGCTGGGGGCTGGTTACTCAAAGCACCAGGAATACCAGCCACAGTGTTACCGTTGTTGTAATCTTCTAAGGTGTATTCACTTCGAGTCGCTGGCGTATTCGGATCAAAACGTTTTCTCGTTTGTTCCACAGCACTAAAATCAAGCTGAATATCAACCTGAGCGGTATAGTTACCAAACCCAAGAATAGGAATTAGGATAGAGTCAATTTTTTCACGCAGCGCTTGCTCTTGATTGCGCTCTAACTCATGTTCTTTACGACGCGCAGCTGACATCGGGTCTTGAGAACCTGAGTTCAACAGTCGGCCATGCTGATCGGTCACCGTGATACGTGAGGTTTTCATTCCCGGAACGGCACTTGCCACCATGTCGACAACAGAATCAACTTCTTGCTGCTTGAGGTTACTGCCAGTTTTCAGAGTCAGAAATACGGAAGCTGAGGCTTCTTGATTGTGACGAACAAAGACACTCTGCTTTGGCAAGGCTAATAAAACCTGAGCTTTACGTACCTGTTTCATCTGCTCAATGGCTTTCGCAAGCTGTCTTTCACGACTTAACTTAAGGCGCTCTTGCTCTAAACGTTGTGATACACCAAAACCCATGTCTTGCATGAGGATGTCATCACCGGCGTTTCGCTCTTGGTTCAAACCCGCTCGTACCATATTAAGCTTTAATGAGTTGTACTCACTAGCGGGTACCGAGATAGTGTTACCTTCAAGAGTGTATTCGATCTTTTGTAGATCCAAGTAATCAAGAACGGGAATCAACTCTTCTGTTTCATAAGCCCCTAATGGACGCATTTCTGGCTCTTTCACCCAGAAAAACAGCATCACAATCAGCGCTACACAGATAGAAATAGATAGGACTAAGACGACCTGACGAAGTAAATCGAGATCACCGACGGCCATATCGAACTTAGAGGAACTGCGTTCACCTAGATCGGGATTTTGCCCTTCTCCGTCAAGCTCCGAACCTGCAATGAGTGCATGGTCATTGCTGTCGCTTACGGTTAAATCTGTTGTTTGACTATTATCTGCCACTATTTAATTACCCAACTTATACCGGCATATTCATCAGCTCTTTGTACGATTCGACCAATCTATTTCTAATTTGGATCGTCGCCTCAAAAGCCACACTAGATTTATTACGAGCAATCATCACGTCCGATAGAGACACGCTTTGGTCGCCACTATCAAAACGAGCTTGAAGATCACCTGAGGTCTTTTGTAATGAGTTCACGTTATTAATGGCCTGCGTCAGCATGTTGCCAAAATCTGCACCGACCGCTTGCCCCGTTGCAGCAGGACGCGCGCTAGCAGCTTCAACCATCATTGCCTGCATTTCGCCTTGTAAACCATCTATTCTCATCTACTACCTCAGGAGTCAAAATTATGACTATCTATTTAGCTGTATTATTGACAGAGCAATTAGCGTGCCACACATTAAATTGACTAGATATCGTATTACACTAGTCAGAAAGCTGACACTACTAATCTATCCTCAGTTTGGGATATCTATTCCAGCATCGCGCATTTTCGCCAACTTATAACGCAATGTGCGAGGGCTAATGCCCAATTTTTCTGCCATTTCTTTACGTCGGCCATTACAAGCGATCAGCGTCTCAAGAATAATTGCATACTCTTGATCTCGAAGCTCATTTCCAAGCCCTTCGCTGGCAGCCGAGACTTTACCAATAGGGTTCGCTTCAGCAATCGGCTTAATATCTGGCGCGGCAACACTGTTGCCTTCAACAATTTGCTGTAGGCCACTTGCGTCTTGCCAATCGACACCTTCAAGTAAGATGTGCTCACCTGAAATATTTTCTTGCTCACTCAGAATTAGAGCGCGCTGCACGACATTATCCAGTTCACGCACATTACCCGGCCACGGATAATTGACGAGCTTACTGATGGCTTGCTCGGACAGAACAGGAACGGGCATACCAAGTTTGGTGCAATGGCGCTCAACCAAGTGCTTCGCAAGCGGCTCAATATCGCCTTTACGTTCACACAGTGCTGGCCAAGTAATTGGAAATACATTCAGGCGGTAGTATAAATCTTCACGGAAATTCCCTTCAGAAACATACTGCTTTAGATCGCGGTTACTGGTTGCCAAAACACGAACATCCAGTTTGATACTCTTACGGCTACCAAGACGTTCAACTTCGCGCTCTTGCAACACGCGCAGTAGTTTCGCTTGTAGGCTAAGATCCATTTCACTGATCTCATCCAACAAAATAGTACCGCCTTGAGCCTGCTCAAATTTACCAGGACAAGCTTGAATAGCACCAGTAAATGCGCCTTTATCGTAGCCAAACAGTGTTGCTTCCAACATGTTATCTGGAATCGCGGCACAGTTAATCGCAACAAACGGACCGTCTTTACGGCTCGAAGCGTTGTGAATATAGCGAGACATGACCTCTTTACCAGAGCCACTTGGCCCCAACACCATGACGTTAGCATCGGTTTTAGCCACCTTATCAGCCAACATCATTAGTTTGATGCTTTTCTCATCGGCAACGATGGCATCGCCATTATCATCCGATTTTACCGGAGCATAACGGCTCACCATATTAAGCAGCACTTCAGGCGCAAATGGCTTTGCCATATAATCTATAGCGCCTTCTTTCATTGCGGCAACGGCGTCTTCAATGTTGGCATACGCTGTCATCAACAATACTGGTAGATTTGGCCAATGCTGCTTGATATTTCTTAGCAGTGCTAAGCCGCCCATACCTGCCATCTGCACATCAGAGACAACAATATCAACGGAGTTCGATTTCAATTTTACCAGAGCATCTTCCGCACAATCCGCTTCCAGCCATTCATAGCCAGCAAGCGCGAGAGTGTCGACAAGGGCTTCGCGTAGACCTTCATCATCTTCGACGATTAACACTTTGCTTTGAGCCATAGGATTCTCCAGTGTAAATTCAGTTAAAACTTATTTGTCTTCAGAAGAAGCGCTTCTTTCCAGCGGTAGACACATAGTAAAGCATGCGCCGTCCCCTTCTTCTGATATCAATTCCAGTCGGCCTTCATGTGCTCGACAGACCATTTGTACAACGGCTAAACCTAGACCTGTACCTTGCGAACGAGTGGTAAAGAAGGGTTCCATAATTTTACCTTGAAGCTCTTTCGGTACGCCGGGGCCACTGTCTTGCACTGATATCTTAAGCTCGCCGTTTACGGGCCTAAAAAAAACATCAATCTGCGATTCTTTACCCGCAATTTGCACTGCGTTCAAAACTAGGTTGCTCAGAGCAGAAGCTATAGCATTAGCATTGCCAAACATCTGAGTTTCTTCGCCTTCCACTTCCTGGCAATAATCAATCTGGTTCGATTTTAATGCCGCTTCCACCATTGGGTGAAATTCAGTGATCAGTTCAGCGACAGTAAATGGCTTCACAACCTTGTTGTCGCCACCCTTGGCAAACAACAGCATGTCATTCACTTGCTTCTCTAAGTCATGGAGCCTATCCATAAGCTTAGATTGAAAGCGCGTTTTTGTTGCTGGCGGCAGGTTCGGCGCGGCAAGGTTGGATGCATACAGCATCGCACTAGAAAGTGGCGTACGAACCTGGTGTGCCAACGAGGCTACCATTCTGCCTAACGACGACAAGCGCTGAAGATCACTCACGCGAGACTGTAGAAGACGAGTTTCTGTCAGGTCGGTAATCAAGATAAGTTGACCCGTGGTAGAAGCTGAAATAGCCAAACGAACCTTACGCCCATTCTTCAGTGAGATCTCATGCCCATCATCGTCTTTAGGATCAAAGGCACTTTGAATCACAGAAAACCACTTCTCGCCCACCAGTTCCACACCTAAAATTCGATGCGCTTCTGGGTTCGCTTCCCTTACTTCACCATGAGTATCTAACAAGATGACACCTGCTGGCATCACATCAAGCACTTGCTTATAGCGCTCAACCTGCTGTTCAACTGAATCTAGGTGTGACTGATTTTCTGATTCGTTAGATCCGTGCATGTCAAAAATTTGCCTCAAATACTAAAACAGCCTGACACGTAAAACACGCGTCAGGCTATTTGCTATATTTATCACATAGTTAAGCAAGCAACAACTCAACTATGCCCTCTCTATTCTCTCAACCAAAACGATGCTTTAACTCAACACCCGTCTTAATTTGATATCGCTGAACACGAATCTGAGCTCTATCGCTGTAGATTGTACTTCCGCATTTTTTCAACCAGAGTGGTTCTGCGCATTCCAAGCATGTCTGCAGCACGGGCAACAATGCCACCCTGCGCTTCCAAGGCTTGGTTAATCATGTTCACTTCCATATCCGCCAACAGCTCTTTCAAATTAACACCTTCTGGTGGTAACTCTTGAGGCGCATTCGCGTTATCGGCAAGATCATCTTGCTGGTCAAAGCTGAAATCTTCTGAGAACAAATCAGAAAGTGCATCACGTTCTTGCTCTTCTTCCGACACAAAGCGATTAAATTCAGGCTGGAACTCAGGGATATCACTGTATCTATATTTAGTGGGTAGATGATTCACATCAACCAAGCTATTCGGATACAGGATAACCATTCGCTCAACGAGGTTCGCTAGCTCACGAACGTTACCTGGCCAGTAGTGCTCCATCAAAGAATTGATAGCACGAGCCGTGAAGCAGATAGGCATACTGCCTTCCGCTTCCATTCGAGTCATTAGTTCTTGAAGCAACAGTGGAATATCTTCTTTACGATCTTGAAGCGCCGGCATTTCAATCGGGAATACATTCAAGCGGTAATAAAGATCTTCACGGAACGAGTCATCGTCGATCATGTCTTCAAGATTGCGGTGTGTTGCTGCAATCACACGAACGTCAGCTTTAATGGTGCTGTTGCCACCTACGCGTTCAAAACAGCGCTCTTGCAGTACACGCAACAACTTAACTTGCATTGCCATTGGCATATCGCCAATTTCATCAAGAAACAGTGTGCCACCTTCAGCCAATTCAAAGCGACCTTTTCGTGCGGTAATCGCACCAGTAAATGCGCCCTTCTCATGACCAAACAACTCACTTTCGAGTAAGTCTGGTGGAATAGCACCACAATTCACAGGCACGAAAGGCCCAGAACGGCGCTTAGAGTGATAGTGAATATTACGCGCTACGACTTCTTTTCCGGTACCAGATTCACCAAGAATCAGCACGTTAGCTTCCGTAGAAGAGACTTGTTCAATTAAGTGACGTACTTCTTGAATACCAGCACTTTGCCCTACTAGGCTGCGAAACAGTGTGTTCTTGCGTGCCGAAGACACCACTTGAACGCCCTTGCGGCCTAAGAAATCTTTACAGTGCCTTAATGCATCACTTAATTGCGGGTAGTTAAGAGGAAGTTCAAGCTCGCCAACATAGTTAGTTAGCTCGTCAACCTGGTGATTGTTTTTACCAATCACCAGTAAAGGGATGTGATTGGCGTGAACAAGCTTTTCATTCAGTAATGCGTTGAAGCCTTTACCTTTAATGGTACCAATAATGCAGCCGGCCCACTGTAGTGACCAGTCAACTTTACGTGCTTGTTCAGAGCTGATTACTTCGCAGCTCTCTCCTACAAACTCTAATATTGTGCTTAAATTGTGACGATCTTGAGCGCTATCGTCGACGACAAGCAGTTTTGCCAAACCTTGCATAAGTAGGAATTATTGCCTTTATTTTGGTGCGATGCAGAAAAACGGTGAGCGACGTAATCGATAAAACAGAGAAAAGTATCAATGATTATGGTCTACGTGGACAAATTTAGGAAATCAGCAACGAAAAAAGCCATTAGGCTATCTAATGGCTTCTATTTTATTTGATTAAAAAAATAAGGCAACCAACCAATTAAGGGATATGAGATTGGTTAAAACTGCAGTTTTTCTTTAAATACCTACGTCAGCAGACGTCAAGTTGTGATATTCGTTCGGAATTTGGTCCCAAGCGCTCTTAATTTCGCGGATAATATCGATAACATCATCAATAGGCTGTGGGTCATTTTTGTGATTTGCCGCAGAAATTTGCGTGATCATGAACTCATAAAGTTGATCTAGGTTTTTCGCAATATCGCCACCATCGTCCATAGACAGGCAACTACGTAGGCTAATAATGATATCCAGAGCCTTACCAAGTCGCTCGCCTTTCACTGGGATGTTGCCCGCTTGCATTGCCGCTTTACCTTGAATCAAGCGCTCGATAGCACCTGCCATTAGCATTTGTACAATCTTATGCGGTGAGGCAGCTGTTAGCTGACTATCCACTGATACCTTTTTATATGCCTGTAAAGAACCGCGCATAGTAAACCTCTTTTATAAAAACTTTTTGTATTGTTGAACTGATTTAGCGCCGTGACGGTACTTGTGTAGGGTCTTACCTACTCGACTTGTCTCAGACTGCATCAATTCGACTAATTTTCTGGTTCTGGTAATGGCTTCAAACCATTCAGAACTTTGCTTAACGTCGGGGTGTGAGTCGATTATTTGAAGCACGTTTTGCAATAACTGTTCTCTGTTATCGACAAGCCGCGTTATTTCTTCAGCATTAATTTCACTAAATTCAAGCTTAGAGATAATTAATTGATCGAGTTCACAAAGCTCTTGCAGCTGACTGTTCATCTATTAGCCCAACGCATTCATCATACTGCCCAGCTGGGATTGCATCTTGCTAGTCGCATCTTGCATGGCAGTAAACTTAGAATGTGTGCGGTTTTCTAGGCTGTCCATGCGGCGATCGAGTGCGCTTTGATCATCAACCAAGCGGTAGTTTTGCTCGACTAAGCTCTTTTCTCTAGTACGAATCGAACCTGTGATACCTGTGATACCTTGAATCGCATCTTCCACTTTTTTGGCGAAACCATTGTTGCCGCCAAAGAACTCACCCAACTTATCGAAGTTATTATTAAGTTGACGATCAAGCATGTCGTAGTTAATTTCTAGCGAGCCTTGCCTTGTGGTCGTGATACCAAATTCAGTCAATGACTTGAGATTATCAGGCGCGCCTTCAATACTTGATGAGAACACCCCTTTCAATCGCGAGTCGGCATTACGTACAGTACTGTCGCCAGAAAGCGGCCCTTTTTGGCCAGTCGTTGGATCAACGCCCGCCAAGTTCTTAGACACTTGATAAAACTGATTGTAAGAGTTAACGAAAGATTCAATGTCTTGGCGCACACTATTACGGTCGTACTCAACACCGATTTCGGCCGGTGGCTTATCTTTTGGCGTTTTGCCTTTCACCGTAATATCGATACCTTCTACGGCATCTTCAATCACATTGTTATTACTCGAAAGCTGTGCAACGCCGTCTAGAACGACCATTGAATCTTGCCCCGCCTGAACTTCAGCCATACCGCTATAGGTATCAAAAGACTGTTGTGCCTGTTCGAGCTCAGCTTGCACTTTATCGACTTTCTCTAAAAGCTCACGCTCTTCGGGTTCTAATTTCGCACGCTCAATTTTTTTGGCTTGTTCCGCGGTCAATTCGCCTTTTTGAACTCTCTCAGCCAAATCGGCTTTTTCTTGTGAAATTTTATCTTCGATTCGCGCTTGTTCAGCTTCAAGCTTTTGCTGAGCTTCTTTCGGTGTCACGTAGGAATCGGTCAGAGTACCCGAGGCAGCATTTGACCACCCCGGCACGTCAGGCGCCTTCTCTATCGCTTTTTCATCAAGCTCAAGTTCTGGTGTGTAGTAAGAATCTAAAAGAGTTCCTGAGGCTGTCTCAGTCCAACCTGGGATATTGTCTTCGGGCATCACAGACTTTGACGCCTGAGCTGCGTCTAGGGCAGCTTGACCATCGGCTGCAGCTTGCTCGCCGTAACTAAGACTTTGAGAGTCTCCGTCAACATCTGAGGCAGAATCGGTTTGGGTTGCTGGGATAACATTTCCGTCTTCATCGAGTTTTTCACTCGCATTTGGGTCATCGTTAGCGATCGCTTCATCGATGAGTTCAACGGCTTTTCCTGCAGGGGTTAGAGCAAGAACATCTTGTGCAGCAAGGCGCGCTTTCTCAAGCGCCTTCACACGCTCTTCTAGAGTTTTGTATTCGAGTTTTTTTAGAGGATTAGCAGCATCAGACTCCACATTAATGCTGATCTGCTGATCTGAACCAGACTGGTTCGAGGCGACAATAAGTCGTGGGCCTTCGACATCATTGATAATAGATGCACGAACGCCTGGATTGCTATCTGCGCCGTTTATACTGCGAACGACATCGATAAGTTTCGATCTGTCGCCAACTTGCACATCAAAGCTGTCATCACCAAGCGAAACCTGCAGCTTACCTGGGCCAAATTTCATGTCCTCTGACAGTACATCAGAAGCCACTTTATGACTCTGGGCAAGCTGCAACACATCGATGGCATATTTGCCAGCGATCGCTTCGGTAGTCGCGGTTGCAGAGACAAGACCTTCATCGGTACTTTCAACTGTTCGCACAGCAAAAGCTTTTTCCTGACGAAAGTTTGTCATCAGGTTTTTCATCGAATCAAGGGATTCTCTGAGTCTTCCATAGGCACTAATGCTGGTATCGATTCGCGTTCGTTCATTATCAATTCGTTGCTGTTTAGGTACACGCTCCGAATCAACAATTTTGCTGACCATGGAATTGATATCCATGCCAGACGAAATCCCCATTGGGCCAAAACTCATTAAACCACCTCAATAATACGACTTAAACCTTCACCTCAAATATTCTACTATTTGAATTTTGGGCTGCTAGGCGTCTTAGAATTTCAAGCATTTCTTCGTCAGGGATCTGGCGAATAATATCACCGGTTGTGGTCTCATAAATGGTAACCACATCTCTCCCCGACTCTTCATCGACTTTAAAGGCAACACCCTTGTTGAGAGAGGAGATAAACTCGTTTACCTTCTCTACCATCTTGACTCGCTCTTCATCGTTTAACTCTTGTCGATGTTGAGCTAATTGAATCGCCGCTTCGGTAGCTTGCTCTTTCGATTTTTCTACCTTGCCATAAGATGTTGCTTCTTTCAGTCGTGAAGTGCTCGACGCACTACTACCTTCATCGCTTGCAAATTTAATGCCATTAGGTGAGCCATAAGGCTGGATGTTCGATGCGTTGGATGGTATTTCCATAACAGTCTCCCTCCCTCCTTTGTGAGCCATACAGTAAAACTCTACCCAGAGTAGAGTTTACCGCTACTTACCGAGGTAAGTTTAGCCCAATAAGCTTAGAGCTGCTGATGGTGATTGTTTTGCTTGAGCTAGGATAGAAGTACTCGCCTGTTGTAGGATTTGAGACTTCGTCATTGCTGTCGTTTCTTTCGCGTAATCGGTATCTTTGATACGGCTCTTAGATGCATTAACGTTTTCGTTGATGTTATCTAAGTTGCTGATTGCGTGGTCAAAACGGTTTTGGAAAGCACCAAGAGAAGCACGGTTACTATCTACAGATTTTAGTGCGCCATCAATGATAGATACCGCTTCGTTCGCGCCAGCAACCGAAGTTACATCGATATCGTTAACAGTCACGTCTTTAGCAGCACCAATACCAAGTTCACCAGCAAGGCTGCCGCCGAACTCAACATCACCTTCAACTTTTTGGCTTGAAGCGAAAAGTTGCAGTTTGCCGCCTTCACCAACTGACGCTTTAACGTCTTGGCTCTGACCATTGATGTAAGTTGCTAGTTCTTCCATATCGTTGCCTTCCTTCGCAGAAATAGACAACTCTTGTGCTTCACCAAACTTATCGTTGTATTTGATAGTCAGATCAGAACCTGCAGCTACACGCCAAGAAGCATCTTTGCCTTCTGTAACGCCGTAGCTCTTGCCACCCATGTCTTGAGTGTCAGTACGCATGTTATTCATCGTCAGCATTACTGCTTCACCAGAATCTGCACCGATTTGGAAAGATTGGCTGCCGTAAGTACCGTTAAGAAGCTTGTTACCACCAAAAGAGGTCGTTTCAGCAATACGGTTAAGTTCTGTGTTTAGAGCAGAGACTTCTTCTTGGATCGCAACACGTTCAGATTTGCTGTTTGAACCATTTGAAGATTGAAGAGAAAGGTCACGCATACGTTGCAGAATGTTGGTTGACTCATTCATGGCACCTTCAGCTGTCTGTGCAATAGAGATACCATCATTCGCGTTTTTCACAGCCATATCTAGGCCACGGCTTTGCGACGTTAAGCGGTTAGAGATTTGTAGGCCTGCAGCATCATCTTTTGCGCTATTGATTTTATAGCCAGAAGACAAACGCTCCATTGATTTTTGAGTACCTTCAGCCGCGCTATTTAGGTAGCGCTGAGCCGTCATTGCAGACACATTAGTGCTTACATTAATCGCCATAGTTGATCTCCTTTAGGCATTTTTTAATGTACTTATGTGACTCTCACCTCACACAAATACATGTCAATTTTGTTTATGCACCAGTGTCTCTCTCACCTTACATTGGTACATATCATTTCTCTCAATCCCTTTAACGGCCCCTTAATTAGAAGCTTTAATAAAAAATGTGCTTTTTTTCATATTCTTTTCAACAACAAAGAAAAGTGTGACCGGGATTCAATTAATAGAGCGACATTCGCTAAAGTTTCGTATCCTAGCTCATTTATAAGTGTCGCCTTGCACATAAAAACCAAAGCAGATCCCTGATATCTCGTTCTACTCGATTCTGGGATGACGACCAACGACTTCGATTCAAGTAAACAATGGATGGCTACCTCTCTATAGTCGTCATTCCCTAAGTGAGGAACGAACGTGATAGGGAATCTCGCTTTTGCTCCTGCTTACCAACATGGCACTTTTCCAAATACACCTTCGCCAAATTACAGGCAATAAAAAACCCAGCCGAAGCTGGGTCTGTTTAGCGCTCATCTCTCACCACGAGCTAATTTGTGGAAGCCTAACGTTAACGTTTATGATCAACAACACTTATGATCAACAGCGCTTATAACCAACATGACAACGTGGCTTTTTAATCGATTAACCTAGTAGGCTAAGTGCCGAGTTCGGAGCTTGCTTCGCTTGAGCAAGAATCGAGCTTGAAGCTTGAGAAAGGATCTGAGACTTAGTCATCTGAGTCGTTTCTTTCGCGAAATCGGTATCTTTAATACGGCTCTTAGATGCATTAACATTTTCGTTAATGTTGTCTAAGTTGCTGATAGCGTGGTCGAAACGGTTTTGGAAAGCACCCAGTTCAGCACGGTGGCTATCTACATACTTAAGTGCCGCATCGATAACTGCAACAGATTCTTGTGCGCCGCCAACTGATGTTACGTCGATAGTATCAACCGTTACATCTTTGCCAGGTTGCATGCCTAGTTCACCAGCAAGGCTGCCAGAGAATGCCACTTCGCCTTCAACTTTGTTGTTGCCAGTAAACATTTGCAGCTTACCGTCTTCAGTTACAGACGCTTTAACAGAATCTTGTTGACCGTTGATGTACGTTGCTAGCTCTTCGATGTCGTCGCCCGCTTTCGCAGACACATCGATTTCTTGTGCTTGGCCGAAGTTATCAGTGAACGACATTTTTAGGTCGTTTGCGCCAGCTTGAACGTTCCAGTCTTTGTCTTTCGCGTTCTCAGTTTGGTAGCTCTTACCACCCATCTGAGCGTTATCAGAGCGCATGTCTTTCAGTTGAAGCATTACCGCTTCACCGTTGTCCGCACCGATTTGGAATGATTTAGTACCGTGAGTACCGTTAAGCAGCTTATTGCCACCAAAAGACGTGGTTTCCGCAATACGGTTCAGTTCGTCGTTCAGTGCTGTTACTTCTTCTTGAATCGCTACACGCTCAGATTTTGAGTTTGAGCCGTTTGAAGATTGTAGAGACAAATCACGCATACGTTGCAGGATGTTGGTTGTCTCGTTCATTGCACCTTCAGCAGTTTGTGCAATAGAGATACCGTCGTTCGCGTTACGTACAGCAACATCAAGGCCGCGGCTCTGAACGTTCAAACGGTTAGAGATTTGTAGGCCCGCAGCGTCATCTTTAGCGCTGTTGATTTTAGAGCCTGAAGCTAGGCGCTCCATTGATGTTTGTTGCGCGCTGTTTGCGTTGTTTAGGTAACGTTGCGCTGTCATCGCTGAAACGTTTGTATTTACATTCACTGCCATGGTGATTTCTCCAATTGATTTTCCGGTATAGCGGTTTCCGACGTCTCGGAAAACCAAGTAGTTCTCTCAAAGTTACATTTAATAACGGCTCAAAATCCCTAAGCTTTAGAAAAACTTTTAAAAAACCACAAATAAAATATTAAATCATTACTTATCAATAAGTTAAATTTCACACTTTTCTAAAAAAGCGATAGGGTTTAATCGGGTATAAATCTTAATTTGTTCAAAAAACACGCTAACTACCGTTCAAAATGGTCAACGCTCAGAAATGATCAATCACCAAAGATCATTGATGGGCATAAAGATTGTGCAATTCATCTAGCCAAGTGGACCATTTTTAGCAACGAAAATGGAGCGAATTGAAGCGTTAAGGGTTAGAAAACTAAAAGTTAGAAACCAGTGGGAAACGCAAAAGACAAGAAAACAAAAAGGTAGAAAGCAAAAAGATAGAAATAAGAAAGATAGGAAACAGAGAAATAAATAACAGAAAGGAAAAAGCCCCTTTTCCTTTGAGAGAACCGGGGCTAGTTGGCAGGTCAGAGCCTGTGTGGAGATCATCGAGAAATGAACACATTTCTGACTCGCCGTTGCATTCTTACCGTAAAAATGAATAGCAGGTGAGAGATGAGAGAGCTAAACACTCATAGTAAGTATGCTTGCCAGTTTCCCTTGCTGCATGGCTCACGTCTGAACACGAGCAGCAAGTTCAACCAATAACTATTGCAATAGTGTCATTGCAGAGTTAGGCAACTGTTTTGCTTGAGCAAGTATCGAAGTACCTGCTTGTTGCAGAATTTGTGATTTGGTCATTTGCGTCGTCTCTTTCGCAAAGTCCGTATCTTTGATTCGGCTGTTAGAAGCGTCTACGTTCTCTTGAACGTTTGCCAAGTTATTAATACTGTGGCTTAGACGGTTCTGTTTAGCACCCAAATCAGCACGCTGTGAATCTACGTACTTCATTGCAGAATCAATCACGCTGATTGCGTTTTGTGAACCTGCAACGCTAGTCAGGCTGATATCTTGAACCGATGTTGCACGACCTTCACTCTTAATACCTAGCTCAGATGCTAGGCCACCAGAGATCGACATTGCACCGTCAAGGTCAGGTTCAGCAACGAATAGTTGTATGCGACCATCATCAGTCACCGATGCGTTCACAAGATCAGATTGACCATTAATGTAAGTAGCAAGCTCTTCGATATCATCACCCGCTTTGGTATTGATATCTAAAACGATGTCTTCACCTGCTTTGGTTCTGAATTCAAACTTAAGATCGCTCGCCGTTGGCGGCACTTCCCAGCTTTTATCTTTACCGTTTTCAGAATCGAACGTAGTACCGCCCATACGGAAGTCATCAGCACGAACACTAGTGAGTCCCATAATCATCGCTTCACCAGAACTAGAACCTATCTGGAAAGATGCTTCACCAAATGAACCATTCAACAGACGACGGCCACCAAACGAGGTCGTTTCCGCGATACGGTTTAGCTCATCTTGAAGTGCCGAAGACTCTTCATTAAGCGCGGTACGTTCCGCTGCCGAGTTCGTACCGTTTGATGATTGAATCGCCAGATCACGCATACGTTGTAGTACGTTGGTTGATTCGTTCATCGCACCTTCAGCGGTTTGTGCAATTGAAATACCATCATTGGCATTACGCATTGCTACGTCTAAACCACGTGATTGCGCCGTTAAACGGTTAGAGATTTGCAGACCGGCTGCATCATCTTTCGCGCTGTTGATTTTATGCCCTGATGACAAACGCTCCATAGAAGTCGCTAAATCATTAGACGCTTTATTCAGGTAACGCTGTGCTGTCATAGCAGAAACGTTAGTGCTTACATTAATAGCCATTTTGCTCTCCTTATGAGTTCGCAAACTTTCTGCGAAGCGGCCAGCTTTACTCTCATATGGATAAGCACTGACCGTGTATTACTCGCTAAACCCTATGCAGGGTTTAAGATCTGTATAAATCATTTTATGACCAACACAGATACAAGTTATATGCCAAGTTTAATACTGTTTCGATTAATTTTTAATATATATAAAATCAATCACTTAAATGAAAACTTAACTCGATTTGGTTTAACTGGCTTGGGGAACAAAAAGTACCTTCGTTGACCCATTGCCGCTTTTTGCCGCTATTTTCAAACAGATGACATCCTGTATAAGAAACCGGCAAAGGTTGAAGTGATTCGCTCATACGGCATAGCACATACGGCAAAGAATCTAACTTCAATGGTGAGGGTTAATTCACCACTAAATACAGATTGTTAATTAAATATAATTAAACAAGGTCAGGTCTTTTGTTTTACCAAACGCTTGTTGGGAAGCTTGCAGTGCTCGAGAGTTTTCATTGAATTCAATGATGGCTTTCGAGTAATCCAAGTCTTCAAAGTTGCTTTTTGCTTTGGCTAAAGACAACTTAAAATCTTCATGCTGTTGCTCTTGAATATCCAGCGTACTTAAACGCGCACCAACATCGGTTCTCGCCTTGGTCAAATGGATAAACGCAGCGTGGAACTCTTCGGTTACTTGGTGCAGCTTCGCTGTTGCTGATGCATCCGATACCGGGTTTTCAGCCTGCTCAGCCGCCTCTTTGAACGTATCAAAGATAGAGAAAGTCTCTCGCGGTTCTAAGGTGATCGAATCACCTTTAGTGATTTGGCCTTTGATTTGGATATTCAGCCCTTCATAGACAATGCCAGTCGAAGGATCAAAGTCTTCTGCGGCCACCACTGCGCCATCTTTTTCAAGTTGATAAGCATAATTTCCTGTCTGCATATCAACGAACGTCACTTTATACGTTGACCCATCTTCAGCTGAGTTCGTCGCACGTTCCAAAAGTAATTCAGAAGCGGGTTCGAGTTCGTACTGCGGTTCGTAATCACCAAACGGGTTATCTATTTCCATAAATAACTTGCTGCCTGGATCATTCATCGCCATCTCGAAGCTACTCGCTACACGCATCTTTCGCTGATAGTCATCGCCCTGATAGCTGACGTTGCCTTGGTTATCTCTAAAGAAGGGTTGATTCTTCGGCTTAGTACCCGCAAACGTGTAGTTACCCGACTCATCTTGAGAGTTAGCTAGATGCAGAAAATTATTTGATAGCTCTTGGATCTCGCGTTTCTTCGCTAAACGGTCCTCTGGAGAGAGCGCACCGTTAATCATTTCCATCACGGTTCGTTTTGCTTCATCAGCAAAGCCTTCGGTGTTGGAGACCAATACCTCATGATGCTCTAATCGATTACGAACCAAGACGATTGCGTCACTATATTGCTTAAGCTGCTCTGATTGCTGACCAATATTTTGTAAATAGTGGGTCGCAAGAGGATCATCACTTGGCGACTGCAACTTCTTACCGGAAGCAAGTTGTGCTTGGTTGTGATGTATCTTGTTCTCTTGACGGCGCAAGTCATTCTGAACAGATTGGTAATTGTGGAAGCTAGAAATACGATTCAACATTTATACTTCCTACCTCAGAGCCAAAATAGTATTGAACGTATCATTGGCTGCTTGCATGATTCGTGAAGAAGCCATGTACGCTTGCTGAAATTTCATCATATTTGCCGCTTCTTCATCGAGGTTAACCCCCGACACTGAAGCAATACGTTCCTGAGCGGATTCCTTTTCTAAGGTGGCAATGTCGCTTAAGCGATTTGCCGTCGACGCTTTCAGGCCCGTGTTGGTATTCAAGTTGTGGTAAAGGTCCAAAATCGTAGACTCACCATCATTCAAGATCTTACCGGTTTGGAGATCTTGCAGCTTACGCAAGTTACCGTTGTCACCCTCTGATGGGACAAGGTTTGCCGTAAATTTATCGTTTGCCACAGCGCCAGAAGTTAACTCGAAAGTCGTACCATTAATCGTAACCGGCCCTTCAGGTGGGTACGGCTGCGGCTGCATTAAAATATTGCCTTTCGGGTCAGTCACGGCAAACTGCTCACCTTTTGGTGAAACAATCACTTCAAACTCACGCAATTGACCGGCCGCTAGGATCTTGAACCCCGCCGAGCCTTTCGCGAACGTGGTCGATGCCTCATAACTTTGTGCGGCAATATCTCTAGGGTCTTTGGTTTCCATCTGAATCTGAGCCGCAAAGTTACGAGTTGGACGCAGTAACAGCTTCTCACCCAATTCAGGCGGGTTTCGAACTTCGACTCGCATACCATCTAGATAGAAAGCATTGCCCGCTGCATTCGTGCTGACTTTTACCGCTTCACCGTCAGGCTTGGTCACGACATAATCACTGCCGTCATACTTAAGACCATACTCGCCGCCTTTTAAGGCAGAGGTGTCATCAATATAAACGGCAACATCAGCCTTTGATTGGCTGCCAGCCGTCACGCGTGATTTCGCCACGCGCTCAGAGTTCACATCGGTGAAGATATCTTGGCCAACATTGCCATTGAGATCCAAACCTTGTGACTGAAGTGAGTTTACTTTCTCCGAGAAAGCCGTCGCCAAACGCCCAAGTTCATCCATGATGTCAGGAATGTGTTCGTCTCGCATATCGAGCATGGCACCGATTTTACCATCGATATCATTACTGGTAATCGGCTTCAAAGACTTACCTTCAACTATCGCCAGTCGACGCTGATGTGTATCAGGTAAACCATCAACCAACTTCAGTTGACTTGCCTCACTACCAGAAACCAAGGTATGACCATTACCAATATGGACGTTAAATCCTTCCGCATTAGAGCGCGGCGTTACCGTCACTTTGGTGTAACCAGATAGCTCATTGATCAGCTTTTCGTGCTGGTCTCGTAAATCATTGTGAGGTCCTGGTGTTCGCATCATCAGACGCTGAACGTCACGAATCTCAACAGCAATTTGGTTTACACGTTCTATGCCGACTTCTAATTTTTTATTCGTGGAATCAGACTGTTGACGTACCGTTTCATGGAATTCATTCAAGGTTTTAGTTACAAGCCCTGCTTTCTCTAGCACGACCTTGCGCGCACCCACATCATTCGGGGTATCAGCGAGAGTCTTAACAGAATCAAACCATTCGTTGAGGTTTTCTGGAATCTTCTTTGAAGCGACCGACGACAACATGCTCGACAGCATATCGAGGTTGGCTTCGGTATCGCCTTTGTTGGCGGCATTGGTTGTCGATAAGTTAAGTTCTTTGACGGCAAACTGATCCCAAGAGCGGCGAACATTTTCCACATGCACACCCATACCGTAGGATTGCCCACCGTACTGGCGCGGGTCATTCACACCTTGAATCACAGACTGGCGGCTATAGCCCTCTGTGTTGGCGTTAGAAATGTTATGACCTGTGGTGTTGAGCTGTCTCTGAGCCGTAAGAACACTTTGTGCCCCTACATTCAGAAGATCCGACGCCATAATGCCCCCAAAAAACTTAACAAAACCAGAATGAACTGATTAACTACAACCGTATATTACTAAGATACAAGCAACATATGTGCCAATAAAAAAATGGAAAGTCAAAATACGATAATTTATTGAAGTGTAAGGAGATAACTATGGATTACGCGTAAGAACTGAAGGGGCGGAGAAGAAAAGAGCCTGACAGTAGCAAGCTCTCTATGTTGATTGATGACGCTAGTTCATCTCATCAATCTTGGCTTTAACTCGTAAAACCTTGTCTGCATAGTTAGGGTCAGTTGCGTAACCAGCCTGATGAATGCCTTTGATGAAATTCTCTGAATTGCCTTGATGCTGTAGCGCCGTTTCGTATCTTGGATTCTCGTTCAAGAACTTCACGTAATCATTAAAGCTATCTTCGAAATTAGAGTAAGAACGGAAGGAAGCTGACTCTTTAACGGCGGTTTTGCCATGGAACTCAAGAGTTTGAGTCGCGACCTTATCGCCCTTCCAACTTCTATCTGCTTTGATGTTAAATAAATTATTGCTGTTGCCCAAAGAGTTCTTAATCATCTTAGAGCCCCAACCTGTTTCAAGTGCCGCTTGTGCTAATAGCAGTGACGAATCAACACCAAGTGCACTCGCCGCTTTTTCAGCGTAAGGCTTCATTGAGGTAACAAAAGATTCTGGGGAATCGAAAGATGCTGGTTGTTTAACAGCGGAAGCAGATTGAACTTCAGAGACTTTCTCTTCTGAACGACCAGAATATTGAGGTCTTTCCAACGAGGTATCAAAACCTTCACTGCGAACCTTATCTTCTGTCGCGTCGCTTACTTGACCCGCGCTTAACTGAGCTACAATCATGTCCGCAAGGCCTAATGAACCTGAAGCACTCAACTCACTCGCCATTTGGTCATCTTGCATCTGACGATAAAACTGCTCGTTCTGGCTGTTCAGCATATCCGACTTAAAGCTAGAGTTAGCATCACGCATCGACTTAAACAGCATCGAAGTAAAAATCGATTCAAACTGTTTTGCCGCCGCAGTTAGTGCCTCTTTTTCGCTGCCTTCTTCACCATTTACTGCTTGTTGACGAAGACGGTCTAAACTACCGATGTCGTGAATAAAGCCGATGTCATTGTTATTCTTAATCATGCTTTATTCCTTAGATAATGATCAATTGGCCTTCAATTGCACCGGCTTGTTTCAGTGCTTGAAGGATTGCCATTAAATCAGAAGGCGCTGCGCCCACTTCGTTGACTGCTCGGACCAAATCATCCAGCGTTAGGCCAGGTTCAAATTTGAACATCTTGCCATCGCCTTCCGTGATTTCGATATCAGAATCAGGAACCACTACCGTTTGGCCACCAGAGAATGCGTTCGGTTGGCTTACGTTTAGATTTTCTTTGATTGCAACCGTCATACCACCGTGGGTTACCGCCGCCGCTCTTAGGCGAACGTGCTTACCAACCACAATGGTACCGGTACGAGAGTTAACAATGATTTTTGCAGAGCCCTCTGCAGGATCAAATTCGATGTTTTCGATTGCCGATAAGAAAGCCACACGTTGGCTGATTTCACGAGGTGCGCGAACTTTTACAGACGTCGCATCGACCGCTGAAGCCATTTGTGGGCCTAGGAAATTATTTACCGCATCAGCCAAACGCTGAGCTGTTGTGAAATCTGATTGGATTAGGTTGAAAGTGATGTAGTCACCACGGCCAAATGGAGTTGGGATTTCTTGTTCAACCGTCGCACCGCTAGAGATGATACCGACGTTAGGGTTGTTACCGACAATCTTAGAACCGTCGTTACCTTGTGCACTAAAGCCACTTACTACCAAGTTACCTTGCGCGACCGCATACACCTGACCGTCTAGACCTTTCAGGAAGGTCTGCAGCAAAGTACCACCACGAAGGCTTTTTGCTGAACCGATAGAAGAAACGGTTACGTCAACTTCCTGACCTTGCTTAGAGAATGCCGGGAGTTCAGCGGTAACAATTACCGCGGCGACGTTTTTAGTTTTTGGCTTGGTGCCGGGCGGCAATTGGATGCCAAAGTTTTGCAGCATTGCGTTAAACGTTTGATCGGTAAAGGGAGTTGTCTCACCTGTCCCCGGCAAACCCGTAACCAAACCATAACCGACAAGTTGGTTACTACGAACACCCGCCACTTTTGCCACGTCTTTAATACGCGCAGCATGGGCACTGGTGGCAAGAAACAGCATGCCGAATAGTACGAGTGTGAGTTTTTTCATTGAGTAACCTGTCTGTATTGCTTTAGTTTATAATAACTTAGCGAAATATTTGTGATTGATGAGGGCTGTCAGTATCTCGACGCCCCATCAAGCTCTACAGAGATACATTAAAGAATCGTGCCAAGAATCCAGGCTCTTGCATATCTTTCTGCACGCCCGTACCTGAATACTGAATTCGTGCGTTAGAAACACGGTTTGAAGCGATGGTATTTTCGAAGTCTATATCATCAGGACGAATAGTGCCGCTTAGGCGGATGTACTCATCGCCCGTGTTCAGTGTCATCCACTTTTCGCCACGGACCACTAGGTTACCATTGGCTAATACTTCGATAACTTCAACGGTAATGTAACCGCTGATACTGTTACTTTGGTTGGCTGACGCGTCACCCGCAAAGGTGTTGGTGTTGCTCAGATCATAAGAAAAGTTGTACTTGTCGATAGTCAGCTCTTGACCACCGACTGCCAGCGGCTCCATCGTTGCATCATTCGACTTAGACATGTCTGCGTTGGCTTTCTTGGTCGCTCGAGTATTCTCGTCTAACGCCACGGTAATGATGTCACCAATACCACGAGGTTTTGAGTCGTCATACATGCTGCCAATGTGATTAACATTGAACAGTGAGCCCGTTGCTGCTGCGTAGTGTTCTGGTTTTTCTTTTGGATTGATTGGCGCCCATGCTGGGTCACCAGCAACTGGATCGGTTCGACCACGAAGCGTATCGATAATGCCTGAACTCTCTTGCGCTGACTTATCACCTTCCACGGCATCAACCACTGTGGTTGCGTTTTCTTCTGCCGGAGTCTCAATAGGATCCAAAACAGAACACCCCGTCATAGACATAAACAGAGCTAAACAAAAAATACGTTTCATGGCGATATACTCTCAGCAGGCAATGGTAAATAAATCAATTGGTAGAAACACGTCAGTTAATTGGAAAAATCAATTAATTATCAATAAGTAAACGGCTAATAAACCAATTACAGCTGTTGGTTAACAAAGCTCATCATCTTGTCTACCGACGAGATAACTTTCGAATTCATTTCGTAGACACGTTGAGCTTCAATCATATTCACCAGCTCTTCGGTTACGTTGACGTTCGATGTTTCAAGCATCGACTGACGAATATTACCTAAGCCATCAAAGCCAGGAACCCCCTCTTGCGGGTCGCCACTAGCACCGGTTGGTAAGTAAAGGTTTTGACCTACAGGCTCTAAACCACCTGGGTTTACGAAGTCAGTGATAGTGATTTGGCCAACCACGACGTTGTTTTGCTCACCACGTAGACGAACAGACACTTCACCATCATTACCAACCGTCACCGAAATCGCATCTTCAGGAATCACGATTTCTGGTTGCAGAGCATAACCTTGACCTGATGTAACGATCGCGCCGTCACCGTTCAGAGTGAACTGACCATTTCGGCTGTAACCTGTTTCACCGTCTGGCATTTCAACTTGGAAGAAGCCGTCGCCTTCAATCATCATATCTAAGCTGTTCGACGTTGTTTGCGCGTTACCGTGAGTGTGCACTTTTTGAGTTGCGACTACTTTTGAACCTGCACCTAACATCAAGCCACTAGGCAGCTCAGTATTTTGAGACGATTGGCCACCTGGCTGGTTGATATTCTGATAGAACAGATCTTCAAATACCGCACGACTCTTTTTAAAACCAATGGTCGAGGCGTTGGCAAGGTTGTTCGAAATCGTTGAGATATTGGTTTGTTGTGCGTCTAAACCTGTTTTACTTACCCATAATGCTGGATGCATAGCAAATTCCTTTAAATTCTATTAGCTCATACGAAGCAGTGAATCAGACGACTTGTCCATTTCCTCTGCCGTGCTCATCATCTTGACCTGCATTTCAAACTGACGTTGCAAGTCAATTAGGCTGGTCATTTCACCTACAGCATTTACGTTACTGCCTTCGATAGCACCTTTAAGCAACGTTACCGCTGCATCTGCTTCGTATGCCTGATCTGGGTTTTTCGAACGGAATAGACCATTCGTATCTTTAAACAAACTTTGGTTGTCTGGGCGTACAAGTTTAATACGGTCAACAATCGCTAATTCTTCAGCTGGAGCGCCTTGAGGAATCACCGAAATCGTACCATCTGTACCAATTTCTACTTTACTGATAGGAATAGGTAGCGTGATTGGCGCGTCATTCTCACCTAACACCAGGTGACCGCTTGCGTTGGTTAACAAACCGTTTTGGTCAACCTTTAGATTACCATTACGCGTTAAACCTTCACGGCCTGTGTTATCCATTACTGAAATCCAACCATCACCTTGAATAGTGACATCAAGATCTCGGCCAGTGGTGACCACACTACCTTGTGCGAAATTATGACCCGGACGTTCTGTCATGCTGAAAACACGAGTAGGCATGCCTTCACCGTACGCTTGCATTGAACGTGCTTGTGCTAAATCAGCACGGAAACCCGTTGTACTTACGTTGGCAAGGTTGTTAGCACGTAGCTGCAAAGCTTGCATATTTTGCTTAGCGCCACTCATGGCAAGAAACAGTGCGCGATCCATAATTTTGCTCCAAAAAATCATCTTCTGGGGCTAATAAAGCAAACACTGTGCCAATATTTTTTACTGTTATTTATCAGTAATTTAAATAGAAAAAGAACGGAGAGGGGTGATCGTCAAAGGATCATTGAGGAATAATTGTTGCCAGAGGCATTACCGGGCGGCAATAGGGGCGGCAAACAGCCATATCAAATTCAGCAACGATACCCAATTCAATAACATTGAATTGGGTATTCGCAGATGATTCAAACGCTGGAAACGATTAACGAATCTGAAGAATATTCTGTTGCAGTTGGTTGTGTACTTCTAGAGAACGCGAGTTCGCTTGGAAGTTACGTTGAGCAGAAATCAAATCAACCAGTTCTTGAGTCATATCGATGTTCGACTGCTCTAGCGAGCCGTTGTTGATGCTACCAAATGAACCTTTGTTCGATTCACCCCAGATTTTAGAACCTGAGTCATTAGTAGAATCCCACTGAGTGCCGCCTTTCTTATCTAAGCCTTGCTCATTGGGTACACGAACCAAGCCTACACGGCCAAGCATCACGTTTTCACCATTTGAGTAAGTACCTAAAACACTGCCGTACTCATCGAAATCGATTTTGGTTAAGAAACCTGTTGTCGCGCCATCTTCATCGAACTTAGTGAGTTCAAATGGAGCAGCAAACTGAGTTGACGAATCTAGACCAAACTTAAGTACTTGCGTTGGATCAGCACCGTTCAAATCAATTGGGTTAGCTCCTGCACCTAGTGCTTCAGAGTTAATTGGCTGGCCATTGTTAAGGCTCGCCAACGTACCGTCATTGTTGAACTTCATTGTGTGACCAACATGACCTTGTGCATTGGTCGCATCACCACCCGTAATATTGACCGGCTTTTCACCGTTCTCATCTGACATGGTGTAGTACGTCTGCCAAGTGTTTGGTTGAGTCTGATCTTTGAGGTAGTAAGTCGTTAACTTGTAAGACTGACCCATAGAATCGTATACCGTCGAAGACGTTGCACGATTATAAGTGTCAGCATCTTTGAAGTTAAATGCAGCCGGGTCTTTAAGATCACCGTTTGCAGGAAGGTTAACCCCTACTTCAATGTTTTCTGTCTGTTTTGGCTTACCAAACTCAGCAGGAATGTCGAGTGGCTTTGGCGCGTAAGAAAGAACTTCACCCGAATTTGGATCAACATCGTAACCTAAAAGAAACTCATCGTTAGCAGTAACCATGTAGTTGTCTTTGTTTAGGTGAAATGCACCATTACGCGTGAGTTCATTGATCTCCGGTACCATACGGTCTTTCGATACTGCAAAGAAACCTGTACCACTTACACGTAAGTCCATTGGGTTGTTAGTATAAATACTTGAACCTTCATGGAACTGTTGCGCCACTTGGCTAGCTTGCGCACCGCCACCTGCCGTCGTTTTTGCGTTAGTGAATAACGAACTTGAGTAAACATCGCCAAACTCCGCACGAGACTCTTTAAAGCCGAATGTGTTTGCGTTCGCAATGTTGTTACTGGTTGTATTCAGGTCTAGTTGTGCAGCGGATAGACCGCTTAAAGCTACATATGACATTCCAATATTCTCCTAATCTCTCTAGCTAGCATAATCACTCTTTTAAAGCGTTACGCTTTACCAACTTCTAGTACTTCAGCAAGTCGTACTGGCGATGTGAAACCAGCCAGATTGAGTAGTACGTTGCCATCGCCCTTACCAAGAAGCACACTGTTCACGTTCGCATAACTGGAAACTTGGAACTCTGTGTTCTCGCCATCCAGTAAACCCGACGCTTTCACGTTGTATTTACCAGCCGGCAATGGATTACCGTCTTCGTCTTTTCCGTCCCATTCAACACGTGTGTCGCCTGATGGTTTAGAGCCGATATCAAAAGTGCGAACCAATTGGCCAACTTCGTTCTCAACACGGACGATTACATTGTCCATTGCCTGAGGAAGCTTAACCATGGACGCCATACCGCCATCACCGGGTTTCACACCTGCCGCACCAGGAACCAATACATCGCGGCCAACCAAAGAGGATGCCTGTAATGCTTGGTTAGAAGTCATTGATGAATTCAAGCTTTCAAACTGTGTATTCATTTTGCCAATGCCATCTACGGTCGCAAATGAAGCCATTTGCGCAATCATCTGGTCATTGCTAACCGGCTTAAAAGGGTCTTGTTGGGCTAATTGCTTAGTCAACAAAGATAAGAAGTCTTCTTGTTTAAGATCCTGCTTACCTGTTGTTTCGTCGGGCTTTTTCGCGCCATCTTGAAGACTCTTCAGCTGGTCAACATAGGACAAGCCGCTTTGACCAACATTGTTGTTGATTCCAGCCATGTGCTACCTCCTTATCCTTATTGACCCATCTGCAGCGTACGCAGCAGCATTTGTTTACTCGAGTCAGCAACCTGCACGTTTGTTTGGTACGCGCGTGATGCCGAAATCATGTTTGCCATTTCTTCCATAACGTTCACGTTAGGCTTGTAGATATAGCCTTCGTTATTCGCTAATGGGTGATCTGGGTTGTACTCCGCGCTCAACGGCTTATCGCTTTCCACAATACCTAATACTTTCACAGGCACAGTGTGACCACTGTTGCGTGCTTTATTTAACTCAGCGCCGAACACTGCGTGGCGAGCCTTGTAAGTTTCTTCAGCAGAACTACTTACACTGTCCGCGTTTGCAAGGTTGCTCGAGGTCGTATTTAGACGAACAGATTCAGCGCTCATCGCAGAACCAGTCACATTGAATACATTGAATAAACTCATCTAATTATTCCCCTTTAATCGCTTTAGTTAAATTCTTGAACTTACTTCCTAGGAAGTCGAGAGAGGCTTGATGCCTAATTTGGTTTTGCATGAAAAGGTTTCTTTCCAAATCCAAATCAACCGTGTTGCCATCTCCTGTATCAGGTTGGGTAGGAATTCGATACTTCGTTTCCCCGTTCACCGTTGTTGAGGCAGAAATGTGCCGACCATCCGTACGGCTAAGACCAATGCTTGCCCCAGAACTTGCCGCTTGCAGCGATTTCTTAAAGTCTAATCCTTTTGCTTTATACCCAGGCGTGTTTGCTTGCGCGATATTGGTGGAAAGCACCTCAGCGTTACGCTCACGTACACCAACTGTGTGCTGGTGAATGCCTAAAGCATTGTCAAAAGAAATAGCCATGTAAACCTCAACTCAAGAACTGACTGTTATGAGATAACCAAAGCAATATATATACCAACTTTTAAAACAAAGCGGGCTATCAATACTTTTACAGGTTACTCGTGGGTAAACTTGCAATATACAAGCCAAAAAATAGAGTAAATTGGAATGTCACTCTGACTTAAAGATATAGGTTAAGCCGGAAAAAGAAAACCCAGCACTTGGCTGGGTTTTGAAATTAGGCAGTAACGTTGCACCTAGTACTGGTGCCACTCATTACTTTAATTTGTAGATGATGCCTGGATTACAGCGAACCATTTCAAAACGATCCGTTAAGCCTGTTAGCGATTCAGACGCACCCAATAATAGGTAGCCACCAGGATTCAGGCTGTTTGCCATCTGGTTAAGTACCTTTGATTTCATATCAGGCGAGAAGTAAATCAGCACGTTACGACAAAAGATGATGTCGAACTTACCTAACAATGCATAGCTGTCCATCAGGTTCTGAGGGCGGAAGTTCACCATGCGCTTAACGTTATCTTTCACTTTCATACGGCCATCGCCCGCATCTTCAAAGAAAGTACGACGACGCTCAGGAGAAAGTCCACGTCCCAATGCAAGGTTGTCGTACGCGCCAGTGCGGCACATATCCAACATACTTGCTGAGATGTCAGTTGCGGTAATCGATACATTTGGCAACATACCTGGCTTACGAGCTTGAGTCTCAAGAATCGTCATTGCCATTGAGTATGCTTCTTGGCCTGAAGAGCTTGCCGCAGACCAAATCTTAATAGGACGTTTATTTGCCGCTATTTCCGGTAGAAGTTTATCCGCAAGCACAGCAAACGGGTAAGTATCACGGAACCAAAGTGTCTCGTTCGTCGTCATGGCATCGACTGCAGCCACGCGCAGCTCACGGTTTCGACCTGTTACTACATCTCTCAACAAATCAGACAACGAAGCTAACTTAAACTTCGTTACTAATGGGCTTAGACGGCTGCGCACTAAGTACTGTTTGCTGTCACCTAATACAATGCCACATTGAGATTCTAAGAAACGGCTGAAATCGCGATACTCTTGATCACTTATTGTTATAGCAGTCATTAATGTCTCTTTTAGTTAGTTAACGCAGCTTTTACCGCTGCACCAAGCTCATCGGGGTTGAACTTCGCGATGAAGGAGTTAGCTCCTACACGCTCAACCATGGCTTGGTTAAATACACCACTCAATGATGAGTGTAAAATTACGTATAGATCTTTAAGTTCGGCGTGACGACGAATCTCAGCAGTCAGCGTATAGCCATCCATTTCTGGCATTTCGATATCTGAAATCACCAATGAAATTTGATCGTAAATACTGCCTTCTGATGACATCTCCACCAGCTTCTCATAGGCTTCTTTACCATCTTTCACCGAAATAACTTCAAAACCAATCGACTCAATCGCACGCTGAACCTGCTTACGAGCAACGGTTGAATCATCAGCAATCAAGATACGACGAACCAATTCTTTACCTTGTTCTACTTCTGCGATTTCTTCAGCAATTTTGCTGTCCATTGTTTCATCAACAGGAGAAATCTCCGCTAGAATTTTTTCCACATCAAGAATTTCTACCAGCTCATTATCAATGTTGGTGACTGCAGTCAGGTAATGGGCTTTGCCTGCACCATCTGGCGGCGGAAGAATCGATTCCCAGTGCATGTTAATAATGCGTTCTACTGAACTGACCAAGAAACCTTGAATGGTTCGGTTAAACTCAGAAATAACCACAAAACACTTTTCAACATCCGTTGTAGGACGGCCACCAATCGCTAAGCTCAAATCGATTACAGAGATCGTTTGGCCACGAATGTGTGCTACACCTTTAACCAGTGGGTTCAAGTTTGGCATTTTTGTCAGTTTAGGGCACTGAAGTACTTCTTTTACTTTAAAAACATTAATGCCGTAACGCTGACGCCCCATTAGGCGAAAGGTTAGTAATTCTAATCGGTTTTGACCGACGAGTTGCGTACGCTGATTCACCGAATCAAGAATACCCGTCATGAGCTCATCTCCATATCAAACTTTTTTGTATAAAAAGTGTTAGTCTACTGCAGGCTACGAACCACTAGAGAAACGGAATGATATATCATAAAACAAATCTGCCGCTTTTTTCCATAGCAATGTGTAGAGCTACTTTTAAAACTGTCGCTAAGTTTATCGGCATTTTATCAATATTGTTTAGTTTTTTTGTACAAGCTGCGACTCCAGAGCAAATTGAAATGATTCAGTCTGCGGCGGAACAACACATCCTAGAGACAGTTGAGCAGCCACAAGGCGGCGAACTCTTTGTTAACTCAGCAAATGTGGACTCTAGAATCAAAGCAACAGATTGCCCTATTCCTCTAGATACCAGCGCCTCAACCACCAGCAATACCCGCAGTAGCATTACGGTTTTAGTGCAATGTGTTCCTGATGAGTGGCGAGTTTACGTGCCGGTACGCCTTTCAATGTCAGTACCACTAGTCACAACAACACGCTCACTAGCAAGAGGCGAAATCGTTGGTCAATACGATGTCACCACCGCTATGATTTCGCTTAACAAGTTTCGTCGCCAAGGTTTCACCGCTCCCCAACAAGTGATCGGCGCTAAGGTAAAAAAGAACCTGAGGCCAGGTGATGTTGTCGAAAGAGGCGATATCTGTGTCGTATGCCGAAACGAGAAGGTTATCATACAGGCAGTAAAAGGTGGCATGACCATTACCACCAAAGGGACTGCACTTACGGATGGCTCAATGGGTGATCAAGTAAGAGTGAAAAATGACAAATCACAGCGTATAATTGAAGGTATTGTTACCAGCATGTCTGAAGTCACGGTTTACTTTTAACTCTTTACTTCTAAATTGACGGTATCGTTAGTTATTTTGCTCTCAACTTTAACGCCAAAATATAACGACTGTGGTGTTTTGTCCCTTTTCGACTATTGAGCTAAAAATTGCTAAAGTATTCGAACCCTTGGTCGATATTGACTGTACAGGTTCCCATTTTTGAAGAAAAAGGCTTAACTATGGCAGGCATTGATAATATTCGTTCAGGGCAAACCCTAACGACCACTAACCGATCAACAGTACGCTCTGATTCTAGCTCTGAGGCATCACGTTCTGATGTGTCAACTAAATCACCAGCAAGCAAAGACGCGGTTTCACTAAGCCAACAAGGCAAAGCGATTGGTCAGCTCCATCAAGACATGGCAGCACAACCAAGCTTTGACTCTGTAAAAGTTGCTGCAATAAAAGAAGCGATTGCGAATGGTTCATACACTGTCGATCCAGAGAAACTGGCTGACAACATGATCAAGTTCGAAGATGAATTAAAAGGCCTTTAAGAAAACACTAACTTTTCATTGAAGTTATTATCTTAAAGTACACGAGGTTATGAATAGGTTTACGTTATGGCGGCACTAGCAGATTTAGTTAATTTTCAACTTCAAAATGCCAAAGCCTTATCTGAATTACTAAGTTCAGAGAAAACCGCTATTACGAGCCGACAATCAAACGATATTGAGCGAATCGCCAAAGAAAAAGTGGTCCTTGTTGAACAGCTAAGATCAACCGATCAACGAATTGCTACCCATACCAATATCTCAGAATTGACCGAGAACCCTGAACTTGCTCAATTAGTCGCGACCATCAAGTCCATAGTGTGCGACTGCCACCAAGCGAACCTAGTCAATGGCGAAGCCTTGAATCGAGCACACCTCAGTTTCAAAAAACTCAGCAATATGATGCAGCAAAGCCATGGTAAAATTGGGATGACTTACAATGCCGGTGGCCAAACGCATACGATTTCTACGCTGGGAACCAATGTAAAAGCTTAATTGGGCTAATCTTCTTCACACAACACCCTTCTTGCTTGTATCTGTATCTGTATCTGTATCTGTATCTGTATCTGTATCTCAGCCTACCCTTCTCGCTACACCGTCAAAGTCTCTCTAAACCTGTAAATGCCCCTAATAAACGATAAACACAAAAAAGCGGCAAGTATTTTCATACTTGCCGCTTTCTTAGTCATAACCGTTATTGGTTGCCGATACGCCATCTGGAAAGCGAGTGGCAGCCAATATAATTAGGTAAACTATAACTGGATGCTCCTAAAACTAGAACAACGTTTGTTGTCTCTTCTCAGGCACTGCCTGAACTTCACCGTAATTACGTAGCTGTTCCATCTTACGGATATCTAATTGGAGCTCTGTTACATAGCTATCACCCACTGGGTAGCTGCGCACCACTTCTGCGCCACGGATTACGCCATCAACTGCGCCAGAAGTACGTTCAGTGCCAAGACGTTGATCTTCAAGCTCTGCTCGGCCGCTCACTCGCATGCCATACACTTGTTCAGCAAGTTCACGATAAGCATCGATCTTGGAAGCTCTCATCGCACGAATGCGCCTTTCCTCGTCGTTACGTCCCTTTTGCTCACTGATACTCGCGTAACCAACGGCAACTAAGTAATCGTCTGGCCTCATGTTTTGCAGAGGCTGACAGCCAACAAGCAGCAAAGCGGCAACAACAAATATTAACTTCTTCATCTCGAACTCCTAGGGGCGAAGAATAACGGTGTAAGGCTGAGTCATCGTTGGATCAGAACGAATAATGACACCATCTTGAGTTCGAATGCTGTTCAGAGTATCTAGATCTCGACCAATACGATCCGCTGGCAAAAAGCCTTGCGCGGAGGCAACCACAATACGAGTTTGCATGCCTACCACACGAGCATTAACTAGAACACCGCCCTCTTGGCGAAGCATAGTGCCTGTCAGCACGTACTGGACATCTTGCTCTTGAGCTAAGTCTTTCCAATCACGGCTTAATGCAAAATCACCTTGGTGGGTGACTTGGATCGAACCGGTTGTTTTAAAATCAACCACCTTGAAGCCACGACGCTGAAACTGATGAATGAAGCCTTCTGATACCGAGTTTCCTAGCCAGTTTGTTGTGTCCATGTGTTGCAGGTCAACAAACGAAGTAATCGCAATTGGGGTTCTTGCTGAAATACTCGTATTCGAAATGATCAAATCTTCAGTCATACTTTCCACGAAAAAGTCCATGGTATGACGAGGGCTGTCCATCAACATAAACTGACTGCCTGAATATTCAGACTTGCCGTTATAGATCGGCGAATAAGCGCATGATGTCAGTAACATGACACTCATTACTACGAGCCATTTTTTCATTCTCTAATCTCCAGATATGTTTAGTGCTACCTATTCCAATATGTTCTCACCATTATTCTTTTCAATGGATTACAATGTTGGAACAGTCTTTGCTTTTCATTAATGGTTCAGATTAAGAAAAACGCACTTAAGTCAGCTTCAAGCTTATAGTTATTTGTTAAGCAATATTTATACCCAACTGGTAACGAATAGATGAAAAAAATAATTTCTTACTTATTTTCAATAAGTTCACTGATAACCATAAGCTTCAGTGCTCATGCCTCTTGGTATGAAGTTACCGGTACAGCAACCATCGTATCGTCAGAGGAAGCCGCAAGAGTCCATGCGCTGGAAGACGCGGTATACAAAGCGATCCAGTTCTCTGGTGCTGACATTGGTAGCATTGCTAACCTCACGCCCTACCTCGACGCGAAGAAGAAAGAGTTTCAATTTACCAATCATGAAGTGCGCTACATCTTGGTAGAAAAAGAGAAGAAACGCAGTGGCAATATAATGATCACTGCAAGGATCGACATCTACCCTTCGGCAAATGCTTGCCATGAGAGCCAATATAAGAAAACATTTTTGGTCGGCAACATTGATGTGACTTCCCCACAACAAGCTGTAATGGGCAGAATCTATAATATTGGTGATGATTTTAGCCATGTCGTTGACCGACAACTGGCGCAAGAATCTCGTAGCTTTGTTTCTGTTGGCACAACCAATTACGATATCGACAAGCGTCGACCGGAAGTGATCAAAATGATCGCACAAGACACGGGAGCACAGTACATTATCGGCGGTGATATCACCGATTTAACTGCGACCATTGAATCCAAGCTTCTAAAAGACGACATTATAAACCGCCAGTTTGCGTTAGAGATGCAAGTCTTTGACGGTAAGACAGGTCATCAGGTTTATAACCGTAGCTACCGTGAAGTGGCAAAATGGCCTTTTGCTAAGACCAGTGAGGTTGATACGCGCAGTGCTCGTTTCTGGGCATCAACCTACGGCAGTATGATGCTTCGCGTCAGCCGCAATATTATGTTGGACTTAGAATCAGAAGTATCATGTAAAATCACGCTTCCAGAGGTGGCTGCAGTATTTGGTAACACTGTGACCATTGATTTAGGTCGAATGCATGGCGTGCAACAAGGTGACAAACTGCAACTATGGCACACCGGTTCGTTTATCGACCAACGAGGCTTGCCACGTAATAAGGTCTCTCAAAGTGATATCACGCTGACGGTTTCTCGCGTGTATGAAAATGAAGCCGAGCTCACGATTGATCAACCTAGCCTTGCTGGAAGCATTCAAATTGGTGATGTAATGCAGAAAATCATGTAGTTAGCGACAAGCTCACTTCATAGTTTCTAATAAAGCCTTAGCACTTTTGTTAAGGCTTTATTTTTTTCATGATGATTAGTTTCGGTTTTAACGTATTTGTCGTAACCTTATTAATAACATAATCATCATTTAGCAAACTATGAGCCAGAATAATCTAATTGGTGCGACCGGTTATCGATTTATATCGAAAGGCCAAACCGCTTTTAAAATCCACATTCATACTCCCGAAGATACGGTGTTACATCGTTCTGTCGGTTTTGTTCGTATGGGTGAAGACAAAGCACTAAAGAAAACCATCAAGTTGAGAGATGAGCTTGGCAGAAAGCTCTGGGGAAAGTTTTGGCCAAAAGTCCTTAGAGAGCCCTATCTGATGACACGTTTGCCGCACAGTTTAGAACCTAAAATAGTATTCAAGCCAAACCCTACTCAGACAGATCCTGAACATCGCGATGAATGCTACATCGCTAAGTGGCGCGTATTCTCTGAAAGTGGTGAATACAAATACAAAACCAAAGTATGTTCTATAAGGAAGCACGGTCGACTTGCGGCCTACAGCCAAACCAAACGAGCGCTGCTTGAAGCCCACAAAGATGTGATTGAGTTACTTATCTTTATGGGACGATTGAACAGCATCGACCTGAAGTAGTATCAACTTCAGTAAAGCGAGTAAGCTAAGAATCAGCTTCCCATATTTAGCAGATACAGAAACAGCCGCATTGCGGCTGTTTTGATTTATAGGCTTTATCATTATGATGCTTTAGCATGTTGCTACACCTTAATCGACCACCTAGCTTCGGCATATCTCCGACAGTGTCGTCAGTCGGCGTTTTGATTCTTTCACATAGGGGTTACTTTGATCCCATGCGTAACCAGCCAAAATAGAACACACCATTTGCTTAATCTTCGGGTTGGGGTCTTGATAGAAAATCACATCCTGCAAGGTACCTGAGTACCACCCCTCGACATAGGTTCTAAATGTGTTTACTCCGGTCATCAATGGATCTGCATAATCACGATCCCAATCAACTCTTTCACCATTGAGCTGTTTTTCTACGCACTCAACGGCAAACTGAGCTGACTTCATCGCAATCGTCACGCCTGATGAAAAAACAGGGTCAAGAAACTCACCGGCATTACCCAGCAGCGCATACTTGTCTGTTGCCAGGTGCTTTACGTTGGCAGAATAACCACCGATTTCGCCCGCAGGGTTCGGATACTCTGCATTTGCCAGTATCTCAGCCAAACCCGGCTCTTCTGTTGCCAGTTGCTTAATCGCGGCAATCTTATCTTGTGGGTATGATTCAAAGAACTTAGGCTCCCCGACAATACCAAACGAAGAAACACCGTTGCTAAATGGAATCAACCAGTACCAGACATCAGGGTTGGTTGGATGCACCGAGATCAGGATTTTGTTACGGTCATATTCTAGATTGGTATCAATTTCTGCAATATGATCGTTAATGTGCGTAAAAATAGCTTTGCGTGGAGGAAGCGATGATGGCTCCTCTAAATCAAGCATCTTAGGTAGCACGCGACCAAATCCACTGCCATCCAGCACGTATTGAGCTTCTAGCTGATAGTGTTCTCCATCAAGCACTTGTACGTCTAAAATGGTGCTGTCTTCAGTGAAGTTAATACCCATCAACTCATGTTGATAATCAATAGTAACGCCTTGTGCTTCGGCTGTGTCTGCTAACACCTTATCAAAGGCCCCTCGCTGAACCTGAAACGTGGTTCCCGGCCCAGCAGAGAACTTATCTTCAAAATTGAACGCGGTGTACACGCCATTTTTACGAAAAGCGGCACCATCTTTAAATTGGAAGTTAGCGTCAGCCACCGCTTCGCTCATGCCAGCTTGTTCAATCACTTCCATGCAAGCCGGTAACAAGCTTTCACCAATAGAAAAGCGCGGGAAAAGGCTCTTTTCAATCACTCGTACATCGATGCCTTTTTTGTGAAGCAAAGACGCGGCAATAGACCCTGATGGCCCAGCTCCGATGATCACTACTTGAGTTGACAGTTTTTTCATTAATTTAAGCCATGTTTGTTATTTTTTATTGCGCGCCAGCTTTCAATTCAAGAAGCGTGTGACCAAGACCAATATCGTCGGTACGAGTTACCACTTCGAAACCCGCTTCTTCAACAATCTCTAAGAAATCTTCACTGCGGTAAAAACGGCTGTTGCCATTTGCCAAGCAGGTAAAGTAGAGAGACGTCGCGTTTAAGCTATAAGAAGCCGCATCGTATTTCTGTGCATCCCAAAACAGTTCAAGGATATAGACAGTCGCGTCTTCTGACATATGAGAGCGAACACGCTTTAATATGCTCAGAATCTCCATTGGCGAGAAGCAATCAAGGAACTGGCTCATCCACCACACATCCGCACCCGTCGGCAGCGCTTGCTGTTTGTCGAGCATGTTGGCTGGGAATGGAGTCACTCGGTCTCGATGGCCATGTTGTGTCGCGTTTGCCATTGCCATTTCTAGCTGTTGCGGCAAATCAACAATCGTGACCTCAACATCTGAATCGTGATTGCAGCACTGCATTGCCCACTTACCGGTGTTACCACCGATATCCACTAGCGATTTAGGTTTCTTGCTGAAGACTTTCTCAAGCAAAACAGGGAACGAACGGTCCGAATAGAAGTGATCGAACTTAAACCAACTCTCTTTGGCTTTTTCTGGCAATTGAGACAAGCCTTGGTAAATGGTTTCCCAATCACCCAGCTCCTTCAGGCCGGCAGGTGTGCCTTCTTCAATCGCTTCGGTTAGATGCATCATCGCTGCGTAACAAACATCGGCTGTGAAATCCATGTTTGCGTTGGTCATACCATCGTGCAGAAGGTAAAAACCAAGGTTGGCCATTTTATAGTTAGGTTTGTCCCAAGTAACAATATGAGCACTTAACGCCATATCAAGCAGAACTTTTACGCCGTACTCAGATACACCCGTTATTTCCGAAAGAGTCTCTGCAGGTAAACCATCATTACCCGCGTCATCTAACGCTTTCAAGATACCTAAATCACGAAGTGTACGGGCAGTATGAAAAACAATGGGAGCGAAAGACAATTTCTGCGCTTCTGTTTTTGCTTCTAATGCGTTGAATGGATCTAATTTATATTCCGACACGAAAAACCTAACTTTAAATAATAGAGGATTACTCAGCTGCCATTTGTGCAAGCTTACGTTTAATATCAACGTTTAAGTTATTAACCCAACGGTTGTAATTACGGTGTATTTCACCATCGTCGTACTTCAAATTCTCTGATTCAACGTAAAGAATAGAGTAAAACTTGTCACTATAAGGAATTTCAATCACAGCATGGTGTGAACGAACATACAGTTCTGCACGGATCAAGCCAGGCTTTATTTCTGAAACCAACCAGCCTCGGTTTTCAGCAGACTCATAAATAGCTGATTTCACCTGTTTACTTTGAAGATTAAGTGCAACTGGAGTATCCTCAACATTCATTACAGGTTGGACACGTCCACACCCTGCAAGAACGAATATGAATAACATTGAAACGGCTATTTTTAGTAATTTCATTTAAATTCCTTACCTGTGTTTATTTATAAGCACGCATAGTATTTAGTTAGACCCAAAGCAAATCAATACTCTATGTCAAATCAATCCCAATTAATGTCGTTTAATATTGAGAAATGGTCTGCAAATTCTGCGGGGCTCAATTCCGTTGCCGAATGGCAAACATGGAGTACAAATTTAGATTGGCCACAAGATGGCTCAACTGAATTTAAAGCCATCCCGCCGATGATGCGTCGCCGAATGAGCCTGCAAAGTAAGCTTGCCGTCCAAACCGCATTGACTCTATTAAAAGACACCTCGGTTGATTTTCTGGTTTTTGCCAGCCGACATGGTGAGCTGCACCGAACTGCCACATTGATTCAATCAATCTTAGAAGGTGATGACGCCTCACCAATGGCGTTCTCGCAGTCGGTGCACAATACCGCTGCTGGTCTCACAACGATTGCCGCAAAAGCGCCGATTCCACTGACCTCTATCGCTGCTGGGCAAGATACCTTTCATAACGCCCTGATTGAAGCTTACCTTTATCTTCACCAATACCCATCGCATCGTGTCTTAGTCATCGACTTTGACCAACCGCTGCCTGAGCTTTATCAAGAATACGAAACTCAGTACTATGCCGATTATGCTCTGGGTTTAGTGCTCACGACTGGCGGTGAATACTCTATTACTAGAACAGTAGAAGCCAACCAAGCATCTTCCGGGTTACCACAAGGGCTACAAACGCTCCAACATATCTTATTGGGTACAAATAAGTGGACTGTTGCTGGCAAGCACCAAACTTGGTCGTGGATAAATAACGCCAAGACAGGAACACAGCTATGAGCAAGTTAGACCAATATTGGCGAGTGTTTGCGACAGGGTTCTGCTTTACCACTTTTGGGCTGGGAGGCTTAGTTCTCAGCTTTTTGATCTTGCCTTCGATCGCACTCACCACATCAAACACCATTCAAAGAGAGCTCAAAGTTCAGCGACTGATTCGCTTCTCATTCAATGCTTTTTGCCAAATCATGAAGTTCACAGGCGCAATTGATTACAGAATTGATGGTGCCGAGCTGCTACGTGAAGATCGCAACTGCATCATCGTTGCCAACCATCCGAGCTTAATCGACTATGTGCTGATCGCCTCTCAACTTCCTCAATGTGATTGCCTCGTCAAAGCGGCAATATGGGAAAACCCATTTATGAAGAGGATCGTTAAAGCGGCAGGTTATATACCCAATCAAGCACCTGACGATCTTTTAGAACGCTGTGAAGAACGTTTCGCTCGTGGCAATGTACTGCTGGTTTTTCCCGAAGGAACTCGCACAACGCCGGGAATTGAACCATCCTTACAACGTGGTGCGGCGCAAATTGCTACTCGAACACAAACCGATTTACGCGTGATTCATATTACGGTTTCTCCGACATTCTTAACGAAAGAGAAACAATGGTATCAAGTTCCTGCGACGAAACCCTTTTTTCATATCGCGGTGAAAGGTAAAATAGAAGTCGCACCATTTATTGAAAATGCAAATAACTTAACTTCGGCAGCAAGACGCCTTAATCATCATCTTGCACATACTATATTCCCTTCCGAAGAAAACATTTAGCTCATCAATAAACAACCGGCGATATCGGCATTTCGAAAATACATCGCATAATGTAGAATCGCCCCCTTAAAGCAGCATTCAGATAAAGCATTAAGTAGGCCAAAGTGGAAACATTACACAACGAACTGAAACAACTGATCATCGACGCATTGAACCTTGAAGACATGAGCATTGATGAGATTGAAACAGAAGCTCCACTATTTGGTGATGGACTTGGACTAGATTCTATCGATGCACTTGAGCTTGGTCTTGCTATCAAGAAAAAGTACAACATTGTTATCGATGCCGACGATTCAAACACTCGACAGCACTTTGCGTCAGTTGAAAATCTAGCGAACTACATCTCTTCTCAAACAAACAACTAGACAGATCTTTATGACACAAGCGAACCAACAAGAAGTATACAACCAGGTTAAAGATGCGCTTATTGAGCTGTTTGAGCTTGATGCCGAAGATATCACGCCTGAAGCACACCTTTATCTCGACCTAGACCTAGACAGCATTGATGCGGTTGATTTGGTCGTTCATTTACAGAACGTAACGGGTAAGAAGATCAAACCTGAAGAGTTCAAAGCAGTACGCACCGTTAATGACGTTGTGGAGTCTGTGGTTGAACTATTGAAGGACGCCTAATGCGTCCTCTGCTGACTTTATTGTCGGCAATCATACTTTTCACTTATCCAATAGCGGTTTACTTTGGACTCAACAAGTTTGGCCTACAAACCGTTGGTATCGTCTTAGCCGCTATCTTTGCTGTCCGCATTTTCACCGGCAGTCAGGCTAAGATCAAAGAGCTAAAACACCTAGCTTGGATCAGTGGAAGTGCCGGAATTGTTCTATTGGCATTAGGGTTAGCCTTCAAACAGCATGGCTGGTTAACCTATTATCCAGTCATCGTTAATGTTTGTATGTTGGCTGTATTCGCTTCAAGCCTATGGCAACCGCAAAGCATTATCGAACGTCTTGCTCGACTCCAAGAGCCTGAACTTCCGCAAAGTGGCGTTGATTACACACGAAAAGTCACCAAAGTTTGGTGTTTATTCTTTGTTATCAATGGCTCTATCGCCTTTTATACCTGCTTCCAGCCTCTTGAAATCTGGACCCTATACAATGGCTTACTCAGCTATTTGTTCGCCGGGTTACTCTTTGCAGGAGAGTGGGTGGTAAGACAGCGCATTCGTCAGAGTTAAATTGTTATGACCCAAACCGTATCTTACATCTCATTGTCTGAACTCCTCAGTCAAAACCGAGCCCCTGAATCTATTGTCTGCTTTGACGACAATAGTGAGATTACTTGGCAAACATTTAACGACGACTTATCTCAACTCGTACACCTTTTATCTTCATCCCCTTTTCAACGAGTTGCGATTTGCACCCAAGACAGCTACCTATTTTCGGTGGCCTTTTTGGCATGCGCCGTCAGCGAAAAACACATCATCTTACCGGGCAACTACCAGCCCTGTGCGCTTGCCGAGCTGAGTGAACATTTTGACTGCCTGTTAGTTGATGACTCGATTGGTGAAGTTGAGGTTAGTGATGTTCGCAATATCCAAAACTTATTGGACTCAAACCCCAAAGCACAACAACCTCTAATCGATAATCTTGCGCCCATTGATTTGGCAGCCATCCACTTGACCCTGTTTACTTCAGGTTCAAGTGGTACGCCCAAAGCTATAGACAAAACCTTAGAGCACCTAGATATTGAAATCGCTCAGCTAGATAAAAACTGGGGCGATTTACTTAAGGGCAACCGAGTCCACAGTACAGTCTCACACCAACATATCTATGGTCTGTTGTTCCGAATTTTATGGCCACTTTGTTCTGGTGTTCCATTTGCTCGACACAATCTTGAGTACCCTGAACAAATCCTATCTCACGCTAACAAACAGAGCGTGCTGATCAGTAGCCCTGCGCTACTCAAGCGATTAAAACACGAGACAAAACCTGCACAGCTAGCTGGTGTGTTCTCTTCTGGTGGCCCTTTACCAACCGAATCGGCTCACCAAGCACTTAACTTGTTAGGACATTTGCCCATCGAGGTTTTTGGTAGCACTGAAACCGGCGGTATCGCATTTCGTCAGCAAGAGAGCGCTCAAACACCTTGGCAGCTTTTTGACTGTATTGAGGCTAGTCTCGACAGTGAGAATTGCATTAAGTTATTGTCGCCGTACATCGACAAAAACAACTGGTATCAAACCGCCGATGAGTGCGAAATGGTCTCGAGCAATCAATTCATATTGAAAGGCCGAACCGATCGAGTGATCAAGATAGAAGAAAAACGAGTATCACTGGTTGAAGTCGAAAAGCGACTAGAGCAACTTCCTTGGATCAGTGAGTGCGTGGTGATTCCATTTGAAGAACCTGAGCGCTTAATCTTAGCGTCGGTTTTGGTATTATCAGAGGAAGGCCAAGCGAAACTCGCCACCATGAGTAAAGGTAAATTCTGGTTGATGCTGCGTTCAGAGTTGAGAAAGTGGTTAGAACCGATCGCCATCCCAAGAAAATATCGTGTTGTTGACGAGATTCCCCTCAACAGCCAAGGTAAGCGGTTAACCTCTCACATAGAGCAGCTCGTAAAATCATAGAAATCGCTTATCGTGTTTTACACTGAGACTGTCTTTTTATATTTTTGTCACAACACCCATTTTCAGCCCAAGGATTCTAAGCACGCGCCATGGATAAGAGAAAACCAAACGTCATTGCTGTTGACACTATAGAGAAAGAATCGACTTTGACACTCCATGTTACTGGGGACATCACCGATTTTAAGGGGCACTTCAAGAACTTCCCTATTCTTCCGGGTGTTACACAGATTGATTGGGCACTTCACTATGCAGTTCAAGAGCTGAATGTCCCTGGTTACTTTAAAGGCATGGAAGTCATCAAGTTCCAAGAGCCGATCCTGCCTGATTCGACCATTCAGCTGTCACTCAAGTGGGATGCTGACAAAGATAAATTGAGCTTTAGTTACACGTCGAACAATGGCGAACAAACTCACTCTTCAGGCAAAATGAAGCTGGGAGAGAAAAGTGAATAGCGCCGAGGCTGTTTCTCAACACGCACTTGAAGAAAGCAACTACAAGGCTTGCTTCCTAATTCCGTGCTTTAACCACGGCGCAACCATGCCCTCGGTGGTCTCATCACTTCTTAATTTCAAACTTCCGATCATTATTGTTGATGATGGAAGTGAACTCGAGACCAAACAGTTTCTGACTCCACTTGCCGATAGCCCAAGCGTGACTTTGGCAACACTTGATCAGAACCAAGGCAAAGGCGGCGCAGTAAAGGCGGGCATTAAGCGAGCGCAAGAGCTCGGCTTTAGTCATGCCATTCAGATTGATGCTGATGGGCAACATGACCTAGACGCCCTACCCGCATTAATCCAAGCTTCACAAACTAAGCCCCTGCAACTTATCTCGGGTCAGCCGGTCTATGACGAGAGCGTGCCTAAGGCAAGGCTCTACGGACGCTACGCGACACATATCTGGGTATGGATAGAAACCCTTTCTTTATCAATTAAAGACAGCATGTGTGGCTTTAGAGCGTATCCAATCGATAAGACGCAAACCGTACTGAATAAATACGATGTCGGTTCGAGAATGGACTTTGATATCGAGATTCTGGTTCGCCTGTATTGGGAAGGCTGCGATATCGACTTCGTTGAAACGCGTGTTATCTACCCAGAGAATGGTATCTCTCATTTCGATGCACTGTGGGACAACGTAAAAATCAGTTGGATGCACACGCGACTGTTCTTCGGCATGCTGCCAAGAGCACCAAAACTGATCGCGCGTCATTTCAAGTCGGATTCAGCGAAGAAGTTATCGGCTGAAAATAGCCAAGATTCCTCGGCAGATTCAAGACAGGTAAATTCCGAACAGATAGGTTCAGAACAACCCCATTGGTCACGTACTCAAGAACGCGGCACTGTGCTGGGAATCAAACTGTTATTGGCCGTTTATACCTTGTTAGGCCGAGGCGTATTTAATCTGATTTTACGCGGTGTGATGCGTTACTACCATCTAACGGGCAAACGTGCACGAAACGCCTCAGAACAGTACCTATTTCAGCTTAAGGCATACGCTGAACAACAGAATATTGAGTTACCAGCGGAATTAACCAGTTATAACCATCTGCTCTCGTTTGGCCATACCATGCTAGACAAGTTGGCTGCATGGAAAGGGGATTTTTCGGTCGATAACCTGACGATTCATGGTCAAGAACAATTTGAGAGCATGGTGGCAAATAAGCAAGGTGTGCTAATCCTAGGTTCTCATCTTGGCAACATCGAATTGTGCCGCGCTTTAGGTCGCAGACACTCAAACATCAAAATCAATGCACTGGTTTTTACCGAGCACGCTGAACGTTTTAATTCGGTGATGAAAGCGGTCAACCCGCAGTCTGATTTAAACCTGATTCAGGTAACTTCAATGGGGCCTGATACTGCTATCTTGTTGCAACAGAAATTGGAACAAGGTGAGTGGATTGTGATTGTTGGCGATAGAACCTCCACCAGCAAAGAGAGCCGTTCAGTATGGGCTGAGTTCTTGGGTAAGGAAGCGCCCTTCCCTCAAGGGCCATTTATGTTAGCCTCTGTTCTCAAAGCGCCAGTATTTCTATTATTTGGGCTACGTGATGACTCACAATCTAAGCCGCATTTTAATGTCTATTTCGAGCATTTTAGCGACAAGGTAGAACTACCCAGAAAAACTCGCGAACAATATTTACAGCAAGTCGTGCAAAAATACGCAGACCGACTTGAGCACTACACACTGAAAGCACCGCTTCAGTGGTACAACTTTTTTAATTTTTGGACATTGAGCAAGCACCATGACGAAAAAGAATCCAAATAGCATCACCTTTGGTGCCGAACGCCTCACGATTGAGGATGTTGTCGCTATCTCACAAGGCGCAAAAGCCTCGATGAACTCAAGTGAAGCCTTCACATCTAAGATCGACCGTGGGGTCGCTTTCTTAGAGCGCCTACTGAAAGAAGAAGGCGTGATTTATGGCGTGACAACTGGTTACGGAGATTCATGTACCGTAGCAATTCCACCAAACCTTGTTGATGAATTGCCATTGCATCTAACGCGCTTTCATGGCTGTGGTTTAGGCGAAATATTGTCTCACGAACAATCTCGTGCAGTATTAGCAACGCGCCTTTGTTCTCTGTCGCAAGGTGTCTCTGGTGTGACTCATGATTTGCTCAACCAGATCGTTACTCTGATCAACCAAGATATCTCACCACGTATTCCTCAAGAAGGATCGGTTGGTGCCAGTGGCGATTTAACGCCGCTGTCTTACTTAGCGGCAGCACTGATTGGTGAGCGCGATGTTATCTACAAAGGTGAAGTTCGCCCTACTAGTGACGTTTACAAAGAGCTAGGGATTAACCCTATCCAGCTTAAGCCAAAAGAAGGCTTAGCATTGATGAATGGCACGTCAGTAATGACGGCTCTGGCTTGTATCGCCTACAAGCGCGCAGAATACCTAGCTCAACTATCGACTAAGATCACGGCAATGGTGTCTGTGGGTATGCAAGGCAACGATTTCCACTTCGATGAAGCCTTGTTCGCAGTGAAACCTCACCCTGGTCAACAACAAGTTGCTGCATGGCTGCGCGATGACCTGCAAGCCGATCGCCCGCCACGCAACAGTGATCGCCTACAAGATCGTTATTCACTGCGTTGTGCTCCACATGTTATTGGTGTGGTTCAAGACTCTCTACCTTGGCTACGCCAAATGATTGAGAACGAGCTGAACAGCGCTAACGATAACCCGATTATCGATGGCGACAATGAGCGCGTACTGCACGGTGGACACTTCTACGGTGGCCATATCGCAATGGCAATGGATACACTAAAAACAGCGGTAGCCAACCTTGCAGACCTACTTGACCGTCAAATGGCGCAGTTGATGGACTACAAGTTCAATAACGGTCTGCCATTTAACCTAACAGGCGCAGAAGGCGAACGTAAGCCAATCAACCACGGCTTCAAGGCGGTGCAGATTGGCGTTTCAGCTTGGACAGCAGAGGCATTGAAACACACAATGCCGGCAAGCGTGTTCTCTCGTTCAACCGAGTGCCACAACCAAGACAAAGTCAGTATGGGCACCATCGCAGCTCGTGATTGTTTACGTGTTCTGGAACTGACTGAACAAGTTGCGGCAGCATCTCTTCTGGCGGGTACACAAGCACTTGAACTTCGTAAGCGCCACAATGAGCTTGATGAGCACCACATGAGTGAAAACCTAAAGCACATTCGCGACGAAGTGCTCAAAGAGTTTGAATTTATCGTAGAAGATCGACCACTTGAAGGCGATCTACGCCACTTCATTGCTCGTATTCAAAGTCAGCACTGGTCACTTTACTCATAGAGTAGCTAACCTCAAAAGTAGCTAACTTCATAAAGTAGCCAACCCTTTACGCAATATTGTTGAGAGCGATTTATGTCTGAAATCCTTCATCCATTACAATCTGAGGTGACTCTGATTACCTCATTCCAAGATGCCGACCCGATGGGCGTGATCTATCACGGCAACTACTTCCGGTTTTTTGAAGAAGTTAGGCGCATCATGATGGATAAGATTGAGTACAACTACCATGAGATGAAGGATTCGGGCTACATGTGGCCGATCATCGACACGCGTGTAAAGTACATTAAGGCGATACCGTTCAATCATCAGATCAAGGTATCGGCTAAGTTGACTGAATGGGAAAACCGCCTGCGTGTTGACTACGAAATTCACGATGCCAACACAGGTGCTCGCATGACACGCGCCCACACAATGCAGGTTGCGGTGACCATTGAAGAACAAGAGATGTGCTTCGCTTCACCGAAAGTGTTTACAGATAAAGTCGAGCACTGGCACCAGTTTGGCGACTTACCCCAAACAACTGAGAAGCAACCAAGCGACCAACAATCAGACCCATCTCAAGTATCTAACACACAGCAGCAGGTGAAACATGAGTCTGTTTAAACGCAGTCGCAAACACATCAGCATCGCATTACTAGGGCTTGCCTCAATGATGGCGAGTAGTTTTGTTATTGCTAATGAAAGTACAGCTACGGTTGGTTCTATTTCAGATCTGCAAATAGTATTAAGCGCAAACAACATAGTGCATGGTGAGTTCACCCAAACGCGCAACATGGAAATGTTCGCCCAGCCTCTAACATCACAAGGTACTTTCCTATTAGACAAGTCGAATGGTTTGCTTTGGACACAAACTACCCCTTTTCCTGTTAGCTTGGTGCTAACCGATAACAAACTGAGCCAAAGGTTTGCTGATCAACCCGCTAAAATCATCACCGACAAAGAAAACCCAATGGCGTTTTATTTCAGCCATATATTCTTATCGGTGTTCCACGGGGATACGCAAAAACTCCAAGAACAATTCTCACTCGACTTTGAGCCTGCAACCACTACAAACACTGATGAAAGTGCAAACGCAAGTTCACAAGACACACGATGGACACTCACTCTAAAGCCGAAAAGTGCTCCGATGAACGCGGTGTTTGAAGCCATTACGCTGCAAGGTAAAAATGATATTGAACGTATTGAGTTGAGAGAGATTCGTGGAGACAGCACGGTGATCGAATTTAGCCAATTAAGCCATCTACCGGAAGTATTATCAGATGCTGAAGCGCAACAATTCCAACTCTAGTCTGGCCCTTGTTTGGCTTGTTATCGTAGTACTATTTAGCGGATTGTTAATCAAACAATTCGCTTTTTCTTCGTCGGTACCGATTGAAAGCAACATTCTAAAGTTACTACCAGAAAACCAGCAAGACCCAATGGTAGAGCAAGCCTTTCAGCAGATATCCAGCTCGATGAGCGAGCAAGTAGTGTTTATCATCAGCGCCCCCGACATCGACCAAGCCATGATTGCGACCGACGCTTTTGAAAAAGCTCTCAACCAAAGAGCTTTTTCAAGTCAGCCAACTCTGTTTAAGCAAGTTCAAGGCAAAATCAACGCCAGCACCCAAAGCCAGTGGAGCGATTTCTACTTTCGTCACCGAGCTCAACTGCTGACCCAACAACAAAAAGAGACACTGACACACTCGCCAGATTCGCGAGCTCAATATGTCATCCAATCTCTGTACAATCCTTTCTCAGGCGTCACTGCAGCCGAATTGTCGATGGATCCATTTCTGCTATTTCGCGACTACATCAGCGCAGTTGGCGTTCAATCAAGTAACTTTGTTCTGAAAGAGGGGTACCTCACCGCTCAATCTAATGACCAAACTCATATTTTGGTCACGGCGACTCTGGCGGGTTCACCTTATAGCTTGGCCATTCAAGAGCAACTTCCCGATCTTGATTCAATTGAGCGCGAGGTCGAAAAGCAGTTTGGCGTCAAAGTGCAGCATACCGGTGTGGTGTTCTACGCAAATTACGGCACCGAAAGCGCGAAATCAGAAATCAGTACTATTGGTTTGGGCTCATTAGCCGGTGTTATTTTATTGGTGTGGCTGACGTTTCGTAGTGCCCTACCACTTGCCTTATCCTTGCTCTCCATCAGCACTGGGTTGTTGGTTGCGCTTGCAAGCACCGTCGCTATCTTCGGCAAGGTTCACCTATTTAGTTTGGTGTTCGGTGCCAGCTTGATTGGCGTATCCATCGACTACTCTTTTCATTACCTAACCGATCGTTTGGCGGCGAGTAATCAATGGCAAAGCGACAAAGGGTTGAAACATATTCTCGTTGCGATCACCTTGGGTCTGATCACCAGCTTGATTGGCTACCTAGGTTTGTTGGTGGCACCTTTCCCGGGGTTACAGCAACTTGCTCTGTTTTCGTCGATTGGGCTTATTGCGGCTTACGCCAGCGTGGTGTGTTGGTACCCAGTTTTAGCTGCAAAACCAAGCCAAGAACGCCCGCTTCCCTTGTCGAAGCTTTGGCATACTTGGTTAAGTCTCTGGAGCAACCAAAAGTTTAGAATTGGCTTACCATTAATAGTGACTGTCGTTAGCTTGATATCACTCAGTCAAATTCGCTACGACGACGATATTCGCCAACTTCAAGCGATGCCTGATCAACTCAAACAGCAAGAGCAAGCCATTACTGAGATATCAGGATTAGGCAGTGGCCAAAATATGCTGCTGGTGACCGCTAAGAGCGATCAAAAGCTACTCATAAAACTGGCAGAAATCACCGCGAGTTTAGACTCTTTAATCGATAGCCAAGGTATCTCAGGATATCGCAGCATCAATCAGCAGTTGTTAAGTAAACAAGACCAGCATGATAACTATCAATTGGTTGAACAACTCTATCGCCAGCAAAGCCATATCTTACAGAACACTCTTGGTTGGCCTAGCTTTCCAGAATTACCTAAGTTCGAAGCAATCACGGTATCTGGGTTTTTGGAATCACCGGTGTCAGAACCTGTTCGACCACTTTGGTTAAAACCTATCGATGGACAAGCGGCGTCAGTCATTTTGATCAAAGACGTTACAAACTCAGCTCTGTTCTCTCAATGGCTCGATTCAAGCTTTGCTCAGCAACAAGGTGTTAAATACCTTAATAAAGCCGATGAAATCTCCGCTCTCTTTGCGGAATACAGAGTCAAGATCACCGAGCTATTATTGATAGCTTTGGCCGCTATTTGGATGGTTTTAGGTTGGCGCTACGGTGTTAAGCAAAGCCTATTAATGCTGTTGCCTTCATTGATTGCCGGAGTCGCAGGTTTAGCGGTCACGGGCATTTTAGGCTCAACACTGAATCTGTTTAACCTGCTTGGACTGATTCTAATTTTAGGGATTGGTATCGACTATACCCTGTTCTTTGCTGAGCAGAAGAAATCACTAAGCACCTTATTAGCGATTACCCTATCGGGTCTCACGACGTTGCTTTCATTTGGCTTATTGTCACTAAGTCAGACTCATGCAATTCATAGCTTCGGTGTTACTGTTCTGACAGGGATCTTTATCGCGTGGCTACTTTCGCCACTCGCGATCAACAATAGCAAAAACGTAGAAAGACCAACTTCTCGAGAGGTTTTTAGATGATCAGGACATTAAAGGTAACCTTCGTCACGCTAGTGGGTGTACTGCTCAGTGCCTGCTCGATGGTTTCTCAGCAGCCAACTGGTGCAAGTGTGTCTATCAACAATGACACCGAGCTAGCACTACCATTGCCAGCTGAACTGGGATACTCCCTCACGGCCAGTCAGCTCATTAGCGCTACGTGGGAAACCGATACGCAGCAACTTCCTGTTCAAGTCGAAGTGACAGCGGATAAAGTGGTTTTGGCGGGATTTTCTTCTTGGGGTACTCGCATCCTATCGCTGCAATATCAAAATCAAGTGATTAATACGCAGGTTTTGTCTGGGCTTGGCGCAACTTTGCCACAACCTGAACAGGTGCTATTTAATTTGATGCTGACCTTATGGCCGACTGAAGCCTGGACTCAGCCTTTGCAAACCATAGGTTGGCATCTAGTCGATACTGACAATACAAGAACCGTGTTTGACGACGACCAACAAGCCATTATTCGTATCGAGTATCAAGCAAGAGCCAATGAACCGAAGCTCTCTGGAGACATTGTTTTCAAGCATTTGATTCAAGGCTACACCATCACCATACAAACGTTGAACTCAACGATTGTCGATAACCCAAGTAAGAGCTGAATACTATGCCTATTTATATCCAAGACTGTGGTTTCCACTCCGCATTAGGCTCAAGCGTTGCTGACATTCATGGCTGCCTCAAAGATACGCGTGAATCGAACATGGTTGAAGTAAGCGATATGCTGAATGATGGTAAACACACTATCGTGGGTAAGGTCGCGGGCGAACTGCCTGAGGTTCCATCCAATCTCGCACAATACGCCACTCGTAACAATCAACTGGCGTTATCAGCTCTAAATCAAATCCAAGACTCTATCGAGCAAGCAAAATCACAATTTGGCGCAGATAGAATTGCTGTTGTTATCGGCACAAGCACCTCGGGGATTTCTGATGGTGAAGCCGCTTTCAAATATAAATTGGCAAACGGTGAGTTTCCTGAGCATTATCACTACTCCAAACAAGAGCTAGGGAATCCCTCTGAGTTTGTTAGTCAATATTGCTCATTAACAGGGCCAAACTACGCAATCTCGACCGCCTGCTCATCAAGCGGCCGTGTTTTTCTTACCGCTCAACGCTTGTTAGATTCTGGAATGGCTGATGCTGTGTTGGTTGGAGGTGTCGACACCTTATGTAAGCTGACGCTCAATGGTTTTCATGGCCTTGAAGCACTTTCAACCACACATTGTAAACCGTTTAGTGCCTCTCGAAATGGTATCAACATCGGTGAAGCGGCGGCGTTTATGTTGCTCAGCAAAACAAAACTGAATGTTGCTAATACAAACCAGAATATACCTAGCATTGCCTTGTTAGGCTGTGGTGATAGCTCTGACGCACACCATATTTCAGCGCCCCACCCTGAAGGGAACGGCGCTGAACAAGCGATGATAAAAGCGTTAGATTCTGCTCAGTTACAAGCTGAAGACATCGGTTATATCAATGCTCATGGCACCGCAACTCCACTCAATGATTCAATGGAAAGCAAAGCCATTCATCGTATTTTTGCAAACAAGGTTCCCGTCAGTTCCACCAAGCCTCTTACCGGGCATACTCTTGGAGCCGCAAGTGCAATAGAGGCTGCAATAGCATGGCATATTTTAAAATATGACTTACCGCTTCCCTTACAAAAATGTCAGGATAAAGCTGAAGATATTGAGATTGATTTGGTAAACTGTTCCCAGAAACTTAAAGTAAAGAACATCTTAAGCAACTCGTTCGCTTTTGGTGGCAACAACATTAGCCTGATCTTTGGTGTAGTAAATGACTGATATCCCTTCTGTAGACCAACTTCTTCCACACGATGATCCGATGATATTAATCGATCGTGCTATCAGCGTAGAGGCGTTGTCGATTCACTGTCAGGTCGATATTGGAGCTCATAATCTGTTCTTTAATGCTGAATCTCAAACCGTACCCGCTTATGTGGGTATCGAGTTTATGGCACAGTCTGTAGCGGCATGGTCTGGATATCATGCACTGAAAAACGGCACCACTCCCCCAATCGGATTCTTACTCGGGTCTCGCCGTTACAAGTCACTGTGTGATGAGTTTACTCAAGGTCAGACCCTTAATATCTACGCCGAGCAACTGATGGAAGACAGTGGCATGGCCGTGTTTACCGCCAGAGTCGAAGACCAAGGTCAGTTAGTGGCTCAATGCCAACTCAATGTCTACGTTCCGACCGAACAAAAATTACAAGAAATGAAAACTAGGAGCCCATCATGACCCGTCAGGTTTTAGTCACAGGTGCCAGCAAAGGCATTGGTAAAGCGATCGCTATTCAACTCGCGAAAGACGGATTTGAAATTGCCGTTCATTACATGGGTGACAAGCAAGGTGCTGAAGACACGTTAAAGTCGATCACCGAACTGGGTGGCGCAGGACGTCTCATCCAATTTGATATCAGCAATCGCAGCGAATGTCGCGAAACGCTTGAGTCAGATATTGCCGAGCATGGCGCTTACTATGGTGTGGTGAACAATGCGGGTATTACTCGTGACACAGCATTCCCAGCCATGACTGAAGAAGAGTGGGATGGCGTGATCCATACCAACCTCGACAGCTTCTACAACGTACTTCACCCGTGCGTGATGCCAATGGTTCAAAAACGCAAAGGCGGGCGAATCGTTACTCTGGCGTCGGTATCCGGCATCATGGGTAACCGCGGCCAAACCAACTATGCCGCAGCAAAAGCGGGCGTAATTGGCGCAACTAAGTCTCTAGCTTTAGAGTTAGCGAAACGCAAGATCACGGTAAACTGTGTCGCTCCAGGCTTAATTGATACCGGCATGGTTGATGAGCACGTGAAAGATCATGCCCTTCCCCAAGTTCCACTGCGCCGCATGGGCGAGCCAGAAGAAGTTGCAGGCCTTGTGAGTTATCTCATGTCTGATATTGCAGGCTACGTCACTCGCCAAGTAATTTCAGTTAATGGAGGCCTAGTATGACCCGCCGCGTTGTTGTAACTGGCATGTCTGGTGTTACTGCCTTTGGTAATGACTGGCAGCACATCGAGCCGAAACTAAAAGCCTGTGAAAATGCCACCCAATATATGCCAAGCTTTGAGCAGTATGATGGCCTCAACACTAAGCTAGCTGCGCCTATTGATGACTTCCAGTTGCCAAAACACTACAAACGCAAACAGGTTCGAGGCATGGGTCGGGTTTCTCGCTTAGCCACTGTCGCGACTGAAGATGCTTTAACACAAGCCGGGTTGATTGGACATGATGTTCTGACTAACGGAGAAACTGGCATTGCCTACGGGTCTTCAACCGGCAGTACCGATGCGGTTGGTGCGTTTGGCGTGATGCTTAACGAGAAATCGACACGAGCAATTACAGCAACCACCTATGTTCAAATGATGCCACACACAGCTGCGGTCAACGTTGGACTGTTCTTTGGCCTGCGCGGTCGTGTGATTCCCACCAGCAGTGCCTGTACTTCAGGAAGCCAAGCGATTGGTTACGCCTATGAAGCGATCAAACACGGCTACCAAACTGTGATGGTGGCCGGTGGTGGCGAAGAGCTATGCCCAACTGAGTCTGCCGTTTTCGATACCCTTTTTGCTACCAGTTTAAAAAACGACACACCAGAGAAGTCCCCTAGTCCTTACGACAGTGAGCGCGATGGCCTCGTTATCGGTGAAGGCGCAGGTACACTTGTTCTTGAAGAGTATGAACATGCTGTGGCTCGTGGCGCAAAGATCTACGCTGAGATCATCGGTTTTGCCAGCAACTGCGATGCCGCTCATGTGACTCAACCTCAGATGGAAACCATGCAAATCTGTATGGAAAAAGCGCTGAAAGATGCACAGCTTCCTGCTGAAAAAATTGGTTATGTTTCGGCGCACGGAACGGCAACAGATAAAGGCGATATTGCAGAAAGTAATGCGACCGCGAACATCTTTGGTGAAGTGCCAATCAGTTCATTGAAAAGCTACTTTGGTCATACGCTGGGTGCGTGTGGTGCGATTGAAGCTTGGTTAAGCCTAGAGATGATGCATTCAGGCTGGTTCAGCCCAACATTGAACCTTGAGAACATCGACGAACGCTGCGGCAAGCTTGATTACATCACGGGCTCAGGTCGCGAATTGGATGTTGAATATCTGATGAGCAACAACTTTGCCTTTGGCGGAATTAACACCTCAATCATCTTCAAAAAGATTTAAGCTTATTTATTAGCTAAAACTCGAGACAAATAAAAAGGGTCAGTAACCAAGTTACTGACCCTTTTTTGAATCTAGCAAAAGCTCAATTAAGCGTTAGCTTCACGCTCTGCGATGAACTCAAGAGCCATCTTGATGCGAGCGATTACGCGCTCTTTACCAACAAGCTCCATCACAGCATCAACAGAAGGAGACTGACCGCCACCTGTTACTGCTACGCGAAGTGGCATGCCGATTTTACCCATACCGATCTCTAGCTCTTCACATACTGCTGCAATCACACCATCTTTGATGTTTGCTGTAGTGAACTCTTCAAGTGCTTCAACCTTAGCAAGAGCAAGCTCTAGTGGGCCTTTAGCAACACCACGTAGGTGCTTCTTCGCTGCGCCGGCTTCAAACTCAGAGAAATCTTCGTAGAAGTAGCGAGATTGCTCAGCAAGTTCGATAAGCGTGTTACAACGCTCGCCAACTAGCTTGATCACTTCAGTGATAGCCGGGCCGTTTGTTGTATCGATCTTTTGTGCATCTAGGTGCCATTGCAGGTATTTTGCAACATACTCAGGCTCAGAAGTCTTGATGTAGTGGTTGTTCAACCAAAGTAGTTTTTCAGTGTTGAATGCAGATGCAGACTTGCTGATTGCGTTCAGGCTGAAGAATTCAATCATCTCTTCTTGAGAGAAGATCTCTTGATCACCGTGAGACCAACCTAAACGAACTAGGTAGTTGTTTAGTGCATTTGGTAGGTAACCTTCATCGCGGTATTGCATTACTGATACAGCACCGTGACGCTTAGAAAGTTTCGCACCGTCATCACCAAGAATCATTGCACAGTGAGCGAAAGTTGGAACTGGCGCGCCTAGTGCTTCGTAGATGTTGATTTGACGAGGTGTGTTGTTGATGTGGTCTTCACCGCGAACAACGTGTGTAATGCCCATATCCCAGTCATCCACTACAACTACGAAGTTGTAAGTTGGAGCACCGTCTGTACGACGAATGATTAGGTCATCAAGTTGGCTGTTCGCGATTTCAATGCGACCACGGATTTGGTCATCAAATACTACGCTGCCTTCTTTAGGGTTACGGAAACGGATAACGCATGCATCACCTTCTTTTGCTGCTTCGTTTGCTGCAACAATTTTAGGGTGGTTCGCATCGTAACGAGCCATTTCTTTGTTTTCTTCTTGTACTGCACGAATCTCATCAAGCAGTTCTTTAGACGCGTAGCATTTGAATGCTTTGTCTTCAGCAAGTAGCTTATCAACCATTTCGTTGTAACGGTCAAAACGCTTAGATTGGTAGTAAGGACCTTCATCCCATTCCATACCCATCCATTGCATGCCTTCTAGAATTGCATCAACCGCTTCTTGAGAGTTACGCTCAAGGTCCGTGTCTTCGATACGCAGAACGAATTCACCACCTTGATTCTTAGCGAATAGCCAAGAGTAAAGTGCAGTACGTGCACCACCAACGTGAAGATAGCCAGTTGGGCTAGGAGCAAAACGAGTTTTAACCGTCATTTAAATACCTTGATTATGTAGGTGATTCTTTTAGTGATTGCCATTACAAAGCCTGCAACAGAAAAATATCACTAAATTTTGGGCGCTATTTTATCACCACCGCTTAAATCTACAATCAGTAGTGAATGATTAATGCGCGGATCTTGTGCGAAAGCGACTGTAGAAAGGCCAAATCCAGCTTCGATGTAGCAAATCTATAGCCTGAGCCAGTAAATTATAGCCATGCTTTTCTTTAACTCTCGCCTATCCCACAAACTTAACCCACCCATTCATATGCCACTAAGATCAAATTCTTGAATTTATGTTTGACCTTACCCTTACGGTAAGGTTTATGTTGGGCGTAGATGAGAATTGGAGTATCGATATGAAGCATTACACAACCGCACTCAACGGCCTAAATTGCATGGGATGTGCGAAGAAAGTCCGCACACTGTTTGATGGTCTCGATAATACGAAGATCAACGACATATCGCCGACATACATCGATATTTCCACTCCTTTTAGTTACGTTCAACTCAACGAACAACTAGCGACGCTTGGTTATAGCATGGGTAATAAACTGCACCTTTCGCTATCTGGTCTTAGCTGCGGTAAGTGTGTGAGCAAACTGACTCAGGCGATTCAACAAACTGAGCAAGCCTCAAATCTAAACGTCACCAAACATGAATTGTCGTTGGTTACTCTGCTTGAAGAATCCGAGATTATTGAGCTAGTCGAAAGTGTGGGTTATCACGCAGCTCCCTACTCTGAAGCCAATGACCTTTTATCTAATTCAGATTCAGAAGAAAATAAAAAACCAACGCCGGCTGAACCGACACAAGCTAAACCTGCAGCTAGCCAATATACTTATCACCTTGTTCTTGAGGGAATGACGTGTGCAAGTTGTGTTTCTTCGGTAGAGAAAGCGCTGAAAAAGAATGAGTTCGTCGACCAAGCGCAGATCAACCTCGCTGAACAGACAGCCTTGGTCTTCACGTCTAAAACACGTGACGTCATCGAAAGCGCGCTAATAGAATCGGTAAAAACCGCAGGTTATGGTGCCGAGTTCGTTGATGACGCGGCGACTCAACAACAAAAACAGCAAGAACAACAACTTCGTACCCAAAAAGCTTTACTAAAGAATTCAGTAAGCGCGCTGCTTATCGGTGCTCCGCTGATGGCGTGGGGTCTGTTCGGTGGCAGCATGACCATTGCTACATTTAACGACCAATTGGCGTGGGGCTTAATCGGTGTCGTCTGTTTGGTACTGCTAGCCACTTCAGGACGCAGCTTCTTCACTAACGCTTGGCAATCACTCATGCATAAGCGTGCGACCATGGATACGTTAGTTGCTTTAGGTACGGGCGCAGCATGGTTCTACTCTATGCTGGTTGTGCTGATTCCATCATGGTTCCCAGAACCATCGCGTCATGTCTATTTTGAAGCAAGTGCAATGATTGTCGGCCTTATCTCTTTAGGGCACTACATTGAAGCTAAAGCCAAAGCACGCACCACCAAATCTTTGCAGGCACTGATTAATTTACAACCTCAAAAAGCCGTGGTTATCGTCGATGGTAAAGAACAAACCATCGCCGTAGAGGCGATTCAAGTCGGTATGCAAGTACGAGTGAAACCGGGAGAAAAAGTCCCGGTTGATGGTGTTGTGGTATCTGGCGAATCTTATATCGATGAATCGATGCTGACTGGTGAACCGCTTCCCAACGTTAAATCGCTCGATGATGGGGTTTCAGCAGGTACCATTAATGGTGATGGCAGCTTAATCATTGAAGCAACTGGAATTGGCTCAAGCACCATGTTGGCTCGAATCATTCAAATGGTTCGCCAAGCGCAAAGCAGTAAACCAGCAATCGCCAAGCTTGCCGATTCTATCTCAGCCGTTTTCGTTCCGGTTGTGGTCGCAATCGCAGCGGTTGCCGCCTTAATTTGGTTTTTTGTAGGTCCACAACCAAGTGCCAGTTACATGTTAGTGGTATCAACCACAGTGCTGATCATCGCTTGTCCATGTGCGCTAGGCCTAGCCACACCACTTTCGATTACTGTTGGCGTAGGTAAAGCGGCTGAGTTTGGCGTTCTTATTAAAGATGCGGATGTATTGCAGTCTGCCAGCAAGATCGATGCTGTTGTGTTTGATAAAACAGGTACGTTGACCCAAGGAAAACCAACCGTTCAACAGGCCTTTTACTCTAATCTAACAGAGCAAGAGTTACTGGCTTATGCTTATTCAGTAGAAGTGGGATCTGAGCATCCACTCGCCAAAGCTGTTTGCCAATACGCAGAGAACCTACAAGTTTCAGCACTACCTCATAGCGAGTTCGAAAACCAACGAGGGCTTGGCGTACAGGCAACAATTAACGGCAAGAACGTGCAAGTTGGCTCGCTTAAATACCTAACCCAGTTAGGCATCAATACTGAGATTGGCGCGGATTTTATCGAACTTTGCCGCTCGCAAGCGTGGACGCCTATTTTCATTGTGATTGACCAAAAACTCGAAGGCATATTGGGCATTTCAGACGCATTAAAAATAGATAGCAAACAAGCCATTGCTCAACTAAAATCCGCCGGAATTCACACCGTGCTATTAACAGGCGACAACGATTTTGTTGCTCAAGCGATTGGTAAAAGTGTCGGTATCGACGAGGTTATCTCGGAGGTGCTTCCAGAGCAGAAAGCTCAGCATATTGTTCAGCTTCAACAGCAATATAAGAGTGTTGCTATGGTCGGAGACGGTATTAACGATGCACCAGCTCTTGCTCAAGCAGATATAGGAATCGCAATGGGCAGTGGCAGTGATGTCGCGATTGAAAGTGCGCAAATGACGCTACTCAACTCATCGCCATTATCAGTAAGCAATGCGATCGAGTTGTCCCAAGCGACCGTAAGAAATATGAAGCAAAACCTGTTTGGTGCCTTCATCTATAACTCGCTTGGTATTCCTATCGCAGCCGGTGTGCTCTACCCATTTTTCGGATTTCTGCTTAGTCCTGTAGTTGCAGGCGCTGCGATGGCGATGTCGTCAATTACGGTAGTAAGCAATGCCAACAGATTAAGACTTTTCAAACCCACACATTCTAATATCAACAAAAACCATATTCATGAGGTTAACCATGATTCGTAAAATTATGACTCTTACAGCACTCGCTGCAATTTCAGGACAAGCTCTCGCGACTGATGTTCTAAACCATAAGTCTCCATACTGTGGCTGCTGCACAGAATGGACAGAACATATGCGAGATGCTGGGTTCGATGTTACAGAGAAGCTCCACGATGATATGAATCCAATAAAGCAGAAGTTAGGGGTAACGCAAAAACTAGCCTCTTGCCACACTGCAGAGATCGACGGTTACGTATTTGAAGGGCACATTCCAGCAGAGGACGTTAAAGCCTTTTTAGAAAACCCACCACGCAATGCGATTGGCTTAGCGGTTCCAGGTATGCCAATGGGCTCACCGGGCATGGAATATGGCGATAAGAAAGACGAGTATTCTGTGTATGCGTTTAATGAAGAAGGTCAGGTGTTTGAGTACCGTCATTACAACGGAAAATAAAGCTTAACTAGACCAACGCCAAGCAATTAAAAGAAGTCATAAAAATAGAGCCTAGCATGAGTAAACCCAAGACTGTGGTTTACTTGCTAGGCTCTTTGCTTTTGGACAGTAAAGCAAATCTTGTCGCGGCACCAACCGGGCTGTTAGTGCCGCTATATTTCTCCTCGCTAATTGGCTAAGAAGCTATTTAACAAAAAGCTATTTAACAAAAAAGCTATTTAGCGAAGAAGCTCACTCGGCTAATAATCGAATAGACTAAGCAGCCAAGTGAATCGGCTTAGAAGCCGTAAGAAGCACCGAATACGAATGCGTTGTTAGCATTGTCAGCTTGGTTACGGTACTCAAAGTAAGGTTGAACGCCTTGACGAGTCCATGTAGCACGAAGCTCGTGGTCCATAGTATTATCAGCATCGCTCATCACGTATACGTTGTTGTAGCTTAGAGCTAGCTCAGCGTTTACTGCATAGCCGATACGGTTATCAAAACGAGTTTGGTCGTCAGCTTTGCTGTCTTCCATAGCGTGGTAACGAGTACGGTTGCTGATAGAAATACCGTTATCGAAGTTGTAACCAATCTTAACTAGCGGACGGTACTGAACCGTCTCACCGTTATTTAGTAGGTGGTGGTAACCAGCAGCAACCCATAGGTTGTCATTGATGTTGTACATCTGCTCAACACCTAGAGTAATGTACGGAGAGTTACCTAGACCGCTATCTTGGATTGCGTCATCGTCGTACTTACCTAGAGAGATGCCATCGAACTCTGTTAGTAGTGTTGTACCAGTATCAAATGTGTGGCCCGCTTCTAGGGTAGAGGTTGCTGACGGATCGAAATCAGAGTGAAATTGAACGTTACCTGTAACGTAAGAAGAACCAGCAAAAGCACTAGAAGCAAAAGCAAGAGAAAGTGCACTTAGAGCGATAATTTTTTTCATAGTAAACTGCCTTAGTTTGATTTTTTCAGCGGCACATCTTCGGTACATCATTCACCTTCACCGCTTGAGTAGTTAGTTGCCTCCCTGGCATGAAATCTATGTTGCTCGAATTAATTTGCGTTTCAAAATAAAAGAATGAGCAGAGTGATCTCTCTCACTATCAAAAAAGAACAAGTTATTTAACACATTAAAATCAGTCACTTAAAAATATAAAAATTGATAAAAAACTCAAGATCAAAAAACGTACAGATCAGGATCACATTATTTTACGATGCGAAATTAGATTTAGTTGGTTGAATCACACCTGATTTAGAGTTTTTGATGAGAGACTTATTTTTCGAAGAGAATAATGAGAAGCGCGTCACTTTTGCGATGGAACTCACCTTATGACATTGTTGACGATATACATAAAGGCTATTTCTATATGTTTCAGTTTAAGAGAAGTGGCTAACTTGATTTGGACGAAAAAAAAGCTCCCACTCTTATCTGAATCAGATAAAAGCTAGGGAGCTCATCTATTAATTTTGCTTGTCGATTATTTTACCAAAGTTACTCGACTTACTTTCTCGCCACTTTCAGAGATAGAGCGGATATACGTTTCACCAGAAACCGAAGGACGTTGCTGCTCATCATAAGTCAGCCAGTTTTCACCATCAGCTGAGTATTGAAGCTCTACGCCTGGGAATTGAACGTTCATCGCTAGCTTACCATCAACAACCTGAGCACCTGGAACTGGTAGTCGGTAATCAATACCCGCTTTCTCGAGCTTAGCCAGCTCACGTTGACCAACAATATTCGCGAAGCGATTAAAGTCGCTGTTTAGAGCCTGCTTATTCACTAAGTCAGTAGCTTGAGAGTACTCAACGCCCACTTTGTAGTCGTTTTCCCAATCTGCTCGGTGCCATGCACGCTCTGCCGCAGCAAGAACACGAGGGAACACCATGTATTCATACTGCTCGTCAGTACGTACAGTTTCAGACCAAAGCTGCGCTGACAAACCGTAGAAAGGTTTCGCTTCAATCTCACCTTTACCACTGAAGCCATTGCCGTCACGGTCTAGTGACGTTTCTGCATTTTGTGGCATGTTCTCTGGAGCAAAGCCAAACATCTTACGAGTATCGGTTGCACGCGTAGCCCAGTAGTAACCACGTTCTGCTGCATCTACTTCGTATGGCATATCCATATATACGTAATCTGGGTTAGAAACAATTACGTCATAACCTTTCGCTGACCAGTCGTACACTGATGAAGTGCCGCCCCAGTAAAGAACGTCCCAGAAGTTAACGCGAGTCGTTTCAGTAGCGAAGCCAGATTCACCCTCTTCCACATACTTCAAGCCATCTTGCCAAGCTTGGAAGTGAGGAATTCCTTTGTCTGCAACAATTTTTGATACTTCTTTTGCAAAGTAGCCAGGTAGGTGACCGAAATCACTCACTGAACCATCAGCAATCAAAGACTGACATTGTGGAGACTGTTGGAATGGTTTATCTTGCTTGTCTAGCTCAATGTTACCTTTCCATGCCACTTTGTCTTGAGCATCAACATCTTGAAAGCCTGCGCCTAGCTTGATGTTTTTCGCTTCATCGCCACCAAAGTGCCAAGTCGTTAGCGGCATGCCCGCTTCATTGTGCATTGCTGCAATTTCAGTAATCACTTTATCAACAAAGCGAGTCGATGATTCCATACATGGGTTGATGAAGCTGTGCTTATCGTAGAACTGAATCGTCGTCACGTTTGAAGTATCTTGTGGGTCCATCAAGCGGTATTCACTTGCTTCCGCTTCTTTACCTTCCGCCATTAGGCGAGTGTAACGGGCTTCCATTGATACCACAGCAGAACGAGCGTGTGCTGGCATATCAATTTCTGGAATTACTTCGATGCTGCGCGCTTTTGCGTAACTTAAGATCTCGACGTAATCCGCTTTACTAAAGAAACCAGAGCCAAAGTTGTCTGTTGTTGGACCTGAACCTAGCTGAGGCAGTAAACAGCTTTGCTCTTCCAAATCAAAACAACGATTAGACCCTACATCCGTTAGCTCTGGTAAACCCGGGATTTCTAAACGCCAGCCTTCATCATCCGTTAAGTGAAGGTGCAGTTTATTCATCTTGTAGGCTGCCATTTGATCTAGCGTGGCTAGGATGGCATCTTTTGAGTGGAAGTTTCGAGCAACATCCACCATCACACCACGGTAATCAAAGCGTGGCGCATCTTGGATCGACAGTTGTGGTAGTGATTCAGCATTCTGACTGTCTATTAGGCCAAAAATAGACTGAACGGCGTAGAAAGCACCTGTTTTATCGAACGCTTTAATCGCAATCCCCTCTTCCGAGATGCTTAGTTCATAAGCGCCAGATTTCGCTAAATCACCCGTAAACTGAGTAGGAACAACAGCAACACTAACAGGTAGGTCGCCACTCACATCTACGTTTACCACATCTGCACGTTCTTCAATTGCAGCGAACTGCTCAGCATCGAATGCGTCTTTAGGTAGGGCAATACCACCAGCAATGCTCACTGAACCTTCGCCCGCTTCTACCGACATTGGCGTTGGTAGTAAAGTGGTTGATACATCTTGCGTTGCCAGATCAGCATTCTTTTCAAAGCGAGTAACCGCTGTTGCCATGACATTGTTGTCATCAGGTGTACGCTTAAGGTTGTTTCCTTCCAAACCTGTTACGAACGACGCGACATCTTCCGTATTCAATGAAGCAATCATCTTAGGTTCAGCGTTTGGCGCCGTTACAAATGCACCCGGCATAAAGTCGGTTTCAAACAGTTGCCAGTATTCACTTGTTAGTGGAAGAATCACTTCTTCACCAGCGGCAAAACCATCGAACTTATCTGTAGGTTCTAGTTTGTGTAGGTCGCCCGTTACACGAGTGATTTTAAACTGCTCATTATCAACATCTAAGATAAGGCGAATACTGTGGAAGTAGATAGTCCAATCTTTCGAATCGATCGCTTCACCGTCATTGGTCAGAGTCATGTTCACTTTGTTACATGATGCCCACTCTGCGCCTAAATCCTGACAAGCCATGCCTTCGTTTGCGCCGTGGTTCGTCAAAATTTCGTATTGCACATCTAGGTTATCAGCCAGTGCATTCACCACCTTTTGTTCTGGTGCTTGTGTTACCGCACAACCCGTTAAACCAGCCAGTACTGCTACAGATAGTAAGTTTCTCTTCAACATCGTATTCACCCATAAATTTAAAAAATTGAGTTAGAAGCAAAATAGAACGCTTCAAAAGTTAGATAAACTATATGGTCTTATTTTTCGCCGTGAATTAAATCAAGTTAATAAAGTGATCGACTTCAAATCTAAAAAATATTGATAAAATTAACCTGATTAAAATCATCAAGTTACCGATATCGACAGTTCCGTCAGTTTTATTTTGACGTAATATTTGAGAATTGAATCACAATCTTTTGAAAGGATTTCATAAAATCGTGTCGTTGTTACTGAGAAAGGTTTAAGAGTTTGTTGGTGTTGTTATACTTTTCGTACAAACAACGTGACATCGTTCTCAAAAAAAACCGTTAAAAAACACCGTCAAAATCGATTTTAACGAGTTTAAGACTTCCTAAAGGAGCTCCCTTTGCGCCCATTCTTATACATGGTTTTATTCGTTCTCGCTTTTTCAGCTAGGCAAGCGGTCGCCGAGCCCCTTTATTGGCAAGCAAAAAAGGATGAACTGACACTCACTATCTTAGGTTCCGTGCACGTTGGGGACGAGAGTATGTACCCACTTCCTTCAGCGATCACCGACGCGCTAAAAAACAGTGATGGGTTAGTTATCGAAACGGATATCAGAAAGTCTGATGGCGTTGTATATCCCCACAACAAACTCACCACAGCCGATGTGCTCAATGAAGAACAACTGCAATTATTAACCGACATATCAAAATCGTTGGAGATGCCGACGCAACAACTGCTTAGCTCACCGCCTTGGGCGACTTCTCTTTCCATACAGATGCAGCAGCTAAAAAACCTTGGTTATGGCTCCGCCGGCGGCGTTGATGCGACACTAGCTCACAAAGCAACGATCCAAGATGTTCCGGTAATCAGTTTAGAGCCCCTACAGTTCCAAATAGACCTGATGACAAAACAAAAGGACGACGGTAAAGAATGGTTAGTCAGTAGCCTTGAAGAATTTGACCAAACTGATCGTGTGGTTCATTGCTTAATCGAAAGCTGGAAAGCGGGTGATTTAGCGAAGCTGGAAGCCTTCGCAGAGCTGTCTGAGATGTCGCTTGAACTCGAGAAAGCATTCTTAACTGATCGCAATATCGACTGGGCAAACAAGCTATCCGCCAATGATTGGAAACTCGATTCAAATGGGAATTATTTGATCGTGGTTGGCGCCTTGCACCTAGTTGGCGAAGGTAACCTTTTGCAGTTGTTAAAAGAGAAAGGTTTTAATGTCACTCAACAATCACAAAGCCAACAGGCTCAGTGTCAATTTGAGGCTAGCCAAAAAAGCTAACGATGCTCAACCTTATTGTATTCTCGTTATAAAAGCATTTCCTTAATAACAGAATCATTACATTTAATAGCACCATAACGGTGCTATTATCTTTCGCTCTTTTTATACACGGTGTTGTTCTCATGAAACCAGTACTCTTCGCTTTACCTTTAGCCCTCACGATCCTGATGCCCACGGCAGCGTTTGCCAAAGAAACTTGTACCATCGAACAGTTTCAAGCCATCGACATTCAGCCTGATACAAAAGGCGGCGTGCTAGATAAAGAAAGCGGACAGTTTTTGATTACTGAAAAGCCACCCATGCGATGCGCGAATATTACTTTCACGACGTCTACGACACGCAACCGTATCGCAAGCCAAATGAATGGTAATTTTGAAGCAAGCTTTTACGATGGCAAGACGGGTAACTCTCACTCGGTGACCTTTAACGAAGATGAAGTACAGGCAGGTTACATTCGAATTGGTCCAAATAATCCTGTTGAAGCGTATGTTTGCTTTGTTACTTCAGAGACACCAATCAAGAACATCACTTGTGATGTGAAGTAAACAGATTTGGGACGGACTTATTGAGTCAATCCTTTTCTCTATGCGGGATGTTTAGAACAACAAGAGATTCCCGACTCGCTCCTTCGCCACTCTAGGGAATGACGCACATACCAAATGCAAAAAAGTCGTAGCCCTTCTCTATAATAAATGGTCTACGGCTTCTTTAATGTGGCGTTGAAGAGCTTGTTTTGAACATCAGGCGACCCCCACTTAGGTTCAAACCCCATTTCCCATACCCTGAAACGACGAAAGCCTGCTCATTGAGCAGGCTTTCTTTAATACGGTCAGTGAAGAGCTTGTTTTGAACATCAGGCGAACCCGTTGACCAAGTGATTATCTTTATCCTGAAATGCAAAAAAGCCGTAGCCCCTTCTATTACAAAGAGTGCTACGGCTTTCTTTAATGTGGTCGGTGAAGAGGGATTCGAACCCCCGACCCTCTGGTCCCAAACCAGATGCGCTACCAAGCTGCGCTATTCACCGAGATATCTAACTGGCTGATTGCCTGTCGATGAAGCGTATAATACGGATTCTGAATTTATGCGCAAGAGCTTTTTTCACTCTTTTTTACAATATCGAATCGTTCGAACAAAAGACGTACAACCCAACGGCTAATGTGACGAAAAACACACACTCACCAACAAGTATTTAACTTATGAAACAGGATTGATCCAGATCAGTGAATTGATAACGCTACTTAATACACTGAGCCATGTCATATAACTTTGAGGTATACACATGGACTTTTGGCTAGAACTCCTATTTGGTAATGCAGTGGGGCTATCTTCAATGATAGTAATATTCGGGGCTCTGGGTCTCATGATGTTCTATGGAGGCTTCTTCATCTACAAAGTTATGACTGAAAAATCTCCTCACTAGAATCGCTCAGCCTAAGTCATCTACTTTTAAGTATCATTTTCTTTGGGTGGATGTAAAAACGCTTTGCACCGGAGCAGACTTATTGTCTTCTCCGGTTTTTTCATTTTTAAACCCGGCCTCAACTTAGGTATACTTACCCTATCCTTCTCCAACTTGAGATACACACTATGTCTCATGATGACGACTTAGATCTATTCCAAGAAATGATGGGCGATGTTAAACGTATCAACCATGACACCGCCGAACACCAGAAAGTACACCGAGTCACAGAATCTCACCTTGCTAAGCGTGAAGCCGCTATGTGGCTGTCTGACGACGAGAAAGACTACTTATCATTAGACTACTCACCAATGATCAAGCCAGACGACGTCATTGCTTACAAGAAAGATGGTGTACAAGAAGGCGTATACAAAAAGCTGCGCTTAGGCAAATACCCTATTCAGGCCAAACTCGACCTTCATAGGAAAACACTGAAAGACGCTCGTAACGAAGTACTCTCATTTTTACGCCAGTGTTTAAGAATGGATGTTCGCACCGTTATCATTGTTCACGGTAAAGGTGAGCGCTCGAACCCACCAGCAATGATGAAAAGCTACGTGGCGAATTGGCTCACGCAAATTAACGACGTTCAATGTGTTCATTCTGCTCAGCAATTTCATGGTGGCACTGGCGCAGTCTACGTTATGCTCAGAAAGAGTAATGAGAAAAAGCTAGAGAACAGAGAGCGCCATCAAAAACGCACCAGTTAACTGGTTGAAACAGATAAGTACACTGATAGCGAATTGCATCAAGATCGATATTTCGTGCCTAGACTCACACCAAGTGCTAAAATTGTCCTCAGTTAACGAATCCCAACTCAAAGCAACTATCCAAAGGTTGCTTTTTGTTTATCTATATTTCCGTTGTGAAACGCTAAGAGAATATCATGTCACAAGAATCCCAAGCTAAACGCCTTAATAAATACATCAGTGAAACTGGTTTTTGCTCACGCCGCGAAGCCGACAAACTCATTGATGCAGGCCGAGTTACTATTAACGGTAAGATCCCTGAAATGGGTACTAAAGTCTTGCCCGGTGATGATGTTGAGATCGACAATAAACCTGTTCGCTCAAAAGAGAAGCCGATCTACATTGCTCTTAATAAACCAACAGGCATCACCTGTACTACTGAACGTGATATTCCTGGCAACATCGTCGACTTTATCGGCCACCACAAACGTATTTTCCCTATTGGTCGTCTAGATAAGCCTTCTGATGGTCTTATCTTCTTGACCAACGATGGCGACATCGTAAACAAAATCCTACGTGCAGGTAACAACCACGAGAAAGAATACGTAGTGCGTGTAGATAAGCCGATTACGACTGAGTTCTTGAAGCAAATGGGCGCTGGCGTTCATATTCTCGATACTGTTACCTTGCCATGTAAGGTCGAGAAAGAAACCAAATTTTCGTTCCGAATCACACTAACGCAAGGCCTTAACCGTCAGATTCGCCGTATGTGTGAAGCATTGGGTTACGAGGTATTTAAGCTGCGCCGTGTTCGTATTATGAACATCTCATTAGACGGCATTCCTAACGGGAAATGGCGCTACCTGAGCGACGAAGAGATCACTGAAATTTTAGCGATGTGTGAAGGCTCTGTAAGTACTGAAGATGCATCAAAAATGAACGCGAAAGGTCAACGCATTCGCAAAGCGACAGACGCAAAACTTTTTGATAGCCGTGAAGAAAACCAAACTTCAACAGCGCGCCGTAATCAAAACGAGAACCGTACTCGCACTTACCGTGGTAATAACGCGGATGAATTCCGCCATGCGCCAAACTCAAAGCGTGGTCGTAATTCGTCGAATAGTGAAAGCGGCGGCAACACCGAGAACTGGAAATCGAACTCTCGTTCAGAGCGTTCAAATTCAGATCGAAACAGCTCGGATCGCAATCGCACAGACCGCGACAATAACGATCGTAGAAGCGGTAAGCCAGCAAACCGTAGTCAAGATTCAAACAGACCAAATAAACCAGCAGCAAAACGCGTTGGTGGTACATTAGGCCTGAAGAAGTAGTCAGAATCAGTAAGACGAGACACTCGATATAAAAACGCCCGCTAGATTAGTCTAGCGGGCGTTCTTGTATGTAATTCGATAGTTTTATCATCATGACGACGACAATCTATAAACATAGATCAGCAAACTGACCGCGAGTCAGTAGCGCTAAGTCTTTCGGGTCGAGCTCAATTTCTAGCCCGCGCTTCCCTGCACTCACGCATATCGTTTCAAAATCGGTAGCGCTGGAATGAACAAAGGTAGGCAAGGCTTTTTTCTGACCAAGAGGGCTGATCCCGCCCACCACATAACCCGTGGTTTTCTGAGCAATATCAGGATTCGCCATCTCTGCTTTTTTGCCTTTTGCCGCTTTTGCCGCAAGCTTCAGGTTTAGCTTCTGATCAACGGGAATAACGGCAACAGCTAAATCTTTAGCGACGCCATTCAAACAGAACAAAAGCGTTTTAAATACACGTTTGGGATCTTGACCAAGCGCTTCGACAGCCTCTAATCCATAATTCGTGTTATTCGTATCGTGGTGATATTGATGCACGCTATGAGCGATTTTCTTTTTCTTGGCGAGATTGATTGCAGGGGTCATAACAAATCCAAACGATAGATAAACAAAAAGCGACGCCGAGGCGTCGCTTTAGTTAAATTTATCATGGTGCTAGAGTCAATCTAATTTAGCACCTATTAACTCTAGCAACTGGGTTTAATTACTTGTAAACCATTTGACCAGAAGGTGCGTACTTGTTCACGTCAACTGGGCTGTTCGCTTCTAGGTACTCTTTCAGTACTTCAGCATCAACAAAACCTGTGTTCACGTAACCAGGGTGATCTGACAGTTTAGGGTAACCGTCGCCACCAGCCGCGTTGAAGCTTGGCACTGTGAAACGGTATGTTTCGTCTAAACGAAGCTGTTTGCCACCGATGAAGACATTCGATACTTCACCGTTTGCTACTGTCATTGAAATGCCAGCGAACTGCGCGTAAGCACCAGAATCGATTGGTTTCGTCGCCACAACGTTTAGGTAATCTAGAACTTCTTTACCTGTCATGTCTGTGTAAGTCAGGATGTTTGCAAAAGGTTGTACCTTCAGTACATCTTTGTAAGTGACATTGCCCGCTTCAATTGAGTCACGAACGCCACCAGAGTTCATCACAGCGAAGTCTGCTTGTGCACGCTCCATGTGAGAAGTCGCAATCAAACGACCTAGGTTAGTTTGTTGGAAACGCACCACGTTACGATCGCCTTCAAGCTTGCCATTTGTCTCAGCAATTTGAACTTCTAGCTGTGCTTGACCTTGCTCTTGGAAAGGACGTAGGAATTCAAGCAACTCTGGATCTTGTGCGATCTCATCTTGAATAAGAACACGTTGCTTCTTACCGTCAATCTTAACTTTCTTCTTAAGGTTAACTGGAACCAGATCGTAGCTCACCATCTCTAGCTCACCGTTACGGAATTCGTAATCAGCACGACCTACGTACTTGCCCCACTCGTGAGCTTGAACGATGTAAGTACCATTCTGTACGTCTGGTTTACATTCATCACCCGGCTTGAAGTTTTTCTTCGCAACGTTAGGGCCTTCCATACATACAGGCTCTTGAGAGTGACCACCAACGATCATGTCTAGGTCGCCTTCGTTTAGGTAACGAGCAAGTGCTACATCACCCGGTGCGTTAACACCACGTTGGCCGTTTTCGTAGTGACCCATGTGAGTCACAGCGAAGATTAAATCTGGCTTCTCTGTTTCTTTAAGTTCAGCGATCAGCTTCTTCGCTTCTTCTTTAGGGTCACGGAAGTCAATGCTCGCGATGAATTCAGGGTTACCGATTTTTGCCGTATCTTCAGTGGTTAGACCGATAACAGCAATCTTGATACCTTGCTTTTCAAACATCTCGTAAGCTTGGAACTTGCGTTCACCTGTTGCTTTGTCATAGATGTTTGCAGATAGCATTGGGAAGTTAGCCCAGTCGATCTGTTTTTGTAGTACGTCTAAAGAGTTATCAAACTCGTGGTTACCCAATGCCATTGCATCGTAACCAATTTTATTCATACCTTTGAAATCAGGTTCTGCATCCTGAAGATCTGACTCTGGCACACCAGTGTTGATGTCACCACCAGATAGAAGCAACACGCTACCGCCTTCTGCTTCAACTTCAGCACGAAGTTGGTCAACAAGCGTTTTACGCGCAGACATGCCGTATTCACCGTATTTGTTCTGCCAAAAGCGACCATGGTTGTCGTTAGTGTGTAGAACCGTTAACTTGTAAGTTTCGTCTTGGTTCCAATCTTGAGTTGATTGAGACGCACATCCAGCTAGAGTAGCTAGGATTGCAGCACTTAGTGCTGTCTTTAGAATAAGGCGTTGCTTCATTGTCATACCTTTGAACTTTTTAGGGGAATCCACTGCTTTTTATAATCTATTGCGACCCCTTTCCTGGAGTTCGAACAATAAGACTTCAACATGACTAATCTTAAATTAACATTCTAGATGTAACACGACGATTTCATATTTATGTCGAATTGGTCACGCATAGATCGGCAGTTAAGTGTAACAAAATTATGAGATTACACTCAAACTTCCCCTGCATCACAGGCAATCGTTTACTTATAAAGTGTGATGAACATCAGTAATTTACTATAAACAGGACAGACCTCACACACCCATACCACTTTCTTAGGGAATCAAAGGTTCTGTTAACAAAGATTTGATCATCTGCCGTTGATTAGTACTTTGAAAAACAGGTTAGCTAACGACTACACAGCTTAGTCATCGAAAAACAACTTGGTCATCGTCAAAATAGGCCGAGGCTTCAGTGAACTGAACGGATGTCCCGTTAAAAAAAACGCCCAACTCTAAGAGTTGGGCGTTTATCTTATGCTGTTAAATAACCACTTAAACTCACTAACATTAGCGATTTAATGCTCGTTATTTAGCATCAGCCAAAGCTATTTGATATCGATGTGGTCGAAGCCTTTGATAAGGTCATCAAGTGCTTTCATTTGCTTCAAGAACGGCTCTAGTTTATCTAGAGGTAGCGCCGATGGGCCATCACAACGTGCTTGATCAGGGTTAGGGTGAGCCTCAAGAAACAGACCCGCAATACCCGTCGCAAGACCCGCTTTAGCAAGTTCAACGGTTTGCTCACGACGACCGCCAGAGGCAGCACCTGATGGGTCACGCATTTGAAGCGCGTGAGTCACATCAAAGATAATTGGGCTGCCGTTTGATGATTTTTTCATTACACCGAAACCAAGCATATCAACAACTAAGTTGTCATAACCCATGCAAGAACCACGTTCACAAAGAATGATGTTGTCGTTGCCACACTCAGCAAACTTATCAACAATATTACCCACTTGATCTGGGCTCATGAACTGAGGCTTCTTCACGTTGATTACAGCGCCGGTCTTAGCCATCGCTTCAACAAGGTCAGTTTGACGAGCAAGAAACGCTGGAAGCTGGATTACATCAACCACATCTGCAACAGGCTGAGCTTGTGCTTCTGTGTGGATATCCGTGATAATTTTCACGCCAAAGGTATCTTTCAGTTCTTGGAAGATTTTAAGACCTTCTTCCATACCTGGACCACGGTATGAGTGAACTGAGCTGCGGTTTGCTTTATCGAAAGACGCCTTAAATACGTAAGGGATGCCCAACTTCTCTGTGACTTTCACGTAATGCTCACAGATCTGCATTGCTAGATCGCGAGATTCAAGAACGTTCATGCCTGCAAATAGCGTAAATGGCTTGTCGTTAGCAATTGGCATATCACCAATGTGAACTGTTTTCTGTTCCATCATATTCTCTCTAAATAATTATTAATTAGTGAACAACCACTGTCTTTTCGTTCATGACGTTCACTTGAGATTTCAGTAACTCAGATGCAGGGTCATCTGGGCATTGGTCGATAAAGTATTGATAATCCGTTGCTGCAACTTGATGACAGTCTAGCTGCTGATAAATAAAGCCACGGTCACGGATTTCGTACGGATCATCCGGCACAAACGTTAACGCAAGATCGGTACACTTCAATGCAAGCGTATAACGCTCTTCTCGCAGTAATGCACTCTTAAGCAACGCTAGCCACTTACCAATAATCGTTGGGTGGTCGGCAACCTCTAAGTGCTCCGCTTTCACCTTAGCGAGTGGGCCATCATGTCCGATTAACCAAGCTCGTAAAGTTTGCACGCCAACATACTCACCGTTGTAAGGATTAATATAGACGGCTGCTTGCCCGTACCAACTCACTTTAAGCAGAAACTGAGTCGGAAAAGAGACACCCTCTACAGGGAAGCCTAGCTTGCGACCAAGAAAAAGGAAGATTGCCCCAAGACTGACAGGGATACCTTTCTTTCTCTCGAGCACTTTATCGATAAACGCGTTTTCCGATGAGAAGTAAGCGTCTTTATCGCCTGCGAAGCCCCACTCATAAAAGAATAGTCGAATAAAAGATTCAAACTTCTGTTGCTCGTCGGTTTCATTAACCAAAGCAAACTCAGCGTCTTTTAACAATCTCGCCAGTTCTTGCTCAGCCCAGCTGTCTTGAGTTTCTGGGTTAATCGCTTTATTTAAGATCAATGCACCTTCAGCTAACTCTAGCTGGTCAAAGTCTTCATCAAAAAATTCGTACATACGTAACTAACCGAAATAAGGAGATAATTAACCGAAAAATGTTGGTGTCTTCGTCATTGCAATTTTGCCTGCCATCGCTAACCAGCCTAGAGCGCCAAAGAATGAGAAAACTCTCAATAGCTTGTTCTTACCTAACTTAAGCGCAAAGAAGCCCAATGCGATGTAAGCCATTACACAGGTCAGTTTTTCAGTTAACCATGGTGCCGCTGGTGTAAAGGGAATAAAGCCAGTGATAAAAATCAAACCAATACCCGATAGCAGCAGCAACGAGTCATTGATATGAGGGAAACGCTGCAAGAAAGGATGCTTAAGCTTTGGTGAGTTAACCATCATCAGAGCGAAACGAATCGAAAGAAGTAGCGCGCTTATAGCAATCGTTAGTAGGTGAAAATGTTTTAAACCTTCGTACATGGTATTCCTTTATATTTTTTATATGTGCTTTCGTTAACACGAGCCAAACAATACCCGTTAATGCCCTGTATTTCTGCGTTAATTCTCTGTATTTCCGCGTTAAGTGCATTATCGAGTTAAGTGTATTGTCGAGGTTAAAGGTATCAATTTAGCAAGTTCATCATCTGTTGCTCACTAGATGATGAACAGCAGCCTATGAACAGTAACGACCCAATGTCACTCGGTCATTACCACCGTAATCTTTTTCTGTAACCACATCCAAGTAGCCCAGTTGTTGCATTATCTCACGTACCGCCAAGCCTTGGTCATAGCCGTGTTCAAATGCTAGCCAGCCTTCGTTTTCTAAAAAACCGCGTGCGTTTTCAGAGATGTATCGAATATCAGCTAAACCTTTCTCTTCAGCAACTAACGCTGTGATCGGTTCAAAACGCACATCACCTTGAGATAAATGAGGGTCATTCTTCTCAATGTAAGGTGGGTTCGAGACAATCAACGAGAACTTCGCAACTTCTTCTTCAGAATTCACCGAGTTCAAAGGCTCAAACCAACTGCCGTGTAAAAAGGTGGCGTTGGTGATGTTCAAGCGTTGTGCATTTTCTGTAGCAAGTTGCTGCGCTTCAGGGCGAAGATCAATACCCGTCACTGGTCGATTCGGCATCTCAGACGCCAATGCTAACGCGATAGCACCTGTGCCCGTGCCTAAATCTAGAATCGCACCTTGTTTTCCGTAGGTTTTATCCAAAGCGACTTCAACCAAACGCTCGGTATCCGGGCGCGGGATTAAAGTAGAAGGAGAAACTTTTAATGGCAGCGACCAAAACTCACGTTCACCAACAATATAAGCCACAGGCTCACCGGTTAAGCGACGTTTTAGAAGGGTATGGAATTCGGATTCTTGTTCTGAAGTGAGATGCTTCTCAGGCCAAGTCAGTAGGTAAGATCTAGGTTTATCTAGGGCGTGACAAAGCAGTACCGCAGCATCAATCGAGGGCGATGTGTTATCGCCCTCTTGAAGCTGTACGATTGCTGACTTTAAAGCACTTTCAACCGTATATGCTGACTGCATAGTAATTAATTGTGCTCAGCAAGTGCTGCTAGTTGATCGGCTTGGTGCTCTTGTAGAACAGGATCAAGCAGGCTTTGCATATCACCTTCCAGAACTTCGTTCAGGCGGTAGATAGTTAAGTTGATGCGGTGATCAGAAACACGACCTTGAGGGTAGTTGTACGTACGAATACGGTCACTACGGTCACCAGAACCTAATAGATTACGACGTGTATCTGAAATCGCAGCAGCACGACGCTCTTCTTCAGCTTGAACGATACGAGCCGCAAGAACAGCCATCGCTTTCGCTTTGTTTTTATGCTGAGAACGCTCGTCTTGACACTCTACTACGGTACCGGTTGGCAAGTGAGTAATACGGATTGCTGAATCCGTGGTGTTAACGTGCTGACCACCCGCGCCAGATGCACGGAAAGTATCAATTTTAAGATCGCCAGCTTTAATTTCTGGTAGATCAGCTTCTGGGATCTCAGGCATAACCGCAACAGTACATGCTGATGTATGAACACGACCTTGAGACTCCGTCTCAGGTACACGTTGTACACGGTGACCGCCAGACTCGAACTTCATTGTGCCGTAAACAGCGTCGCCACTGATTTTAGCGATCATCTCTTTAAAGCCGCCCTGCTCTGAAACATTGCTGCTCATCACCTCAACGCGCCAACCTTTTTTCTCGGCAAATCTAGAGTACATGCGGAAAAGGTTACCTGCAAAAATACCCGCTTCATCACCACCAGCACCGGCACGAATCTCTAAGAAACAGTTACGCTCATCGTTTGGATCTTTTGGAATCAGAAGAATTTGCAGCTCATCAGTTAGACGTTCAATGTTCGCTTTCGCATCTTTGATCTCTTCTTGAGCCATTTCGCGCATTTCTGCGTCGTCTTCATTTGCCATCTCTTCAGCAGCTTCTAAATCTTCTTGAGCTTGCTGGTATGATTTGAAGCACCCCGTCACCTCTTCTAATTGAGAATACTCTTTTGACAAGGCACGGAATTTGTCTTGATTCCCAAGTACACCGGGATCACCAAGTAGATGTTGAACTTCTTCATAGCGTTCAACAAGTGTTTCAAGCTTTATTAGAATCGAGGCTTTCATAATGTCTTATTCTGTTGGAGGTCGAATATTATTGAGGGTTTTCTAAGCCCAAACTCTGTCTAATGACCATTAATTTTGCAGGTTCTCCTTGCTCAGCTGCACTTTGAAGTGCACGCGTTGGAGCATGGATCAATTTGTTTGTGAGCTTATTACTTAGCTCAAGTAAGACTTTCTCAGGGTCACCGCCAGCGGCAAGTGATTGTAAACTCTTACTTAATAAATCTTCTCGGATTTCATTGGCCGATTTACGGTAATCACGAATACTGTCTACCGCTTGCAGTGAACGCATCCAACTCATAAACGCGGCGCTTTCTTCACTAACTATTGCTTCAGCTTGAATCGCTTCTACTTTTCGTTGTTCAATATTGCCATCAACGATCGACTGCAAATCGTCAACGGAATATAGGTAAGCATCATTCAGATCGCCGACCTGAGATTCCACATCACGAGGAACTGCAATATCAACCAACAACATAGGTTGATGTTTTCTTGTCTTCAGTGCGGTTTCAACCATGCCCTTACCAATAATAGGCAGCGGGCTTGCAGTTGAGCTGATCACGATATCCGCTCTATGCAAATGGTCAGGAATCTCATTCAGGCTGATCACTTCAGCACCAAACTCTTCAGCTAGCCCTAAAGCACGCTCACGAGTTCGGTTAGCCACTATCATCTTAGTGCAGCCATTCGCAGAAAGGTGTTTAGCCACCAATTCAATCGTCTCACCCGCACCAACCAATAAAACGGTTGAATCGGCAATCGACTCAAAGATGTGTTTAGCTAACGTACAGGCTGCGTAAGCAACAGATACCGCGCTTCCGCCAATTTCAGTTTCAGTTCGAACACGCTTGGCGACAGAAAATGATTTCTGGAACAGTTTTTCCATTGAAGCATCAACAGATTTGTTCTCTCGCGAGTCCGTATAAGCTTGCTTCACCTGACCTAAGATCTGCGGCTCACCCAATACCAAGGAGTCCAAACCACAAGCTACGCGCATTAAATGTTTAATCGCGGCCTGCTCTTCATGGATATAAATGCTGGGTTTTAGCTCTTCAGGGCTAACTTGATGGAAAACTGACAACCAATCGATGAGCTTGTTTTTTGCCACGCCTTTGACGTCACAATACACTTCAGTTCGATTACAGGTAGAAAGTATGACACTTCCATTTACGTGTGCATTTGCGTTAAGTTGCTTGAGTGCCTCAGATAATTTATCTGGACCAAAAGCGACTTTTTCTCGCAATTCAACCGACGCTGTATTGTGATTGATACCTACGGCAAGCAAAGACATGTATCAGAAGTTCTCGATCAGGGAATGGAAACAAGGGGCGAATTTTACTTGATGCATGGCTCTATTTAAAGAGCAAGCGGGATTTGTTTTCCTGACTTCGTGAATTCAATGCTATAGTTGAGACGTTTTTTAGATAAATTTGAACAAGTTGTGAGCAAATATGAGCAAGCTTCGTAAAATCACGTCTCTTATTTTTATAACCATAATTATGGTGGGTTGCTCGTCTATCCCAGAACAACCGACCAGCGTCGAGTGGCAAAGTCACCAAGATCGGCTTTTACAGATAGAAAACTATCAAGCCTCAGGCAAGCTCGCTTACATTTCTCCAGAGCAACGCCAAAGCCTAAATTTCATTTGGAAGCATTCACCAAATCAGAGTCAATTAAGACTGACCACTTTCCTTGGTCAAACCGCCTTGAACCTCACCATAGATCCATCGGGTGCCAAGGTAGTCACTTATGATGACCAAGTTTTTACTCATGCAAGTGCTTCCGTTCTTGTGGAACAACTTACTGGATTACAGATTCCCATTGACCATTTACCACAATGGTTCCTTGGCATTCCAGATCAAGCCGATAGCTACCAATTGAACACCACCAACACGCTTGAATCTCTCACCAAACAAGTTAGCAACCAACTATGGACACTGAATTTTGATAACTATCGAAATACAGAGATGCCGAGTACACTATTATCTGGTGAAGACAACAAGAACTCTAGTGAAGACAACACTAAGGTAGAGACAATCCCACTCCCTACTCGATTGTCATTCAAGCAAGACGAGAACAAAATCAACATTGTAGTTTCGAAGTGGACACTGAAAAAATGATAACAACGCCAACCCACTGGCCTTCTCCGGCTAAACTGAATTTATTTCTCTATATCACTGGCCGACGCGATAATGGTTATCACGAACTTCAGACCTTATTTCAGTTTGTCGAGTTTGGCGATGAACTGACGGTTAGTGCAAACTCAGAAACTAGCTCGATAACAATCACACCAGAAATTCCTGGGGTAGCACTTGAAGACAACTTGATCTGGAAAGCCGCTACTGCGCTGCAGCAATATACCTCAACGTCTTTCGGTGCGGATATTGAACTCAAGAAAGTGCTGCCTATGGGAGGCGGTATTGGCGGAGGCTCTTCAAATGCAGCAACCGTGCTGGTCGCGCTTAATTATTTATGGCGACTCAACCTCTCGGATGATCAACTTGCCGAAATCGGTTTGCAGCTTGGTGCAGACGTTCCGGTCTTCGTTCGAGGCCACGCCGCCTTTGCTGAAGGGGTTGGAGAACAGCTACAGCCTGCTAATCCGGATGAAAAATGGTATCTCGTTGTTAAGCCTCAAGTGAGCATAGCAACTGTAGACATATTCACACATTCAGAATTAACTCGAAATACGCCGAAGCGAGCACTAGCAACGCTTCTAGAGCAAGAATACGTAAACGATTGCGAAAAAATTGTGCGAATGCTGTACCCAGAGGTTGATAAGCAACTTTCATGGCTGCTACAATACGCGCCGTCGAGATTGACTGGTACGGGTTCATGCGTTTTTGCTGAATTTAGCAGCAAAAAAGAAGCCGAATCGGTGCTAGAGCAACTGCCTGACACAGTTTCCGCGTTTGTCGCGAGAGGACGAAACATTTCGCCTTTGAAAGAAACTTTGGCTGAATACCAATCAGCCCACCCACAATCTATTTAAAACTGGACGCAACCCGAGGTTTCCACCGTGCCTGATATGAAGCTATTTGCTGGTAACGCAACACCTGAACTAGCCCAACGTATTGCTGATCGTCTATACATCTCTCTTGGCGATGCTACTGTAGACCGTTTTTCTGATGGCGAAGTCGCTGTTCAAATCAATGAAAACGTTCGTGGTAGCGATGTATTCCTGATTCAATCAACTTGTGCACCAACCAATGACAACCTTATGGAATTGGTGGTAATGATTGACGCAATGCGCCGAGCTTCTGCTGGCCGTATTACTGCTGTAATCCCTTACTTCGGTTATGCCCGTCAAGATCGTCGTGTACGTTCTGCTCGTGTGCCTATTACTGCAAAAGTTGTTGCAGATTTCCTTTCTAACGTTGGTGTTGACCGCGTTCTTACTATCGACCTACACGCAGAGCAAATCCAAGGCTTCTTCGATGTACCTGTTGATAACATCTTCGGTACTCCAGTTCTTCTAGAAGACATGGCTAACCGTGGCCTAGAAAACCCAGTTGTGGTTTCTCCAGACCTTGGTGGTGTTGTACGTGCTCGTGCAACCGCTAAAGCGCTAGGTGATGTTGACATCGCTATCGTTGATAAGCGTCGTCCACGTGCTAACGTTTCTGAAGTAATGAACCTAATCGGTGATGTTGAAGGCCGTGACTGTGTTATCGTTGATGACATGATCGATACTGGTGGCACACTGTGTAAAGCAGCTGAAGCGCTTAAAGAGCGCGGTGCTAAGCGTGTATTCGCTTACGCTACTCACGCTGTATTCTCTGGTACTGCTGCAGAAAACATCCGTAACTCAGTTCTAGACCAAGTTATTGTTACAGATTCAATCAAGCTTTCTCCAGAGATGGCTGCGACAGGCAAAGTTACTGAGCTAAGCCTTTCTCGCATGCTTGCTGAAGCAATTCGCCGCATCAGCAACGAAGAATCAATCTCAGCGATGTTTAACTAATCAAAGCTCTATAGCTTTGCTTTAGCAGAACAATCTGAAAAAGATATTAAGCACTTCATTCGATGAAGTGCTTTTTTTATGTCTAACCAATATTAAGCCGCAATTCACCACAGTCAGGAATCATCGTGTTGCTATCAGCTAGCTCGCACCTTTTTCATAAACTGTGATATCATACGGCGCTTTTTGAAATCCCAAGAGAGATCCATACCTTGAGCCAACAAATAAAACTTCTCGTTGGACTGGCTAATCCAGGTCCAGAATACGCCAAAACTCGCCACAATGCGGGTGCTTGGGTAGTTGAAGAATTAGCGCGTGTACATAACGTGACACTAAAGAACGAACCAAAGTTCTTTGGCCTAACGGGTCGTATCATGGTTCATGGTGAAGATCTTCGCTTGCTGATCCCAACGACTTTTATGAACTTGTCAGGCAAAGCGGTTGCTGCCTTAGCAAAGTTCTACCAAATTAAACCAGAAGAGATCATGGTCGCTCACGATGAGTTAGATCTTCCTCCAGGTATTGGAAAGTTTAAAAAAGGTGGTGGTCATGGTGGACATAATGGTCTGAAAGACATCATCAGCAAGCAGGGTAACAATAAAGAATTCTATCGTCTTAGATTAGGCATTGGCCATCCAGGACACAAAGATAAAGTTGCAGGTTATGTATTAGGCAAAGCTCCTGCGAAAGAGCAAGAGTGTATCGAGGCTGTCGTTGACGAATCGGTTCGTAGCCTAGACATCTTATTAAAAGATGGCCTACCAAAAGCACAAAATCGCTTACATACGTTCAAAGCAGAATAAGGTTTATATCATGGGTTTTAAATGTGGCATCGTTGGTCTACCAAACGTTGGTAAGTCAACTCTGTTTAACGCACTGACTAAAGCAGGCATCGAAGCAGCAAACTTTCCATTTTGTACAATCGAACCAAACACAGGTATCGTTCCGGTTCCAGATCTACGCTTAGATGCATTAGCAAAAATTGTTAATCCACAGAAGATCCTTCCAACGACAATGGAATTCGTAGATATCGCAGGCCTAGTTGCTGGCGCATCTAAAGGTGAAGGTCTAGGTAACAAATTCCTAGCTAACATCCGCGAAACTGATGCTATCGGTCACGTTGTACGCTGCTTTGAAAACGAAAACATCGTTCACGTTTCAGGCAAAGTATCTCCAATCGAAGATATCGAAGTGATCAACCTTGAGCTTGCTCTTGCCGATCTAGATAGCTGTGAACGTGCAATCTTCCGTAATGCTAAAAAAGCAAAAGGCGGAGATAAAGACGCTAAATTTGAAACTACAGTTCTTGAAAAGCTTCTACCTATCCTGACTGAAGGTGGTATGGCTCGTACTGTTGAACTTGGCAAAGAAGAAGTAGCAGCAATCGACTACCTTAACTTCCTAACGCTTAAGCCAACAATGTACATTGCAAACGTTGCTGAAGATGGTTTTGAAAACAACCCTTACCTAGACGCCGTTCGCGAATATGCAGAAAAAGAGAACAACGTTGTTGTTGCTGTGTGTGCTGCAATCGAATCTGAACTTTCTGAGCTTGACGATGAAGATCGTGAAGAGTTCCTAGCTGACATGGGCATCGAAGAACCAGGCCTTAACCGAGTGATCCGCTCTGGTTACGAGCTACTGACTCTTCAAACTTACTTTACTGCAGGTGTTAAAGAAGTTCGTGCTTGGACTATTCCTATCGGTGCAACAGCGCCGCAAGCAGCTGGTAAGATCCACACCGACTTCGAGAAAGGTTTCATCCGTGCAGAAGTAGTTGGCTACGAACATTTCATCGAATTTGGCGGTGAAAGCGGAGCAAAAGATGCAGGTAAATGGCGTCTTGAAGGCAAAGAATACATCGTTAAAGATGGTGACGTAGTTCACTTCCGCTTCAACGTATAATTCTGATTAAACATCTAGAAAAAAGGCCAGTGAATTCACTGGCCTTTTTGTTTTGCCCCTTTAGAAATAGCCCCACATCCAAAACTTAACTTCCTATATATATCGCCTTTTAGACCTGTTTTTTGTCGACAAATACACCTCTTTGCCTAAAAAGAAACCGAACAGATGTTTATTCGCGATTTATTCAAAAAAAAAGTTGACGGGTTTCGCTCAACTCCGCATAATGCGCCCCGTTCACAACGAAGCGGCAACGTCTCGAAATGAGCAACAATTTGGAAATGGCTACTTAGCTCAGTTGGTTAGAGCACATCACTCATAATGATGGGGTCGCAGGTTCGAATCCCGCAGTAGCCACCATTTCCTAAGCACTCTGTTTGTTATTAAACATCTGTCTCTTAACAACAAAGAGTTTTTAGGAAAGTAAAGCGGTCGTGGCGGAATTGGTAGACGCACCAGATTTAGGTTCTGGCGCCGAGAGGTGTGAGAGTTCAAGTCTCTCCGACCGCACCATATTGAGATATCTTAATTGATATCATTGTTGGGCTATCGCCAAGCGGTAAGGCACTGGCTTTTGATGCCAGCATTCCCTGGTTCGAATCCAGGTAGCCCAGCCACAATTTAAAGTGTAATTATCTTTAAAAAGATAATGGCATTGGAAGCGAGATTATATTATATTACTTCGCTCTCAGATGGCTACTTAGCTCAGTTGGTTAGAGCACATCACTCATAATGATGGGGTCGCAGGTTCGAATCCCGCAGTAGCCACCATTCTTTCTTTATGAAAGAAGAACAAACAACGTTACTTAGACAAACCATAAGTCTTCTTAACTATACTCTTCGCTAGAGTAAAAGCTTTGCTGCGGTCGTGGCGGAATTGGTAGACGCACCAGATTTAGGTTCTGGCGCCGAGAGGTGTGAGAGTTCAAGTCTCTCCGACCGCACCATTATTTAGATATCTTAATTGATATCCTGTTGGGCTATCGCCAAGCGGTAAGGCACTGGCTTTTGATGCCAGCATTCCCTGGTTCGAATCCAGGTAGCCCAGCCATTACAACGTTACTTAGACAAACCATAAGTCTTCTTAACTATACTCTTTGCTAGAGTAAAAGCTTTGCTGCGGTCGTGGCGGAATTGGTAGACGCACCAGATTTAGGTTCTGGCGCCGAGAGGTGTGAGAGTTCAAGTCTCTCCGACCGCACCATTATTTAGATGTCTTAAATGACATCACTGTTGGGCTATCGCCAAGCGGTAAGGCACTGGCTTTTGATGCCAGCATTCCCTGGTTCGAATCCAGGTAGCCCAGCCATTACAACGTTACTTAGACAAACCATAAGTCTTCTTAACTATATACTCTTCGCTAGGCTCTTTGCTTAGTTGAGAGGAAAGCTTTGCTGCGGTCGTGGCGGAATTGGTAGACGCACCAGATTTAGGTTCTGGCGCCGAGAGGTGTGAGAGTTCAAGTCTCTCCGACCGCACCATTATTTCTCTTTAATTAGAGATAAAATAGTGAATACATAAAATTCATTATTGGCTACTTAGCTCAGTTGGTTAGAGCACATCACTCATAATGATGGGGTCGCAGGTTCGAATCCCGCAGTAGCCACCATTCTTCCTTTATGAAAGAAGAACAAACAACGTTACTTAGACAAACCATAAGTCTTCTTAACTATACTCTTCGCTAGAGTAAAAGCTTTGCTGCGGTCGTGGCGGAATTGGTAGACGCACCAGATTTAGGTTCTGGCGCCGAGAGGTGTGAGAGTTCAAGTCTCTCCGACCGCACCATTATTTAGATATCTTAATTGATATCCTGTTGGGCTATCGCCAAGCGGTAAGGCACTGGCTTTTGATGCCAGCATTCCCTGGTTCGAATCCAGGTAGCCCAGCCATTACAACGTTACTTAGACAAACCATAAGTCTTCTTAACTATATACTCTTCGCTAGGCTCTTTGCTTAGTTGAGAGGAAAGCTTTGCTGCGGTCGTGGCGGAATTGGTAGACGCACCAGATTTAGGTTCTGGCGCCGAGAGGTGTGAGAGTTCAAGTCTCTCCGACCGCACCATTATTTCTCTTTAATTAGAGATAAAATAGTGAATACATAAAATTCATTATTGGCTACTTAGCTCAGTTGGTTAGAGCACATCACTCATAATGATGGGGTCGCAGGTTCGAATCCCGCAGTAGCCACCATTCTTTCTTTATGAAAGAAAAAGTACAAACAACGTTATATTGAATTACCAATGTCGATATAACTATAAAGATTTGCTGCGGTCGTGGCGGAATTGGTAGACGCACCAGATTTAGGTTCTGGCGCCGAGAGGTGTGAGAGTTCAAGTCTCTCCGACCGCACCATTATTTAGATGTCTTAAATGACATCACTGTTGGGCTATCGCCAAGCGGTAAGGCACTGGCTTTTGATGCCAGCATTCCCTGGTTCGAATCCAGGTAGCCCAGCCATTACAACGTTACTTAGACAAACCATAAGTCTTCTTAACTATACTCTTAGCTAGAGTAAAAGCTTTGCTGCGGTCGTGGCGGAATTGGTAGACGCACCAGATTTAGGTTCTGGCGCCGAGAGGTGTGAGAGTTCAAGTCTCTCCGACCGCACCATTATTTAAATATCTTAATTGATATCCTGTTGGGCTATCGCCAAGCGGTAAGGCACTGGCTTTTGATGCCAGCATTCCCTGGTTCGAATCCAGGTAGCCCAGCCACTATTAAACTCTTTGTTTTTACCTAGCTTGTTTTTAAGCTAAATAGCAAACCAAGAGCACAACGTTACATCGAATCACCAATGTCGATATAACTATAAAGATTTGCTGCGGTCGTGGCGGAATTGGTAGACGCACCAGATTTAGGTTCTGGCGCCGAGAGGTGTGAGAGTTCAAGTCTCTCCGACCGCACCATCATTGAATAGAACCCAGCTTTTTAGCTGGGTTTTGTTTTATCTGGAATATGCAATTCTGCTAGCCAAGTCACCAAGTATTCTCTTCTATAACCTCACTTTTAATACGATTTTATAAGACAATGTCTGCTCCACTTTCTAATTGAGTATGACTGCCTATGAAAACCCTCCCATTAACGATCGGTTGCTACACGGATACGCCAAGTAAAAGCCAAGGTGTCTATCAAACTCAGTTAGATCTAGAAACAGGAAAACTATTACCTCTAGAGCTTATTGCCGAATGTCATAACCCCTCTTTTATCACCGCGACAAAGTCTGGAATCTATACAGCATCTGAGGTTGAGCAAAAGAAACTGCCGAAACTCATTCATATACCTAATGTTGATTCACAAATCGCGTCCAATACAGGCCTAATCTCGGGAGATCACCCCTGCCACGTTGCGATAGATCCACACAATAAATTTGCTATCACTTCCCAATACTCGTCAGGTACATTTGATATCTTTAGCTTAAGTATCAATGGCAACATCGATAAACGACTCAAAACAATCAAGATGGTTGGCTCAGGGCCGAACAGAGAGAGACAAACTAGCCCACACGCCCATCAATGTTTGTTCTTACAAAACTCACCACAGTTTGTGACTGTCGATCTCGGCACCGATCGAATCAACTTCTATTGCTTTGACGAAGAGCAAGAAGAGTTCCTTGATGAGCCAATGCAGTCTATTAAAGCGCCCGCAGGAAATGGAACTCGTCACCTAATCTTCAACAAAGCTGAAGACAAAGCCTATGTAATCTGTGAGCTCTCTGAAACGATATTGATTTTGGAAAAGTCTTTAGGTATTTGGAATATAGTGGATGAGGTTGATGCCTTACCTAATATGGAGAAGGGAGAAGCCGCAGCTGCGATTAAGCTATCCCCTGATGAGCAATTCCTTTATGTGTCATGTCGACACCAATCAAGAATCAGCAGCTTCAGTGTCGACTCTGAGGCTCAAAAACTGACTTTCATTGATAGCTACGACACTGAAGGTAAATTCCCAAGAGACTTCCATATAACTGACGATGGGAAATGGCTTATCGCCGCCAACCAGCACTCCAACAACATCACCTCATTCAAGCGAGATAATGAGGATGGGTCTTTGGTTTATACAGGGTACTCGTTAGACCTTGATGCACCAGTTTGTGTCGCTCAGCAACAATAAGCATTACAGCAAAAACAAAAAAGGAGAGCATCGGCTCTCCTTCTCTATATAAACAACCTGATCTAACCGTTTTAAAGGCCCAAGGCGTATTTCAATACTTGAGCTTTAATCGGCCCAGAGTTCTCTGCTAACTTTAGTGCAGCATTGCGGACAAACTTTAACGGGCCAATGTCATTACTGAAGGTTTTATAGAAGAAGTCCATTCCACTCTGCATCATTAAGTTGTCACTTCTTCTCATCACTTCATAGCGTCTTGCTACAGATTGATTCAATTCGCCTTTTTCATTGGTGACATCCAATAGTACTGAAACATCTTTAAAGCCCAAGTTGACGCCCTGCCCTGCTAAAGGGTTAATCGTATGCGCTGAATCACCGACTAAAATGCAATTATTCTTCGAGTATGATTGAGCATGACGTCGTGTCAGAGGAAAAGATCCAGAATTCAATACCTTGATATCACCTAGCTCTTTAGGAAAGTTAGCAAGTACTTCATTTCGCAACTTTTCAGGGGTCATCGATGATAATTGCTTAATGCGAGATGGGGAGTCATACCAGACCAACGATCCCTGCCCGACTTCTTGACCGTCCGAGGTTAGAGAACATAATGGCAAAAATGAACGAGGACCACTTGGTAGGAATTGCTGCCAAGTAATATCTTGTTGAGGCTGCTCGGTTTCGACATTGATAAGCATGCAGTGCTGTCGGTAATCCCAAGCCGTAATGCCAATTCCAGATTGCTGACGAACGGCTGAATTCGCGCCATCAGCACCAACCACCCACTTCGCTGATAACTCAGCTCCTGATTGAAGCTTAACGATATTGGTTTCACCAAAATCAATCTCATCCAGCTTTTCTGGGCATAACAGTTCGAGATTGTCGTAGGCATCAAATTGCGACCATAATCCTAGTTGAATGAGCCTATTCTCAACGATATAGCCTAGGCGAGGCAGATCCAGTGATTCAGCATCAAATCGAGTACGACACTCAGGATGCTCCCACGTTTCTAAACGCTTGTAAGAACACACGCGCATCGCTGCAATACTTTGCCACGCACCAAGATCTTCAAGTAAATCGACCGATGCTTGAGAAATCGCAGACACACGAATGTCCATCGCTTGTGACTCATCAAAAACTTGTGGGGCAAAACCTTCGATCACCGCAACACTCAGCCCTTGCTTTGCAAAGCCGACCGCTGTTGCTGCGCCAACCATGCCGCCACCGACTACCACAATATCGTAACTGTTCATATTTTGTACTTATCAGTTTGATTCTTTGACTGTTTTTGATTGTACTTTTTCATAACTAACTTGTAACCAAAAACCTTATTCGAAAAAAGGGTTATCCCTTATGGTATATGGCGTTAACAATAATAAAAACCACTACATAAGAGATTTGTTCAGACTACTAGTCAGTCGGTTTTGAAACCAGTACAATACGCCGCTTGCCGCTAGAGCCAGTCATAAAATTGAATACCTAATTATGACAAACAATGCTGGCGGATGAATAATGGGCGATTTGCTCCCTTAAATTAAACTAACGATCGAGCGAACATATAATGAGTAAGAAACTGCTAATTAAAACTTGGGGCTGTCAGATGAATGAATACGATTCATCAAAAATGGCCGACCTGCTTAACGCTGCAAATGGCTACGAGCTAACTGAAGTACCTGAGGAAGCAGACGTACTACTATTGAATACTTGTTCTATCCGCGAAAAAGCGCAAGAAAAAGTATTCCACCAGCTTGGTCGTTGGAAAACGCTTAAAGATAAAAAAGAAGGTGTAGTGATCGGTGTGGGTGGCTGTGTAGCAACTCAGGAAGGTGACCACATTCGTCAACGTGCACCGTACGTAGACGTTATCTTTGGCCCACAAACATTACACCGTCTGCCAGAGATGATTAAGTCATCACTGTCTAACGAAAAGCCAGTAATGGATATCTCATTCCCTGAGATCGAAAAGTTCGATAACTTGCCGGAACCGAAAGCAGACGGTGCAACAGCCTACGTTTCTATAATGGAAGGTTGCTCTAAGTACTGTACTTACTGTGTTGTGCCATATACTCGTGGTGAAGAAGTTAGCCGTCCAATGGATGATGTACTCTACGAAGTTGCACAACTGGCAGAGCAAGGCGTACGTGAAGTAAACCTACTAGGCCAAAACGTAAACGCATTCCGTGGCCCTACTTACGAAGGCGACATCTGCACATTTGCAGAACTACTTCGCCTAGTTGCGTCTATCGATGGTATCGACCGTATTCGTTTCACTACAAGCCACCCGCTTGAATTTGGTGATGACATCATTGAAGTTTACAAAGATACGCCAGAGCTAGTGAGCTTCTTACACTTGCCTGTACAAAGTGGTAGTGACCGTATTCTTACGATGATGAAACGCCCGCATACGGCAATCGAGTACAAGTCTATTATCCGCAAACTGCGTAAAGCTCGTCCTGATATTCAAATCAGCTCTGACTTTATTGTTGGTTTCCCTGGTGAATCTAAGCAAGACTTCCAAGATACAATGAAGCTAATTAAAGAAGTTGATTTCGATATGAGCTTCAGCTTTGTTTTCTCTCCTCGTCCAGGTACACCTGCCGCAGATTATCCATGTGATGTACCAGCACAAGAGAAGAAAGATCGCCTGTGGGAGCTGCAACAGACAGTAAACACACAAGCTATGCGTTTCTCTCGCCTAATGCTAGGTACAGAGCAGCGTATCCTTGTTGAAGGTCCATCAAGAAAGAATCTAATGGAACTGCGTGGCCGTACTGAAAACAGCCGTGTTGTGAACTTCGAAGGTTCTGCTGATCTTATCGGACAGTTCGTAGATGTGAAGATCACTGAGGTTTACACCAACTCACTACGTGGTGAGCTAGTTCGCACAGAAAAAGACATGGGTCTACGCGTTGTAATGACTCCAGCAGAAATGATGGAAAAAACAAAACGTGAAGACGAGCTAGGTGTAGCAACATTTACGCCATAGCCAATACAACTGTTTGAGCACAAAGCGCAAACACAAAGCTTGAAATTACCTAACTAAGTGACCATCTTAGAAATAGGGATATCACCATCCAGAAGCCCGGTCTAAATCGGGCTTCTTGCTCTTTTTTTTATTTAAGAGTGAGTGGCACAAAATGAGAGGCTAATTTGAGCAATAAAATCGTTACCTTAGAGATAAATCTAGAGCCAGCAGACAACAAGCGCTTGGCAAGTTTATGCGGACCATTCGACGACAACATCAAGCACCTTGAGCGTCGTCTGGGTGTAGAGATTAATTACCGTAGCAACTTTTTCACCATTGTCGGTAAGCCTCACACAACTGCCGCAGCTTTAGACATCATCAAACACCTCTATGTTGAAACGGCTCCAGTTAAAGGCAACATAATCGATATCGAACCAGAGCAAGTGCATCTGGCGGTCACTGAGTCTGGTATTTTGGAGCAACAGGTCGAGTCTGAAATCGACTACGGCAAAGAAGTGACCATTAAGACTAAAAAAGGCGTCATCAAACCACGCACACCGAATCAAGCTCAATACCTAATGAACATGGTTACTCATGACATCACCTTTGGTATTGGACCTGCTGGTACTGGTAAAACATACTTAGCTGTTGCGGCTGCGGTCGATGCACTTGAACGCCAAGAGGTTCGCCGAATTCTGCTGACTCGCCCTGCTGTTGAAGCCGGTGAGAAGCTTGGTTTCCTACCGGGTGATTTAAGCCAAAAAGTAGACCCATATTTGCGTCCACTTTACGATGCACTGTTTGAGATGCTTGGCTTCGAGCGTGTTGAGAAACTGATTGAGCGCAACGTGATTGAAGTTGCACCACTGGCTTACATGCGTGGTCGTACATTAAATGATGCGTTTATCATTCTTGATGAGAGCCAAAACACCACGGTAGAACAGATGAAGATGTTCTTAACCCGTATCGGTTTTAACTCACGCGCTGTGATCACAGGTGATATTACGCAAATCGATTTACCTCGAGGAGCTAAGTCAGGTCTACGTCATGCAACTGAAGTACTCAACGAAGTGGATGACATTAGCTTTAACTTCTTCATGTCTGAAGACGTCGTTCGCCACCCTGTCGTTGCTCGTATCGTCAATGCGTACGAGAAGTGGGAAACAAAAGACCAGAAAGAGCGCAAAGAGTTTGAAAAGCGCAAACGTGAAGAGCGTGAAGCCAAACTTCTTGAAGCTCAGCAAGCCGTTACGACACAATTAGCAACACAAAATAGCTCTGTAATTACAGAACAAGGTGATAAATAGATGTCTATTGAACTAGACCTGCAAATAGCGGTCGAAAATGAGCAAGGACTTCCAACTGAGCAAGATATTCAGCTTTGGTTGGACAAAACAATTCCTCAGTTTCAAGAGAATGCCGAGCTCACCGTTCGTATTGTTGATACAGAAGAGAGCCACCAGCTCAATCATGACTACCGTGGAAAAGATAAGCCAACTAACGTGCTGTCTTTCCCATTTGAAGTACCACCAGGAATTGAATTAGATCTACTGGGTGACCTCATTATCTGCCGCCAAGTTGTCGAAAAAGAAGCAGAAGAGCAAAATAAGCCTCTGCTAGCACACTGGGCTCATATGGTTGTACATGGCAGTCTGCATCTGCTAGGTTATGATCATATCGAAGATGATGAAGCTGAAGAGATGGAGTCACTCGAGACAGAAATCATGCAAACTATGGGGTTTGAAGACCCGTATATTCTAGAAAAGTAAATTGATTCTAGTAAAGTAGGTTGCAGAGAAACAATAACTCATCGAACCTGTGATTTTCGCAGGAATCTGAGTTGTAACGTGTGCTATCACACTTCTGATAGCGTTATTTTTTGAGAAATCATGAACGAAGGTAACCCCCCCACTTCTGAGGGAAGTAAAAAATCTGAAGGTCCGAGTAGAAAGTCCTTCTTTGAACGCCTAGGCCAACTATTTCAAGGTGAAGTAAAAGATCGCCAAGAGCTCGTAGATGTAATCCGCGACTCAGAAATTAATGACCTAATTGACCACGACACGCGCGACATGCTCGAGGGTGTTATGGAAATTTCAGAGATGCGAGTACGCGATATCATGCTGCCTCGCTCTCAAATGGTTACAGTTGAACGCACCGATGATTTAGATACATTGATTGCGCTTATTACTGATGCTCAACACTCTCGCTACCCAGTGATCAGTGAAGATAAAGACCATGTTGAAGGCATTCTATTAGCGAAGGACCTACTTAAGTATTTGGGTTCAGAAAGTGCCCCATTTGATATCGAACAAGTGATTCGCCCTGTCGTGGTTGTTCCTGAAAGTAAGCGAGTTGATCGCCTGCTCAAGGAGTTCCAAGAAGAGCGTTACCACATGTCTATCGTTGTCGATGAGTTTGGCGGTGTTTCTGGCCTGGTAACCATTGAAGATATCCTCGAAGAAATCGTTGGTGAAATTGAAGACGAGTTCGACGATGAAGAAGAGCTAGATATTCGTAAGCTGAGTAAGCATACCTATTCGGTTAAAGCTTTAACCACCATTGAAGAGTTCAACGATACGTTTAACACTTCCTTTAGTGATGATGAAGTTGATACTGTGGGTGGTATGGTAATGACAGCACTCGGTCATCTGCCTGTTCGTGGCGAAATTGTAGAAATCGGAAACTACCATTTCAAAATAACATCCGCAGATAACCGTCGTGTGATTCAGCTACAGGTAACCATCCCTGACGAGCAGCCTCTTCCGACTATCGAAGAATAACAACTTCTCTCTAAAGAGATGACAGAAATTAGATGACTAAGACCTTTATTCATCGCCTATTACGGCCGCTTGCGGCCGTTTTTGTTGGCGCTATAACAACCCTTTCATTCGCTCCATATTCAATATGGCCTCTTGCTATTATCAGCCCAGCTTTGTTGCTGTTACTGATCCACAACCGTTCTCCTAAAAGTGCGCTTTGGATTGGCTACGGATGGGGTTTAGGCCAATTCGCAACAGGTATCAGCTGGGTATACGTCAGCATCGATCATTTTGGCGGCATGCCACTGGCAGCCAACCTGTTTTTGATGGCATTGCTCATTGGCTACCTAGCGGTTTATTCAGGCCTATTTACCTGGAGCTTAAACAAGTACTTCCCTGCTAATAACCTAAGTCGCTTTTTCCTCGCAGCTCCTGCATTGTGGTTAATCAGTGATTGGCTGCGTGGTTGGGTAATGACGGGCTTTCCTTGGCTTTGGCTTGGCTACAGCCAAATCGATTCTCCACTAGGCTCGTTTGCACCGATTGGCGGTGTCGAGTTAATTACTCTGGCAGTCATTGTCTCTGCATCTGCACTCGCTTATATGGTTATCAACAAAGCATGGAGTGTTGGCATCATCCCTGCGATCGTATTCAGTGCAGGTTTTGGCATTCGAAATATCGATTGGGTGACACCGAACCCTGAAAAAACAACCTCAGTGGTATTGATTCAAGGCAATGTAGATCAAGACAGTAAATGGCTACCAAGCCACCGCTGGCCTACGATGATGAAGTACACAGATCTAAGTAGAGAAAACTGGGATGCCGATATCATCATTTGGCCTGAAGCCGCTATTCCAGCATTCGAAGTTGAGATTCCATCTTTCTTACGTAACTTAGATAGCGCAGCGAAGATGAACAACAGCTCAATCATCACTGGCATACTCAATCAGTCTGAAGATAAGAAGTACTATAACAGCGTTCTTTCTCTAGGTGTCAATCCATACGGTGAATACAGCTACGATCCAAACGAACGCTACCATAAACATCACCTATTGCCATTTGGTGAGTTTGTGCCGTTTGAAGATATCTTGCGCCCATTGGCACCGTTCTTCAACTTGCCGATGTCATCATTTAGCCGTGGCGATTTTGTTCAACCAAACATCGTGGCAAATGGCCGTCACTTAGCGCCTGCGTTGTGTTATGAGATCGTCTTTAATGATCAAGTTAGACAAAGCGTGACTGATGAGACGGACTTTATTTTAACCCTCTCTAACGATGCGTGGTTTGGTCGTTCGATTGGCCCACTGCAACATATGGAAATCGCACAGATGCGTGCTCTAGAGCTTGGTAAGCCCGTTATTCGCTCGACCAACAATGGTGTGACGGCAGTAACCGATTACAAAGGCAACATCATCAAGCAAATACCTCAGTTTGAAACGGCCGTATTAAAAGCCGAGCTCATTTCAACTGATGGGCAAACGCCTTTTCACGCAGTTGGTACTTGGCCACTGTATATCTGGGCGATGCTCAGCTTAGTGATTGGCTGGGTAATTAGAAAGCCAAAGAGCTAGATTCGAGATTCGAAGAAAGTGATTTGAGGGTTGGCTGATTGGGTCAACCCTTTTTTATTACTGCGGTGGAAAGTTGATGGTGCTATGGCTATAGTGTTTACGGCTTAAGTGCTTTACGGCTAAACCCTGTCGCCCCACACTTGATACATGGAATGATATTGGTCGGGTGGTTGTATTCGGTTTGATGTCCACACTCATCACAGACAAGCGTCCCGAGCCCGATAACCTCATCCGCTTGATACAACCCTTGATGTTCTAAGTCTTGGAACAATTCAACCCATTCCACCTTAGTGCGATCAGTGATATCTAGCAATCCTTGCCAAATAGAGTCTGTGATCATCAAATAAAATGGACCACCTTTACTCTCTTCATAACTTTCGGAAAACTCTTTTAAGTCCGACTTCACATAGGCCGAGATCAATGAGAGCTCATCTTTGGTCATGTCATTGGCTGCTTTCGCATACTTACCTGACGTTTCGATTTTGTTGTTAAGCTCTTCAGGACTATGCTTCAGCGTTTCTATCACCTCTTCGACGACTTCTTCATAGAGTGCTTTTTTCTTCGGCATAACGACCTCCTTAAGATGACCAAGCTTTATCTTAGTGAACGGGGCCGTAGTTAAGCGACCCGTTCCTAACAAACAAATGCAATTCATACCCTTAAGTATAGCTGTCCTAAGTAATTTGGTTGAATTTACGCAATCAACCATGCTGCAACTGCAAGTATGAAGGGTATAACTATTGTTGTACTAAGCTCCTTTAGGTATTCTATGACGATCTGTAAGATTCTGTTCTAACCGAACTCACAAATTCCAAGATAACCGGATACCATCGATGCAAGAACAATATAACCCGCAAGAGATTGAACAAAAGGTTCAACAACACTGGGATGACAGCGAGACTTTCGTTGTAAGTGAAGACCCAAATAAAGAAAAATTCTACTGTCTTTCTATGTTCCCGTACCCAAGTGGCCGACTGCATATGGGTCACGTGCGTAACTACACCATCGGTGATGTGGTATCTCGTTTCCAACGTCTACAAGGCAAAAACGTAATGCAGCCAATCGGTTGGGATGCATTCGGCCTACCTGCAGAAAATGCAGCTGTAAAAAACAACACAGCGCCTGCTCCGTGGACTTACGAAAACATCGAATACATGAAAAACCAGCTTAAACTTTTGGGCTTTGGTTACGACTGGAAACGTGAATTCGCAACATGTACACCTGAGTACTACCGTTGGGAACAAGAGTTCTTCACAAAACTCTACGAACAAGGCCTAGTTTACAAGAAGACTTCTTCTGTTAACTGGTGTCCAAACGACCAAACTGTACTAGCGAACGAGCAAGTAGAAGACGGTTGCTGCTGGCGTTGTGATACTCCAGTAGAACAAAAGAAGATCCCACAGTGGTTCATTAAGATCACTGAGTACGCTCAAGAGCTGCTAGATGATCTAGACAACCTTGAAGGTTGGCCTGAAATGGTTAAGACCATGCAGCGCAACTGGATCGGTCGCTCTGAAGGTGTTGAGCTATCTTTCGCTGTTAACGGTGAAGAAGCGCCACTAGAAGTTTATACAACTCGTCCAGACACGCTAATGGGTGTTTCTTATGTCGGTATCGCTGCGGGTCACCCTCTTGCAGAGAAAGCATCACAGAACAACCCTGAGCTTGCAGCATTCGTTGAAGAATGTCGTAACACCAAAGTGGCTGAAGCTGAACTAGCAACGATGGAAAAGAAAGGTATGGATACTGGCCTAACGGCTATCCACCCTCTTAACGGTCGTGTTGTTCCTGTTTACGTAGCTAACTTCGTTCTTATGGATTACGGCACAGGTGCTGTAATGGCGGTTCCTGCTCACGATCAACGTGACTACGAATTCGCAACTAAGTACGGCATCGATATCATCCCAGTAATCAAACCTGAAGACGATTCTGAGCTAGATGTGTCTGAAGCGGCTTACACTGAGAAAGGTGTACTGTTCGATTCTGGCGAATTCGATGGTCTTGCGTTCCAAGAAGCATTCGATGCAATCGCGGCAAAACTGGAAGCAGAAGGCAAAGGTAAGAAAACAGTAAACTTCCGTCTACGTGACTGGGGCGTTTCTCGTCAACGTTACTGGGGTACTCCAATCCCAATGGTAACCACTGAAGACGGTGAAGTTCACCCAGTACCAGCAGACCAACTGCCAGTTATTCTTCCAGAAGACGTGGTAATGGATGGCGTAACTAGCCCAATCAAGGCAGATAAGTCTTGGGCTGAAACAACATTCAACGGCGAACCAGCTCTACGTGAGACTGACACGTTCGATACGTTCATGGAGTCTTCATGGTATTACGCACGTTACTGTTCACCACAAGCTGATGACATTCTAGATCCAGAGAAAGCAAACTACTGGTTGCCTGTTGACCAATACGTTGGTGGTATCGAGCACGCTTGTATGCACCTGCTTTACTCTCGTTTCTTCCACAAGCTTCTTCGCGATGCGGGTTACGTGACATCTGACGAACCGTTCAAGCAGCTACTATGTCAAGGCATGGTTCTGGCTGACGCGTTCTATCACACGAACGAGAAAGGCACGAAAGAGTGGATTGCTCCAACTGACGTGACTATCGACCGTGACGCAAAAGGTCGCATTGAAAAAGCTGTCGACAACCAAGGCCGCGACGTTGAACACTCAGGCATGATCAAAATGTCTAAGTCGAAGAACAACGGTATCGACCCACAAGAGATGGTAGACAAGTACGGCGCTGATACAGTACGTCTATTCATGATGTTTGCATCGCCTGCAGACATGACGCTTGAGTGGCAAGAGTCTGGCGTTGAAGGCGCAAATCGCTTCCTTAAGCGTGTTTGGAAACTGGTTCACGCTCACTCTGCTAAGGGTGCGGCTGAAGCTGTTGACGCTTCTGCTCTATCTGGTGACCAGAAAGCACTTCGTCGTGATATCCACAAGACTATCGCGAAAGTAACGGACGATATCGGCCGTCGCCAAACGTTCAACACAGCCATCGCTGCAATCATGGAACTGATGAACAAGCTAGCGAAAGCACCTCAAGAATCTGTACAAGATCGTGCAATCCTTGATGAAGCGCTAAAAGCCGTGGTTCGCATGCTTTACCCAATGACTCCACACATCTCTTACGAAATGTGGATTGCTCTTGGTGAATCAAACGTAGACTCAGCAACATGGCCAACGTTTGACGAGAAAGCGCTAGTTGAAGACGAGAAAACTATCGTTGTCATGATCAACGGTAAGCTACGTGCGAAACTAACCGTTGCTGCTGATGCAACAGAAGAGCAAGTTCGTGAGCTTGGTCTAAACGATGAGAACGCTAAGAAATTCCTAGATGGCTTAACTATCCGTAAAGTTATCTTCGTACCAGGCAAGCTTCTAAACATCGTTGCTAACTAATTTCGTTAGCACAGTACAATTGCTAAAGAATTAACGAACTTAATTCATCAAAAGCAGTCTTTAGACAGGGTGCAACATTGCCCTGTCTACTTATTTAAGTGCTTTAGACCGAGAGCCCTACGATTCGAAAGCTCTAAAGCCTTTAAATAAGTATTCTACCTTCATGAGAGCCATCAAATAATGCGCCTGATTTCACTATCTTCATTGAAAGTTACTGTTGTTGTTTTAACCGTTAGCCTACTGAGCGCCTGTGGTTTCCACCTGCGTGGTGACTATTCTGTACCAGAAGAACTCAACAAGATCTCTGTGACCAGTTACGACCAATACAGTACGTTTACACGTATGATGAAAGGTCAGCTACGTATGAATGATGTAGAAATTGTGCCACCCGCTGAGAACACACCTAACCTGCACATAATTAGTGAGGGCGTAGGTGAACGTACCCTGTCTCTTTACCAGAATACTCGCGCTGCTGAAATTGAGCTTACATTCTATGCTTCATACCGCGTAACGATACCAGACCTCGGCTCAAAAACATTCTCGACTAGCGTAACTCGTAGTTACCTAGACAACCCGTTAACTGCATTAGCAAAATCGGTTGAGCGCGACATGATCGAAGATGAAATGCGTAAGCTTGCAACAAGTCAAATCCTTCGTCAGATGGCTCGACTAAAAGCGAACATCGCAGCTGATAGCATGGATCTGGATGCGCTTGAACATGTTCAAGTGAAAGAGCTTGAGAAACAATACAACATCAAGAACGTCGAAATAGATCCAAGCTCTACGGAAACGGCAGAGCCCGTCGAATCGGCTGAACAATAGGTTTATTTGATGCGCATTTTTGCTGACCGCTTAACAGAGCAACTTGCTAAACAGCTAAGTAATGTTTACCTCATTTTCGGTAACGAGCCTCTGCTGTTACAAGAGAGTCGAGAAGCGATTCAAAAGGTTGCAAAACAGCAAGGCTTTGATGAACGTCACCGCTTTGCTATTGATAACAGTCTCGACTGGAATCAAGTCTATGACTGTACTCAAGCATTAAGCCTGTTCTCTAGCCGTCAAATCATCGAACTTGAACTGCCAGAGTCCGGAGTTAATGCTGCGATAGCCAAAGAGTTACTGGCAATCTCAGAGCATATCCACAGCGATATTCTGTTGGTCTTGATTGGCACGAAGCTAACCAAGGCTCAAGAAAGTGCTAAATGGTTTAAAGCACTGTCTAATCAGGGTCACTGGGTCAGTTGCCTAACGCCAGATGTCAGTCGCTTACCTCAGTTTGTCCAAGCGCGCTGCCGTCAAATAGGCTTATCTCCAGACCCTGAAGCGATTCAAATGCTGGCACAGTGGCACGAGGGTAACCTATTTGCTCTCACTCAAAGCCTAGAAAAGCTTGCGCTCCAATACCCTGACGGAAAACTTACCCTAGTACGCTTAGAAGAATCACTAAGCCGCCACAACCACTTTACTCCCTTCCATTGGAGTGACGCGTTACTGGCTGGAAAAGGTAATCGTGCACAACGAATTCTAAGACAACTGGAAGCTGAAGGTGTAGAGCCAGTCATTTTACTGCGTAGCATACAACGTGAACTTGCCTTGCTATTACAAATGCAGCAACAAATGAAACAGATGCCGATCGGCCAAGTATTCGAAAAACACCGTATCTGGCAATCTAAAAAGCCTCTTTATAACGCTGCGCTAACAAGAGTTTCGATTTCTCAATTACATTCGTTGTTTGCGTTGCTGACTCAAGCTGAGTTGATGACAAAAACTCAATATGAACAGTCGCCTTGGCCACTAATTCATCAGTTAAGCGTAGAGTTTTGTATCCCTTCAGCTTCAATCCCATTTCACGCATAAAAGCGTGGTATATTCTAGGGTCAACAGATCCTAAAAAGCTAAATTCAGATTAAAGGAACACCCCGTGTTACGTGAAGAACTAAAAGATTTTCTTGCAGACAAAGCTGACGACATGAAAGCAGAATCGATTGTTACTATCGATGTAGAAGGCAAATCAAGTGTTACTGATTACATGATTGTTTGTACTGGCACCTCTAAGCGCCATGTTGCTTCTATCGCACAACACGTTGCCGATGAAGTGCGTAAAGTTGGTATGCAACCACTAGGCATGGACGGACAGCAAGAAGGTGAGTGGGTTGTTCTAGATATGGGAACAAGTATGCTTCATGTTATGCAAGAAGAACATCGTGAGCTGTACCAACTAGAAAAACTTTGGGGCTAAGCGTTGAAGATCCAGTTAATCGCAGTTGGTACAAAAATGCCAAAGTGGGTTGAAGAAGGCTTTAAAGAATATAAACGCCGCTTCCCTCATGATATGCCATTAGAACTCATTGAGATCACTGCGGGAAAACGTGGTAAAAATGCTGATATTGCACGTATTCTTCAAAAAGAAGGCGAAGCAATGTTGGCAGCAGTGCCAAAAGGCAACCGCATTGTCACGCTTGATATCCCAGGTAAAAAGTGGGATACCCCACAACTGGCAGAACAATTGGAAAGTTGGAAGTTGGATGGACGCGACGTTTCTATCCTTATTGGCGGGCCTGAAGGATTAGCACCTGCGTGTAAAGCGGCTGCAGACCAAAGCTGGTCTCTATCGGCGCTTACTCTCCCTCACCCATTAGTACGCGTTATCATGGCTGAAAGCTTGTATAGAGCTTGGAGCATCACTGCTAACCACCCTTATCATCGAGAATAAGCGTTAATGTTACGTAAACGTAGCCAAATCCGTGATTACAAAGCAGAAGCACGACTATTTACTAGTCGTGCTTTTGTTGCGTTTGCGGGGATCATAGTCATGATGTCGATGTTGGTTGTTAACCTGTACAACATTCAGGTCAACCAATATCAGGACTATAAAACCCGCTCTAACGACAACCGTATCAAGGTCGTTCCCATCGCGCCTAACCGTGGTTTAATTTACGATCGCAACGGTGTACTTCTTGCCGAAAACCGCCCCGTTTTCAACTTAGAAATTACACCCGAAAAAATCAAAGATATGGATGACACGCTCGTCCGTCTACAAACGTTAATCGAGATTCCACCTGAACGTATCGAGCGTTTTAATCGTGATCGACGCAATTCACGACGCTTCAAGTCAGTGCCTATTCTGAATCAGCTCACCGAAGAGCAAGTTGCAGTATTCTCTGTAAACCAGCATAAATTTCAGGGTGTTGAGGTAACAGGCACATTAAAACGTTTTTATCCGTATGGTGATGTACTGACTCACGTTATTGGCTATGTATCGCGCATCAACGATCGCGATATACAACGCTTAGTACGAGAAGAAAAAGACGCCAATTATCAAGCCACTCGCGACATCGGTAAACTTGGTATTGAGCGCTACTACGAAGACATGCTTCACGGTACCGCTGGCTATCAAGAAGTCGAAGTGAACAGCCGTGGACGAGTGATTCGCACACTAAAATTTGTCCCTTCGGTTCCAGGGAAAGATATTGTACTTAACTTAGACATCAATCTTCAGTTATACGTGCACAAACTGCTCGATAGACGCCGTGGCTCTGCCATCGTTCTCGACCCGAAAGACAATGGCGTGTTAGCAATGGTGTCCAGCCCAAGCTACGACCCGAATGCGTTTGTACATGGTATCTCCTCTAAAGGTTATAACGCCCTACTACAAAATAAAGATCGACCTTTGGTTAACCGTGCCACATTAGGTATATACCCACCCGCTTCGACCATCAAACCTTTCATTGCTGTTGCAGCATTGCAAGAAGGTGTGATTACACCGAATACAACGCGTAATGATCCAGGCTATTGGAAAATACCTAACTCTAAAACCAAGCCGTTTCGCGACTGGTTACGTTGGGGACACGGTGTTGTTGATATAGAGAAAGCGATTGAAGAATCAGTTGATACCTTCTTCTACCAAATCTCCTTTGATCTAGGTATCGACCGTTTATCTCAATGGATGATGCTATTCGGCTTTGGTGACTATACAGGCATTGATCTTTACGAAGAAAGTAAAGCCAACATGCCAACTCGCGAATGGAAAATGGCAAGACACCGTGTGCCTTGGTATCAAGGTGACACCATCCCTGTTGGTATCGGACAAGGCTATTGGACGGCAACACCGATGCAAATCGCAAAAGCCACGTCTGTATTGGTCAACGAAGGTGAAGTAACAGCGCCTCACCTATTACGTGCGACGATCGATAATGGTCAGCCATTCGATGACCAAACGGTATCAGAGATCGAAACTTATCCTCCAATCACTGGTGTTAAGCAGAAATACTGGGATATCGCGCAAGAAGGCATGAGACTGGTAAATCACGGTAAGAAAGGTACTGCAAGACGTTCATTCCAAAAGATGTCTTACCAAACCGCTGGTAAATCAGGAACTGCGCAAGTATTCGGTCTCAAAGAAGACGAAGAATACAACGCGGACGAAATCGCAGAGCATTTACGCGATCACGCACTCTTTACTGGTTATGCTCCTTTTGAAGATCCAGAAGCGGTTGTGACTATCGTATTAGAAAACGCAGGTGGTGGCTCATCAAATGGCGGCCCTGTCGTTAGAAAAATATTAGACCATATTATTCTCGCTGAAGAAGATGAAAGTAAGGCAACAAAATAATGAAACTTGATCCTTCTACTGGACGAAATAGAGCCTTGTTTGAAAGGCTCCATATCGATCTCCCATTACTGCTCGGTATTCTGGTGTTGATGGGCTTTGCCTTATTGATCATGTACAGCGCCAGCGGACAAAGCCTTGCGATGATGGATCGCCAAGCAATGCGTATGGTGCTGTCTTTAGGTGTCATGATCTTCTTAGCGCAACTTTCGCCTCGTACCTATGAAACCTTGGCTCCGCTGTTATTTGCAGGCGGTGTCATCTTACTCTTGGGCGTGTTGTTCTTTGGTGAAGCCTCAAAAGGTGCCCAACGTTGGTTAAATTTCGGTTTTGTTCGATTCCAACCCTCTGAACTATTAAAGCTTGCGGTACCTTTGATGCTGGCTCGATTTATCGGTAAGCGATCACTGCCACCAACCTTTCAAACATTAGCGATCTCGCTAGTGATGGTGTTTGTACCTACCATTTTAATCGCTAAGCAACCCGACTTGGGTACATCCATCCTTATCGCCGCATCCGGTATCTTCGTAATATTCTTGGCTGGTATAAGTTGGAAAATCATTGCCAGTGCCGCCATAGCGTTAGGGGCATTTATCCCAATATTATGGTTCTTCTTGATGCGTGAATATCAAAAAGTACGAGTAAGAACCCTTTTTGATCCTGAATCAGATCCATTAGGTGCGGGCTACCACATCATTCAAAGTAAGATTGCGATAGGTTCTGGTGGTGTATCAGGAAAAGGTTGGCTACAAGGTACTCAATCTCAATTAGAATTCATTCCAGAGCGCCACACTGACTTCATTTTTGCGGTAATTGCCGAAGAATGGGGCATGATTGGTATTTTGTTCTTGCTTGCTATCTACCTATTCATTATTGGACGGGGTTTAGTGCTCGCGAGCCAAGCTCAAACGGCATTTGGTCGAATGATGGGCGGCAGTATTGTACTGAGCTTCTTCGTTTATATCTTTGTAAACATTGGCATGGTAAGCGGTATTCTACCCGTGGTTGGTGTTCCTCTACCTCTCGTCAGCTATGGCGGTACTTCGATGGTTACCCTTATGGCTGGTTTTGGTATTTTAATGTCGATCCATACACACAGAAAAGCATTCTCAAAGGCGACCTAATCGATGTCTATTACAATATTTCAAAGAAAAGCATCTTTGGTTGATGAGCTGCCAATCAAAAAAATAGCCTCTATCCTAGGCTTAGCGATTTTAATCAACGGCTGTTCTTCACAAAAGCCAACCGGTCGCTACGATATTGATTCGGATATTGCACCGGATGCACCTATCTCGGTGGAGCATCTAGAAGATGCTCACCCTCAATATGAACCTTATAGTTTGGGCGGAAACACTAACTACACACTGCGTGGTGAAGACTACAAGATCGAAAAAAAAACCGAAGGGTTTACCGAGAAAGGAAAAGCATCTTGGTACGGTAAGAAATTTCATGGCCATTTAACCTCAAATGGCGAGATCTACGACATGTATTCCATGTCTGCAGCACACAAAACATTGCCCATTCCGAGCTATGTAAAAGTGACGAATACCGATAACAATAAAGCGACGATTGTTCGTATCAATGACCGAGGCCCATTCCACGAAGGCCGAATCATTGACCTTAGTTATGCGGCAGCTTACAAGCTCGATGTCTTGAGAACCGGCACCGCAAATGTTGAGATAGAAGTCATCACCGTAGCGATGCCAACCGACGTGAATAAAAAGGCCGCTTTGCCGCAATTTATTATTCAGGTCGCCACCTCTCCACATGAAGATAGGACCGAGAAGTTAGCCAAAGATCTAGGCGAAAAGCTAGCTGTAGCAACGTTCTTGCAGCCAAATGACGATAACTACCGTCTGATGCTTGGGCCATTTCATGACTATGCTCTGACTCAAGAGAAATTAGAACAAGTTAAGCTAATGGGTTACCCGTCAGCTTATATAAAAAAACACACACTAACCCGCTAATTAATCTAACAGTTACTTCTGGTAATCAGCGCTCTGGTGTGACAGAGTGATTCTGTTAATATATGAATAGTTCACCAAATAATTGCATTCAAAATGATTAAATCTAATAAACTTGTTAAATCGATTTTTGCTACTTCTGTTGCTCTTTCTGCAACGATAGCTACATCGTCATTCGCCGCTCCAATTGTAGTCCCTGATGCACCGCAAATCGCCGCTAAAGGTTTTGTTCTGATGGATTACCATTCAGGCAAAGTACTAGCAGAGAAAGAGATGAACACTCAACTTTCTCCAGCAAGTTTAACCAAGATGATGACGAGCTACGTGATCGGCCAAGAGCTAGAACGCGGCAACATCAATCTAAACGACGATGTTGTAATCAGTGAAAATGCTTGGGCTAAAAACTTCCCAGATTCATCGAAAATGTTCATTGAAGTGGGCACAACGGTTAAAGTGGAAGAACTGAACCGTGGCATCATCATTCAATCAGGCAACGATGCGACTGTTGCAATGGCCGAGCATATTGCTGGTTCTGAAGATGCATTCGTTGACCTAATGAACGCATGGGCAAGCTCTATCGGCATGAAAGACACGCACTTTGCTAACGTGCACGGTCTAGACAACCCGAATCTATACTCAACACCTTATGATATGGCGCTACTTGGTCAGGCGCTGATTCGCGATGTTCCTGATGAGTACCGTATCTACTCAGAGAAAAAATTCACTTACAACGGCATCACCCAGTACAACCGTAACGGTCTGTTATGGGATAAGAGCATGAACGTTGATGGCATCAAAACGGGCCATACAAGCAAGGCAGGTTATAGCCTAGTAAGCTCAGCAACCGAAGGCAAAATGCGCCTAGTTGCTGTTGTGATGGGCACCAAGAATGCTAACGCTCGTAAAACAGAAAGCAAAAAGCTGCTTAGCTACGGCTTCCGTTTTTTCGAAACAGTGGCACCACATACTGCTGGTGAGACATTCGTTGAAGAAAAAATCTGGATGGGTAGCAAGGACACGGTTGCTCTAGGTGTCGACGAAGATACTTTCGTTACTTTACCTCGTGGCCAAGCGAAGAACCTTAAGGCTAGCTTCGTTCTTGAAAAGGAACTAGAAGCACCAATTAGCAAAGGCGATGTTGTCGGTAAACTATTCTACCAAGTTGATGGTGAAGACGTTGCTGAATATCCACTACTTGCACTAGAAGATGTAGACCAAGGCAGCTTATTTAGTCGTCTATGGGATTACCTAGTATTGCTGTTTAAGGGTTTATTCTAAACCAGTCATAGGTTTGCACTGAGCAATACAAAAGCTCAGTACAAAGCTAACTCAATGAGTAAGTTCATTATTTACTCATTGACGAACTAAAAGCCGCCATGTGCGGCTTTTGTTGATCTTGAGTTCAGCGATATTTACACGTAATATTCCGCCCTATTACTCGAGTCTGTTGACCGAACACGCTTTTTATCGACATTTCGCCAATTTGCGAGAGTCTAGCCTTTTGGAGCTATTCATGAACATCAATTCTGATGCAAAACTAAAAGATCTCTTAGAGTTCCCTTGTTCATTCACTTACAAAGTAATGGGCTATGCTAAGCCAGAACTTACTGAGCTAGTGCTAGAAGTGATCCAGCGTCATGCTCCTGGTGACTACAGCCCAACGCTAAAACCGAGTGCGAAAGGTAACTACCACTCTGTTTCTATAAATATTACGGCGACTTCAATTGAGCAAGTAGAAACGCTATATAAAGAACTGGGCGAGATCGAAATCGTTCGTATGGTTCTGTAATCTCCGATTACACATGAAAAACAGCGGCTTATTGCCGCTGTTTTTGTTTGAAGCACCCTATCTAGGTCAAATTCATTCAACTTAATTTTCAATAAATACAAAGAAAGTTGAAAAACCTTGCAGTCCGTCTGTAGTTAGAAACCTGTTTCGCGTTTATAATGCGTTCACTTTATTAATCCTTGAGGGAGTGCAGCTTTGCAAAATAAGCTAATCGTAAAAAAATTAGGCCGTCAGGATTACGAACCTGTATGGAAAGCCATGCATAAGTTCACAGACGAACGCACAGAAGAAGACGTAGACCAAGTTTGGTTGGTTGAACACAACCCTGTCTTCACTCAAGGACAAGCAGGCAAAGCCGAGCATGTATTAAATGCTGGGGACATCCCTGTAATTCAAAGCGATCGCGGTGGCCAAGTGACTTACCATGGCCCAGGTCAGTTAGTCGCTTACTTTTTGATTAACATCCGCCGCAAAAAATTCGGAGTACGTGATTTGGTGACTCATATCGAGAACCTCGTAATCAACACTCTGAAAGCTTACAATATAAATTCAACTGCCCGACCTGACGCTCCTGGTGTTTATGTCGATGGCAAGAAAATCTGTTCACTCGGATTACGTATTCGACGTGGCTGCTCGTTCCACGGGTTAGCACTCAACGTCGATATGGACCTGTCTCCATTCCTACGTATTAACCCATGTGGTTATCAAGGTATGGAAATGGCACAAGTAAGCCAGCTAGGCGGGCCAAGTGAACTAGAAAACGTTGAGCAACAGTTAATACAAGAGCTCGTAGAGCTACTCGGCTATGACCAAGTAGACATTCAAGCCACCAGTAACATTACAGCAGAAGCATAAAATCATGAGCAAACCAATCCAAATGGAAAAAGGCGTTAAATATCGTGACGCTGACAAAATGGCATTAATTCCCGTAAAGAATATGCCTGCTGAACAGAAAGAAGTTCTACGTAAGCCTGCATGGATGAAGATTAAACTTCCTTCAGACAGCCATCGTATTCAAGAAATCAAATCAGCAATGCGCAAGAACAACCTGCACTCAGTTTGTGAAGAAGCGTCTTGCCCTAACCTAGCCGAGTGTTTTAACCACGGCACGGCAACGTTTATGATTCTTGGCGCTATCTGTACTCGTCGCTGCCCGTTCTGTGATGTTGCCCATGGTCGCCCTGTTGCTCCTGAAGCAGAAGAGCCGAAGAAACTGGCTAAGACGATTAAAGACATGAAACTGAAGTACGTAGTAATCACTTCAGTTGACCGTGATGACTTGCGTGACGGCGGTGCCCAACACTTTGCTGACTGTAACCGTGAAATTCGCGAGCAAAACCCAAATATTCGTATCGAAACGCTGGTACCAGACTTCCGTGGTCGTATGGACGTTGCGCTTGATCTAATGAAAGACAACCCGCCAGATGTTTTCAACCACAACCTAGAGACAGCGCCGCGTCTATACCGTAAAGCGCGTCCGGGTGCGAACTACAAATGGTCTCTTGATCTATTGAAGAAATTCAAAGAACAGCACCCAACTATCCCAACAAAATCAGGGGTGATGATGGGCCTTGGTGAGACGAAAGAAGAGATCGTTCAAGTACTGAAAGACCTTCGTGAACATGGTGTAACGATGCTGACACTAGGCCAATACCTAGCGCCAAGCCGTCACCATTTACCAGTAGAACGCTACGTGCCGCCTTCTGAGTTCGATGAGCTGAAAGAGATTGCTCTAGAGCTAGGCTTCACTCACGCCGCTTGTGGTCCGTTTGTACGTTCTTCTTACCATGCAGACTTGCAAGCTCAAGGTATGGAAATTAAGTAATCACGATTGCTTAACTAGAAATACGAAGGCGCTGACTATTATGTTCGGCGCCTTTTTTCTATCTTGTTAGTGGTACTAAGTTTTATATTTCATGCCACTATAGCTTTATATAAAAACAACAAAGCCACTCTTTATGAGTGGCTCTGTGCTTAACGTTTCAAGTTCTTCTGAGGGTTTCGGTTCAGAGAGTCCAGATAGGATTCAACGTTAGCCGAAAGATGCCCAGATAACCGTTGCGACTAGGATTGGGCACACAAACTTCACATACATTGGCCAAACCTTACCAAACCAACCCAATTGGAAATCAGGGCAACCTTGCTCAAGCTCTTTCACCTTAGAAGCTCGACTCCATACCCAACCACCAAACACACAGAACATCAGTGCTGCGACCGGTTGAAGGTACTGAGTCGCTATCATCGCAACCATGCCAAACATCGCGGCAAAGTTGTAAACAATCACCACACTAAACAACGCGATAACACCACCAATTACCCAGCTCGTAGGCGTTCGTCTGGTATTGAAACGCTCGCTCACTAGTGCTACAGGGCCTTCAAGCATCGAAATCGATGAAGTCAGTGCGGCAATCGTTAGCAATAAGAAGAAAACAATCGCGAAGATCTGACCAAGCACGCCTAAGCTATCAAACATCAACGGCAGAACCGTAAATACAAGCGTATCAGAACTTAATAGTGAGCCATCTTCCGCATAGATTTGTACCCCTTTCTGCATCGCAACAAACATTGCAGGCATCACGACTAAACCCGCAATAAAAGCGACAGCGGTATCAACTAAGGTAACGTTCATTGCCATTTTGGGCAGGTTCTCTTTCTTACTCAAGTAAGAGCCATAAACCAACATCGAGCAACCACCAATGGTTAGCGAGAAAAAGCCTTGCCCCATTGCTGCCAAAATCAATTTTCTATCCCAAACTTTTTCAAAATCCGGAACCAAGTAGTGTTTCAGGCCTTCCATCGCACCAGATTGCGTCATGATGTAAACAAACAATAAGCCAAATAAAACAAATAGCGCAGGCATCAAACGAGTCGACCATTTTTCGATACCTTGCTTAACACCGCCCTGAACAATCAAGATAGTCAGCACATAGAATGCGACAGTGCCAAATACATTTCGCTCAACACTAAAGCCTTTAAACCAATCAGCAGCAGCCTCTAAACCCATCAGATCAGCAACAGCGCCGATTAGGAAGCAGATCAACCAACCACCAACAATACTGTAAAACGCTAATACAGCGCTTGGCACACTCAGTCCAATCCAACCGACAAACTCACCGACTTTCTTACCCAAAGGGTTTGTCGTCAATGAACGCATGCTATCGACAGGGTTTGCTTGGCCGTGACGGCCGATAGCCATCTCTACCACCAGCATAGGGAAAGCAACCACGAAGATCATGATCAAATAGACTAAGAGAAAAGCGCCACCACCGTTACTGGCAACTTGAGTTGGGAAACCCCAAATATTACCCAAGCCAACCGCTGCACCAGCCGCTGCTAAAATAAAGCCTAAACGAGAGCTAAAGTGCTCTCTTGAAGAGGAAGATTGTTGGTTCATATTGCCCGCATCAAAAATCAGTGAACTAGTTGATAAGTACAGTAATGAAAAGCAATGATAGGCACAACCAATAAATGAACAATTCTCTAATTTTTACAATCAATGCGCTATTTATAACCACAAAGTTAACAACCTACTGGTGTTATCGTTTACCAAATGACAACCAGTCAAGATGTAGACCTAGGAAAGCGAAGAAACGAAGAAACGAAGAAACGAAGAAAGTATATCGGGTTAAATGCTCGTGCAGCTGAATCCATGGATCCATAAACACCTACATCCATAAGCACATACATACAAAAAGAGCACCAAACGGTGCTCTTGTGATTCATCAGTCAATTCAGATTAGATCGTGAATACTTGATAGTCTTTTAGATTCGGAATGATTTCATGCAGCTCTTGCTCTTGTTCTGCCATGTCATCAAGTGAGTCACAGAACTCATTCGCTTCCTCTTGCACTTGTTGAGAGTGTTCTTTCATTCGCTCTTCAACTTTAAGCTTTAATTCAGCCATGCTATCAGCCAATTCGGTAAGGTTTAAACCACCATCTTGTTTCATTTTTTCTGACATCGCATTAAAAGCGCTGGAGATAAATTCTTGATTAAAGATTTCTTTCGCCTTCTCGAAATCTTCAGACCAACCATTGGCCATCGAATCAAAGCTTTCAGCTGGTAACACTAACTCGCCATCTTTGTAGTAACGCGCTTCCAGTTCAGCAAAGTAGGTTTTCATTGATTCTTTTACATTATCAAATGATTCCGGTGAATCTAGGCTAGCCGCAATATCATCAATCACGTCATTCGCTAACGCTAGGCTATCGTTAGCCATTTGTTTCGCTCGTGGTAAGTACTCACTCATGCTTTCGCGGTATTTTTCAATCGCCGCTTGTTGGTCGGCATCAAGCTCAACCTTCTCACCATGGATATATAAGTCGTTGTTGCCATCGAAAACGGCAGTATCACCATTCACTTGATGGATTTCGACTTTTTGGTCATCGATTCGCAATTCATTTTTCAAATCAACTCGACACTGAGCAGCAAAAGTTGGCAGGCTCACAAAAGAGATTACCGCTGTTAACGATGCGATTAATACATTGTTTTTAATAAATATTTTGTTTTTCATAAATACATTGTTTTTCATAACATCCTCTCATCAATCTGACCGATTACTATACCCTTGGTATATGCTTCTTTGTCAGAGAAACGTTTTATATATATCCGTTACTCAGTTAGTCGATAGATATTACTTCATAGCAAAACTGTTTATCTGCGACCTTAAACTCAATTTCATCACCGACTTCTTTACCCATTAGAGCCTGGCCAAAAGGTGCATTTGCCGTCACGATGGCAATCTCATTCTCATTCCACGTGACAGAAAGTCCGCCGACTCTCGGCCCCATAAAAAAGTGTTTATATTGATCATGCTCGTCAATGACCACAACGTAGCTGCTCACCGTAATTCGCTCACTGTCGCGCAATACTAAGTTACGATAACACTGAATGTCGTCTTCACACTCTTGCACTCTTACGGCTTGGCCATGAGCAAGATATGAAGCTTCTAATGCCAATGTATCGTACTTATGTTCAGGCACAGTCTCTTCATCGGTCGCAGCATCAATCGCACGCTGAGTCGCAGATTGGGCGATACGTAGTCGGGATTCGAGTTGCTCTAAGATTATTTGGCGAAGCTCTGACTTATTCATACTATTGGGGTGCTTTTCTATAGGAGCTACAGAATAGAATTAGGTACAATCAGGTGCAAGACATTTGATTCATCAAGCGACGCGATCATGAATGGACGCTCGCTTTATCATCAATACGACACTTAATAATTCAGGTAGAACATAAATGATTGAGCAGAAGTTAAAACAAGTATTCGGATTCGACTCACTGCGTAATGGGCAAAAGCAAGTCATTGATAATGTTCTATCTGGTCATTCGACGGCTGCCATATTCCCAACAGGCTCAGGTAAGTCGCTTTGCTATCAATTGCCAGCGCTAGCATTGCCACATTTAACCTTAGTAATATCGCCACTGTTAGCTTTAATGAAAGACCAGCTCAGCTTCTTGCACAGCAAAGGCATTAGCGCAGCTGCAATCGAATCAAGCCAAGACAGACAAACCACCCAACAAGTGATGCAGTCGGTACGTAACGGAGACACCAAGATCCTCATGATCTCCGTTGAACGCTTGAAGAACGAGCGCTTTCGCCAGTTTATCTCCCAAGTGCCGATCTCGTTACTGGTGGTCGATGAAGCGCACTGTATTTCAGAATGGGGACACAACTTTAGACCCGACTACCTAAAGCTTCCCCAATACCAAAAACAGCTCAATATTCCTCAGGTACTGCTACTGACAGCCACCGCGACCACATCAGTTATCCAAGATATGAAGTCTAAGTTTGATATCGATGAGGAACGTGTTGTGGTTACGGGTTTCTATCGTCAAAACCTCGATCTGTCTATTCAACCTTGCGAACAAACCAGCAAACTAGAAACCTTGTGCAACGTCGTTAATCAAGCTTCTCTTGCTCCGACTATTGTTTATGTCACCCTTCAACAAACAGCAGAGATGGTGGCTCAGCAACTTCGTAACGCTGGCGTTAATGCTGTGGCTTATCATGCAGGTCTTAAGCCAGAAAACAGAGATGTAATTCAACATCAATTCATGAATGATGACGTGAACTGTATCGTTGCCACCATTGCGTTTGGTATGGGCGTCGATAAATCCAACATTCGCCGAGTCATTCACTTTGATTTACCAAAATCGATAGAGAACTACTCGCAAGAGATCGGTCGAGCAGGCCGAGATGGCCAGCCTTCAGTATGTATTCTTCTCGCCAACAAGTACGGCCTCAGTACACTAGAGAACTTCGTATTTGGCGATACGCCAGACAACATATCGATCCAAGCAGTATTGAAAGAGATCTACGAAAACCAGAACATTGTCGCTGCTGGCTCAAACCAATGGGAGATTATGCTTAACCAGCTATCACGTGAATCCAACATTCGTCAGTTGCCGCTAAAAACGCTACTGGTGTATCTCGAAATTGAAGGCGTGATTGAGCCGAAGTACAGCTACTTCGCTGACTACAAATTTAAGTTCGTTCGCCCGAAACAGCAGATCACCGAACAGTTCCAAGGCGAACGTCGTCATTTTGTCGAAGCGATTTTCCAGTGCTCGCCTCAAGCCAGGGTTTGGTGCCAAGTCGACTTCGATGCGCTGTGGACACACTTCCAGACAGATCGTCAGCGTGTGATTGCGGCAATCGATTATTTCAATGAACAAGGTTGGATTGAGTTGGAAAGTAAGCAGATCACAGATGTGTATGCTATCCACAACACCTCTGAAAACATGATGCAGTTATCGGAACGTCTAACTGAATTGTTTAAAGAGAAAGAGAACAGTGAAATAAACCGTCTTAACCAAATGCTGAGCTTCTTTGAGGCAGACACTTGTCTAAGCTCACGCCTAGCGAGCTACTTTGCCGATGATAAGGCACCAACAAACTGTGGTCATTGCTCGGTATGCAGTGGTGAGGTAGCAATATTACCAACCGTCGATGTTGAACCCGTTGACGACGAAACCGTAATAACATGGATTCATGAATTTGTATCTAAGAGTCAACAATTGATCACCGACGAAGCCATTACGCGTTTTCTATGCGGAATTGCAACCCCGCTTTCAACCAAGCTTAAAGCCAGCAAAATGGTTGGTTACGGCAAGCTAGAGCAGCAACCATTCAGTGATACCTTAGCACGAGTTAAACAGCTTCCTAGATAAGGTATCTCACGTATCGATATTGAAACTGGCTAGGCTATGAAGTCTAGTCGGTTACATATGGCTTAGGTTCCTTAGCTCCTAGAATCAAGCCTTCTTCTCTTCTATGAGCTGCGACCAATTTAATCATTCCTGCCATTAAAAACCTTAAAAACAATCAATAATCTTCAAAAACTAGACACCCTTTCAGATTGGTTAACAATCGGCCAACTTTCAAATTTTGATTGATAACCCTTATCTTGTATTAAAGGAACCATAGAATGGTCAAGAAGATATCCCTATCTTTTCTTATAGTTATGCTCGTTTTATTTTTGGTCGCATTAACATCTGCAAATCACTATCTCAACAACTGGAAATGGGAAAACATTCAAGTTAATAACGACGAAGTGGTCAGTGTTGTTTCTCAAACGTTTGAGTCGAACCTAGAAGATACAAAGTCTATGATTCAACAATTCGCGTTTCTACTTCCATATTACGGAACCGACGCCCCTTTTAACGAATCTCGAATGCTCCGAGTGTTAGATAGAGTTCATTCCGCAAACCCTGCTTTTATCGATGTTTATTTTGCAGACATTAATGGCACCCCATTTAGTGCACTATCCAAAGGCTGGGTGAAGGATTTTAATGTTATCGAAATGCAGAGAGAGTGGTTTCTCGCCATATCCGCAAAAGGCAATACTAGCTATATATCAGCTCCCTATGTTAGTAACACAGGTGAACGAGTTATTTCAGTATCTGCACCAATTAAGAGAAATGGACAGTTAGTTGGAGTATTTGGTGTTGATATAACACTGTCTGAGTTAATGCCGGAGTTTGGTGTCGAATTTGCTATTACAACAAAAGATGGCGAGATTGTGATGGCAGACGCCTCAACCAGAGAAACAGGCTGGGTGAATAAAAATATCTACGATTTACGCCCAAACTTTACAACACTGACCAACACCCCCGATCTATATAAAGCAGAGGGATCTGACGAACCTTACACAATATCCAAGCAGTCACTGACAGATAGCTATGACTTGTTTGCATGGACTAACCAAAGTCATGAAGACACTATGAATAAAAGCCTAATGACAGGGATCATAGGGTTGTTCGCATGTATTGGTATTTTACTGATGATAACTGTTTATGTCGCTATTCAAAGACAGCTTAGAAACCTACCGATTATGGTATCAACGCTTGAAAAAATGTCCGTCGGTGAGTTCACTCCTATTGAGTCCAACTCAAGTAATAACGAACTCGATCAGGTACAAACCTCATTACAACGGTTACAAAAAAGTATCTCTAATATTGTCGAACAGTCGAATATTAAGATGTCAGATTTAGCCGTACAACAAACGAAAATAGAACAGTTAATAGATGATACAAACACCAATGCAAGCTCTGGGTTTAATAATGTAGAACAGGTAGCAACTGCGGCAACTGAGTTATCGGCAGCTGCGTCTAGCGTATCAGACAACGCTGCGCACGCAGACAGAATGGCAAAAGCGACTATGCAGGTTATTGAAACCAGTGCCAACGTAATCAGCGAAGCCGATAATATAAATCATGATGTGAGTTCAGCGATGGCAGAATCAGCCATTATCGTAAATGAACTAAGGGAGCATTCTGAACACATAAACTCGGTGGTTGAAGTTATCAACTCAATATCAGAGCAAACAAACTTACTTGCTTTAAATGCCGCAATAGAGGCAGCGCGTGCTGGAAAACATGGGCGTGGATTTTCAGTAGTCGCTGATGAAGTAAGATCGCTTGCAAAGAGAACTCAAGTATCTACGGTGGATATCAAAAACATCATCACTCAACTTCAATCTCAGTCCAGAAAAGCTGACGAATACATGTCTTCAAATACGGTATTGGTTCAACGCTCGCAAGAAATGATGCTTGAACTTTCACAAGCCTTCTCCGATATCAGACAACAAGTTATAGAAATATCTGAAATGAACACCATGGTATCTTCTGCCTCAGAAGAGCAAAGTATCGTGACGCAAGATATTACCGAACGTATTGAAGGTATTAACACAACAGTAAAAAACAGTGTAACCAGTGCTCAACATACTCAAGACGCCAATATCGTTATTTCAGAAAAAACGGCAGAACTCAAAGAGGTGTTAGCCTTTTTCAATATTAGTCAGATAGGTAACAGAGGCCGGGGCTAATAATAACTTCGATAATAATCCAAAGAAAATACGCTTAATAAGGCGTTCGAGTAACGAGCGCCGAAACATATTGGGAAATATGTCGCACCACGAAAGTCATATGACGGGTGCCCAATAAACAATGCCCTAAAAGAAACTCAACTGACGCATCTGGTCTTTAGGCTGTAGCATCACGCTCAAACCAAGCAGGCGTATTTCTCGTCCTTGTTGCCTTTTCAGTATTTCGCTTAACAGTTCTTTGAAGTGTTCACGATCAAGAGAGGCGTGTATGTGTTCAATAGTGGTTTGCTGGAAATCGGCGAACTTGAGCTTAATACCCTGCTTGATGATCGCTTTGCTTGGGCTAGCTTTTTCGAGACGAGTTTCAAGCTCAGGAAACAGCTTATCTTCGATCACCTGCCAACATTCAGCGTAGGTTGAAATATTTTGAGTAAAGGTGCGCTCCACACCTACCGATTTTCGTTCACGTTCGATGATAACTTCTCGGTCATCAACTCCATGACTGCGCTTCCATAGTGATGCACCTTGACGGCCAAACCTGAGCAATAGATCGCGATAGTCAGACTCCTTAATATCCTTACAAGTAAAGAAGCCTGCTTGATGCAGTTTTTCGATACTGACCTTGCCAACACCGGGAATCTTTTCGAGTGGGAGCTCATCAATCACAGCTTGTACGTCTTGCGGAGGAATCACAAACTGTCCGTTAGGTTTGTTCATATCCGACGCTACTTTCGCTAGAAACTTTATTGGAGCGATGCCAGCCGAAGCGGTCAAGTTGAGTTCATTCCAGATATCGTGACGAATCGCCTCTGCAATCAGTGTGGCCGAACCATGACATTGCTTGGAATCGGTGACATCAAGGAAAGCTTCATCCAAAGAAAGAGGTTCAATGATGGATGTGTATCGAGAAAAAATTTCGCGGATCTTTTTCGATATTTCGACGTAGACCGACATTCTCCCAGGAACAACCAACAGGTTGGGGCAAAGCTGCAGCGCTTTTCCTGTTGGCATTGCAGAACGAATACCAAACTTGCGAGCTTCATAATTACATGTACTCAAAACCCCGCGCTGTTTTTCATGTCCCCCGACTGCGAGCGGGCGATTTCTATAAGATGGGTTATCTCGCATTTCTACAGCTGCGACTAGAAACCCTTAGGTGAAAAATGTAAGTTTGACTGGCTGAGTAAGTGAATTCGTTTTTATAACATAGGTTTAGATAAAAATTCTTACTAACAAAAAAACCTTACAAAAAAATCCGAGAAATTTATGTAAAAAACTGGCATTTTCTTAAAAATCCACTTACAAAAATCACAAAGGGAGTTGTAATTGATCCGTTGATTTCTTGGGTTCAATACCAACACTTAATCCGACTAAACGTATACTTCGTCCATGACTTCTAGCAACGGCTTCTTCACATAACTTGATAAAAAACTGCATATCCATTTCATCATACTTATGTTCAACCGTTGTTTGTTGAAAATCGTTGAACTTTAACTTTACACCGAGTTTCGTGATCACTTTATCTGCAAGCGCTTTTTCTAACCTTTGCTCTAATTCGACATACAAAGGCTTTATTGCTAGTATGCATTCATCCAAACTATGAATATCATTTAAATATGTCCGTTCAACCCCTACTGACTTTCTAATCCTTTCGACAACAATATCTCTATCATCAATACCATTGCACCTTTGCCAAAGTGTATGTCCGAATTTGCCAAATTTTGAAATCAAAGTGTTTTTATCGAAATTCTTAACATCATCCCCTTTATATAAGCCGAGTTTGTTTAATTTCTCTAACGTCACCTTCCCAACACCATTTATTTTCCCTAATTCTAATTCGTCTATAAAAGTTTGGATCTCAGAAGGTGGGACAATACATATACCATTAGGTTTATTCACATCTGAAGCGACTTTAGAAACAAACTTTAATGGGGAAACTCCTGCCGAAGCCGTTAAATTCAATTCAGTTTGAATAGACTTGCGTATGTCTTCTGCAATTAAAGTTGCTGAACCTTGAAACAGCTTAGAACCTGTGACATCTAAATACGCCTCGTCTAAGGATAGTGGCTCTATTACATCCGTATACCGTCTAAATATTTCATGGATTTGCCTAGATACCGCCTTATACTTTTCCATATTTCCAGACACTACTGTTAAGCTTGGGCAAAGTTGTAACGCTTTTGTTGTAGACATAGCCGAACGCACACCAAAAGCTCTCGCCTCATAACTACAAGTTGCAATAACACCGCGACCATTTTTCCCTCCAACTGCTAGAGGAATTCCACGTAAAGAGGGGTTGTCCCTTGCTTCTACAGAGACATAGTAACTGTCGAGATCAATGTGAATTATTTTTCGCATACTTTAATCGATGTTTTTGAATGGTTTAGGTGCATAAACCTTTTTCAACACCTTTGCACTGTGTATTTGCACAGCATTATAGCAATTCAAATCTGATATTAGCAAAAGAATCTAACGATGCAGTGTTCAACTATATAGATGAAAAAGCCGAAATAACCCTTTCCAAAATGCCCCAAGCTGAAGCTCATCAAATACTCTTAGACTCCCTCCGAAACCGTCTTCATAGACATGGGTACCGTTACTTCCCCAAGTAACATTCGAGCCGTTACTCTCTTCAGCAAAGAGCGAGAATTACTAGAAGCATTACGCTGAATGGGAATCTGAGGTTTGTTTTGCTCTCTCATGTGGGCATAAAGACATGACTCCTGAATGTCATCTTCAATTCGCTCTGCAAACTCAATTAGATTTGGCTCAGCAAAGGTAAATAACCAAGCATGTTGTACTTCTGAAGAGTTAACTCGAAGTATGCGCCCAAGCACCTTTCTGCAGTACAGTTCCGTTTTACTGAACTCATATGACAACATACTTGAAGGCACGGGATATCCGATCCCTTGCTGAACATAAAAACTGGGGGCATGCCAGCGACGATCATGCTGACACGCCTCTGGACAGAAATGATTTAGTGCAAACACTCAAATACACCAATGTCAGATAAGAAAAAGTATCTTGAAACCTTAGTCTCTTGTTATGTGCTTACACCATCAAACTCCAACCTCAAGTCTTTTACTGCTAAGCCTTTAGTTTTTTCGACTAAATCGGATAGAGATTTCTGGGTGCTTAAATAATGTTCAAGAAGCCTATCAAAAAATTCTGATTGATGCTCATACCCTTCTTGCTCGAGTTGAGCATTAAAAACTTTCTCTCTCAGTCTTTCTATGTCACTTTCTATTGATTTCAAGTCAGCATGCAAATATATCGATTTTATTGAAAAGATATTTTCAAGCTTTATAAAGCTATCATTCGCTTCATTTAATAAATTTTCACGCTCATTTTTTGATTCAAGAGATTCATATTTTTCATTGAAAGCTTTTTGTTCACCTTCGATGTACTCTGCATATGAACGTTGATGTTCTTCCTCTTCAGGAGATTCATATGGTGCTCCTTGTGAACAGCCTATATGAACAAAACAATCTACGTAACTCTCAAAATATGCAACCAAGCCATCTAGGTATTTTTGAGTAATATATAGGCTTGATGTGAGTTCCTCGTATGCAACTCTTTTAGTTTCCCAAATTTGTTGTTTTACCCAATACTTTTCGTTCATCTGACTTTTAATACTTTCAACAGCTTTGGTGCTTTTCTTAAGCTGTTCAATAGCATCATTAAAATCTTCTTTAGTCGCCAATGCTTTTAAACGATGAGCTACATAGCCCCCGAGAGGGGTGATGATCAATGCCGTTATGATAGCAGGTAAATATGAAGTAAAATCTTCCAATTATAAATCCTTAAAGTGAAGAACGTAGCTCGGGCACTCGGGGCTCATAACGCCGCGCTGCGAAAATTTGGGAGCGCTAACGAGTAAATTTTCCGTAGCAGCGCCTTGTTAAGCATCTGCTGCCGACAAATGTAGTATTTCACCAATTACTAGATATGTATTTAGAAACAATGCCCTTGCTTCTTCAGCGGTAACGTCATTATGCACACCAGTTGAAACGCGATCATACAAGTTGCTCAAATTTTGCCTAAACCGTTTCTTCCTAGTCGTGCTATCTGTTTTTTCGTGAATATACGCGCTGATTCTATTTTGGTGTCTGCTTGCCCCTAAAGACAGCTCGTTCCCACCAATTTTAACTGTGTTTTCTGTAGGTGGATATATCGCATCGGCAAAAGAATCTATAACTCTTCGGCAGGTAGTTAAGGCTTGGCTAATTGCTTCTTGGTCACCTTCGGCAAGCCTATTCATAACAGATGGGATTTGCTCCAACACATCGCCACAAGCTTCACCAATTAAAGAATCAACGTCTTTTTTGTACATTTCGAATATCGATTCTGAAAGGCTGTCAAACTCTTTTTCGTAGTATATTTCACTTACAAATTCATGCAATCTGGCAAGCACTCTACTCTTTATACCACTCAATTTAGAAATGTAGTTCGTCGCTGAAGCCATTTCATCTGTTACTTTTTTCGTGGCAATAAAAGCCATATCTCCCGCAGTGTTTGGCACTCTCATTGCGTGAAGTTTAACTTTTTCTGCTTCGATAGCAGCTTCTTGTTGTGCTAACGGCCCCCAATAACCTGTTTGTTTTTCTCGGTTAACCCAGCGGCCAGTTATACCCATATATTTAAGAGAGATTTCATTTGAAGAGTTGTAGCCCTGCATTTCTAGCTTAAGCCAATATCGAGTTTCTTCTGAACCTACCCAGCGAGCTAGCCTAGATGTTTTGAGAATTAAACTTTCAGCACTAGTTCTACTTAGCTCGATGTCATCAAGCAATTCTTTTGCTAACTCTAGAATATGTTCCGAACGACTTTGATTTACCACATTACTTCCTTATGATGCTTAACGCTTTATAGACGGTTTTTCCCGTATTTGCATTCCGTCTATATTGCTGTCATTCATTATAAAACTCAATCAGTATCAACCTGTTATGTGAGTAAAATGAGAATTCATGGAAAAAACCACGGAACATTTCCGTATAGCTCCCCACCACATGGATTAGATTAATTTGGTCTATTCTAGAGCATTCATGAGAGTCAGCTCTACGGCTCTAAGAAAGTTTGGGGCAGATCTGAGTTAGTTGGCACTTTTTGAGAAAAGTGCCACGGGTAAAACTTCAGGTCTATGAAGGCTCTGGACAAAACCTTGTTACGGATTTTTATACACTAGAAGCTCATAAATTAGATCAGATATGGAAACTCGCATAGTCATGTGTCCAGTATTGCTGTTCTTTTAGTTATAATTTAGGCCTAAACCTTAACACTTGCCCTCGCGAGCCAGTGACATCTTCAAGTTCTTCAACAATTTGAATAACCTGATCATACCCATATTCAGGCTCTGGGAGAACAATGATTCTATTAAATGACTCTTCTTCTTTTACGTGTGTATCGTAGCCACGTTTTCTTAAATCTTTTGTTACTGCTTCTGCGTTATTTATATCTCGTAATGCCATTAACTGAATAATGTAATTATATTGCTGTAAAGTAGTAGCATTCGGGTTTTCTATATAGGCTATAAGTGCTTCCGAAACTATATCTTTGATGCTATTGAAAAAGAAAACCTTTGAAGATACATCGCCCGAACCAACTAGCATCATTCCGCGATTGTGCTCTTCCAAGACGACTGCACCGTTATCGAGTGTGGTACCAAATCTTATGTCTTGATGCAGAGCCACCCCAGTTTTAAATCCATTGCGCTGTTCTATTTCAATACAGTGCAAGGAAATGCGTAAGAAGTGTATGCGATCTTGTGATGGCTTTACTCGAGCCTTAACGAACTCCCCTTGGATCTTACCCTTTAATTCGTCCTGACTAAAAGGGCATTGCGGGCTTGCATCGATAAACAACCCAAGCGAATCATCGTTTGCGAGAGCTACAGGTGTGAGCTTGATAAAAGACACCAATAAGACGCATGCCAATGTAAAATGTCTTAGCATTTTAATAACTACCTCTAGTTCTGATTGCTCAGTGTTAGTGTTCGACAGTCTTTGCAAAGTAGGGAACAGTCATATTTTACTAATCATTTAGTATGTTTGCATTAAAGCAATTGAAACCATTAATTACATATTACCGACTAGCTTGGAACAGGCAGATCTTAGTTAGCAGGTACTTTGAGAGAAAAGTACCACGTGTAAAAATTTCGCTCTATGAAGTCTCTGGACAGAAACGCGTTAGTGTTTAAGTTTTAACGCACTCGATATAGATTGGGATAAGGATCTTGAAGCATAAAACGTTTGTTAAATTACAAATCTGACGAGTCTACTTTCTCACCGAGTAGCTCTCTAAAATCAACTTCAAGCTCACTTAGTGTTTCTGATAAATCACCATAAATACGCTTGAATTTTGAGGAAAAATTGTGATTATAACTGTGGGCCTCTAGCTCACCTATAGTTCGTTCAACTTCAGTACAGAATCGACTAATTTTATCTGCAGTTGAAAACTTTATGAATATTCTTCTTTTAGGAAAGAAGTCATTGACTGCTCTAAGTGCATTTTTTGCTGCCTGCAAGTTATTATCTAAACTATCCTCGGATTGAAAGGCTAAGTCTGCTACTGAATTAAATGCATCACGCAATAGCATATAAGTTTCCGAAATAACTTCGGCTCTCTTTTCATGTAGTTTGGCAAACTTGATTTGATGCTCATAAGATAACCCATTTAGCTCATTTCGATAGCGTTCCAAATCATGAGCATAACCAGACCTTTCTTTTTCTAATATTCGGTTAGCCCACGTTTTTGCTAGAAAAGAACTACAGCCAAAGATTATAACTGAGGCACCACCAACAGCAGTTATACCTGCTGTAACGATTTTAAAAACATCATCCCAACTCAAATTCAAACCTCTTGTAATTTAACGCCCGCTTAAGTAACGAGCAACACCATACATAAGCCTCTGCATTCCACCGTAAACACTTTACGCGACGCATAGTAAAAGCGCCACGTGTTGCAGAATCCGTCTTGAAGTGTTTGTTATATGCTGTGGCACAGTAGTTAAAGAGGTGGATTCCAGTCATCATTGTGGATGCCAACACCACCCCCTACAGTAGGCTGTGGAATAACGCGTAACTCATTTTTCTTTATCCAGAATACTGAGCCTGTCGAACTATAATTGCTAACCTGACAACTAGCCATATCCCCGGTTATGTCGAGTACCTTGTATTCTTGAGTGAGGTCTTTAAGCTGAATTACTGAATCACCAATATTAATTTCAATCATTTACTTGTTCCTATTTCAGTTACTCGCTCCAGGAACATTATACGGCAAGAGCAAACGAAACGTAACTGTAATGAAATTGTAAAATATTAGAGTGCTATTTACAGAAGTGGCATATAACATCCTAATAACAGACAGGTTCCCACCTATCCGACTTTCGGCTAATTTATCATAAACCATTAAAAATTAAAGAAAACACAACTTACAAAACTAGCCATCGACAAAGCGAGACCAAAAACTCAATAAAACATACCACTTTCAATATTCAAACTTAATAAACTGTGTAGATATACAGAAAAGAAAGTAAAGATGGTAAGTAAATCAGCCATGAACTTGATATCAGGTTTTGTAGAGAAGACGCTAGTCCTCAAAAATGTGTAGAGCATTTGATCTAACAAGGTTTGGGGCAAAGACGTGTTTGCTATAGTCGGTTCACATAACCTCTGCCAAGTGAACTGACAGAGGAAATATGACAAACTTTATTGGAATCGATCAAACATATTATCTTCCGGTAAGTGTTTTGTATTTTAGTAAGGTCTCACCATTAGTCTGAATTCTCATTAATTAGTGTAATTGACATTTACTTACATCAAATTACGCAACACAGCCTCAATGCGAAATAACACTTCTAAGGCACATAGAACTTTTAGCAATTGAATATACTGCAATTAACTTTACGTAAGTTGCAGTTGAACACCACTCTTAATTTGAACAATCGTTCAACAAGATGTATGATTCACCAAAACAACATTCATTTAAACAGAGGTTGCAGATGCCTTTAGCTCAGTTTATTAAAACCGCAGGCGAACCTACGATACTAAAACGCTCACTCAAGGTTTCTTTCATAGTTGGCACCATTCTTATGTTCATTAATCACGGTGACAAATTGCTCTCCAGCAACATTGACGCAACGCTGATCATTAAGATCTTAATGACTTACTGCGTACCCTTTTGTGTGTCTACCCAAGCCAGCGTTTCTGCAACTCTTCAATCCCGAAAGAAGGTCGTCTAATAATGATATTTTCGTTTAAAAAACCGTCATCGGATACTGTCGAAGTTCATACTAGCCATCTTGCAGAACTGAAGAAAACCTCTGAAAAGTACTCTCTATTCAAACAGAATGATCCCACCGACTATGCGAAGAAAATTCACGTCAATGCGGCCAATGTTCATAAAGCGTCACGAAGTCGTGCGAAGTCGATTGAACAGAGCTATGAGTTAGTGAATCACTTCATCGAGCAGTCAGAAAGTATTAACAAGCTGTCTTGTGAGAGTCATCAATACTCTAGTCAAACGGCAGAAACTGCGGCTAATACCATCGACAAGCTGGAGGCTTTGGAAGAACAGGTATTGGTTTCTAAAGAAAAGATCTGCCAATTTAGCGAACTGCTCGAATCACTGGATGAGATTAACAAGAACGTCACTCAATTGGTGGATTCTATTAAAGGTATAGCTGCACAAACAAACCTGTTGGCGCTTAATGCCGCGATTGAAGCCGCTCGTGCTGGGGAGCACGGTCGCGGTTTTGCAGTAGTCGCAGACGAAGTCCGTCAACTTGCGAATACGGCGAATCAGTCCGCTGAGAACATCGATACTGAAATGGCATCGATTTCAAAGATATCAGACAGCATTTTCAACAAACAAAAAGAGGTTGAGGACGTCATTATTCTCAGCTCAGAAGTAACCAAAGACACCATGCATAACATGCAGAACTTGATGAACATGTCGCTTGATAGTAAAACAGCTTCTAAAACCATTATGGACGCCATTGAGGCTCAACTGTCCGACTCCAACACGGTTAAGCAAAACATGGAAGCCCTAGTTGAAGACACCAAGCTATCAATAAGCCTCTCGGGCAACAACCATGAACTCGCGGAACAAATCGTCAACTCTTTATCTTATCTGCAACTGAATGATAGAACGGAGCAAAAAAGAAATGCTTAGCTCCGATAGCGTGTAAGCAAATAAGGAAAATTGCGACATGAACCAAAGCCAAACACCACTTGAAACAGGGACTGCTGTTTCACTGAGTGATATCTTAAGTGAGCGTTCACTCTATTCATATGTTCAGTCTATTAGAGATCTTAAACGCCAGACCACTTATGGACATGAGGTTTTAGTTCGTGGTCCTTCAGACTCCTTATGGCATCGACCCGATCAGTTGTTTATCGCTGCTCAATCACAACAGCTCAGCAGGCAATTGGAAATTGTCATCCTCGAAGTTCATCTTGAAAACATTGCCGCCCATACATCTATAGGATGTTACACCGTTAATCTTGCTCCTAACCTGTTGTTAGATAACACAGTATTTCAGATACTAAACCGCTACGCACTGGCTGAAAGAATTAAGATTGAGCTCACTGAACACTTACCGATACAAGACTGGCAACCAATAAAACAGCGAATGGCTCAATTGAGAAAGCAAGGCTATCAGTTCTGGCTTGACGATGTTGGCTGCGGATTTTTTGATTTGGCGCTGATCGATGAAGTCAAACCAGAGGTAGTCAAACTTTGCATTAAAATCATCAGCAGGCTTACGTTTGATCCTACTCTAGTCGATGAAATAAAAGCGGTCGTCAAAGCGGTTCATGACTACGGTGGCGCTGTTTTAGCTGAAGGAATTGAGGAGCAAGTACAGCTCGATATGGCGGAGCAACTGAACATCGATCTAGCACAAGGCTATCTTTTTGATAAGCCACAGCCACTTATTTGAGTCACAAAAAACCAGCCCTCAATAAAAAGCGTACAGTTGGGTTTTGGTATCCTTATTGTTCTATTTATTGAGACTATAGATTGATATAGCTACATTTATCTAAAAATACCGACAAGTATACTTTGCTTCAAGTAGAACAAATCCACCCAACTTGAAGAGGTATACCAAATGTCAAAGCCACTCAACACTATCACTCGCGCATGCTCCGCTCTTTTGATTCTCGCAGTAACGCTGCAACCACAGAACACACTCATACAGAGCAAGTGTAATTGAAATTCCCGTACAATAGGGACACCGTTCTTGCTGGCTTTCTTTCGGTTAGTGCGCAGCTCGTTAAGGGCTACGAACCTGAACATTGTTCAATAATTAGGAAGGTAGATATGACTTTTTGCAAAGTTTTATCCAATAGTGTGCACGATCCTAATCTGGTATGACATTAGGAAATGTATGTAGAACCGGTGACGCTATCTACCGGCTAAAAAATTCTCTGGTTCATAAAGGGGCAGAAATAATTCACGAAACAGGTTGTTTCGCAATTGTGCAAGGACCTCTTGCACAATTGAGTCCGAGAGTTTGTCCAACAGCCTGTTGGGCAATTGGGAAACAGCTTGTTTCACAAATAAATCTCATGATGGTCTCTTGCGTTCTAAACACGCCTTGGGGCAATTTCGCGTTACGAATCGAAACAACACCAATCGAAACAACACCAAACCCATTTGCATGAGAATATGGCCAAACCCTATCTCATTAGCCAATTTTTATGAACCACTACAGTTCTATGTTGTTGCCTTTAAGTTCTGAATCGATTAACTGTAAAAATTGATGACACTCAAGTACTAGTAATCTGCCGATAAGTTAGACTAATGCCTCTTTACGAGGCAATCACACTTTAGGCGGTAGCGTATAATGACGCAGTGGACACTTACCACAAACTCTTTCGGTCGAATTTTCAAGAATCAGCTTGTCGTTGAGATCAGTGATGCAGGTATACGAGCTGATTCAGATGGAGAGGTGAGTTTCTTCAAATGGGAGGATTTGGATAACGCCCCAAGTTTGAAAACTACAATCGCTGGCGGTTGCTTAAGCTTTAGTGTTGGCGGTAAGCAACACAGCTTCTCTATGTTAAGCTACCTACTCCCTTTTAAATACCCACACAATTTCTTTCCTCACTGGGCTAATCAGAATGCACAGCATTTAGTTGGATTCTTAGATTCGGTGGAGAATCAATGCCAATCCAGATTTCTTCGCGACTCATCCATACAGAACATACAGATCTTTGCCAAAACAGAACACAAGCGGTGGAGAGGTTGGAACAAAGCTTCGGGTCTATCCGACTTCGCAAAAAATACAGCAGCCCAGTTAAGTCGCATTGCTAATTGGAAAACGGCTGATGTTGAGCGTATTAGACGTGAGTATGTGGAGCGTGAGCTTAACGCCTTTGATTCATTTTTTAACAGCGTGGAATCTAACCCGCTTACCGCCAAGCAAAGAGTTGCTTGCATCACCGACAATGACAACAACCTTCTTTTAGCTGGAGCAGGTACAGGTAAAACTAGTGTTATGGTTGGTAAAACGGGCTATCTAGTGAAAAGCGGGCAAGCACGACCAAACGACATTTTGATGTTGGCGTATGGTCGAATAGCCGCAGAAGAGATGGATGAGCGCATCAAGGAAAAACTAGGATTTGAAGATGTAAAAGCGAGTACCTTTCATAGCCTAGGCGTGAAAATAATTTCACAAGTTGAAGGCAAAGCACCAAGCTTATCGCCCTTGGAAGGTGACGTACGCGCAAAAGTGAAGTGGATGAATGAGGCTATTGCCTCGCTGATGCAAAATGTTGGCTACAAGAAAGCGTTACTCGATTATTTCAGTGCGTATTATTTCGTAGATAAAGATCCATTTGAGTTCAAAACCCAAGGCGAACACTTAAAGTATCTCAATGATAACGATATCCGCACGTTGAAAGGTGAGAAGGTTAAAAGCTTTGGTGAAATGGTGATTTCCAACTGGCTTTATAGAAAAGGGATCAACTATCAATACGAAGCTAAGTATCGAATCGATGTCGCCACGGAACAATACCGACAGTACGAGCCCGACTTCTATTTGCCAGATTATGATATTTATATTGAGTATTACGGTACCGATGAAAACGGAAACCCGCCACCATATATCGATAAAGAGAGATACCAACAAGGCATCAAGTGGAAGAGAGAAACGCATACCAAGTATGGAACAGGGTATATTGAACTGTATTACCATCAACACCGAAATCGCTCGATGTTAGAAATTTTGGAGCGTGAGCTAATTGCTCGCCAGGTGAATACAAATCCTCTACCCGATAATGAGTTGCTCGAAAGTTTAGAGAAAACAGGCCAAGTCACAGAACTGGCGCGCCTTTTAGGTTCGTTAGTTGATCTGTATAAAGCTGCTTGTCTTGATGAAATGGGTATTCAAAAAATAATAAAAAACTCTCTAGACCCCAAGCAAACCGCTAAAGCTTTGGAATTGTTGATGCCATTGTACCAGCGCTACCAAGACTACCTTTCAGAAGAGAACTTGATTGATTTTAACGACATGATTTCAAAAGCCTTGTCGTATGTCGAAACAGGTCAATTCGAGTCGCCTTGGAGTTACATACTCGTTGACGAGTTCCAAGATATCTCAGAGCCTAGGGCAAGGCTTGTAAAGGCGCTTCGAGATAATAAAGAAAACTCTTCGTTGTTCTGTGTTGGTGATGACTGGCAGGCAATCTATCGCTTTAGTGGCGCTGATGTTCGCTTAACGACAGACTTTGAAAAGTACTTCGGTGCAGCGTCTAAAACGACGCTTGATATGACCTTCAGATTTAATAGCGCTATCGGAGATGTGGCAACGCGTTTTGTTACTCAAAACCCCGTTCAGCTTAAAAAAGAGATTAAGTCTTTAGTTCAGGTTAGCAAACCAGCGGTAAGCGTCATTCGACAGGGAGCCGAGGAGCAAGGGATAACTGCATTGGATAAGGCGTTTACGTCTATTGCAAATCATGTACACGAGTCCAACTCGCCACATAAGAACAAAGTCTATTTACTGGCAAGGTTTTGGTACCAAATGCCAGATGCTAATTACCTACAGTGGCTGAGACAGCGTTACCACATGTTAGACATTGAGAACCAGTCGTTCCACGCATCTAAAGGTAAAGAAGCAGACTATGTTGTGGTTATGGGGCTGACAACAGGTAAACATGGTTTCCCGTCCGAGAAACAAACCCCTACGCTTATTAATGCGTTATTGCCCCAAGGAGATACATTTGAACACGCAGAAGAGCGCCGATTATTCTATGTAGCGCTAACCCGCGCGAAACACAGGGCATACTTAATCGCGGACATGACCGATGCAAGCGACTTTGTTACAGAGCTGGTTAAAGGAAACTATCCAGTAGAGACTAATGAGTTTGATATTTCCTTAGCGCAACTAAATGCCGACAAAATGGTTTGTCACTCTTGTAAAGTTGGCGTTCTCAAACCTCGAGTTGGTCAATACGGCAAGTTTATGTCTTGTACACTTTACCCACGCTGTAAGCACAAGGAAACACCTTGTGATAAGTGCGGGAGTGCCATGAGTCGTGAAACCAAAGGCGATTATCAAGTTTGCATTAACTCTAGTTGTGAACATGAGCGCCCAATGTGTTCGAATTGTGGTAGTGAGATGAAATTGAGGCGTGGTAAGTATGGTGAGTTTTGGGGGTGTTCTACTTATCGCAGGAACGTTGAAAATAATTGTTCGTACAAGATTAACGTCGATTAGATAGCGAAATCCAGAAACAACAAAGGGCTATCAGCCACTAGCTTTCTAGCCGTTTTAATATGACGCTCTCAACAGGATTCGAACCTGTGGCCTGCCTCTTATGAGGGGCAGGTCAACCGCTCGATGGTCAGCGTTTTGGGCCAAACGATGTGTTCGAAAAAGCGTAAGAGAACATAAGTAAAAGGTTGTTGAATTTGACCATCTATCTAATTATTGAAACAGACAATGGGGCAGAAGCAAGCTTGCCACATACAGTTCTTAGCTTTAAACTAACGTTGAGAGCCTCGGGTATCCCTGCTTTTTCTTGGATGTACTATTTACTGTCTGGCCAGAAGTAATTGTATCGAATTGAACTTGGCTTAATTGCAAAGCAGACCACCGAGGACATATGATAAGTCTAGGTGCTTTCCCTTCCATATACTTTGGTGATAAAACACCCGACGCTGCACACAGAATGTGTTCCCTCTTAGTTTTGAATGACAAACATTCTGTAGCTGTTTACAAAGCCATAGGCATTGCCTGTGGCTTTGTCGTATCTGGGACTAAAAAAACTGGTGCAACAGGCTTACACACAAATTAATCTATTGATAGTTTCTTATGCTCTAAACACGTTTAGGGGCAGCTTCGTGTTACCCGACTCCACGAGAAACAATTTAGGTAAAACCTTACCAGTGATTATTCACGGTTTAATTCCAGCTACAATCTGTTTGAACATCAATGCAGAAGATAGATGCGCTGCTGGGCTTTCTGAGAACGCCTCACCATACTCCTTTAAATCACTTCGGAACTCTTTTTCGTCTTTCTCTAGTCTTCTGATGATCCTATCTACCGAGTTTAAGATACTCTCGATAAACATTGATGTACATTTCTCAGCATTCACACAGCAAATATCCGCATCAATATCGTGATAATCCAAAACTGTAGCTGACAGGTCAATGGAAAACTCTCCATCACTGTATTCGCACATTACTCGCGATACTTCTGCGCTAGGAAAGCAGCGCTCAGTAGCTCTTGTTACAACTGAGGATACTCGTTGAATGCGCTTTAAATCATTTATTATACTAGCCATTAACCACTTTCCTTTAAAAACTTGGACTCTTCATACTGCGCAGCAACAACATCCCGAACCAAGTTAAAGTCACCTTCAACAAACTCATTTAAAGCCTCTTCAACTTCTTCAAAAGTCAGGTTAAAGAACTCTCTTCGGTGATTGACTTTGTTGACTCTTCGAGAGGCAAACTTAGAATGAAGTTTGTTTTCCAAGGCTGGGGCATCATCAGATGGTATAAGAGCATGGACATCAAAAAAGAACGGAACAGATGCATCTCCCAATTCCTTCACACGATCCATAGGCTCTAAACGTCGTGTCATTCCAATCTTGTACACATTTTCACCAAACGATCCCTTATTTGAGATAACATAAACATATCCTGACCTTGTGAGCTGAGCCATACTTAGCGCCCGCTCTTTCTCAGCAGTCGCACGTTCCAACTTAAGCTTCAGCTCTTCGATATGAGAGTTGAGCTTTTCTACTTCTTCTTGGTTCGCTGTTTGAACTCTGGCTAGAGCATCACTCAAATCTTTTTGAAAAGCTTTTTCCTCCTTTTCACGAGCAGTGACAAAGCTTTCTATCTCTTTTTTAACTTTGGCTTCTTCACGCAGAGACTCTTTCATGAATCGTTGTTCTTCTAGCTCCATCTCCTTTTTATACTTATATTCAAAGACATGGCGCTGCTCTTCCAGACGCAAAAATAGTAGAGTTCTATTCAGCTCTACGTAGCTATCATCACCACTCTTATTGACCTTTTGAAACCACTTGTCTATTTTTTTTGCATTAGCGGTGAAGTTACGTGCATTAGTATTAGCTATAATGTTGTCTACTTCTGCATTAAAGGCAGTTATCAGAAATTTACCATGTCTCTTTTGCCTTGCCTTTCCTTTAGCAAGATTGTCATTCCAAAGAATATCTTGAAGAATATCAAATGCGTTACCCTGTTTTATCAGTTCCTTCTGTTTATTTTTTACTTGTTGCAAAGATACCTTAATTTCATCGCTAGTAGGCCCATCAAGAAGGTATTCAAATGGCGTCACTGTAGAGAGAAGATCCTGATGTTCTTTAGTTAACTCCAAGTCACGCAACTCTTCTCGGAGCTTCTCAATACTGCTAGAGAGTACCTTTTCGCGGGTTTCTCCTGTTTCAATTTTTTTCTCAACATCCGCTAGTGCTTTATCTGCACGAGCCGTTGCTTTATCGACGATGGCTTCGGCTTCAGCCTCCGCATTACTAAGAACTTTTTCACGTTCAGCTTTCGCTTCAGTCAGAATTAGGTCTTTTTGTCTATGTGCATTCTCAATTTCTTCAGCTAATTCTGACTTTTCTAGTCCTATAGAATTTTCATTCTCTTGTAATACGAGTGCACACTGTTTTTCTATATCAGCAAGGTGCGATCTGGCAGCCGCTCTATCTTTCTCGCACTGGACTCTAACGTCATGACAAGTAGCTCTAAGCACGAGCAACTCCTCTTCGAGCTTCATTAAATCTGTAGCCTTCATATATTCAGGGGAGGCTAAAACTTTTTGAATACTCGACAATTCTTCTTTCGCTTCACTTAACTGTTTTTCAAGCTCAGTAACGTTAGCTTGGGCATCCATCAAGAGGGACTTTTTGACTAATCCAAACATTGTTTTTCAAACCTAGATATGTGATGTATTGATTAACTTGGTAAAGAACCGACTAAACACCCACCAAACTCATAGACACTTTGTGGCATAAGGGAAAATAGGTCAAATAACCTCGTATAGAAATGAGGTACAAAACAGTTCTAGCTTAGAATGGGGCAAAAATAACTTCGTTTCGCAGGTAGCGAATCGCAACCTGCGCATCGCAACTTGCGATGTGGGTGGTTTACTTAATAAAAACCAGCGTAAACATCAATCAATTAACATTTAAAATCAATAATTTACAATTAAAATAGCACCATAGCGATGCTGATAATTAGCCTTCAATTGAAGAGAGTATTTCGTATAAAAAAGCTCTCCAGAATAGAGAGCTTTGATGGGTTATCGGTAGTATTGTTTTTGACGCCTCGAGTTATGCTTCCAACTTTTTGCTAGGCCATACACATACGACGGGTAGTCGTCCCATGGGTTAGCTAACGCTCTTCCTCGCGCGGCTCGCAGTTTAATCGGGTAACCTCTACACTCAACCTTGTGAAGAAAATAATAGCTCTTTTCCTGCTTGGTAGAAAAGTGCTTATGAGTTCCACTGCGAACGCTTGGATAAAGATCCCAAAGATATTGGCGCTGGTATTTTATACGGTTCCGGTACTGCTGTTTTAGCTTTTTCATTTACCCTCTAGGTTTGCATTACCTAGAAGGGGTCCTTTGCAAAGTAATTCATTCCGGCCTCCCCAATGTGCCTTTAGTGAAATTGTAGCCTATGGTTTCTTCAACTACATGGAAGAGAAAGCCGAGATCACTCTCTGCTTAAATGCCCCAAGTCGAAGCTCATCAAACGTCCCTAGTGTTCCATAGAGACTATTTGAACTGTCTGTACTGCTTTCCCAAGATACTGTTGTTCTCCCACTATTTTGGGACTCAAGCGGAAGCGCGACACTTAAGCTATTTCCTCGACCAGAGAACTCTGTTTCGATAGGTTTCCCCATACTTACATAGAGACGAGACTCAGGAATATCTTGTTCAATCCTTTCAGAAAACTCAATCAGACTTTGTTCAGCAAAAGTGAATAACCACGCTTGTTGGTTTATTGTATTATTCACACGAAGTATTCTTCCGAGCACCTGCCTGAAATACAATTCCGTTTTGACTGAACTCATGTGGCAACATACTTGAAGGCGAGGAATATCAGTACCCTCACTGATCATACCTACACTAACAATCCATTGTGCATCGCTTTGTCGATAACGCTCTATTTCTGCCAGCGGTTCTTCATGTCGATAAGTGACGATAGAAACGGTTTGCCCAAATTTTTGAGATAGTATCTCTTTGATTGTTTGCGCATGTTGAACCGACGCTGCAACAATCAGCCCACCGGCATTGGGGGATCTGGTACGTACTTTTTCTAACCGCTCACACCCTAAACAGAGTAGATATTCCATCGCCTCTTGGTTGTGAATAACACTCTGGTAGGATGCTTTTGTCTGTTTAAGCATCTCTAATATTGATGAAAAGGATTCGACTTTTTCGCTACTACTAACAGATAAGTGTTCATTATCAACCAAGACGATTTTAGGCCTTCTACAAACACCATCAGCTATAGCTTGTTTAAGAGTGTATTGGTAATCGACAAGAAGCTGTCCGTCTGGGTCGCTATACTCACCCATGACAATGGGTAAAGAGTCTGAACGCCACGGTGTACCTGAAAGTGCGAGGGTAAAAGTAGCAAGCCCTTGAATTTTAGTGAGAACTTGATGCCCCCAAATGTTCGCATTTTCAACCTCAGAGCCAGAGCAATGGTGTATTTCATCAAAGACAACAAAGACCCTGTGATTACGCAATGTTTGCCAAAACTCATCAGTAAGGAACTGGATAGATTGGTATGTTAAAGATTGCCCTATAGCTCCCATACCACCATTAAATGTGCAATTAAGTATCGACGAAAAGGTTCTTTTTACACCATCAGAAACCGTCAGTGATGGCGAGAAGCACAATACAAGATCTACCATGTCACTTTGTAGCAGCCTTGACGCAATAGTAGCGGCAAGCACTGTCTTACCAGCCCCTGGTGTAGCTTGGCAAAAGAAATGGGATCCGCTGGATTGATATTTTTTCAACGCTCTGTCAGAGCATTCACCTTGCCATTCCCTTAACACGGTTCATCTCCTTCATAGAGAGTATTAAGAACCCTTGTTAAAACATTCACTTTACCGAGCAATAAAGCGGCGCGCTCTTTAGCCTCTTGATGCAAAGGGGCTAGTTTATTTTCTAGCTCAGGAAATCGAGATACGATCGATTGATATTCGTAAATCTCCCCAAGTACGATCTCAAGTTCACCCTTATATTCATTACGTTCATTGCTCAAAATGGAATAGTTTTGAATGGGTACTTTAGGCTTTATATCCGCTTGGTTATTCGTGGTTACATTGTTATGTAAATCTTTAAATTGTTCCGTTTGAAAGTAATGCTTTCTCCGACCTGAGCCCTCACTTCGCAACCAACTTTTCTTTTCAAAGTGAAAAATTGCTCGGTACACCTTTTTACGAGCTTCGGCAGAATTGGAGTCCACATTATCAAGTGATAGCCATAAATCTCTCGCTTCTAGCACGGTGAACCCATCTAACCCATTTTCTATCAATAACTTGTGCATGACCGCACTAATTCTTCGAGCCCGTTTCATTTCCAAAATTACACCAACCAAAAACTAAGGATTGCTTAGTATACAGAAATCCATAAAACTAAGAAAATCTTAGTCAACTTGAGCTCAGAGAAATGAAATCTAAGTGTCATTTAAAAACCCAATCCCAGAGCGACTCAAACAAGCTCGAAAAAAAGCAAAGCTCTCTCAAAAAGCCTTGGGAGAAAACATAGGTATGGATGCAAGTTCAGCAAGCCCTCGAATGAATCAATACGAAAAGGGAAAACATACGCCGGATATCAATACGTTAAAGTCAATTGCAGATGAACTTGGTGTGCCTTTGAGTTACTTTTTTTGTGAAGATGAGATTTCTGCGGAGTTAGCTGTGAATCTAAATAAGCTCTCTGAAGCGGATAAGCAGAAGATTCTTGATGTGACAATGCGGCTTATTGAAGAGTCATTTGAAAATAGTTGTCCGAAAGGGGATTAGCTACACGATCCAGCGAAAGGGCACGGAGCGTCAAGCGCATGCCAAGCCGATACTGGGTGAACTTTACGAATGGATGACGACCTAAAAAGTGATAGGCTCTAGTCCACTAGGTAAAGCGATAAAATACACGCTCGGGCACAATGGCCAAAGCTCATACATTATATAGATGATGGTCACTTATCTATCGATAATAATCGCGATGAACGCGCAATTAAACCGCTAGTCATTGGCCGAAAAAATTGGTTGTTCTCAGACACACCAAACGGTGCTGATGCGAGCGCCATGCTTTACAGCATCATCGAGACTGCAAAAGCCAATGGTCTTATCCTCTACGAATACATGGTCAAGTGCATAAAAGAGCTGGCGAAAGTAGAGTCTGATATCGACTCACTCCTACCTCGGAACTTCAAACACTAACAAGTCGCCCCGCAGATTCATGAGGCGGATACTACAGTGCGGCTTTAGTTTGAATTATATTGGTGTTCTTGAACGTGGTGAAAAAATGTGACTTTAGAGAAGGTGTTTACGGTATCTAAAGCTCTCAAATGTTCAATCTATAATTTGATTCCAGATGAAGATTAAACCCAAGATATATGCATCAGTTTATAACGAAAATATAGCTTTTTTGACGACTTACATAAGTCCCATTTTTGCTTTCAAATCCAAAGGCATCTTGGCAACGGCTAAATCCAATGTTTCTTTGACGCTTCGAGCTTTAAGTGCGTTGTGCTTTTTTTCTAAAGATTGATGACTCTGAACAATAACTTCTTTTTTATTCACTCTGATGCCCGTTTTCTTTCTTTTTAATTGCTTCTTTTGTTCAATTTCATGCATCTCTAAAAGCTCTTGATTAACATCATCAAAGAAGCCTTCAATGTCTCTACTGAATGAGGACGCATTGAAAATGCTCTGTGCTGACCGACCAACCACTCTAGCTACATTAGACTTTTTAATTTGATAGAACTTCTTAGTCTTATTTGTTACTACCTCACCAAAGCTTGAAATCGCTTCTTCAGCTTCCTTTTTTAAATCAAGAATGGCATGGTAAGCTTTATGAGTAGTATGCTCTGGGTCGTCAACAACCCATGATGGTTGTTCATTTTGGGCTGATTTGTCTGAAGTATCATCTAACGAATCCAGAAACTCATCCGACATAAGCTCATCTAAATCAAAGTCATTGGGCATACAGCCTTTCCTCTTCCATAATCTTGCTTTCTATAGCATCAATTGCTTTAGTAATTGCAGCTAGAATCTTGTCGACACTTACAGCGTTCTCCTCACTTCTAAGCTCTTTAATGCGCTTCCAGCTTGATTTGAGTGTTGGTAGGTGTGCCTCTAACAAGAAACCAAAAGCGTGTTCCTGTAACGACTCTTTTACCATTGGTTGAATCACTTGCCATATCCCTTTGATATTACCCTCAGTGATGAGTGCATTGGTGCAATTCAGACAAAACTCAGGCTTGGCATCTTGTGGGTTTAACGCCCCCATTTTCCAACATTTTGCTCTAGGATCCGCACCATCACGAGGTATACAGGTAGCGAAAGTATTCACCTGAATATCAATGATACGACCACTTAACGTCTCTCTTAGAGAAAGTATTCCATTATCATCTTTCACTTGCGTTAATGATGTCGCTTTTTTCACGAACTGTGCCAGACCGCCTACGTATTTTTCACCGACTTGCTCTGACTCTATAATCAGTAACTCAACCAATGAGTTTAGGTAGCGCTGCTTCGCTGATTGCATTAACCCTCTAGTATCTTTATCTCTTAGATACGCCATGAAGAAAGAATTATCTAGGTGAGCAAACTGGTGGCGTATCACTGCCCCCACATCACCCTGATAGCGTGTGAGAACTGACTCCGCCCATATATGACGAAAAGCGTGAGGAGAAGGATAGCGCGCACTTTCTAATAACTCAGAGTTAATATCCTTCATCGTTTTCTTATCATTCAAATCCACTGAGCCACTAGTTAGCCGCGCTTTAGTTTCATCGGAAAGATAAGTTTCGATAATTTCTTGATGCTTTGTATTTTCAAGAGGCTCACCTTTAGAGAATAAAACAAGAGAGGCTTTCAGTGCTTTTTGAGCTAGATTGCCATTAAAAGATGAGCAAGAAAGACGTAACCAATCTTTTACCACCACTTGAGCATAAAAAAGCAAGTTCTAATAACGAGCACTGTCAATACTGTACTTGGCTGACAGCAATTCTAATTCTTTTTGCTCATCAATCGTCAACTGTGCAGTGTGCTTTTTGTTTAAGGTATCGAGTTTAATCACATCATTAAAAGGTTGGTACGCTCTGACAAAGCCTTCCCAATTCGCTTTAACTCTATTCTCGATGTATGTTCCAGATTGATTAATGTTCTCTTTTATAGCCCTTCTTTCGTAAGAATACAGACACGGCTCATCACCCTCATGCCCAAACACCTCATTTAATTGCTTAGCAACTTGGTAACATTGAGAGGTAATTTCTCGATTAATTTTGGTCGAGCCACCCGTTTTAGGGACAAGCCATTTAAGCTTGAAGCGAAATGGAACGTGAGCATTGTCGAGAATATCCAAATTCGGTTCAGAGTGTATCGCACCCAATGGAAAACCGAATTCAGATTGTCGATAGCCTGTCCATGCCACTACAAGATTAATCATCGCATAAAGTGGAATATTCAGAATTGCTTTAAAGCTTTGATACGTTTTCAACTCTGAATAAGACAATTGTTTATTTGCCCAAGCGCCAATATCAGCAAGAAACTGCTCTCTCCCCAATATTTGTTTAGAGACAATTGCTTGCATTTTTTCGTACACATCATCTACGGATAATTGGCTTAAAAATTCAGCCTCTAAAAAGGTCTTATCTAAGGAAAACAAGTAGCCTTGCCATACCTCATGCGATGTCTTATGCCCCTCCAAACCTAAGTATTTTTGTAGCATTAATATTCGAATCAATTCCACTGAATCACTTCGAGAGGATAAGCCTAACTCAATAACTAACGCTTCAATGGATTGGTCTTTTAAAGGCGTTACCAATTCAAATCGCTTCGAGTATTCCTCAAAAAGCGCATCTTTCACTTCAACTGCAAGAGTATTGAAATTAATCCCTACCGTGCGGGCAGTACGCTTGCACTCTACGCCCCTCAATATCGCTGTAAGTATGGCTTCACGAAGGTTTTTCGATAATTTGGGATTTAAACTCTTCATCCCATATTTAGTGTCGATACTCTCAAATACCAACCTACATACGGAGGCATACAGAAAGTCGTTTTGATAACGCTGATTAAGATAGTCAACGTAGTACTGCCCCAACTCAAGTCCAATAAAATTAAAGCTACCGCCTTTTTTAAACTCAGCGAGCGTCGTGCTGTATTGTGATTGGCAAACTTTATCTAAACTCTTTTCTATTTTCTTTTGTGTTAGGGAGGAATCAATAACACCAACCACACCAAGAGCCTTGAGATCGTTTCTTATTGTACGAAATGGAATTGGTTTAATTGCCCCCAGATAAGAAGGAGTAGATATACGGTTCACAAATCCATACTGGTTGACCGTTCTCCCCATAAACGATGTCCAAAAAGATTCCAATAACGATGCAGTGAGGTTTGTTGCGCTATTCTCTTTAAGGAAAGCGAAAAGGTGCAGCATCATTTTATAAGCGATAAGAACATTTCGAGCACCCCTAGGGTTGGTAACACTAAGACAAACTAACTTTGCATATTCCTTCGAATTTAAAGGGGAGGCATACCTATCCTTTAAGTAAGTCGCTACAGATTCATGGTTAAACACAGGCAAATCAAACAATGAAAAATCCAATTTTGTGATACTGCCATTTTTATTAACTTTAAAGTGCCACGTGTCAGAATAAACATCGCCTTTATCACTCATGAAAAACGGGTTATCGATCAGCTTTAAATTCTGGTCATACCAAAAACTATCAATTGGATTTTCTAATACTGTTAGTGCCATAGATCCCCCTTACTTACATCGAGTGAAAGACACTCATTACAACGCCATTTTTTATCATTAAGTCAAACAGCTCTCGACCTTTACGTTGTGACGATTTACTCATCTTGGGAAGGGTGTCTTCTAGCCATTCCACAGTAGGTATCACCGTTTTAAATAAGTAGTCAGGATTATAAGAAAGGAGCTTCTTATAATCCTTTTTGAATTCATGGAGGTAATTGTGCATTTTTAAAACAGTAATAGGGCTATCCGAAACATAGATCGGCGATAAAGCTTCATTTTCTTTTTGGTCACTCAACGCCATCACGCCAACCTCATTCACACGCCCCTTTTCTTGCCCTGTGACGACTCTAAGCCTTGCATTCATTTCCTCATGTTTGTATGCAATCAAATCTGTGACCGCCATAAACTCACTATTAAATGCTGCGACTTGTTTGTCATTCTCAGGCTTAAAGTTCAAATTAAAAACATTCTGAATCAAGTCCAACATCACCTCACGAGTGATTCGCCCTGAACTATTCATCCATTCTTCATTATCTTCGGTTAAGTAGCTTACTTTCTCAGTTTGGTTCGAGTGAGAATTTCGATTAATCAAGTAATTCAATGTGTATGGGTCACTAAATGCATGAACCGCACTATTTTTAAGAGATTGAAGACCAAAAATCGTTTTCTGACAAGGTGATTGCGATTGAGCGACTAATTTTCTCCTCTCATCTATCGTTATTATTCCACGGTTATTGACAACATTTTCAGGATGGACACCGTGAGAAATAAGGGCGCAAATTGCTTGAGGCATTAAATTGGGTAGCTGCTGTTTTTCGTGTGCAATTTCAAGCTTTTCAGACAAATCGCTTATTTGAAGCAGCGCATTAAAAACACCTAAAAGTGAGTTGTTTTTGTTACTAATCGCCAAGGTTTGCTTGGTAAAGAATGGTAAGCCTTCATCTTGCTGTTCAAGCAATTTTAAAAGCGCCTTACCTTCTGGTGTTCGCGCGGATAAAGAACGGGTTGTATGAAACACTTTAGCCCGACCTTTAAAATACTCACATTCAATACTGGTCACTCTCCCGCCAACTTTCATCAATCTAAAATCAAAGTGCCTTAGTTTAGGTATGTCATTTGGTTGCACTGTTAAGCTTGCCATCAACCAAGCAAACATTAGCCCTTCGACATTAGTCTGTGCTTTTAATGAATCGCCATTTAACACCCCCTTAATCCACTCGATAGAGAAAAGAGTGCCATCTAGTAATGCAGTAGAATGAAAGTTCATAAAATCCGTATTAACTTTTTTTTTGTCACCTACTTTATTCAAAAAAAGGCTATCACACTCATCCTGACTCTTTAATGCAGGAGCAGTAGTATTACTGGTAGCTAAACTACTTGAATTAGAAAGAATCAAAACCTCTAGCGCTGCTTTAAGGGTATTCGATGGATTATCTTGTTTATGGTAGGCAGACAGCATCAAATAAATGATATTACCTACTGCTTTAACCCTCTCAAACCTACTATCCTTTGAATCAATAACTAACCAAGGACTTAACTGCGGTTTAATCCGCCTAATCAGCATTCGTAGCTCATCTTTATAGGATTTTAATTCAAGAATGACAGTAGCTGCGGTTAAACTTAATGAATTCATCGCTAGCTTAGGGGAAGCGAGAGCGGAATAAAGCTCACTTCCAATACCAATATCGTCTCTTCTCAACCAGTCTAATGCACCGAAATAACTAGCTATAGATTTTTGAGACTTATTCAGGTTAGGGGTACGTTTCGTCTTGCGAAGTTCAATAAGATAAGCATACTCATCACTACTTAACTCTTTTCTTAATGATTCAGACTCAATGGCATAACCCAATACAATTTTTAAATTAATTAATGGACTGAAACCGCCATGATTGCCTAATTGATCCATACGGTCAGTTTCGTAAAGCTTTAGGATTTCATAGCGATTTTCAACTATGTGACCGTTGAGCCATTCAACGAACGGTTTAGCCACCTGTGAAAACTTATCCTTAGCGGAAATTGCTGCACTCTTATCAGAAAACGCATAATTATAAGCGGAAATGATCGACTTATAGATGATTACCTTGTCGGAGTCTTCTGCGTCTGTCATGGATAGAATATAAGCAGCACTATGTTTACCCCTAGGGATAGATATAGACCTAACAGAGAAAGGTAATTTTAGTGATGCAATAGGTTGCTTTTTCTTAAAGTCGCTGGATAGCTCCTTTTCTATCTCAGCGCTTGAAAATTCCTCTAAATTATCCATAAACCACCTCCTTGAGCAACTGCTCTCTCTGGCCACAAGCATGAATGTACACTTTGGTGGTTTGGTTTGAATACCTGCTATCTACTTTGTGTCCTAAGCGTCTTGCGGTTTCAATATATACCGCAGATTCCGTAGTAATCGATTCGTATGATTTCTTTGCTTTTTGGCAGCCATCATAAAAAGTATCAGTGCCAAATGAGTGCCTTAAGTGGTGGTAACTCAGCGCTTTATCCAACTCTTGGTAGCCTGCGTAAGCTCCTGGATTCTCTTGCATTAATTTGCGAACTTTCTCTAACACCCTAGAAAAAAGCTGAGTGCCGTATTGCTTACCTACGGACTTACCAAAAGTGTGATTGGTAGAGTTGGATACCAATAACTGACTGCTCTCAGTTTTAGGGCGCTCTTGGTCGTAATAGCGCTTCATTAAACTAAGGTGAGAACGCTCAATATAAAGCTTTCTCCCTGAACCATATTTTGCGTGAAAAGAAGCTAGGTGGTACTCAAATTCCTCTTTATCAGGATTAGTCATCATATCTTTAAATAGGCTCAATAAGCCTTTTTTAATAGAGCCATCAGCCTTAAAGTCTTCCAAGTAAAACCCTTGGTTCTCTTTGGTTCGACAACCAAGCTCCCCACCATTGCGTAGAACAATCTCCTCCAAAAGAGTATCGGTATTGGCGTAAAGCAATTCTCTTGTTGCTGGAAGTAGGTATTTTATGATGAGTTTTGATTTGCTATTTGAGCGAACTAATTCTCTATTTTCTGAATATATAAAGATCTTTTTATATGGCATATCAAAGAAGTAAGAAAGCCAGTTGTAATAACTCTCTAATGACATTACCGCTCGATTAACTACAATTTCACTAGCTTCCATCTTATGAGCTAGATAGTCATTAATGAATGTATTCATATATTCAGCAGGAAGAGCAGTATGATTATCGAGTGTAAGTAGAGGGTGTTCTGATTCTTTGGCATAATCTTCTAACCACTCAAGGAAAACGCCCAATTTCTCACCCCTGACATATTGAGCACCTTCACCAATTTCAACCTCCTTGAATCGGAAGTCATATTGTTCGGTCTCAGGGTTTGCGACTTTCTCATGGACAACAGAAAGCCCATTCAAGGTGGTGTAACGATTATAGAGGCAAGGTAACAGAAGTGGTACATCGTTATCATCAAGATAAATCCAGTGCTGGTTATGAGTTTTATCATGTACTCTTTGCATACATTTTTACCATTAAGTTATCACCTACAAGTGAAAGGTAGTAAACAATAAAAACACTTACAAGTTTTCCTTCAAACTAACACGTCAGAGTTTAAAAACAATCCATATCAACATGGATTATTTTTCTAACTTTCTCTTCGCCCGCACTACACATTTAGGAATAACTCAACCTTACAACTGTATCTATGAACAGTATAATCAATTATTCCTAGATTTAAAATGATCTGGAGTCCAGCTCAACAGGTTTCTCTTCAATAGCCGCCTACTATTCTGATAGTATTGTTAAGGAGTATTTAGTCTATAAGTAGGGATAGCTTTTGAGTGAGAAAATACTAGTAGTAGAAGACAGTCGTGCATTCAGAAACTACCTGTACCAGCAATTTAAAAATGATGGCTATGATGTTTCACTGGCTGAATCTGTAGCAGAAGCCAAAGCTATCTTAGAGCAAGAGACGGATTTCTTGTGTGCGGTGCTCGATTACTGCTTACCCGATGGCCAAGATGGTGAGATCATTGATTTGGTGCTCGGCTATCAACAAAAAATCATTGTGCTCACGGGCATGTTCAACAACACACTTCGAGAGCAAGTACTCGCAAAAGGTGTGCTTGATTACATCCTCAAAGACAGCATGTCGTCAGTCAGTTACTTACTTCCTCTGGTTAATCGAATCTCGAATAACCGATACCATAAAGCCTTAGTAGTTGATGATTCTGCTGTGGTTCGTCGATATGTCGTCCAACTTCTTGAGCATCAATATATTCAAACGATTCAAGCGGTAGATGGAGAGCAAGCACTAGAGCTCCTCCAAAACGATCCTGATATCACTTTTGTCGTTACCGACCATGACATGCCGAACAAAGATGGCATTTCGATGACCCGTGATATTCGAGTCCAACACGATCGTAATCAACTCGCTATTCTCGGCCTATCTGGCAGTGATGATCGCACAATGACCGCTCGCTTCCTTAAAGCTGGCGCCAACGACTTCCTTTATAAGCCATTTAACCAAGAAGAATTTTTCTGCCGTATTCACCAATTACTCGACATGAAAGAAGCAACCAACGAACTGTTTCGTCATGCAAACGAGGATGCTCTGACCGGACTTTGGAACCGTCGCTACCTTTTCAATCAAACATGCAAAGGCTGCGAACATCGCAGTATCGCTATGATGGATATCGACTTTTTTAAAAAGGTGAATGATACCTACGGCCACGATGGTGGTGACGCGGTATTAATTGAGGTTGGTAAAATCATCAAAGAGCACTTTAAAGATGATTTAGCAGTTCGCTTCGGTGGCGAAGAGTTTTGCATTCAGTCATGCGAACCATTTGAAGATTTTATAGAGACCTTGGAATCGATGAGAGTCGCAATTGAAAATCATGAAGTGCAGCATGATTCACATGTGATTAAAGTGAGCATGAGCATTGGCGTGACCGACCAAGAAGGCTCTTTAGACGAGCAAATCAAAGCAGCAGACGAGCTACTTTATACCGCGAAAAAGCAAGGTCGAAACCAGTTGATATGCGCTCGTAATAACCTTCAACGCGTTAATGAGTAACTCCTGCTTTCCTAGAGCACGAGCCGAGTCAGCCTTTAAAATGAAAAGAGCCCAAGGTGTTAACCTTGGGCTCTTTGTTTTTTGGGGAACAGGTTTCGCTGCTAATCGCAATTAAGCAATACGATCTTTATTCCAAGAAGCTTCTTTTTGCTGACGCTCAGCCAGTTTCTCTTCGCGGTATGCTTCACGTGCTTCACGCTTTTTGCGCGCATCACAAGGTTCAGGGCAGTTACATACTTTATCAATACCAACAGCGCCTAAGCCACCACAGCTACCCTTCACAACTTTCTTTTGGATAATATAGCCAATAGACATCGCTGCGATTACTGCAAGAAAAACACCAAATGTAATCAGAAATGTATTCATAATTATCTCGCTTACCTTATTTACCTAAGTATGGCTTAAATGCTTCAGAAGCAATTTCTTTAAAGCCATCTGCTGTTTTTACCACCATGAACACAGGGATGTTATGTTGGTTCGCGACTTCCAGTCCTTTTTCTTCACCTAAGACCATAAGGCCTGTAGATAAGCCATCTGCAGTCATTGAAGACGGGTTTAAAACGGTTACAGAAACCACTTTATGATGAAGCGGCTTGCCTGTTTCAGGGTTAATGATGTGTGAGTAACGAACACCATCGCGCTCAAAATAGTTACGGTAGTCACCAGATGTTGCGATCGCCATATCACCCGGCTCGATGATCTCTTGAATGTTGCGCTCGTCGACAGTTGGCTTCTCTATGGCGATGCGCCAGCCCACACTTTCACGGTTTAAACCCTTCAAGCGGATTTCACCACCTACTTCAACCATGTAATTATGAATACCAATTGAATCAAGGTAATCAGCAACGACATCCACACCCCAGCCTTTTGCGATAGTTGAAAGGTCAACATACAAGTTAGGCAAGTCTTTGCTTAACTTATTACCTTCAACGCTTAAGTGATGAATGCCAACCTTAGCCTTGCGAGCCGCAAGCTCTTCATCTGATGGAACCACTTCAGGACGCGCTTCAGGACCAAAACCCCAAAGGTTAACTAATGGTCCAACCGTAACATCCAATGCACCTTCAGTAAGACCGTTCAAACGAATCGCTTCTTTCACAACAGTAGCTGTTTGTTCAGATACTTCGAATGCATCGGCACCTTTATGCTGGTTAAAACGGCTCAGTTCTGAGTCTTCACGGTAGGTCGACATTTGATCATTCACTTCTTCAAGCAGACGGTCGATCTCGGTATGAACTTCGTTAGACTCAGGAAATTCATCACTATTGATGTACTTGATATTGTAACTGGTACCCATTGTAGGGCCACTTAAATGCACTTGCTCTCTTGCCTGATCACAGCCCGCAAGAAAAATCAAAGAAGTTAATGCAACAAGCCAAATTCTCACTTGCTTACTCCTGTTTAAGGTTAAGGATTTATATAAGGAAAAATAAGAGTAAAAAATAGGTATTTTGAATGCCTTACTCTTTCTTATATAAGCCAGTTTGTTGTCACGAGTGGTCTTAGAAAAACAAATGGCTGACTCGTAAGAGTCAGCCATAATATCAATCACTTAAATGGATTAACCACCGAAGTCATCTAGTAGGATGTTTTCATCTTCTACACCAAGATCTTTCAGCATGCCGATAACAGCCGCGTTCATCATTGGTGGACCACACATGTAGTACTCACAGTCTTCAGGAGCTTCGTGATCCTTCAGGTAGTTTTCGTACAATACGTTGTGGATGAAACCTGTGTAACCGTCCCAGTTGTCCTCTGGTTGAGGATCAGACAGTGCACAGTGCCACACGAAGTTCTCGTTTGCAGCCGCTAGGCCATCGAAATCTTCAATGTAGAACATCTCACGCTTAGAACGTGCACCGTACCAGTAAGACATCTTACGAGTAGAGTTAAGACGCTTAAGTTGGTCGAAGATATGTGAACGCATTGGCGCCATACCTGCACCACCACCGATGAATACCATTTCATTGTCTGTGTCTTTAGCAAAGAACTCACCAAATGGACCAGAAATAGTACATTTGTCGCCTTCTTTAAGAGACCAGATGTATGAAGACATCACACCAGGAGCTACGTCAGGGTTGTTTGGCGGCGGAGTTGCGATACGCACGTTAAGCTTGATGATGCCTTTCTCTTCTGGGTATGAAGCCATAGAGTAAGCACGAATCGAATGCTCTTTAACGATAGACTCGTAACGGAACAAGTTGAACTTATCCCAGTCACCACGGTATTCGTCAGGAATATCGTAATCTGCGTATTTCACGTGATGTGGTTCAGCTTCAATCTGAATATAACCACCCGCGCGGAACGGAACTTCTTCACCTTCAGGGATAGCAAGGGCTAGCTCTTTGATGAAAGTAGCTTCGTTATCATTAGAGATAACTGTACATTCCCACTTCTTAACACCAAAGATGTCTTCGTCTAGCTCAATCTCCATGTCAGTTTTCATAGCAACTTGACATGCAAGACGTTCGCCTTCGCGAGCTTCGCCTTTGGTGATGTGATCAAGTTCAGTTGGTAGGATGTCGCCACCACCAGACTTAACTTTTACACGACACTGACCACAAGAGCCACCGCCACCACAAGCAGACGATACGAAGATACCAGCGCCAGCTAGGGCACCAAGTAGCTTGCTACCAGGTTGAGTAACGATCGCCTTTTCAGGGTCGCCGTTTACAGCAATAGTGATGTCACCTGATGGTACTAGCTTAGACTTAGCGAAAAGAATCACTAGTACTAGAGCCAATACAATAATGGTAAACATCGCTACGCCAAGAATAATGCTTTGCATTTGTTATTCCTTATTACTGGGTGCTTACCCTACAGTTGAACACCAGAGAAAGACATAAAGCCTAACGCCATCAGACCAACAGTAATGAACGTGATACCAAGGCCACGTAGACCTGGAGGTACGTCAGAGTACTTCATCTTCTCACGGATACCCGCAAGAGCAACGATAGCTAACATCCAACCCACACCAGAACCGAAGCCGTAAACAACAGATTCAGCAAAGTTGTAGTCACGAGTTACCATGAAAGATACACCACCAAAGATTGCACAGTTAACTGTGATCAATGGAAGGAAGATACCTAGTGCGTTGTACAAAGGTGGGAAGAAACGGTCTAGAACCATCTCTAGGATTTGTACAAGTGCAGCGATAACACCGATGAATGCGATGAAGTTAAGGAAACTTAAATCGACACCGGCAACAAGTGCATTTTCTTTTAGGATGTGTGTGTAAACAAGGTTGTTTACAGGAACAGCGATTGTAAGTACTACAACTACCGCAACACCAAGACCAAAAGAAGTTTTAACTTTCTTAGAAACCGCTAGGAATGTACACATGCCTAGGAAGAAAGAAAGCGCCATGTTTTCGATGAAAATCGATTTAACTAGCAGACTAATATAATGTTCCATGACTACCTTACCCCTTCGCTTCTACTTGTTCTGGTTTGAACACACGAATTGCCCAAATCAAGAAACCAATTAGGAAGAATGCAGAAGGTGCTAGAAGCATCAAGCCGTTTGGCTGATACCAACCACCGTTGCTCACTAGAGGTAGTACTTCCATACCAAATAGTTTGCCAGAGCCTAGAAGCTCACGGAAGAAACCAACAGTGATAAGAACGAAACCGTAACCAAGACCGTTACCAAGACCATCGATGAAAGATGGGATTGGCGCAGACTTCATTGCGAATGCTTCAGCACGACCCATTACAATACAGTTAGTAATGATTAGGCCAACGAATACAGATAGCTGCTTAGAGATATCGTATAAGTATGCTTTAAGCACTTGGTCTACCACGATTACTAATGATGCGATAATTGCCATCTGAACGATGATACGCACACTGTTAGGAATGTGGTTACGGATCAAAGAAACGAAGAAGTTAGACAGAGCAGTAACGAACATTACCGCGATAGTCATAACAAATGCAGTTTCTAGCTTAGTGGTTACCGCAAGAGCAGAACACACACCAAGAACCTGTAGCGCGATTGGGTTGTTATCCAACACAGGCGCTAAGATGCTCTTTTTAATTTCTTTTGCACTAGACATTAGTTCAGACCTCCGTCACGAACTTTTGCTAGGAACGGACCAAAGCCCATATCACCTAACCAGAAGTCAAATGTATGTTGAACACCAACGCTGGTCAGTGTTGCACCAGAAAGGCCATCTACACCGTGCTCAGAACCTTGAGGAGCGCCACCTTTAACAACCTGAATAGCAGGTTTGTGGTTTTCGTCGAATAATTTCTTACCAACGAATTGAGCGCGCCAAGTTGGGTTCTCAACTTCACCACCAAGTCCAGGAGTTTCACCTTGCTCGTAGTAAGTGATACCAGAAACTGTGTTGCCATCAGTTTCTACCGCAACGAATGCGTACATCATTGACCATAGACCGTTACCGTGAACAGGGATGATAACTTTAGAAGTTTCAGCGCCATCTTTCACTAGGTATACCGTACCCGTGTTAGCACGACGAATGATCTTAGCGATGTCATCTTCAGCTGAAAGCTTGATTGACTGAGCCGGATCTTTTGCCGCTTTACGTTGGTCGTATGCAGCAGCGTCGCCGTCAACGAAATCGCCAGTAGCGAAATCAACTAGACGAGGTTCGATGTTCTCTGCGTACAGTGCTGGGATATTACCCGCAAGTTCAATGCCCGCAACTTCAAGGATCTTAGTTTGCTGATCCAGAACTGCGTTAGCTTGTTGCTTAGGTTTAAGAACAACTGCAGCTGTTGAAACGATGATTGAGCACACTAGGCTCAATGCGATAACAACAAACAGCGTCTTTTTAATGCTATCGTTATTACTTGCCATAGCGCGCTAGTCTCCGCTTAATGTTCTTCTCGATTACAACGTGGTCAAACAGAGGAGCAAATAGGTTTGCGAATAGAATCGCAAGCATCATGCCTTCTGGGTATGCAGGGTTAACTACACGAATCATTACACACATTGCGCCGATTAGGATGCCGTACCACCACTTACCTTTATTGGTAAATGAAGCTGATACTGGGTCAGTCGCCATGAAGAACATACCGAATGCGAAACCACCTAGAACTAGGTGCCAATGCCAAGGCATGCTGAACATTGCATTAGTGTCAGAACCAATCACGTTAAATAGTGTTGATACTGCAACCATACCGATCATTACACCCGCAATGATGCGCCATGAAGCAATGCCCATGTAAACAATCATTGCTGCACCAATCATAAGTGCAAGCGTTGAAACTTCACCGATAGAACCTGGAATGTTACCAATGAATGCGTCCATCCAAGTGATTGCTTCACCTGATGTTACGTTCATTAGTGCACTACCGCCGCCTTGAGCCCATTGGCTAAGAGCAGTTGCACCAGAGAAGCCATCTGCAGCAGTCCAAACTACGTCACCTGAAATCTGTGCAGGGTATGCAAAGAACAGGAACGCACGACCAGCAAGAGCAGGGTTCAAGAAGTTACGACCCGTACCACCGAAGATCTCTTTCGCAACAACAACACCAAAGGTAATACCTAGTGCTGCTTGCCATAGAGGAAGCGTTGGCGGAACGATAAGCGCAAATAAGATAGAAGTAACAAAGAAACCTTCGTTGACTTCGTGCTTACGCACCATACAGAACAGTACTTCCCAGAAACCACCAACGATAAATACCGTTGCGTAGATAGGTAAGAAGTAAGTCGCACCCAAGAGCATCTTACTGCCCCAACCTGCATCGGCCCCTAAGGAGGCTCCAAGCATTTCGGTTAGCCAGTAGTGCCAGTTACCATCAATGATAGAAACTAGTTCTGCACCTGAATACATGTGGTTTAGTGCTGCGATAGCCTGACCACCTGCGTTGTACATACCCCAGAACATTGCTGGGAATACCGCAAGCCAAACCATGATCATGATACGTTTTAAATCAACGCTATCACGGACATGCGAGCTTTTCTTTGTAACAGTACCTGGTGTGTAGAAAAGTGTTGCTGCTGCTTCGTAAAGCGCAAACCACGTTTCGTGTTTACCACCTGGTTCAAAATGATGCTCGATGTCTTCAATAAACTTTTTAAGGCCCATGAAAATTACCCTTCCTTCACAATTGTATCTAGGCATTCACGAAGTAACTGACCGTACTCGTACTTACCAGGACATACAAAGGTACACAGTGCTAAATCTTCTTCATCTAGCTCTAGCGCACCAAGTGCTTGTGCACTATCAACGTCACCAGCGCATAGATCGCGAAGCAGCAAAGTAGGCTCCATATCTAATGGCATTACTTTCTCGTAGTTACCAATTGGAACCATAGAGCGATCACTACCGTTCGTTGTCGTTGTCATGTTGAACAACTGACCTTTAAACACGTGACCAAGGAATGAACGAGTAACAGAGAACTTGTTCTTACCAGGCATAGCCCAGCCGAATAGCTCTTTATCACGACCTTCACGAAGAACCGAAACTTGTTGATGGTAACGGCCAAGGTAAGCATGTGGACCTGAAGCGTGAACACCAGATAGCACTGAACCTGAGATCAGGCGAACTTCACCTGGCATCAACTCGCTGTCCGTCAACTCTTCAAGGCTAGCACCAATTTGAGTACGAACTAGACGAGGATTGTTAACTACTGGACCAGCCAGAGAAACAACGCGCTCAGAGTAAATCTCACCAGTAAGGAAAAGCTTACCGAATGCGATCACGTCTTGGTAGTTAATGCTCCACGCTACATTTTGTGCATTTACCGGATACAGGTAATGCATATGCGTGCCTGCAAGACCTGCAGGGTGTGGGCCATCAAAAACATGTTCTTCAACGTTAGACTGAGCTGAACGAGGTAAGCTAGTACCTTTTTTACAAACGTACACTTTACCGTTAGTCAGAGTTGAAAGAAGATCTAAACCAGCAACGAAAGCATCAGACTGCTCGTTAATGATTAATTCTGGCTCAGCTGCTAGCGGATTAGTATCCATAGCAGTAACAAAAATAGCCTGAGTTTCAGAATCAACTGCTGGAACCTTGCTGAACGGACGAGTTCGCAAAGCGGTCCATGCGCCAGACTCAACTAACTGAGCTTTAACCGTTTCACGGTCAAGGCCTACTAGTTGGTTAGCTTCATAGCTATTGAACGTGATTTGCTCATTGCCTGCTACTTCAATCACTACTGATTGAAGAACACGCTTAGCACCACGGTTCACTTCAATAACTTTACCGCTTGCTGGAGAAGTAAATACAACACCTGGGTTCTTTTTATCTGCAAAAAGAACTTGGCCTTTCTTCACTTCATCACCAACGCGAGCATGCATCGTAGGACGCATACCAACGTACTCTTCGCCAAGCAAGGCGACTTTAGTGATGGACTTACCATCATTAATCACCTGGGATGGAGTTCCTGCGATAGGAAGATCCAAACCCTTCTTTATTGTAATCATACGCACTTGCACTACTTTATCGGGAAAAAGATTCTTTTAATTGCGTAAATTCAGGACGTTTTAAAATCGCCCTTAGACACGACATTACAGTGTCCGGTTTTGGTAAATTTGAGATACCAAAATCGCAACAATACATTAATAAACTCATCACAAGAATTATGTGAGATTTATCAGGTGCCATATTCTAGCATTTTTTGACAACTTGATGCCATGACCAATAACTTGAATACGGCCTTTATTTGGTGAGATTTGAAGCATATGGACTCTCAAATATGTATAAATTTGACGAGCCGCACAGATAGAATGGCTTTTAGAACGTGTTTTAAACAAGAGATTAATACTCTGTCACAAACTAATATTTTACGTGTTATGTTGAAACACTGTTAATAAAAACATTACTCATTGTAGGTATTTTTGGTCGGTCAATTTACCATCAGCTTGAGTGATATAACAACAGAAAACAGATAGATTTTGAGACAAAAGAGGCGGCCTAGCCGCCTCTTCTATATGGGTTAATTATCTTACTTACCACCACCCATACACATCGGGCTATCTGGCACGTTATTTAGCTGCTTCATCCATTCATCTTTTGTATAAGTGTGAATGGATAGTGCGTGAATATTATTCGCTAACTCTTCTGATAGTGCTTTATTTACCGCTCTATGACGAGCAATAAGACGCAAACCTTCAAACACATCGCTGACAACAATCACTTTAAAATGACTCTCAGAACCAGCCGGAACATTGTGCATATAGCTCTCATTCACCACGTTTAAATGACTTGGTGAAAACTCATTGTGCAATTTTGTTTCGATAACTTCTTGGATCATTGTGATTCCTTAAATAGCGTATTGGCATTATCTGTCGCTCCAGTATAAACCCTAACTAACCGACTGTCTGAGTATTTCATCGCTGACTCGAGGGGTTTAGTCGAGTTTTTTATATCTTGTTCAGGCTGCATTTGAGACAATATCTTTGTTATTTCTTACATAAGTATCTCAAGCAATGAAAACTGAACTTACCCTTCACGATAGAACTTTAATCCTAAATCGTTTCCCCAACCGTTCAAATGAAACCCTTCAAGCTTGGGATGCCGGCGACGAATATCTGATTAGCCATGTTGAAGAGATGAATCTTGAACCTGGTAAACACATCCTGATCATGAACGACAGTTTTGGTGCCCTATCCGCTTGGTTCTCCAAAGATCATGACGTGACCATGATGAGTGACTCTTTCATTTCTCATCGCGGAACGTTAAAAAACTTACAGCGCAATCAAAGTAACCGAGTGAACTTCTTGAACACGATGGATGATATCCCACACGGTATCGACCTTGTGATCATGCAATTGCCAAAAACCAACCGCCATCTAATATGGCAATTGAGCCAGTTGCGCCAAGCATTGCCTGAAAGCTGCCAAGTGATTGGTGTGAATAAAGTAAAAGAGATTCACACTTCAACACTTAACCTGTTTGAAAAATATCTCGGTGAAACCAAAACCTCTCTGGCTAAGAAAAAGCATCGCCTTGTGTTCTCTTCTCCAAACTGCCAACCGATTCAAACAGTAGAACCTTATGTTGAATGGGACGTAGACGGTGAAGATATCCGCCTGAAAAATTTACCAAATGTTTACTCAGGGGAAGCACTCGATCAAGGCGCTCGTTATATGCTAGAGCACATCCCTCAAGATCCTGAGCTACGTCATATCATCGACCTAGGCTGTGGCAACGGTGTATTGAGTGTAAAAGCCGGGCAATTGAACCCACAAGCTCGTATCACCTGTGTGGATGAAAGCTTTATGGCGGTGGAATCGGCGCGCCAAAACGTCAAGGATAACCTTGGTGAAGAAGGCAACTTCCAGTTCATCGCCAACAACTGTCTAGATGGCTTCAAGAAGAACAGCACTTACTTAGTTATGTGTAATCCTCCGTTCCACCAGCAACAAGCGATTACAGACCACATCGCATGGCAAATGTTCTGTGATGCAAAGCATGTTCTTAGCAACGGAGGCAAATTAATTGTTATTGGCAACCGACACCTCGGATACGATGTCAAACTAGCAAGACTATTTGGTGAAGCTAACGTTGAAACGCTTGAACTAAACCAAAAATTTGAGATATTACAAGCAACAAGAGAGCCTGCGAATTTTAATAAATAAGCAGAAACGACTTCACAAGAATTTAAGATACCGAGCTTCTGGTGTGAATTTAGAAAGGATAAAGGAATGAAAAAACTGATTTTGGCTGCTTCTATTATGGCATTGACAGCATGTTCTGCCCCTCAGCAAGAACAGATCAATGTAATGCCAGAAGCTTCACTAAGCTCAAGCAACCTTGTACAAGGCAAAACATACACACTAACCAGTAAAGATGTTCGTGCCGCTCAATATGTAGCCTTGGTTGATAGTGGCCGTTCAAACATTCAGCCAATTCACGCTAAACAAAACATGCGTATTTCGCTAGAGAACGCAGTAGCTCAACAGTTAGAGTCTCAAGGTTTCCGAGCAAGCGTAAACAGTGAAAACTCTATTGTTTTAGAGATTCAAGAAGCACTTGTTACCGTAGAACACACCATTATGGAAAACAAAATGGACGGTAAAGTAACGCTTGAAGTAACGGCCGAGACACCTGAAGGTAAGCTAGTTAAAACATTCAACGGTACCGCAACTCGTACTGGAGCGCTAAGTGCTTCAAACGACGACATCTCAATGGTTCTTAACGATGTGATCAACTTGGTTCTTACTGAAATTGCGAACGACCCTGAACTACAAAACTACATGAAGGAACGTTTCTAATGAGCCGTATTCTAACTTCTATTGCATTAATGCTGGTGAGCGTGAGCGTTTGGGCAGGCCCAAAAGTGAACGTTGAAACAACATTAGGTGACTTCACGATTGAGCTAAACCAAGAGCAAGCTCCGGTTAGTACTGAAAACTTCCTAAAATACGTGGCAGACGGCAGCTACGAAGGCACTATCTTCCACCGTGTTATTCCTGGCTTTATGGCGCAAGGTGGCGGCTTCGATCAAGACATGAATCAACAAGCGACTTATGCCCCAATCAAAAATGAAGGCAGTAACGGTCTAAAGAATGATACAGCAACGATCGCAATGGCTCGCACTAACGCTCCAGACTCTGCGACTCGTCAGTTCTTTATCAACTTTTCGGATAACGACTTCTTGAATGCAAAAGGTGGTAACCCGGGCTACGCTGTTTTTGGCACGGTAACTGAAGGGTTTGATGTCGTACAAAAGATGGCAACTATTCCGACTAAGCGAATGGGCCGCATGTCCGATATTCCAGCCGACCCTATCATCATCAACAAAGTAACACTTCTTAAGTAATCTCATACAGCGCCCTTAACCTCTTAAGGGCGTTTTTCTATACAAGGACGCCCCATGTCATCTGGCACTCCCTCTCTTTCTTGGATGCAGACTTTCCGTAGCTACCTAGATAAACGTCTACTTTGGGTGTTTATGTTGGGTTGTTCGAGTGGCTTTCCTTGGGTTCTTATCGGCTCTAACATGTCAGGCTGGCTAAAAGATGCAGGATTAACTCGTGCTGCTATCGGTTATTTCGGTAGTGTGTTCGCCGTCTATGCGATTAACTTTCTTTGGGCACCACTGGTAGACCGAGTCAAACTGCCGATTCTACATGCGATATTGGGACAACGACGCAGTTGGATATTTCTATGCCAAAGCTTTGTATTGATCTGCACGCTGTTCATTGCCGGGGTTAACCCTGCCAATGACTTGATGTTCACCTCAATGCTGGCTCTCGGAATTGCGATTGCGTCGGCAACCCAAGATATAGCCATTGATGCCTTCCGTATTGATTCATTTCCTAAATCTGAATCCACCAAATTACCGCAAGCATCCGCAATGGCAGTGATGGGATGGTGGACAGGCTACTCTCTTCCTGGTTATCTCGCATTTATCAATGCCGATACAATAGGTTGGAATGGTGTTTATTACGGTATGGCCGGTGTCGTTATCATTCTGATGCTATTCACCCTGTTTGTCGGAGAACCAACAACACAACGTGAAGCATTACAAAAAGAAGCACAACAGCGCCATAATAAAGTTGTGGGCTCTAAAGTTGTTGCCTGGCTAAGCGTTACAGTGTTGGAACCTTTCTACGATTTCTTTAAGCGAAACGGTGTTCAAGTCGCTATTACGCTTCTGTTGTTCGTATTCCTGTTTAAGATAGGTGAAGCCTTCTTGGGCAGAATGTCGATTCCCTTCTATAAAGAGATCGGCTTTAGCAATGAACAAATTGGTCACTACTCCAAGTTAATTGGTTGGGGGGCAACCATATTCTTCACCTTGCTAGGCAGTGTCTTCAATGTGAAATTTGGTATTGTACGTGGGCTAATGATTGGCGGCGTAGCAATGGCAGCCAGCAACCTAATGTTTGCATGGATTGCTCAAGTAGGACCCAATGAAAACTTATTCCTTGCAACGATTATTGTCGATAACTTCACAACCGCCTTTTCGACAGTGGCATTCGTTTCCTTCTTAACGCTACTAACTGGGCAAGCTTTCTCGGCAACGCAATACGCCTTGCTAGCATCATTGGGAAATTTCGGTCGAACGACGTTGGCATCTTTCAGCGGTGAATTGGTCGACTTCCTCAATGACTGGTCAACCTTCTTTATACTAACGTCATTAATGGTGATTCCAAGTTTGATCATGCTCTACTCGTTACGCCACTTTTTCACTGATTTATTAGAAAAAGCCAAAAACAACCACGAATAAGAGTAAAAGAAAACAAAAGAGAAGAGGGTAGCCCAGTGCTACCCTCTTTTACATTCTGCCAGTAGAGAATTAAACGCTAATCTGTTGTATCACTTACGATCAAGTTAAAACCAGTTCCCGTCGAGTCATCAATCGCGACGACTTGATAAACAACACCGTCAGCCAAAGTTGCAGGCGCAGAGTCAATGGCAACAGTAGTTGGGTCTCCTGCGACAGTAATTGTCACGTAGTAAGATCCCGCTGCAACATAAATACCATTCGCGTAATCTTTGAACTTCACATCACTTAGTGCCGGAGTGCTACCAGATATTCCCACGTTCTCAGTCAGGTAGATATCAACCGATGCTGCAACTGGGTTTGCCGCCGCATGGGTAATGTTTAACACCGCACTGGTCGCAACCGGGCGACGGTTTTCAGGGACAACTAGTGGTTCCAAATTGAGTGGACTTAACGTACCCACTGCATAAATGCTGTAATCCATTCCGGCAAATACAGCCACCCCGTCAGCATCAATCAATGCATTGGTCGTTGTGCCATCGGCAAAGATGTCAATATCGTAAGTCCCTGCTGCTAAATCTAAAAGTCCACGGATCTCTTTAAACATTAAATCAGCAAGTGGAGCAAATGCAGAACCGTTGACAAATGGGTCGACATCCGGCGCACCATCAACCAAATGCCCCACTCTTACTTCTGCCGTTTCTGCCATGTCGTAGATTAAAGATGAACCGCTACCATCCATCACCATCAACTTCACCGGAGATGCACTGTTTGAATCAGCTCTTGGCACCGCCGCAATCGTTAGCTCGCTACCGCCAGAAAGAGTGATTTCTCCAGAGTCAAAAGCAATAGCACTACCGCTCACGGTTTCTAATCTCACTCGGTATTGCCCTGCTGGGATATTGAGTACGTCAGTAAAGTCCTTATAACCGAGAGTACCAAGCGGAGCGCCCAATGGATCATTCGGTGCCGTTACATATAAGTTCACATCTCCAACCCCTGTTGCCGCGTGAACAACTTGCACATCTAAACTTGAACTTGTTGCCGTTCCCTCAGCAGGCCTTGTAACAACTAAAGCCTCAACCGGGTTATTAGAACCATCAGCATCACCGACCACCATTACGGTGTAATCTAGGTCACCGCTCAAATCGAATTGGCTTGGCGGAATCACAGTCGCTACTGCGTCACCTGGGAGTTGAACATCGACTTGCAGGGTTGTCTGTCCTTGATCTAATGAGGTATATCCGGATGCTTGAGCATAATCGACACCGCTCCAACGAGCCTGCCTATTTACTAAGACATTAGCCAACGGAGCATCTGGCGATGCATGTACAGCTTGTAGTTGAGTTGTTGGCTCATCGTCATCATCACACCCCACAATGAACAGGGCTGACATCGCTACCGCGAGTACTGGTGAATATTTCATCGGTCTTCTCTCCAAAAAAGTTAGACCAGTTCGTCACACAAATGATTAGTCCAATAACTAATCTTTAAAAATTGTCTCAAAATCTAGTGCAGTGAACTGTCATTAATTCTCCGTGATTCAAAAAGTAGCTAGGTTCAAATTCCTAGTCAGTCATCACATGAGTTGTTCATCAATTGATTCCAACATCATTACGCAGTTGGTCAAAAATAGATCAAAGACAAGATTGAAAGGAGGTTTGAATGAGTCATTTTTAAAGAGAAAACGCTTAGAAAGGAATACTGTTGATTTTGATATGCATGTCACTCTAATTAGTAGAATCGTTTGCTTAGCACAGTATTTCACCTATTTATCCACAAAATAATCGAGTTTCACAAAATCAATAGAATTAGAGGTGCATCAAGATGCATTACCACATTAAAGTTCCATCATTTAGATCATTAGTGTGATCAACTTCACCTTAATAATTGTAATTTTCACTCCGTCTCACTTTTATTTGAGAACAAAATCGCTATTATGCTCGGCATTCGGACATCATAAACACGCACGGATTAGCGGGTTACTTATTTCAAACATAGAGAGTTCCATTATGCGTAAATCACTTTTAACTCTTGGCCTACTTGCAGCAGCATCTGCTCCAGTAATGGCGGCTGATTATTCTGACGGCGACATCCATAAGAACGATTACAAATGGATGCAGTTCAACATTATGGGTGCAATCAACGAGAAAGGTCCTTACGAATCTACTCATGATTACCTAGAAATGGAATTTGGCGGTCGCTCAGGAATCTTCGACCTTTACGGCTATGTTGATGTATTTAACCTAACATCAGATTCAAGTAGCGATAAAGCAGACAAAGATGGCAAAATCTTTATGAAGTTTGCTCCTCGTATGTCTCTTGACGGCCTAACTGGCAAAGACCTATCTTTCGGTCCAGTTGAAGAACTATACCTTTCAACTCTTTTCGAGTGGGATGGTAACAATGGTGGTGTTAACACTCAGAAAGTTGGTCTTGGTTCTGACGTAATGGTTCCATGGTTTGGTAAAATGGGCCTAAACCTTTACGGTACATACGACTCAAACCAAAAAGATTGGAATGGTTTCCAAATCTCGACTAACTGGTTCAAACCATTCTACTTCTTCGAGAACGGTTCATTCATCTCTTACCAAGGTTACATCGATTACCAATTTGGTATGAAAGATGAGTACGCTCAAGTAAGCAATGGCGGCGCAATGTTTAACGGTATCTACTGGCACTCAGATCGCTTTGCAGTAGGTTACGGTCTAAAACTATACAGCGACGTATACGGTTTTGAAGATGGCGCAAACCTTCCGTGGGACGCAACTTCACAAGCTGACTCTTCTGGCGTAGGTCACTACGTTGCAGTAACTTACAAGTTCTAATCGAACTTCTAAGAAAGTTTCCAAAATGGCACCCTCGGGTGCCATTTTTTATTGCTTTCATTTAATGCCTCGCTATCCTTGCAGCATCACTTTCTTATCTCGGTATTGCTGTGAACATCACTATTGTTGGGCCAGGGGCTATCGGCTCTTTATGGGCAATAAAACTACTTCAAGCTGGTCATAATGTGTCTTTGTGGAGTCGTTCCACTGATAACTCAATTGACTTATCACTTGATGGACAAGCTTCCCTTTCCTTCAGTAACAACAATATCGAAAAGCTATCAGCGAGTGACTTGGTTATTTTCACGGTCAAAGCTTGGCAAGTAGCAGAAGCCACGACTCCGTTACTTCAACATCTCGATCCCGACACCATTCTTATGTTCATGCATAACGGAATGGGCGCGGTTGATGAGATAACCACTCAAATTGATGCTTACCCCATAATATTGACGACGACTACTCAAGCTGCATTCAAACCCAACCGAAACAATGTGTCTCATACTGGATTGGGCCAAACTCAATTGGGTGCTTTCAACCAAACTGGCCAACAGTGTACGTTTTTAGTTGATGTCTTAGATGATGCTCTCCCTGCTGTGCGTTGGAACCCACAAATAGAAACCGCGCTTTGGACTAAGCTCGCCATCAATTGTGCGATCAACCCACTCACGGGCCTTGAACAGATCAAGAATGGCGAACTTGCAGATAAAAGATTTGAGGATATTTTGAGTTCTATCGTTGAAGAGCTAACACAAGTTATGCAGGCCGAAGAGATCGCTTGTTCATTCGACGGATTAGAAGCAAGTGTCAAGCAGGTCATCCAAGCCACGGCGCAGAACAACTCATCCATGAAACAAGATATGTTTTACCAACGCAAAACAGAGATCGACTTCATCACTGGACACCTAATAAAAACAGCGCTTAAGCATCAGATAGAAGTTCCCGTTAACCAAAAGCTGTTCGATCAAGTCAAAGAGCAAGAAAATAGCTGGAATCATCAAGATTAGTCAGCAACGGTCAACAAGTCGCGATAAAATAACAATACCGCTAAGCACAACGCTAGCTCCAATATCCAAGATTTTAGGTAAGAATAGATGCTTGATATCAATCACATCCGAGAGCAGTTTCCTGCGCTATCACAAACCATCAATCAACAACCATTGATTTACTTAGACAGCGCGGCAACGACACAAAAACCTCAGGTGGTTATTGATGCCATTAGCCAATATTACTCCAAACAAAATGCCAATGTTCACCGTGGTAGTCATAGCTTAACAGCGAACGCGACCAGTCAGTTTGAAGCGGCAAGAGATAAGGTCGCTCAGTTTATTGGTGCAAGATCTTCAAAAGAGATCATTTGGACTCGCGGTGCCACCGAAGCACTTAACCTGATCGCTCAAACCTACGCAAGAAGTACCCTTCAGCCTGGCGATGAGATCTTGGTTAGCGAAATGGAGCATCACGCCAACATTGTGCCTTGGCAAATTGTGGCAGAACAAACCGGGGCTAAAGTCGTTAAAGTACCGATGACATCGGATTGCGAATTTGACCTAGTCGCGTTTGATACGCTTTTAAATGAACGAACCAAGATTGTTGCATTGGCTCAGATAACCAACGTGACGGGTTCTCGTCAGCCAATTGAAGCTGTCATAGAAAAAGCACACAAGATGAATGCGATTGTTGTGGTCGATGGCGCACAAGGCATCGTTCATGAGCCAGTTGATGTTGCTGCTTTAGGTGCGGATTTCTACGTATTCTCAGGGCACAAGCTCTATGCCCCTGCCGGTATTGGTGTGCTTTACGGCAAACTTGAATTGCTTGAAGCGATGCCACCTTGGCACGGTGGTGGAAAAATGGTTGAGCGCGTCTCTTTTTCTGGCACTACTTTTTCACAGCTGCCTGGGAAGTTTGAAGCGGGTACGCCAAATGTGGCCGGCGCGATTGCATTAAGCACCGCGATAGAATGGTTGAGTGGTTTTGCACAGCAAGATGTCGAAAATCATATCCACCAGCTTCAGCACGAAACCTACCGTGCACTCAGTAAACTAGATGATATTCAGGTTTTGGGGTATCAGCCCAACGCAAGCGTGATTACTTTTGTGATGGATGGTGTTCACCATCAAGACATTGCGACACTGTTGGATCAGCAAGGGATCGCGGTACGTGCAGGGCATCATTGTGCTCACCCATTAATGGATGCGCTTAATGTGAAAGGCACGGTTCGAATTTCATTTGGTATTTACAACAACATGGATGACGTTGATAAGCTTATAGCTGCGATAGAAAAAGCCGTTGATATGCTTTAGGGGATGGCGAGTAGCAAATTATTTAGGGTTGGCGTTTAGCGTCAACCCTTTTTGTTTCTGTGTATCTGAGTGATATTAAGCACTTAACTCTTGGATTTGAGCAACAATCGCTTTTAATCCGTTTCCGCGAGATGGGCTTAGGTGGGTAATTAAACCGATGTTTTCAAAGTAACCATCAATATCAAACGCTTGAACCTGCTCTGATGTTTTTCCATCATACGCAGCCATCACTAATGCAATCAGACCGCGCACGATACGAGCATCAGAATCAGCACAAAAGTGCCAAACACCGTCGATATTTTGAGAAACCAACCACACTTGGCTTTCACAGCCAGAGACTATCACCTGCTCACTTTTCAGTTCATCAGGCATCGTTGGCAGTTTCTTACCCCATTGAATCACTTGGCGATAACGGTCTTCCCAGCCGCTGAATGTCTGCATCTTCGCGACAATATCATCACTGGTAATTTCAGTGCCGAATGGAGAGCTTGGGAATGTGGTCATTTTAATATCCAGTCGATTGTTAATTGAGTAGAAGACATTACTTAGAGTGCTTTTGAATCAGCTTTTCTACGATACGTGAAACAGCCACAAAACCAAAAGTCGCGGTGACCACTGTCGCAGCGCCAAAACCCGTCGCACAGTCCATGCGTTTTGGACCTTCCGCTGTTGCTTTCGCAGCACATACACTGCCGTCAGCTTGAGGGTATTTCAGCTGTTCAGTCGAGAACACACAATCGATACCAAATTTACGCGCAGGGTTCTTAGGGAAATTATGATGACGACGAAGGGTGTCTTTTAGCTTCTTCGCTAGCGGATCTTGAATCGTCTTAGTCAGATCGGCCACTTTGATTTGAGTCGGGTCGACTTGCCCCCCCGCACCACCAGTGGTGATCACCTTGATTTTGTTGCTACGACAATATGCCAATAGTGAAGCCTTAGCTTTCATGCTGTCAATCGCATCTAATACAAAGTCGAACTCTTTCGATAGGTATTCAGCCTGATTATCAGGGCCGATGAAGTCGTCAATCAGGTTCACTTTACACTCAGGGTTAATCAGCTTAACGCGCTCTGCCATCACTTCGATTTTGCTTTTACCAACCGTGCCCGACATCGCGTGGATCTGACGGTTGATGTTAGTCACGCAAACATCATCCATATCGATCAAAGTCAGCTCACCTAAACCGGTACGAGCAAGCGCTTCAACCGCCCATGAACCTACACCGCCAATACCGATCACACACACGTGTGCTGCTCTAAGTATGTCTACTTCACTATTGCCATATAGGCGACGAGTGCCACCAAATCGTTGGTCATAGTTTTCTGAAGCTGGAGTGGTCAATTCACGCATTGTTGCCGCCAATTTATTTCTGAGAAAAAGAAAAGAGTGCGTTTTATACGCACTCTTGAATTAAAAGTCTAGGGGATTAGCGATTCGCTTTCAATGCCCTATTTTATTGTTGTTTACTCGACCTTTTCAGGAGGTAAAGCCCAAGGCGCTTCGGTTGCACTGCCATCTAAGCCAAGCTTCCATACACGACCAAAATGCTTGTAATGACCCGCTTCAGTTCCCGCTCTTGGCCCCATACCGTGGTAGAGATCTAAATGGTTCTGCTTAACTGCGCCACCGGTATCCAAAACCAGTAACAGTCTGAGTTGGTGCGCACCGCTCCAAGTACCATCGGCATTCAGTAATGGAACCTCAGCCAGAATTGGCGTCCCCATAGGCAATATAGAGCGATCACCCGCGACTGCCGCCATAGGTAATAAAGGAATCCCGGCGCTACCCATTACTGACAAATCATCTCTAGCACTAAAGAAAACGAATGATGGGTTTTGCTCAAGCAGCTCTTTGACTACTTCAGGATCGTTTGCCAATACCCACTCTTTGATTGCTTTCAGTGACATTTTTTCGCGTGGAACTAAGCCTCGTTCAATCAGAACACGGCCAATGCTCACGTAAGCTTTATTGTTCTTACCTGCGTATGCGAAATACTGCAACGTATCGTCATCACCGAAATGCACGAATCCACTGCCCTGCACTTCCATCATAAAGGGATCGATACGGTTCGCCGAGTAACCTAACTCAAGGCCCTGACCTTCTAATGCACCGTTGTAGATCTCTTCGCGGGTTGGACACTCTTTATCGCACTCTGGAAGTCCATAAACAGGGAAACGGTATTCTTCACTCGCTTCGTGGCGTAGCTCCATTACGGGAGAAAAGTACCCCGTGAACAAAACGTTGCCTTGCTTATCACCACCGCCCAATTGAGCAGTTTGAACGCCAAAGTTAGCGAGCTCGCTTGGATCTCCACTTTGCATCGCCCACTCATTGAGTTGCTGATAAAGCGGCTCATAGATTTTAGCCATCGAAGGGGATTTAGAAACCACCATTTCAGCTTGCTCTGCAAATGCGGTGTAGTCTCTTGGTTTATTGGATTCAACCTGATCGACCTTATTTAAGGTGCGAGAAAATTCGTCATCAAGGTGTTGTTGAGCAAGATCAGTCGGTTGAGCACAGCCAAATAAGAAAGAGGCAGCGACAAGGGGAAGCCATTTTTTAATCACAAGAGTCATCCTAAAAATTCTATGCATCGAGGATGACAAAAACAGTCAGATAACACAATCGTAGATTGTAAGAGTTTACAATAAGATAACCTATCGGACTGAGTTCTCGATATGGCCTTTAAGGCGGAAGACGGGATTGTAGTGATTATCAGAATCGAGCACCATTTCTGTGTTGTCAGAATTGGTCATGCGGAAGCGATAGGTTTTATCACCCGCTTTATATTCGAAGTAGTTACCATCAAAGTCAAAACTCGTCGAAACAACAGATCCACGCACTGACACGCCATTAGCGTTTAGTCGAAACTCGTCCGTCGCATAATGTGCAACGTCCTGCTCTACCCACGTACCGTATATCAGATTGTCGGGCGTTGCCGCATCTTGTACTCGGGAAAGCACATCACCGAACAAGGAAACCACAGCAAACGATCCCACCAAAGCTAAAACCATTAAACAGCGTTCAATAATCTTACGCTTCAACTTAGATTGATTGCGTTGCTCAGCTTCACTGTAGAGGCTTTGGGTAATCTCATCGATCTTGTTCTTTGTTGCTGGAGCTTGTTGCATTCGGTTACGACTCATAAAGATGCTATATGCATTCTACACTGAGACAGTTTATATAATGAACCCTAGATGAGAATAGTTTGCGCTTTATTCCAAAAAAGGTGTTGTTTACATTTGAATTTAAATGCTAAATTAGCGAATAAATAAACACAAATGGACTTGTTCTGTGAAATTAAGAAGTACAGCGCTAGTAAAAGGTTTCAGACAATCAACCCCTTACGTGAACGCTCACCGTGGCAAAACCATGGTTATTATGCTTGGTGGCGAAGCCGTTGCCGATAGAAACTTTGGCAACATAATTAGCGATATAGCCTTACTCCACAGCCTTGGGGTAAAAATTGTTCTCGTTCACGGAGCAAGACCACAGATCAACCAACTATTAGCAAGGCAAGATTGCCACACGCCTTACCATAAGAATATTAGAGTTACTGACGAATATTCTTTAGGTGTCGCGATGCAGGCTGCTGGCCAACTACAACTTGCCATCACAGCTCGACTTTCAATGAGTCTAAACAACACCCCGATGGCAGGCACTCAACTCAATGTAATGAGTGGTAACTTCATTACCGCTCAGCCGCTAGGTGTCGATGATGGTACGGATTATTGCCACAGCGGGCGTATTCGTCGAATAGACATCGAAGGGATTAATCGCACACTTGACCAAGGTTCTATCGTCCTTCTTGGGCCTATTGCTAGCTCCGTGACTGGCGAAAGCTTTAATCTGCTTTCTGAAGAGGTCGCAACCCAAGTTGCTATTCGTTTAAAGGCCGACAAGCTGATTGGTTTTTGTTCAGAGCAAGGGGTAACCGATGAAAGCGGTAATGTACTCGCCGAACTCTTCCCTAAAGACGCCAAGCAAATTCTAGAACGCTTAACGGAATCTCAGAACCCTAAAGAAGATATGAGCACTGGTACGTTACGCTTCTTAAAAGGTGCTATCTCTGCTTGTCGTGCTGGAGTGCCTCGTTGTCATCTAATCAGCTACAAAGTGGATGGCGCATTAATTCAAGAGCTATTCTCTTTTGATGGTATTGGCACCCAAGTGGTCATGGCAAGTGCCGAGCAAGTAAGACAAGCTCAGATTGATGATATCGGTGGCATCTTTGACCTCATTCGTCCACTGGAAGAACAAGGCATCTTAGTTCGCCGTTCAAGAGAACAGTTAGAGCAAGAGATCTATCGCTTTACCATTATCGAAAAAGACGGCCTAATTATTGGTTGCGCTGCGCTATACGCGTATCCAGAAGACCACATGGCAGAGATGGCCTGTGTTGCTATCCACTCAGACTATCGCGATGGAAACCGTGGCCAGTTACTGCTGGATTACATGCGCCATCAATCAAAATCTCGTGATATCGACCAGATCTTTGTCCTTACTACGCACAGCCTTCACTGGTTCCGTGAGCAGGGGTTTTACGAGATAGGCGTGGACGAGTTACCGATGGAAAAACAAGGGCTATACAACTATCAGAGAAACTCAAAAATCTTAGCGCTAAACGTATAAATAAAGTTTTGGAGCGGAATCTCAATTTAATGGAAAAATAATTGCAAATGTAATCGTTTACTATATGAGATTTATCAAATATGCACTTTCACTCACACGAATAATTGTATAGAATTTAGGCGCTTTATAATATTAACAAATGTTTTTATTGGAATTGCCATCTCGATAGTCATATCGAACTCATTGAGATGGTCACTGCACGGATTGCTATACCCGTTGACGGTCAGCATGCTAACCATTAGCTCTGCTCGTTAATATAAACAGCAAAAAGAGCAACATTGATATGAGAACCATTGTTTGTAACTCGCTGCAAAGTTTTTGGGATATGGCTGATAACCAATTCTTAGAAGGGCTAGACGTACACTGCGTGTTCCCTGTTAGCGAGAATCTAAAAGAGTTTATTTTGAATTGCCAAGCAAAGTACAAGATAAACCATATATCGTTTACTCGAGCGTTTTTAAGCAAAGAGTCTTAATAACGTTCAAAGCAACCAGGGATGGTTGCTTTGTGTTTATCTAGCTCTAAGTTCAAGCCCTTTTCTAGCGGCCATTAACGACTAATTCGTTAAGCGACTGCCTAAACCACTCACTCGCTCTGTTTTCACCTTAATCCCACGCTTCAACACATTTGTGTCGCTGAACATCATCAGTCGTTTCTTAGCACGCGTAATCCCTGTATAGATAAGCTCTCGCGTTAAAATAGGGCTGAAGTCTGGCGGTAAGATCATTAAGGTCAAATCAAATTCACTGCCTTGAGATTTGTGTATCGTCATCGCATAAGCGGTCTCATGATCGGGGACTCGGCTTGGTAGTACAGCTTTCACGCTGCCATCTGGCAACTCAAAATACACCTTCAGTCTAGGTGTGGAATTCGCACTATTTGACTCTAAAGTCGTTGAATCGGCTTCGAGCATACAGATACCAATATCACCATTGTACAAACCTAAACCATGATCATTACGCGTCACCATGACTGGTCGCCCGTGATACCACAATTCATCATTATGAGGGCTCACCAAACGTCTTGCGGCAAGCGCCCTTTCGATTCTGTGGTTGAGGCCTTTAACACCAAAGTCCCCTTCACGAATAGAACACAGCAATCGACATTGGCTGAACAAATCGAGCACAGATTTCGCTCTCGCTTCTTGGGTTTCTAATTCTTCTAACGGCACATTCATTCGGTTGAGGTACGCACCATACTCGTTAACCAAGGTACGTAGCATCAAATTATAGCTGTCACTCGACAGGGGATGATTTTCGATATCCGCAAACCCTTTCGCAAACACTTGATCAACCTGATTAGCAGAGCCGTTATTGATCGCTTTTGCCAGCTGCCCAATACCGGAACGCGCATCAAAACGGTAACTCTTCTGCAGCATACACAAGCTATCAGCAATCGCAGGCGGATTCACCGATCCAGCTTTGTCTTGCCTTGGTTTAGCTATCGCATCAAAACCTGTCATCTCTGCAATCAAATTGCCTTGCGCTGTGCTGTACCCTGCAGAGTTGAATGAACAGATATCACCGAGCACAGCACCTGCCTCTACTGAAGCGAGTTGGTCTTTATCACCCAATAAGATGAGCCTTGCGTGCTCAGGAAGTGCATCCACCAGCTTATACATCATCGACAGATCAACCATAGAAGCTTCATCCACGACCAAGATATCAAGGTGGAGTGGATTGCGTCGGTTATATCTAAACTCAGCACGGTTAGGAATCGCGCCGAGTAACCTATGTAAAGTACTGGATTCAGTCGGTATGTTGGCTTTTACTTCAGGCGCTAATGGCAGCTGTTCAATCGCTTTGCCAATCGACTCGGTTAAACGCGCCGCGGCTTTACCTGTCGGTGCCACTAGCTTGATCGTCGGTGTTTTGCCTTGGCTGAGCGATTGCTCGACCATCGCCGACAGTAATTTGGTTACTGTGGTCGTTTTACCGGTACCCGGCCCACCAGAAATCACCGTAAAACGACGACTCAACGCTACCGCTGCCGCGACCTTTTGCCAATTCAAACAAGCAGATAACGGCACTAGACTATCCAGCACATCTAAATCGGTCACTTGTTTAGCTTGAACAATCGCTTGGTCTATCGCGCCCCAATCTAGAACCTGCTCATTCACAATATCTAGATGGTCACACACCAGTTGTTGGCGTAATACCTGAGACGTTTGTTGGTTTGCTTCAGCCTTGGCTAAGGCATTAAACAGAAAATGGTAACTGCGTGGGAATAACTGATTCAACGTTTCGGTTAGCGCTTTTTTCTGCTCAGAGTTGAACTCTACTGGCTTACTTAAACGGTTTAAGGTCTCAGCCAACACAACTTCGTAGTTCCAATAACGCTGTAAGTAGACACGCTGTCCATCAAACATCAGCGGCTTAACGCAGTCATTCGTTGTACCTACTAGGTTTGACGATTGAAGTACCGCCACCCAATCAATACCTAATAACTTTTGATTCAATTGCAGGGCAGTTTCACCGTACAACCCAAGTAACTGAGCAAGATCCGCCGTTTGTTCAGGGCCTACCGTATACTGCTGTATAAGCTGAGTACAAATATGCCCCTTGCCCAACTCATGGCTCACCACCCCAGCGAGAAAACCGATCTCTTGAGAGTGACTCGTCGCTTGCTGCGCAATAAAACGGGCAAATTGATAATCCAACTGACGAATCGAACCCTTTTCTACAAGAAACTTGAGTACATCCATTAACTGCTCAGGGATAAGTGAAACTGGCTTAACAGAGTTCGCTGTTTCTATGCTGGTATTAGTGGTCGTCGTTGTCATTATAAAAGCCCCATCTGTCCAGTTTCATTGTCATTCAATTGTGCTGAACGTCTGTCTATCACTTTACCGTCAATCAATTGATCCATTTCATCGAGCAAAGCCAGTGTTGGTTTAGCCGAGAAAATACCTTGTTGAGATTGGCCGTCCATTCCTCTTAGAAACAAGTAATAAACCCCACCGAAATGTTGTTCATAACTGTAATCTACAACGCGACTGCGTAAGAAGCGGTGCAATGCCAACGCATAGATTTGATATTGAAGATCGTAACAGTGGTCAGCCATCGCCGATTTCAATGCCTCACCATGGTAGACGGCAACGTCATCACCTAAATGATTCGATTTCCAGTCGAGGACATAGTATTTACCTTGGTGCTCAAACACTAAATCGATGAAGCCTTTCAACATGCCTTGCACGGTTTGAAAGCCAAGGTCACCCGCTTTTGCTGATAGCGGATCGTGATACTGAATGGTTTGATTCAATTCAGATGCAGCCAACACTTCGATCGGCAATAAGAATTCCATCTCGACCAATCGTTGCGTTGAGTCTTTCTCGCTAAGTTTTAGATTTTTACCATCCAACGCGGTGTTCAGCACCGTATCGACAAGTTGTTGAAGCACGGGTAGCCACTCGAGTTCGTATTGCTCTGACTCTAATAAGTGAGTGATTACTTGCGCGTTATGTGCGCTGGTTGCTGGCTCGGTAAATTCAACATCCTCAAACAAGGTGTGCAAGAAGGTACCTGGACGAGCGCCACGAGGGAAGGTGAATATAGAACGTTCAGGTTCTATCAACTCAGACTCGTCTTGTTCATCCGCCGAATCAATATCAAAGCCAGACACCTCAATGGTCGCATCATGGCTTGCTCCGTGGCTGCCCTGTTTGACTAGTCCTGAGTAACTGGTGATACGCCAAGCTCGGTCAATTGAAGCCTTGAGCTCACTGGCCTGTAAGTCGTCACTCACTTGTTCTGCTTGTACAAAAACTTGCTCGTGAGCGGTTGGTGTTTCAGACAGCAATACGCTTGAATTCTTACCCTCAATCGCTGACAGAGCTTGATGTAACTCGGCGATGCCTTGCTCTTGTCCGTTTTGAACCAAGTAGCCCATCGCACTTAAGTGAACGCCAGTTGGCTCTTTAGTTGAACGCCCTTTACGTAGCGGTGCCATGCCAATGAAACATCCATAAACAGCACGAGTCAGCGCCACGTAAATCAAACGTAAGTCTTCCGCCAATCGCTCCTTATCGGCTTGCGCTAAAGCACTGTCGCTACCGGTAATATCAAGCACTGTGGTATCTGAATCGTGGTCGTAGAACTTACCTTCACTCGCTTCACGGTAACTCGCCACAAACGGCAGGAATACTAGATCATATTCCAAACCTTTCGATTTATGAATAGTGACGATTTGAACTAAGTTTCTTTCTGATTCAAGGCGTTGAATGTCGTCGTCACTACCGCCTAAACCATTTTGTGCATCTGAGATTGCTTCAGCCAGCCAACGCAACAAGCCATAGTCACTGTCGAGTTCCTGCCTTGCTTGTTGCAACAATTCGCCAATGTGCATTAAATCAGTGAGTGAGCGCTCACCATTTTCTTCTTCCAGTAAGCGTTCCGCGAGATGTCGTTTACTGATCACGCTGCGAAGCATTGGCAACACGCCACGTTGTAGCCATAACTTACGATATTCTCGAAATTCGTTAACGACGTTTTCCCAAACCACTTCATCATTGTTGAGTTCATCCAATGATGCGGCATCCAAAGCAAACAACTCTGAGGCTAAACTGGCGCGCAATGCACGGTCGTTTTCAGGTGTCAGCACCGCCTGCAACAAACGTTGAATATCTTGTGCGACCAAGCTGGTGAACACACTGTCTCTGTTCGACAAGTAGACACTCGCAATGCCTTGCTCAGACAGCGCGTTCTTGATCAGACGACCTTCACTACCGGTTCGAACCAAAACAGCAATATCACCCGCATTCACGGCATGTTGTTTTTTGCCGTTATCAAAATAGGCTTGTTGATTTTGAGAAGCGGTCAGAATGGTTTGAATTTGACTCGCTGTCGCCTCGGCCATGGCTTTGTGATATTCGCCTTTCGGCAATGGCTTATCTTCCGCTTCTTGTAGCCAAAAGGTCAGTGCATGCTGGGTTTCTCCGTTCATCACCCATTGGCGTTTATCAGCCGATGGGCTAGCAGCAACGGGTAAGAATGGAATGTCTTGATCGTAGATAAACGGGCTATCCGAATTCATAAACACTTGGTTTACCGCGCTGACCATATCAGCACTCGAACGCCAGTTAGTCCCTAGCGTGTAGTGAGCACTAACTTGGTTTCTCGCTTTGATATAGGTAAAGATATCTGCGCCGCGGAAGCCATAGATAGCCTGCTTCGGGTCACCGATCATAAACAGACCACACTGCGGGTTATCGAGGTAGATTCGGCTAAAAATACTGTATTGCAGCGGATCGGTATCTTGGAATTCATCGATCATCGCCACTGGGTATAAGGTGCGGATTCTCTCCACAAGCAGTGACTGATCATCCACATCAATCGACGCGGATAACTGAGTCAACAAATCATCAAACGATAACCACTGCTTTTGCTGTTTAGCTTTGGCTAACATGGTTCGGCAATGGGTAATGGCATGCGCCAGCAATGGAGCTTTTAGATCTGCTGGAGAATTTAAGAAGTCCTCAATCGCTTCGAAAACGGCGTGCTGAGGTGCAGTGCCTTTCGGTGTTTTTTCAATTAAAGTGGCTTGTGAGAACTTCTCTAGTTTATCTGGAAACTGGTAATCATGAGTGTCGCTCTGCGCCCATGCCGTGACCGCTTCTAACCAAGTCGGTAAAGACTTCTTGGTGTAGCTACGCTTGTTCACATCTGAACCTGAAATCAAAGCCAAAAAGTCCGCTTCGGATTCGCACCACAACGCCTTAAGTTGCTTCACTTTATCTAGGTTTTGATTGTGCAGAGTTTGCAGGTCGCCCGACATTGCTTCGACGGTTAGCTTTAGTGGAGAACCCGTCAGATAACGATTTACGTCAGCCAATAGAGAAGCGGGAGAACCCCAGATATTACGAACCTCACCTGCTAATTGAATTGGCAATGGGTAGAACTGTTTACGCCAATAGTCGGCAACCACTTGTGCTTTTAGGTGGCTTTCATCGGTCACAAATTCATTATCAAAGCGGCTTCCAGACTCGAAGGCATTTTGAGTCAACATTCGCTGACAGAAACCGTGAATGGTGTAGACCGCTGCTTCATCCATTTGTCTTTCAGCGTTAAGCAGAGTTTTAGCTGCGCCAGCATGATCATCGATGGCTTGTAACAAAGGAGCAATCACTGGGTCGTCACTTTGCCCACGTGCAAACGCAATCCGTGCATCATGGATTCGAGCACGAATACGATCACGTAGCTCAGCCGTTGCCGCTTCAGTAAAGGTCACAACCAAGATTTGGTCCACGGTCAGTGGCTCATGGTGCCGAGTAGCTTCAGTCAGATCACCTTGCGGTGCAGCCGTGCCGTGCCCGAGCAGTAGGCGCAAGTACAAGCCAGCGATGGTAAATGTTTTACCCGTACCCGCTGATGCTTCAATTAAACGCGCGCCATGAAGTGGAAACTTCATGGTATCGAGTGTCTGTGGAGTGATTACCTGAACACTGCTTGTGGTCGTCATGCCTTACTGCCTTTTGATAGATGAGTCTGTTAAAAATGTGACTATTGCTATAAATGTGACCTAGCGTGGAAAACGTCATTCAATTTACGCCCTACGCTAATTTGTTAATAGTTAGTGCGATCTCTCTCACGGATCAATTCAGATCGCCTCGCTACTATGCGCCCACGAGTTCAGGAGAGCGTACGAGTTTTGTACTTTTCGGCGTTACTTTGAACCACAGAATAATGGTCCCTCTGACCTGTGGCCGTACAGCGAACGCCCTACACTAATAATGATTTACTGGCGGCCACTTTATTTCCTGTACCTTGCTTCTCTTCACCTTGATTCCCTTCACCTGGAAAGTAAGCATCCCAAATGCTGACCAGCAACTCTCTTTCGTTTTTCATTAATTCAGCACACTCGTTATCGATCTTGTCGATCACAACCAATTACTCCTGATCTTCCAGATCGGCAGCAGCCAACCTTGCCGCCTGCAGCACAAGCGTTGAATACATACGCGACTCAGTAGCCAATTCATCACCCCACTTAGGCCAGATTCGAGAGATGTAAGTATCTCTACCCTCGCCCGTAAAGGCGAAGCTGTCATTAAAGGTATCGGCCATTTTCTTAAGTGACTTCTCTTCGTCATCGACCCATTTCCCACGACTAAAGCCAGCCTCAACACCAGCTAATGCGGTTTTCGGGAAGTAAGGCAATGGCGCTGTCATGCCTTGATAAAACAGTCGTACTAACTCAGCCAGCAAACTCTTCGCCTGCTGTACATCGCCAATCGGTTGTAGCGTTTGGTGAACCACGCCCTCTTTTCTGTCATAGCCAATAATATGAGTCGTTTTTCCGTGTCCCATCACTGCACAACATAAATGATCAATCCACGCTGCCAAATAATCTTGAGAGCGTATTTTACCGCTACGGAAACGCACTAGACCTGATTGATAGTTTTGAGTTAACCAACCCATCAAACGAACAGGTTTGCCTTCGCCTAACACATCAAATTCGATATTCACTTCGAGATCTTGTTGCGGTGAGCCGCTCACAAATCGAATCTCTTTGGCTAAGTCTTCCGCTTGAACACGGTTGGTTTCAAATTCGATATCACCAAAGGCGCCGACCGGTAATCGGCCCTGTGCTTTTTGCTCAGAGACAAACAATCGAACCGCTTCGTCTGCACCTTCAGGGTGGTCTAGCAGCACTTGCAGCAAAGCATCCTTAAGTTGGAAACTCTCTAAACCATTAAGTACAAATGGCTCATCGTCTTCCATTACCGGAAGCGGCGGCTCAAACACCACTTTTAGACGGCGATTAAAGAAGTACTGTACTGGCAAACGCCAAAAACGCTGTAACTCAACCAAATCGAGTTCTAACGGGTACGTCGCACCCAACAAATAGTCATCTAAGGCGCGATTGAATTCACCACTGCGCTCACCGGAACGGTTAGCTGCTGGAAGCCACTCTTTGGCATAGCTCAATACATGGCTTGCGTCACCTTGAGTAAACGCAGCAGGGCTGAACGGTGTCATGGTGTGTTCAAAGCTGATCGCTTGAGTCAGGTTGATACCTGAATCATCACTTGGTAGTGCTCGGTCTTCACTTAAGCAGTAGTTCTGTTGGCAGTACTCGATCAACTCTGAAACCAATACCGATGGCACTCGCTCGGTATTATCTTGAATCGAGCGGCCGACATAGCTGATGTATAAGCACTCTTGTGCTGACAACATCGCTTCTAAGAATAGATAACGGTCATCATCACGACGAGAACGATCACCTGGACGTGTGCGTCCGTTCATCAGGTCAAAACCTTCTGGTGGCATTGAGCGAGGGTAAACCCCGTCATTCATACCTAATAGACAAACGGTTTTGAACGGAATAGAACGCATCGGCATCAGGGTACAAAAGTTAACTTGACCCGCTAAGAAACGCTGGCTAATACGCGCACCAGATAACTTATTATTGAGGTACTGGTAGATAATGCTTGGCGACAACTCTTGCTCATACAAGGCATCATCAAGCTGTTCATTTAGTTGAGAAAGTGCATCACGAATCGACTTAAGCACCACCTCACCTTCCAGCTCAACCGCAAAGAAATCATCAATCATTTTCAGCAAGGTTTCACGCCACATATCGATTGATTGTGTTTCAGTCAGACGCTGGCGGTAATGAGCGATACGGTCAATAAAGTGCGCTAACTTACCCGCAAGTTCGGCGTTAATACCCTGAACTTCGTTATAAGCGGCAATCGGAGAGTGTTCAGTTTCAAACAAGCCCGCAGAGTCCGACATCGCATAGCCCAACAACATGCGCTGGATACCAAATAACCAAGTATTTTGCTCGGTTGCAGGTAGATCAAATTCCGTTGCGGTAGAAGAGTCGACGCCCCAACGGATACCCGCTTCTTCAACCCATTGCTTGGCTTGCTCGAATTGAAACTCATCAATACCAAAGCGCGCCATCATTGCAGGAATTTCTAATAGCTCTAGTAACTCAGACGCTAAACAACGCGTATTCGGTAGCGCGACCAGCTGCATGAAGGCAGTCAATATTGGGCTTTCTTGGTCGGCGGTTCTATCAGAGATCGAGTAAGGGATATAACGCTCACCAGGAGCATTACCAAATACCGCCTGAATCGCTGGGCTATAAGCATTAATGTCAGACACCATCACGATGATATCGCGTGGTTTCAGGGTCGGGTCGGCATCAAACATCGCCAATAGCTGGTCATGAAGAACTTCAACCTCACGCATTGGGCTGTGACACGCATGTACGGTCAGAGAGCGATCACCAAGCTCAACCACCTGTTTATGGTTGCTAGAATCTAAGATGTGGTCGTCTTGATGCTCTTCTAGCTGGAGAATGTCGGCTTGCAGTTGATGAAGCAGGTTATCCCTCTCAACATCAATAAAGAATTCATGTTCTTCGCTGTCTGATTGAGACAGCAAGAACAGGTTATCTCTACCCAATTTACCCATAGACGCAAGTAAACTATTACCGACGGCTTGGCTGGTGTGTAGTTCGTCTTCAACGTTGGCTTCAATGCCATCTTTCAATGGTGAGGCTTCGCCTTCAAGCTGAGGTAAACCATCAATCAAAGCAAACTGCTTGCGGCGCTGTGCTTCGACTCTTGCCAAGTATTTACGATCGCGAATATCGCCCCAGTAATGTTGGCAAGGATTGGTAAACATCAAGTGCACATCAATCTGCTCGCCAAGCGCTTTCAATGCATCCATGTAGCGAGGAGGCAACGAAGAAATACCAAACACAAATAAGCGTTTAGGCAGATGTTGCAGTTGACCTTGTTGCTTGGCTAGCGCTTCAATGAAGTCGTGATACAAGTTGCCACGGTGATATTTAGATTGGCCTTGAGACAAGGTTTTCTCATAGAGTGCTTGCCACAAAATCGGTTGCCAAGGGTGCTCTTGTTGTCCCTCATCATCGATAAGTTCTGCAACGGGCTCTCCCGCTTCCCACATCGCCATCCATTCAGGTCGATACACCAAGTAACCATCGAAGATATCGGCAATTTTTTCTGCCAATTGATACAACTTCGAATCATCTTCGTCGTTTTCAAGGTAGCGTTGTAGAGGTAAAAAATCAGGGTGGTCAAGCTTAGCGGGTAGCAAACTCATCAGCTTCCACGTCATCGCTTCTTTGTTAAAAGCACTGCGTTTAGGAACATCTGGAAGTACTTGGGTAAACATATCCCAAATGAAGGTTGCTGGAAGTGGGAAATCGATATTTGCTGCTACGCCAAACTCTTTGGCGAGTTCCATCTTAAGCCATTGAGACATACCTGGGCTCTGAACCAAGATCTGCTCTTTTTCGAAAGGATTGGCTAAAGGATCACTTTTGATTAAGTGAACGAGAAGGATTTTTAAAGTATCAACTTTATTGGAATGGTAAACAGTAAACAAAGTGCACTCACGCTAATCTTGCCACAATATAAAGCCAGATTAGCATAAGTGCCGTGTTTGGATTAGGAATATAAGCTTATGAAATACTGAAAACTTAAGGTCCGTTTATCTTTTGAACTATTGCTTCTTACAATCTACTACCTACCGCGCTTAGAACACGGTGAGGTTTGTAATTCATGTAATAACGAACCGCCACATAACCCACTACAAACGTTGCCACAATTAATTCTAGATACGCTAGGTTGAACACTTGATCCACATAGTGAGCTTCCACACCAACAGTTTGCATCCAAGCCGCCAATTTGAATAACGCCGTTGCACCAATCACGATTGGGAAAGTAAACGCCGCATAGCCTGGGCTGAATGGCAGACGAAGTAGTTTGAAGAACGCTGCGTAAATGATGAACGTCATTAGCACTGCAATACCAAACAATAGACCGATGATAACTGGCGAAGGATTTGCCGTCACCGTTAGGTAGCCAGCTAGAGATAGACTTGCTGGTGCCGCCATAATCGCAATGGTTGGCTTTGCTGCGTCAGGCACTTCATGAGAGAAGATCAAACGGTAAACCATCACAGGCAACATTACCGCATAGATCAACAAACCAAAGACCAAAACAGCATTTGCAACAGGCTCTAGAGTTGGATTACCAGAGAAAGAAACATCCGCAACAACGATACCGATTGGTGGTACAAACCAGCTAGGAACCATATGGTGAATCTCAAACTGTTTTGCTCTGTGGTATAAAAAGCTCACCAAGAACACAACATGTAATGCAACAGATGCTAGCCAAACACTTTCGCTGAGGAAGGTCGAAATTGGAGCCAACGAAGCAGACACTACCATACAACCCATCGCGAATGTGGGTACAACACTGCCAACAACAGGATGTGCAAGGTCTTCACGTAATAAGTGGCCGTGAATCAAAAACTTCACAGCTAAAACAAGAAGTAAGCACCCAGCAATCGCTGCGCTTATCCATTGAACCAAACCCGGTGTATGTAAGATATCTTGTGATACCAATACACCATCCCAGCACCAGCCTAAGCTTGCTATTGCTAGTGCCAACCCTGCCATGGGTGTTGGAGCTCCTGTTAGTCTATATTTAATACGTTGAATCATGTCAGCCTCTCTTAAACTTGATTCACTAAACTTGTGAACTCATTCGCTTGTTGAAGCCATAATATGCTTGCGATTCGTTAAATAATATCCAATTATATGTAACAAGCGTTCATCAATACTGAACATAATCCATTTTCACCAGCAGAGTAAAACTAGGAATCTGATGGCTAATATTTCAATTAAACAACTTAAAGTGTTCGTCACTATTACTCAGCACTCAACATTGACCGCTGCCTCTGAGGCGCTGTTTCTCTCTAAAGCTGCTGTCAGCATGGCGCTAGGCGAAATGGAGAAACAACTCGGTCACTCTCTATTTGACCGGGTTAATAACCGATTAATTCTCAATCAAGAAGGACAAAAGCTTCTTCCTTTGGCGGATGAGATATTACATCGTGCTGCTGGTATTGATGTTTTGTTCCGTGACGACCAGCCTTTAAGTGGCAATCTAAAGGTCGGTGCGAGTGACACAATTGGTAATCAGGTCGCACCGTTTATTCTGTCTGGCTTTCGTGAACGAACTCAACATCAGGATCAAAGCTTGTTCATTTCAAACAGTGCGCTGATCTGCCAAAAGTTGGTGGATTATGAACTTGATATCGCGCTAATTGAAGGAAAAACATTACACCCTGAACTCATTTCGAGTCAGTTTAGCAGCGATGAAATGTGTATTATTGTTAGTAATCAACATCCTCTCGTTTCAAAAGAAAAAGTGACTTTAAGCGATTTAGAAGATAGTCACTGGATTCTACGTGAATCAGGCTCAGGGACTCGCGAGTTTTTCCTTCGTGCCGTCGCACCGCGTATCGAACACTGGTATGAATCCTTTGAACTCAACACCACCGAGGCGATCATCAATTCAGTTTCTGCCAATCTTGGATTCGCGTGTTTATCACGACTGGCGGCGCAACGAGCAATTGACTCAGGCCGAGTGAAAGCACTCGATGTCCCACTCGACATGAAACGACGTTTCTGGATGCTGGTACACAAAGACAAATACCAGAGCCCGCTGCTGAAATCTTTCATGAGTTATTGTGAAGACTGGGCTACACATCAAGATTGAGGCCGCATTGTTAGGGCTCCAACTGGACTTTTAACATCAGAAACTGTATAAAAAGCCAGTAAAATTTATCAAACTTAGAGGATTAACCATGGCTGTTATCGTCAAGTACGTGGTCGAACGCAACGGAGAAGAGAAAATGACTTTTACCTCTAAAGCCGAAGCTGACGCATACGACAAAATGCTGGATATGGCTGATGAGCTTTTTGAACTGTTAAGCAAAAGCGACTTAGTTGAAGATGAAGGCAAGCAAGAAGAACTTGCAATGTACCTAGCGAAGAATAAAGAAGAAGTTCTTTATGCATTAGGTGCTAAGCGCAAACCAGCTCCGAAAAAAGAAAAGAAACTTGAAGCTGTTGAAGACGCAGAAGAAGATGCAGCGTAACTAGCTGATACCTCTGTTGAAAACGTCAATGACACCTCTAATTAGAGCTCGTTATTGGCGTTTTTTTATACTTATCGAAATATAATGAACTCTGTTTATAGTCGAAATCGCTCTAAACATTCGCTTGCATGAAAGTGTGATAAAGATCTAATCTATAGCCATCAGGTGATGGGGTTCCACCTAAGCTTTTGCTTCAACCGCCCGTTCTTTCGAACAGTGCTAATGACTCCTACAGAATCGAAAACAGGTAATACTGTTGGATGTATCGCTATTCCTCCATTTTGAAATGGGCTTAGTCTCTTAAGACCGAGCTTCATGACACCTTTGGATTATCGATACTCAAGATCTGTAGTGAATTAGCCGCACCTCTTCCAACACGTCCTGTTTTCTCAACACTCTAGGTCTTCAATGACTCTAACTGTGAGAAAACATTATGCACTACTCTTCAGAAATTCAATCAATGTGCCCTATTCAAAGGGGTGATCTGCACACTTCAGCGCCAATTCCAGTTGAAGGCGCTATGGTTAGTCCAAAAGACGTTATCGCTATTTCTGGCTTAAGCCATGGCGTCGGCACTTGTGCACCACAACAAGGTGCAGCAAAACTAACGCTGAACGTAAAAAACGGCATCATCGAAGAAGCACTAATCGAAACGATTGGTTGTTCAGGCATGACTCAATCAGCCGCGATGGCAGCCGAAATCCTCACCGGAAGAACCATTCTTGAAGCCCTAAATACCGACTTAGTGTGTGACGCTATTAACGTAGCAATGCGCGAGATCTTTCTGCAATTTGTTTACGGTCGAACTCAGTCTGCTTTCTCTGAAGGCGGTCTAGAAATTGGCGCCGCATTAGAAGACTTAGGTCAAACACAACGCAGCCAAGTGGGTACTAGCTACTCAACCGCAGCGAAAGGCGTACGTTACCTAGAGCTTGCAGAGGGTTACGTGACCAAGCTTGCACTTGATGACCACAGCGAAGTGATTGGCTACGAGTATCTCAACCTCGGCAAAATGATGAAGGCGATAAATCAAGGTATGTCAGCCAATGAAGCTGCAGACCTTGCTATGGGAACTTACGGTCGCTTCGATGAAGCCGTAACCACCATTAACCCACGCCAACAATAATTTTTGCCAATTTAGAGGAAAGATATGATGAACACTCAATTTAATGAATCAGTAACTCGCGTATTGGCAGAAATGAACTTCGACTCTTTAGAGCAAGCGAACCAATACTGTAAATCACACAATGTCGACCCAAAAGCCATGGTGATGGACACCCAACCTATTGCTTTTGAAAGCGCTGCCGATGCTTATATTCTTGGCTCAGCACTGGCGTTATTTCGCAAAGCAACCAACGCTGAACAAGCTGCAAATATCATTGGTGAAGGCCTTCAAGCATTCACTAAACCCGGCAGTGTTGCTGAGCAACGTCAAGTGGGTATAGGCCACGGCGCATTGGCTGCACGTCTTCTAAATGAAGAAAGCCACTGCTTTGCTTTCCTTGCGGGCCATGAATCTTTTGCTGCTGCAGAAGGTGCGATTAAAATCGCACTCAACGTCAACAAATCACGTCACAACCCATTGAAGGTAATACTCAATGGTCTAGGTAAAGATGCGGCTTACTTAATCTCTCGCATCAATGGTTTTACCTATGTTCGCACTCAATACGATTACCAAACGGGTGAACTTGTTGAAACAGAACGTCGCCGTTTCTCACAAGGCCCTCGCGGAGAGATCTTGTGTTACGGCGCTGATGATGTACGTGAAGGCGTAGCAATCATGCACAGAGAAGAAGTGGATGTAAGTATTACGGGTAACTCAACTAACCCAACGCGCTTCCAACACCCTGTTGCAGGTATCTACAAAGCAGAACGTACTCGCCAAGGTTTACCTTACTTCTCAGTTGCTTCAGGCGGCGGTACAGGTAGAACATTGCACCCAGATAACGTGGCAGCTGGCCCAGCGTCTTACGGCATGACAGATACCATGGGCAGAATGCACGCTGACGCTCAGTTTGCAGGTAGCTCTTCTGTTCCGGCTCACGTGGCAATGATGGGCTTCATCGGTATGGGTAACAACCCAATGGTCGGTGCGACAGTTGCATTGGCTGTGGCGGTGAGCGAATCTTTGAACGCATAACGACAAAATTGAGCGCCGCAATCTATCCATTGCTTGATTCCGTTAATTGAGAATCAAGCAATAACGGACGACCAAAACTCTACACCTATCACTAAAACCAAACAGCCAGCCTTATGCTGGCTGTTTTTTATTCACACTTGCTCTACTATCTATTTCTAATAATTATTTGTATCTAAGATTAAATACACAAACTATTAGGGCGTGTTGACCTTTCGTGGTTAAATTTTGTTCGAGATAAAAGCGTTTTAATCGCGGCGAGGGAGAAGTAGCCTAGTCATTCTAAGCAAATCTCCCTCAACAAAGATTAAAACGCTTTTAGCCGAACCCTTCGGGCAGCGTTTGCTGGTCATTTCTACTACGTTATCGGCTTCTCATGTAGGCCAGCTACACGTCAAAGCCTCTGCCTTGTATAAATGCCCAGCAACTCGCTGCAAAAATCAGCTCGAAAGCTCAACACGCCCTAGTATTTAACTGCATCTTTTCAAAGGAATAATATGAAAGAGCTCATCATTCATACCATTACCGTGTTCATGGGCTTTTTTGCCATTATGAACCCTATCGCTAATACGCCCATCTTTCTTGGATTAACCGGTGATAATGATAGGGAAACGGTTAAATCTATCGCATTCCGATCGGTACTTATCGCCTTCGTTATCGTCAGTACTTTTGCGATTTCTGGCAAACTGATCTTTGACCTCTTTGGTATCACGCTGTACGCACTGCGTATCACAGGCGGCATTCTGGTCTTTTTGATTGGCTTTCACATGCTGCAAGGTGATTCAACACATTCAAAAGCAAAAGAGAAAGTAAACTCAGATGCCCAGCGAGACGCAGCGCTAAGTATCGCAGTATCACCTTTGGCCATGCCCATACTGGCTGGACCGGGCACCATTGCCACTGCGATGAACTTTGCTAGTACCGAGGGGATTTACGAGACCATCATTACCATCGTGGCATTTGGCCTCCTCTGCACCCTAACCTACGTATTGTTTGTGTTCGGCGAACGCTTCGTTAAAGCCGTAGGGCCAAGTGCACTGAACGTGATTACTCGAATGATGGGCTTGATACTCGCCGTTATCGGTATGCAAATGTTGATTGAAGGGATTGAACAAGCTTATAAGGCGTTGTTTATCTAGCATCTAATTCCACTGATTTTTATACAAAAATAGCCAGCAATTCGCTGGCTATTTTCTTTGTCGTTTTTGTTTATGAGTTATAAATTAGTTCGCAGGGCAGCCTTTTACTTCTAAACCATTGCTCATATAGATTAGCTCACCATCCACTGGTGCGTAATTCGCAGCAGTGACATCTGGGTTCTTAACGAAGAACTCGCGCAGCACAGCGGCATCCGTCAACTGCGTCGACTCAACATCAATTACTGGGTAGTCATCACCACCAGCCGCACTGAAACTGATAACAGAGAACGTATAAGTATCGGTTAAGCTAAAAGTTTTATTGTTAATTTCTCTAATGGTCACATCACTCAAATCACAGTCGACAGTTAAGCTAATATTATCCAATTGTGCATAAGCGCCAGATCCTGCCGTCTTAGTCGCAACAACGTCTAAATACGCTTTTACTTCAGCACCCGTCATTGTTGCTTTGGTTACAAAATTGCCAAAAGGTTGGACTGTAAGTACATCACGATAAGCAATGTCACCTACCGCAATTGAGTCACGAACACCACCGGAATTCATCACACCGAAGTCAGCGTCCACTAAATCGTAAGTACGGTAAGCGTGACCTAATAAATGACCAAGGTTGGTTTGCTCTGCGCGCACAACATCACGGTCACCTTCAAGCTTCGCATCGGTTTTCGATATGATCACATCCAACAACTCTTGACCTTGTTGCTGATAGGCGGAAAGAGTAGCAATTACTGTTGAATTAGGTTCAATTTCAGATTGGATAAATTGGTAATCACCATTTTCATCTTTCTCTTTTAAGTTCACAGGTATCAGGTCGTACTTCGCTAAATGCAGCTTTCCGTCATAAAACTCAAAATCAGCTCTACCGACATACTTGCCCCACTCATGAGCTTGCATGATATAGGTACCATTTTGTTGATCCGGCTTACAATCATCTCCTGGGTTGAAATCAGCATATTCGTTGCCTTCCATGCAAACCGGATTTTGAGAGTGCCCGCCGATAATTGCATCTAGCTGACCTTCCTCTAGAGAGCGTGCTAGTAGCACATCACCAGGCGCTTCACTGCCGTGTTGACCATTAGCATAATGCCCCATATGCGTGGTAGCAAAAATCAGATCAACCGTTTCATTGGCCTCGATCTCTTTTATGGCTTTTTTAATTTCGACTTGTGGGTCGGCAAAGTGAATCGTCGCGACATTGTCAGGGTTAACTAATTTCGCCGTATCTTTGGTTGTTAGGCCAATAACCGCAACTTTTAAGCCATTGATGGTGAATACTTTATATGGAGAGAAAAGGCGTTCATCAGTAACTGTGTCTCCATCTTTGATATAAATATTCGCCGCAAGCATCGGGAAGTCAGCTAGCTCAGATTGCATCTCAAGCACATCCAAGGTGTTGTCGAATTCATGGTTACCTAATGCCATCGCATCGTAACCAAGAAGGTTCATGCCAACAAAATCTGGTACCGCATCCTGCATATCAGACTCTGGAACACCAGTATTAATGTCACCACCGGACAGTAGGATCGTCTCACCACCGTTTTGAGTCACTTCCGCACGAATACTATCAATCAACGTCTTACGAGCCGCCATTCCATACTCACCCTTACTATTTTCCCAGAAGCGACCATGGTTATCGTTAGTATGTAAAACCGTAAACTTGGTACAAGAGTCCGCAGTGTCACATGTCACCGTGATGTCATCATTATCCGAGCCACAGCCAACCATCGCTACGCCGATAGAGAGCACCAGTAAAGACTTAGTAAAATTCATAGAAGATCCTTTATTAATCGTTTTAATGTCGTTATGGCAGGCAATATACTGACATCTTGCAGGGTTTTAGTGATCGTTCTCTTAATTACATGTCTGGAAAATTGAGTATTTACCCTAACTGTAGGCACAAGCGATTAATCAACAGAAGTCGAATAATTCTGATAATAAACATGAATTTATAAAGAAAGTGTGACTCACTCTATTGATACGGCTAACAAGAGGATGGACTAAAGATAAGTGTCAGGTGTGGAAATGAAATGGCACCGCGCTACTTAAGTAAGCACGCCCATATTTAAGAGCGAGGTATAATATCCGGATAATGAAAACTATCTCTCAAAAGACAAGCAATATCATTTTACAGACTTTATCCCGATACGCCCTTTCATAACGAGGGCGCTCTCTTTATGATGAACGCAATTAAATTAACTTTGCTAACGGCAGCGCTTGTTATTCGAGTCGCTGTTATGGAATAGCAAAATCAAGACTCAACACATGGAGATTCAACATGGCTTACTTTTCACTAGCCTTCGGTACGGCAACCAAAAACCGCGACAATAAAATCATTGAAGCGTTCTTCCCTAACCCACTTCTAAACCCAAGCGACGCTCTTGTAGCTGCTGTAGCTGAAGTGTCAGGTTACGCTGAAGGCAACCAAGCTATCGAAATCTCTGCTGCACAAAGCGCAGAACTGGCGAAAGCATTCGCAGCAAACGACGATGCAGCAAACGCATCTTTCGCAGAAAAAGCAGCAGCATCTGAGCAGCCACTTGTTCTTGTTGTTCTTGCGGCTGACGAGAAGCCAGCATCAGTTGCTGAAGGCTTCCTAAAGCTACAACTTATCTCTAACCGCCTAGTACAACCACACGGTACAGTACTAGACGGCATCTTCGGTCTACTGCACAACATCGCATGGACAAACGAAGGCCCAATCGACCTTCCTGAGCTACCAGAGCGTCAAATCGAAGCTCGCCTTGCGGGTCGCGCTCTGTCTGTAGATTGCGTAGACAAGTTCCCTAAAATGGTGGATTACGTAGTACCAACAGGTATTCGTATTGCTGATACTTCTCGTGTTCGTCTTGGCGCACACGTAGGCGAAGGCACAACGGTAATGCACGAAGGTTTCATCAACTTCAATGCGGGTACTACTGGCGTGAGCATGGTTGAAGGTCGTATCTCTGCGGGTGTTGTTGTGGGTAACGGTTCAGACATCGGCGGCGGCGCTTCTATCATGGGTACTCTGTCTGGCGGCGGTACTATGGTTATCTCTATCGGCGAAAACTGCCTGCTAGGCGCAAACGCGGGTCTTGGCTTCCCAATGGGCGACCGTTGCACGGTTGAGTCTGGTCTTTACGTGACTGCAGGTACTAAAGTTCGCATGCTAGATAAAGAAGGCAACGAAGTAGAAATCATTAAAGCCCGTGACCTTGCTGGCGTTTCTGACCTTCTGTTCCGTCGTAACTCGATTACTGGCCAAATTGAATGTCTTGCGAACAAGTCTGCTGTTGAACTGAACAGCGAGCTACACAGCAACAACTAATCTACGCGCTAGATGCTAGAAAATACGAAGCCGCTGGGGTTAAATCCAGCGGCTTTTCTTTTATAGCGGTAAAACAGGGAAGGTTATGCTTTTTCTGCTGCTAGCTGTTCAAGAGCTTGAATCGAAGTCTCTGAAACCAATGTTCCATCCATGTAGTAACTGACCTTGTCACCATCACGAATCCCCGTCAGAACAGCCTTCTGACCATCGTTATAAGTGATGTCCATTTGAATGGTGTTCTCATCGATCTGTTGCATCTCACCCCATTCAATATGGCGATTATTGAACCCAAGTGGTGCATCTTTCAGTGAATCATCGAGGCTATCGTTCACATCAATCATAGTATCGACTTTACTATCGAATATATGAGGCGCGCCAGTCAGTGGGTTTTTACCCGCCCAGAATTCTATTGAGTTAAATACAATGTAATCGGCTGCGGTTGTTAGCGCGTAAACTGGCGCAAGCAAGAAGTTAACCCCGGCACGAGCGTAACGGTTATCTACAACCTCTACGTTGAACTTCATTAATTTCCCAGTAACGGCGTTACTACCGACACACCCAGCTAACGACATGACAATCGCTGCCACTGCAACTGCTTTTGTGATTGTTGTTTTCATAGATCCCTCTTATGCCACGATGATTGATTCAGTTTTTGAACGGCCAAATTGAATTGTTCTTGTATGAATACAAGAAATGATGGCCTAACAAATTGATTCCATAACATTTAGCGTAGTGGAGATTTTTAGAACAGCAAACTGCAAACGTTAATTTTTTCGCTCTGGTTCCTAAATTTTGAAAATAAAAAAGCGCAGACCTTTCGATCTGCGCTTTTCATTTTTTCTTAACCTAGCCTAGATTAATGCGGCCTGTAAGAAAGTGATTAACCCACATTCTTACGTGCGTTTTGGAACATGCGCATCCAAGCGCCGTTCTCGCCCCAACCTTCTGGAGACCAAGAGTTTGCAACCGTGCGGAATACACGCTCTGGGTGCGGCATCATGATAGTCACGCGGCCATCGGTCGTTGTTAGACCAGTGATAGCGTTTGGCGAACCGTTCGGGTTATTCGGGTATTGCTGCGTTTGGTTACCGTTGTTATCAACGTAACGTAGAGCAACCGTACCTGAGTTTTCAATCGCGTTTAGGTGGTCGTTATCACGCACTTCTACGCGGCCTTCACCGTGAGAAACAGCGATTGGCATACGAGAACCTTCCATGCCGTTGAAGAATACTGAGTCAGACTTCTGAACTTCAACTAGGCTGAAACGAGCTTCAAAACGCTCAGATTCGTTACGAACGAAACGTGGCCAGTACTCAGCACCCGGGATAAGTTCACGCAGGTTAGACAACATCTGACAACCGTTACACACACCTAGAGAGAAAGTATCTTCACGCTTGAAGAAGTTTTCAAATTGGTCACGAGTAGAGTCGTTAAATAGAACCGACTTAGCCCAACCTTCACCAGCGCCCAGTACATCACCGTAAGAGAAGCCACCACATGCCACAAGGCCGTTGTACTCTTCTAGTACCGCTTGACCCGTTAGGATGTCGCTCATGTGAATATCAGTCGCTTCGAAGCCTGCGCGGTCAAATGCTGCTGCCATTTCAACGTGAGAGTTAACACCCTGCTCACGGAGAATCGCCATCTTAGGCTTAGCGCCTGTATTTATCATAGGAGCATTGATGAATGGCGCTGCAATGTCTTCGTTTACGTCAAAGCTTAGGCTAACGTTTAGACCTGGGTCTGAGTTGTCTTTTTTCGCTTCATGTTCTTGGTCTGCACAGATTGGATTATCACGTAGACCTTGCATTTTATGCGTAGTCTCAGCCCAGATAGTACGTAGTTCAGTACGGTTACGCTGGATTACAACGTCTGTGCCTGACTTAATCACTACTTCATCTGATGCTTCCCCTTCACCAACAACGCTGCCAATCACATGTGAACATGCTTCTAGGCCATTTGCTGCAAGAGTAGAAAGAACTGCGTCTAGGTCGTCGTTACGAACTTGGATAACTGCACCTAGCTCTTCGTTAAAGAGTGCCGCAAGCGTATCTTCGCTGTTCTCTGATGCAGATAAAAGCGCTGCAATATCAGCATTAACACCACAGTGACCTGCGAACGCCATTTCAGCTAGCGTTACGAATAGACCACCATCGCCTTTATCGTGGTAAGCGACAACTTGGTCGTTCGCTACAAGTGCTTGAATGCCTTCGTAGAAACCTTTTAGTTGTGCTGCATTGTCTACGTCTGCTGGCTTGTCACCAAGCTGCTTGTAAACCTGCGCTAGTGCTGTAGCACCCATACGGTTTTTGCCGTTACCTAGGTCGATAAGTACTAAGCTTGTAGCGCCTAAGCCTTCAAGGTTATTCGGGGTACGAAGCTGAGGAGTAATCGTCTTACGAACATCTTCAACACGTGCAAACGCAGTGATAACAAGAGATAGCGGAGATGTGACTTCTTTCTGCTCGCCATTCTCTTCCCACTTAGTCTTCATCGACATTGAGTCTTTACCCACAGGGATAGTTAGACCCAGTGCTGGACATAGTTCTTCACCTACGGCTTTAACCGCTTCGTAAAGGCCTGCATCTTCACCAGGGTGACCTGCTGGAGACATCCAGTTAGCTGACAATTTAATGTGTTTAATATCGCCGATGTTGGTCGCTGCGATGTTAGTGATTGCTTCACCAACCGCTAGACGAGCTGATGCGCCGAAATCTAGTAGTGCTACTGGCGTACGCTCACCAAGAGACATTGCCTCACCGTGGTAAGAGTCGTAACTTGCTGCTGTTACTGCACAGTTAGCAACAGGAACCTGCCATGGGCCAACCATTTGGTCACGAGCCACAAGGCCTGTTACCGAGCGGTCACCGATAGTAATAAGGAATGTTTTCTCTGCCACTGTTGGTAGGCGAAGAATACGGTCAACCGCTTCGTTTAGTTCGATACCAGAACGGTCAATCGCAGGGTTGTTTGCTTTTAGCGTCTTCGCGTCACGGTGCATCTTAGGCGTTTTACCTAATAGGATGTCCATCGGCATGTCGATTGGCGTGTTGTCGAAGTGTGAATCTTCTAATTTAAGATCACGTTCTTCTGTTGCTTTACCAACAATCGCGAATGGAGCGCGTTCACGCTTACAAATCGCTTCAAATGTCGCTAAGTCTTTATCAGCAACCGCCATTACGTAACGCTCTTGAGATTCGTTACACCAGATCTCAAGTGGGCTCATGCCCGGCTCATCGTTTGGCACGTCACGTAAGTTAAAGATACCGCCACGCTCGCCATCGTCGACTAGCTCAGGAAGTGCATTCGAGATTCCGCCCGCGCCCACGTCGTGGATAAATGCGATTGGGTTCGCATCACCAAGCTGCCAACAACGGTCGATAACTTCCTGACAACGACGTTCCATCTCTGGGTTTTCACGTTGTACAGAAGCAAAATCTAAGTCTTCAGAAGAAGAACCAGAATCCATTGAAGATGCAGCACCGCCACCAAGGCCGATGTTCATTGCTGGACCGCCAAGAACAATTAGGCTTGCACCTACTGGGATCTCTTTCTTCTGAACATGATCATCACGAATGTTACCTAGACCACCAGCCAGCATGATTGGCTTGTGGTAACCACGTACTTCTTCACCTGCGTGAGAGTTTACTTTCTCTTCGTAAGTACGGAAGTAACCTAATAGGTTTGGACGACCAAATTCGTTGTTGAATGCTGCGCCACCAAGAGGACCTTCAAGCATGATATCCAAAGCAGTAACGATACGGCTTGGCTTACCAAAGTCTGTTTCCCAAGGTTGAACGAAGTTCGGAATTTTCAGGTTAGATACAGAGAAAGCAACAAGGCCTGCTTTTGGCTTACCGCCAATACCAGTCGCGCCTTCATCACGGATTTCACCGCCTGAACCTGTCGATGCGCCCGGCCATGGAGAGATTGCCGTTGGGTGGTTGTGCGTTTCAACTTTCATCAAGATGTGTGTTTTTTCTTGGTGGTAGTTGTATTGGCGAGTTTCTGGATCTGGGAAGAAACGACCGACTTCAGAACCTGTCATTACCGCTGCATTATCTTTATAAGCAGACAGAACGTGTTCTGGTGTCGTTTCAAAGGTGTTCTTAATCATCTTGAACAATGATTTTTCTTGCTTAACGCCATCGATAGTCCAATCAGCGTTAAAGATCTTGTGACGACAGTGCTCTGAGTTCGCTTGTGCAAACATCATTAGCTCGATGTCAGTCGGGTTACGACCTAGCTTCTCAGTGAAGCTTTCAAGAAGGTAATCAATTTCGTCTTCTGCAAGTGCTAGACCTAGGGTAACGTTTGCTTTTTCAAGCGCTTTACGTCCACCAGTTAGTAGGTCAACTTCCGCATAAGGAGCAGGCTCAGCAACAGTGAACAGTGCCGCCGCTGATTCGAAGTCAGTGAAAACCACTTCCATCATACGGTCGTGCAGAATGGCTTTCAGCTCAACAAGTTGAAGCTCAGAAAGTTCAGAAGAGGTTTCAATGTAGAAAGCAGTACCGCGCTCTAGACGTGACACTTTAGCCAGTCCGCAGTTGTGTGCGATATCTGTTGATTTTGAAGACCAAGGCGAGATAGTGCCCGGGCGTGGCGTTGCAAGCAGCAGTAAACCTTCAGGTTCATGCTCTTCAATCGTTGGACCGTAAGTCAGTAGCTTTTCTAGCTTCTCAACTTCAGACTCATCTAGGTCTGCCGTTAGATCAGCAAAGTGGGCAAACTCAGCGTAAATACCTGTTACAGGTAAGCTTAATTCACGACAAAGCTCTAAAAGCTTGTTAACACGAAACTCAGATAGAGCTGGGGAGCCACGCAAAATTCTCATGTGCTTACGTCTCTTATGCAGTTGATTAAGGTAGTATTGGAATAAATTCAGTGGGTTATAGGAACAACCTAACTGTTTTCTTCGAAGCTATTCCCGAAGGTTGCCAAACCTATGCCGATTCCACCTCTTCAATGCGAGCGCATTATAAAGCATTTCTTTTTGTGACGTAACACCAAAAGCAACCGTTTGCGTTATTTTTTTTATCTTTCTGTGTAAATGGTACTTTTGCTGCATTTATCAGCACTTTTACAACTGTTTAAATAAACCTGCTTTGCCAGCCTTGCGGGGTTTGGTATAAAGGGGCTTCCACTTTTCGAGATTTCATTTTGATGCCTAAATTTACGCTCATCTTTTCGTCTAAGTTCCTTCTGCTCGCTATTGCCCTATTTGGGTTGGCTGGATGCCAGATTGAATCTGAACCTAAAAGTGTCCTTGAGCAGATACGAGAGCGTGGCGTTCTTCGTGTCGGCACCCTGAATAACCAACTCTCTTATTACATCGGTCCAGATGGTCCTGCTGGCTTGGACTACGAGTTAGCTCGCGAGTTTGCAGAAGAGCTTGGTGTAAAGCTTGAGGTTAAACCTGCTTACCGTCTATCCGGCCTATTTCCTGCCTTAAAGAAAGGCGAGATCGATCTTATCGCAACGGGGTTAACACAAAACAGCAACCTGACACGTGCCTATCGCGCCGCGCCCGCTTATTACTATGTAAGCCAGCAGGTCGTGTACAAAAAAGGCCAGTGGCGACCAAGAAACCTTGAGCAACTGATCAAGTTCGAGAATGAACGTCAGGCTGATTTCGTAAAAGCACAAACTGAATCAGAAGAGGTAGCGACTACTGACACATTGACGCCATCTTTGGTTGTAGTGAAAGACTCACACTTTGAGCCAACATTAAAACAGCTGCAAAACACACACGATGACTTTATCTACGATGCGATCGGCAATGCTGATATCAACGACTTGCTAAAAGAAGTCTCTACAGGGGAACGCTTGTTTACTGTGGCGGATTCGATTGAGCTGTCACTCGCACAACGTTTATACCCAGACGTCGCTTTGGCTTTTGAACTTACAGAAGACCAACCGATCTCTTGGTATTTACAGAAGTCTGAAGATGAGAGCCTTTATGCGCTGCTGATTGAGTTTTTCGGTAACCTAAAGCAGTCTGGTGAGCTCGCTTCACTGGAAGAGAAATATATTGGCCATATCGGCACCTTCGATTATGTCGATACTCGTGCCTTTATCCGCGCCTTGGATAGCAAGCTGCCAAAATGGTCTCCACTGTTTCAGAAATATTCGCAAGAATTTGATTGGCGCTTGATTGCTGCTTTGGCATACCAAGAGTCACACTGGAATCCTGTCGCACGCTCTCCAACCGGTGTTCGAGGCATGATGATGTTAACGCTACCAACTGCGAAGAGCGTTGGTGTGACCAATCGTCTTGACCCTAAACAGTCGGTACAAGGCGGGGTTGAATACCTGCGTCGTATCGTTAACCGAGTGCCCGACTCAATCACTCAACACGAAAAGATCTGGTTTGCGCTTGCCTCATATAACGTAGGTTACGGGCACATGATGGATGCTCGTCGCTTAACCAAAGCACAAGGCGGTGATCCTGACGCTTGGGGTGATGTGAAAGACAGGCTTCCTCTACTAAGACAGAAGAAGTACTACAGCAAAACTCGTTACGGTTATGCGCGTGGTGATGAAGCAAGGAATTACGTTGAGAACATTCGCCGTTATTACCAAAGCATTATCGGCCATGTGAATAAGCGTAATAAAGAGGAAGAAGCGAGCCTTGAAGATTTAGTTGTTATCCCACCTTTAGATATCTCGGGCGCTGAATCGACAATCAGTGCGGCTGAATCCGCTGTCGATGAAGCTGAGTCTTCCAAATAAAAAAAGAGCAATGCTATATAGCGTTGCTCTTTTTTTTATACATGAGCCACTGGTTCGTATTGAGAAACTAAACCAGCAAAGTGACCGTTAAATTTGAGGTGTCATATTGCAGTAACAATCGAACTTTATAACGTCACACCATAAGCGACATCATGCTCGGTTGGATTCAGATACTAACCATTGCAAGAGTGGTTCAGAAAGCTAACGCTAAGTTCGCGACAGAGCTCATAAACAAATAACCACTATAATTAAAACTGAAGTCATAATTACAAAGCCAGACGACAAATAGGAAATCGTTGAAATGATGAAGAGTAAACTGAAATCGAAGCGCCTTGATAAGACCGTTGCTGCAAACCGTCGTAAGCGTATGCTTTCAAATAATAAGAAGAAAATCATTTGGCGCAACCGTACTTTCATGCAGATACTTTCTGAGTAAATATACCGAGTAAGCTTTCTGCGGCACTCTTGCTATCGAGAGTGCCGAAAGCTTGCTGTTATTTTTTGTTACAGACCTTGTTTTTGTTACAGACCTTGTTCTTGTTGCTGACCTTATTCTTATTACTTGCCTTGTCAGATTCTAAACACTGCTCTTCCAACAGACGCTCAAGCTTTCGCTTTTCTTTTATTTCTTTTCTACGACGTTTAAAAAACGCCTGCAGTTGCTCACGGCACTCTTGTTCTAACAAACCATTTTCCACGTCTGCATAGTGGTATGAGGCTTGGCTTTCAAAGAGATTTAACACCGTACCTGCTGCACCCGCTTTTAAGTCAGGAGCCCCAAACACAATGCGCTTTACTCGGCTGTGTAACAAGGCACCTGCACACATTGGGCAAGGCTCAAGCGTGACGTATAACGTGGTATCGAGTAAGCGATAGTTTTCTAAAGCTTGTCCAGCTTTACGCAAAGTTTCGATTTCTGCGTGTGCCGTGGCATCGTGGCTTCCAATAGAACGGTTCCAACCTTCAGAAATAATCTCACCCTCTTTTACCAACACGGCACCAACGGGAACCTCTCCCTCTTTCTCAGCTTGCTTAGCAACCTCAATGGCGCGTCGCATGAAGATTTCATCTTGAGGGGTGAATTGATGGTCTGACAAAGGGAACTCCAGAAAACAAAGGATAAGAACAAAAAAAGGTATGCGTAGAAGCATACCTAATCTTAGTGATTATGAACAATAAAGAGATAACGAACAACAAGCGCGGGCTTGTTCGTTAAATATCTAGCGACTTATCTAACTAATAGCATCGCCTAGCTCATTGACTATTTTTGTCGCTTTCACACTCACAATACGGTTGTTCTCGACCGAGATAATTTCAAACTGCCATTGCTGGCACTGAACGACTTCTCCCGTATCGGGTAAACGCCCGATTAGCCAAGTCACAAGGCCATTCAATGTTTGGAAGCCTTCGCTTTCCCCTTCTAACTCTGACAGCTCTAGGCGATTCTTGAGCTCACTGATAGGGATCAAACCATCCACCAGCAATCCGTCTTCCACTTGCTCTGTCCAAAGGTCATTAGGGTTATTGGATAACTCACCTGCAATCGCTTCGAGAATATCGTAATGAGTCACAAGGCCTTGCACATCGCCATACTCGTCAACAATGAATGCCATCTCGGTACCCGACTCTTTAAAATAGCCAAGTAGCCGCAGTGCCTTCATCGATTCTGGAACATAGATCGGCGACTTAGACAGTCCCATGATCACTTGAATACTTAAATTGCCCGCCTGATTCAGCAAGGCTTTGGACGACACCGTACCGACCACTTTATTGAGATGGTCTTGGCATAGTGGAAATACACTGTGCTTTGAAGAGCGTAGTTTCTTAAATATCTGCTCTACAGGTTGCTCAATATCTAGAAAGTCGACGTCTCGACGTGGCGTCATCAACGAGCTTACAAGGCGATCATCAAGCTGCAAGATATTACGAATCATCTCTTGCTCGCCGCGCTCAATCACTCCAGATTCTGAGCCCTCTTTCACCAGTGCATGGATATCGTCTTCAGTGACACTGTCTTCTTCACCGCCACGTCCCATTAACTTGAGAATACCTTCGGTTGAAGCCGACAACGCAAATACAAACGGCGTCGCGATTTTAGATAACCAGAAGATTGGCAGCGCGACTAACACAGCAATGTTTTCAGCTTGGGATTGAGCAAAACGCTTTGGCACTAGCTCACCCACAACAATCGCGAAGTAAGTAATACCGACAACGACGACCGCAGTAGACAAGATATTCGCTTGTGTTGGGTCGAATCCCCACAGCTCAAGTTGAACGGCCAGTGGCGCAGAGAGCGTCGCCTCGCCCACAATACCGCTGAGTAGGCCGATTACCGTAATACCGATTTGAATGGTTGAAAGGAAGCGGGTTGGGTTTTCTTTGAGCTCTAGAGCAATCTGAGCGGAGCGATGTTTTTCGGCTAAGCGTTTCAGCCGACTATTCTTTGCTGCTACCAGTGCAATCTCTGACATGGCAAACAGACCATTTAAAACAATTAACCCTACTAAAAGCAGAATCTTCATGTGGCTTGGATTTCCTAATTTTACCGGCCAACAATTAGCCGTGATCCGGAGTATAAGCTGAGTGCCTTTATTTTGAATATAAAAAAGTTTTGGATATAGAAAGTTTGGGATATAAAAAATCTTGGCTATAAACATCTTGGATAAAAAAACGGAAACAGATGGCGAAAAAAAGCCCGCACATTTCGGTGCGGGCTTCGATGATTTTTATGTTGGTTTGTTTTGCTTTTCTTACTTAGCTTACATTGTGTAAGTGTAAGGAGCTTGGATACCTAGTGGGATACCAAGAGCCCAGTAACCTAGCAAGAAGATAGACCAACCGATTAGCATAGCAATCGAGAATGGCATCATTAGAGAAGCTAGAGTACCAATACCTGTCGACTTAACGTAGCGTTGACAGTAAACAACAACCAGTGGGAAGAACACCATCAGTGGAGAGATGATGTTAGACACTGAGTCACCTACACGGTAAGCCGCTTGAGATAGCTCTGGAGAGATACCCACAACCATTAGCATAGGAACTAGGATAGGACCAATCAGTGCCCACTTAGCTGAAGCAGAACCTACAAGAAGGTTAACTGCAGCCGTTAGTAGAATCATACCAACAACCGTTGCTTCACCAGGAAGATCCATCGCTTTCAGGCCTTCAGCACCGTAAAGCGCCAGCATAGTACCGATGTTTGATTGAGCAAATGCAGATAAGAACTGAGCACAGAAGAACGACATTACAATGTATGCGCCCATCGTTGCCATTGTCTCAGACATCGCTTTGATAACATCGTTACTATTCTTGAATGTACCCGCTACACGGCCGTAGACGATACCCGGAATAATAAACAGAATGAAGATCAGAGGAACGATAGACTTCATTACTGGTGCTGAGAACGCCGTTAGTTCACCTTCAGGCGAACGAAGTGCTGAGTTTTCAGGAACCAAAGCTGCGATAAGCAGACCAATACCTGCAACCATTGCCCAACCAGCGAATTTGAATGCTTTAGATTCAATCGCTGTGAACGTACCTAGATCAGGTGCTTGTTCAGCATCTTCATCTACTGGAGTTTTTGCAAGACGAGGTTCAATGATCTTCTCTGTCACGTACCAACCGATACCAACAATGAGAACTGAAGACAAACCAGTAAAGAAAATGTTCGCTAGAGGGTTAACCACGTATGCAGGGTCAAGAACGTTTGCCGCTGTTTGAGTGAAGCCTGCTAGTAGCGGGTCAATACCTGAAGGAATGAAGTTCGCTGAGAAACCACCTGATACACCAGCAAACGCTGCTGCAATACCCGCTAGAGGGTGACGACCCGCTGCGTGGAAGATGATACCGCCAAGAGGGATTACTAGAACGTAACCTGCATCTGCTGCTGTGTGAGACACGATAGCAACAAGGATTAGCATTGGCGTTAATAGCTTAGCTGGCGTGAAGTTCAACATCTTCTTAAGGCCAGTCGTAATGAAGCCTGAAGAGTCAGCAACGCCAACACCTAACATAGCAACAAGTACGATGCCTAGCGGTGCGAAGCCTGTGAACGTGGTAACCATATTCGCTAGGAAGCTAGCAAGCGCTTCACCAGTTAATAGGTTGTTTACTTCTAGAGCAGCACCCGTTTGAGGGTTGATTAGGTCGAATGAAAGATTCGATAAAAGTGCAGATGCTACCCATACGATAACTAGAGCCCAGAAGAACAGAATTGCAGGGTCTGGAATTTTGTTGCCGGCGCGTTCAATGAAGTTTAGAAAGCGGTCCATCCCACTGATCTTCTCAGTCGATGGTGCTTTTTTTACAGCTTGGTTACTCATTGTAACTCCATATGTGATGTTGTTTGTTTAGGCCTAATAAAAGTTTTGACCATGGCCTATTGGTACAGCACATATTCTATTAAAGTCGCTGTTAAAAAGCACAAGGTTCCACATCATTTTCCATAAATGGAGACATATTTTGCAAAAATACTGTACAACAGCAACAATATAAAAACACAAAAAACACCATTCCATATACAGAGTTTTAACTGGCACGTAAACAATGTCCGAGGAGTGAAAACTATCAGTAAAGGGGATGCGTAGGCCTTGGCATGCAGTAAACGTTTGCTTAATAGATCAATCAAACTCACTGTATTTGGAGAGCATAGTCTCGAGGTAAATGCTTTGCGAACGGTTCATACGATCTTGCCATGCAACGGAAACAGTAATGCTTTTTAACGCTCCCGACAAAGCGCCAGCAGCATTCTCCACCTCACAAGTCATCGCATACCCAGAGTCCGACAAACCGGATAAAGGATCTGAGCTTGTCGTGTTGAGACAATAGTTCGCTTGATTGAGTTGCGAAAAAGGAATAAGCCCTACTGCCCCACTCACATCCGAGACTCGCGTTCGATAATATTCCATTTGCCTTTCAGCAAAGTGAAGTGCCTCTACACTGTGAAGCGCAAAGTCCGACTTTTGCTCCGCATAAACTTGCAGCTTAACCAACCCTAACGAAGCAACACCGATGAGCAAAAAAGAGATAAGCACCTCTATCAAACTGAAACCACGTTGTTTAGAAGTCATTCCATGATCCTCGCTTCCATTGATAAATAGAAGGCGGATCACTCGGATTAGATTCTGAACGAAAATCCAAATCCATATCACCCACAATCGTTGTCACCCCAAGTGGCGAATCGAAGATAAGGCCACCTGAAGGTAAACCAGAAGCAAATTGAATCCCGACACTTTTTTTCAGGACGGTAGCGTCATCGATGTCTTTGATAAAAGGTGCAAATACATTAGGAGTAACAAGCGCTTCCCAGAAGTCATCTATACGAGTTTTAACATGACTCTTTTGATAATCGACCAAATGATAAATCACACCGTTGTAAGTCATGGCACCATTTAACGCGAGCACACCATTTTGAATCACTAGAAGTTGAGATTGATTGTTGGCGGCGGCAACCGCTGAATTGATATGGCAATTTCCCTCAACCCACAATCCCTTGGTTTGCCCAGGAGTAAAATGGTCCATGATTTCGGTGCCACACTCTGTCGCATTCAGTATCTGTACGTGCTTAAAAAGGTCAGTGTCTTGAGATAAGTCGACAATATTTTGATCCGTTTTAGCGATACCAAAAAAGGTATAAAACGGGTTCATATTAGGATCAGGATTAAAATCTTTTTTGAAGGGAAGCGGATTCGTTCCTTGATAGGAATCAGGCGCATAGATTGAATAACTACTTCCCGAACTGCCTTTAGGGATCTCCGTCTTATAGTCGCTATCACACACGCCATCAAAACCAGAAAACGGACCATCCGCACTTGGGTCGAGCACTTCTAAGCCTAACGTTTGTCCTGAATCACCATGTGTTGAATCGTATTGGTAAGTAAAAAGGTCGGCAAAAGTAACACTCACGCATTCATATTCATTACCATTGATCGGTTCTTCTTTAACTGTAGGCTTCAGGCTCAATGTACCGATGATCTCAATCGGCCCTGTTGATTGAATCGCCCCACTTCCTAACTGAGAGCTCTCACGAATGGTTTTAGATAGCAGCTGTGTATCGGTTGTAGATGCAACAATATAAGCAATGGAACTCGCACTATCCGAAACCTCAATTTGGGGGGCGTTGTCATATGGAGAACACCAATCAGAAAAGTCGGCATGGCGTGCACTGGCATCTTTGATATCTAAAACGGTTTTATCGAGCTCACGTAGATAGGAATAAGTACACTCTAAACCACCTTCTGAACGCCAGTGATTTTGCCTTCCTTGCACCTCATTTTGAGCCACTTTAATTTGATGAAACACACTGCGATACGTTCCTAACGTCACCACTAAAGCACCAACTAAAAGCACCGATGTGATCAACAAGGTCACCACGCCGCGTTGCTTTCTAAACACCATCATTGCCAGTTCCTTTGTTTAACGGAAACCGAAACCGATTTGGTAACACCTGCGGTTGGAATTGAAGCCGTAATGCTGATATCGGTAAGCGTGGTTTTAATAGAGTTCTGCTCTAATAACTGAGCATCAACGCTGAATGCGTCTACCTCGATCAGGCTGTCATCGAAAAGTGAGTAACATCCAGTAACCTGATTAAAAGTAGGAATCGCCTCAGATACAGTGGTGCCCTTCTCACATATTTGCAGCTTGGTTCCATCTTTCCGATAAACGATATTTCGATTATCTTTGTTTCCGTTCGAGCCCTCTCTGAAATAGACAAACCCAACGGCAACACCGCCACTCACTTGGATGGTGTTACTCGCTCCAGACAGCTTGATTGAGTAACCATTAGAGCCATCGTAGCCCGCCCGTTGGATATCCTCCTTCATCACCTGCATCGTACTGGTTAGATTTTGCAGCAGTAATAACTCAATGCCTTTATCTTTAGCAATTCTCTGCCCTGTTATAAAGACACTACCGATAATCGAAATCGCGAACACACCAATCACAGACGCCACCATTAACTCAATTAATGATGTGCCTTGCTGCTTGCTAGGAGCTACCGCTGTCGATTTAACAGGCATCATAGCCATACTGTGCACTCGATTCACCGCACACCTTAATTCGCCCCGGTGGACTGGATAATTTGATCAACATCCGATCGGTTGAAGCTGTATTAGGAGAAAGGTAAATCGTCCCTCTTGCTGGCCTTCCTCTCACACTCTCAAAGCTAATTCTTGCGCCTGTGTAGTTATGAGAAAATGAGACATCTCGAAACGGTTGACCCGATAGCATCACCAGCGTTTCGCCGGAGAGATCTTCGGTCGGCTTCAACAACAGACTCCACTCCCCTGTAGATTGCTCTTCATTTTTATCCATAGAGAAATGAACCCAAAGATCTTGATTCCTTTTTACTGACTCTGACTTGGCCTGAATAAGGAAACCATTCAACTCGCTAGCCAATCGCTGCATCTTCACAGTTTGCGTTACTGAACTAAAACTCGGGGCAGCCGTCGCTATCAGTATCGATAACACCGACACCGTGATTAAAAGCTCTAATAAAGTAAACCCGCGAGTCATTTCCCAATTTCCTATGTAATACCGCTCGTAACCGTATTTAACCTTGCGCCGATGCTACCACCGGAGAAAAATAGGCTGAGATATTAAAGGAAACTACTCGCGATGATTCGAAGAAATATATGCAACAACAACAACTTAAGCATTAGAGGGATGACATTGATCGAATTATTGATCGCAGTCGCCATCGTGGGGATACTTGGCGCCATTGCCTATCCAAGTTATACAAACCATGTAATCAAAGCGCATCGAGTCACAGCGATAGCTGATATGACAAAGATACAATTGGAAATGGAGACGCTGTACACGGGGAACTATGCATCCGCAGCGGAGAATATTATTTCCGGAGGGACATGTTTGTTTTGCGATACCGACACCAGCCGATACACGTTAGCGATTTCGGCGAGTAGTACAACCTATGCCATTCAAGCAGAACCACTTTCACAGCAAGTGAATGATGGATGTTTAGATTCAATTACCGATATATTGGAATTACACCACTCGGGTGTTTCAGAGCCAGAAGCGTGTTGGAAGTAACAAGAGCAACCACCAAAGGGCTCGATAATCTATCTGAGAAATCTAGACTCTTTCTTCTCTGATCTTCTTTCTTTGATCTACAGATACAAAAAAGCCTGCACACTGGCAGGCTTTAAAAGTTTCAAATCACTATCAATTACTTAGTTAGGTCATCGAAGAAGTTTTTCACGCCGCTGAAGAAACCTTCAGACTTTGGCTTGTGCTTGCTTGCCGCTTCACCACAACATGTTTCTTCGAATTCACGCAGTAGTTCTTTTTGACGAGAGCTTAGCTTAACCGGTGTTTCAACCACTAGTTTAACGATTAGGTCACCCACACCGCCGCCACGAACGCCTTTCACGCCTTTGCCACGCATACGGAACATACGGCCCGTTTGTGTTTCTTCTGGCACTTTAAGGTTTACACGACCATCTAGTGTTGGAACTTCAACTTCACCGCCTAAAGCAGCCATAGAGAAGCTTACTGGCACTTCACAGTAAAGGTTGTTGCCGTCACGCTCAAAGATGTTGTGCTCTTTTACGTGTACTTGTACGTACAAGTCGCCAGCTGGAGCGCCATGCTCCCCTGCTTCGCCTTCGCCAGATAGACGAATGCGATCACCAGTATCAACACCTGCTGGGATCTTAACGTTAAGCGTTTTCGTTTTCTGTTTGCGACCTTGGCCATGACATGAGTTACATGGGTCTTTGATGATCTTGCCTTTACCGTTACAAGTAGGACAAGTCTGTTGAACCGCAAAGAAACCTTGGCGCATTTGTACCTGGCCGTGGCCATGACAAGTACCACACGTTTGTGCAGAAGAACCCGCTTTCGCGCCGCTACCGTCACAAATATCACACTCTACAAGAGTTGGTACTTCGATTTCTTTAGATACACCACGAACGGCTTCTTCTAGAGAAAGCTCCATGTTGTAACGCAAATCAGAACCACGTTGTGCGCGCGCTTGACCACCACCGCGACGACCGCCGCCAAAGATATCGCCAAACACATCACCGAAGATATCGCCGAAGTCACCTTGGCCACCGCCGCCGTAACCGCCGCCGCCACCCATGCCACCTTGTTCAAAAGCTGCGTGGCCGTATTGGTCGTAAGCTGCTTTCTTTTGAGAATCGGTTAAGATCTCGTACGCTACTTTTACTTCTTTAAATTTGTCTGCTGCGCTGTCATCACCCTGATTACGGTCCGGGTGGAATTTCATCGCTAAGCGTTTGTACGCTTTTTTAATATCGCGCTCTGATGCATCGCGGCTTACGCCTAATACTTCGTAAAAATCACGTTTTGACATGTTCTAGGTCACCAAATAATTGCTACTACCGAATGATCACTTCAGTAGTCTATGTATCAATCTAGATAAAAGTTCTGCCGGCTGAAACGCCGAATAAAGCTATTATCTAGATCGACAAGTCTAAATACAAATTTACGGGCGTGAGAGTTACCTCTGACGCCCGCAATAATAAGTCTTTGAGACAATGAATTTCTAAGCAAGTAGCTTGAGTTCTAGAAGGAAGCGCGGAGCCTACGTTAGTAGGTGAGCACTTCCGACAACGAAATCAGGCTACTCTGCGACGAAATTATTTTTTGTCTTCTTTAACTTCTTCAAACTCTGCGTCTACAACATCGTCGTCTTGCTTAGGTTGTTCACCAGCGTCAGCACCAGCTTGTTCAGCTTGAGCTTTCTGTTGAGCAATTTCCATTAGCTTTTGAGCTGCTTGCATAAGTTCTTGAACTTTAGCGTCGATAGCTTCTTTGTCGTCACCAGACTTAACTGATTCTAGAGCTTCGATAGCTGCTTCGATTTTAGCTTTCTCGTCTGCAGGTAGAGCTTCACCAGCTTCTTCTACTTGCTTCTTAGTGCCGTGAATCATTTGGTCAGCTTGGTTACGTGAAGTTACTAGCTCTTCGAACTTCTTGTCAGCTTCTTTGTTCGCTTCTGCTTCTTGAACCATTGCTTCGATCTCTTCCTCAGACAAACCGCCTGATGCTTGGATAGTGATCTTCTGCTCTTTACCCGTCGCTTTATCTTTAGCAGATACGTTCAGGATACCATCAGCATCTAGGTCGAATGTCACTTCAACTTGTGGCATGCCACGTGGTGCTGGTTGGATACCTTCTAGGTTGAACTGACCAAGAGACTTGTTGTAAGTCGCTTGCTTACGCTCACCTTGAAGAACGTGGATAGTTACTGCGCTTTGGTTGTCTTCAGCTGTAGAGAACACTTGATCCGCTTTAGTAGGGATAGTTGTGTTTTTCTCGATAAGCTTAGTCATTACGCCGCCCATCGTTTCGATACCGAAAGATAGAGGAGTAACGTCTAGAAGAAGAACGTCTTTAACTTCACCAGCTAGTACACCACCTTGAACAGCAGCACCCATTGCAACAGCTTCGTCAGGGTTCACGTCTTTACGTGGCTCTTTACCGAAGAATTCAGTTACTTTAGCTTGAACCATAGGCATACGAGTCTGACCACCCACTAGGATAACGTCAGTGATTTCGCCTACAGATAGGTCAGCATCTGCTAGAGCAACTTTTAGTGGCTCAAGAGAACGTTGAACTAGGTCTTCAACTAGAGACTCAAGCTTCGCACGAGTCACTTTGATGTTCATGTGCTTAGGACCAGTCGCATCAGCAGTAACGTAAGGTAGGTTTACGTCAGTTTGAGTAGTAGAAGAAAGCTCGATTTTCGCTTTTTCTGCTGCTTCTTTAACACGCTGCATTGCTAGTGGATCAGCTTTAAGGTCGATACCTTGCTCTTTCTTGAACTCATCTACTAGGTAGTTGATCATGCGGTTATCGAAATCTTCACCACCAAGGTGAGTGTCACCGTTAGTTGAAAGAACTTCGAAAGTCTTCTCGCCTTCTACTTCATCGATTTCGATGATAGAGATATCGAATGTACCACCACCAAGGTCGTATACAGCGATAGTGCGATCACCACCTTGCTTGTCTAGGCCGTAAGCCAGAGCAGCAGCAGTAGGTTCGTTGATGATACGTTTAACATCTAGACCAGCGATACGGCCAGCATCTTTCGTTGCTTGACGTTGAGCATCGTTGAAGTAAGCAGGAACAGTTACTACTGCGCCAGTTACTTCTTCGCCTAGGAAGTCTTCAGCTGTTTTCTTCATTTTCTTAAGAACTTCAGCAGATACTTGAGGAGCAGCCATTTTTTGGCCTTGCGCTTCAACCCATGCATCACCGTTATCAGCTTTAACAATGTTAAAAGGCATGATTTCGATATCGCGTTGAACTTCTTCATCTTCAAAACGACGACCGATTAGACGCTTAATCGCGTATAGCGTGTTTTGAGGGTTAGTAACTGCTTGACGTTTCGCAGGTTGACCAACTAGCGTCTCGCCTTCAGTGTATGCGATTACCGATGCTGTTGTGCGTTCGCCTTCAGCATTTTCTAATACGCGTGGTTTGTCACCGTCAAGAACAGCAACACAAGAGTTAGTAGTACCTAAATCAATACCAATGATTCGACCCATCAGGCTTTCTCCGAATAAATTCTATTTAGTTTTTTGCTATACCCACTATGTGGGGGGTAGTAATCAGGGATTCAACCCTAATACACAAAATTTAAATGCAAATGTATTTTGCTTTCGTATGCACCATAGATAAGGGCTCACGAAGCCTTTTCAAGGGGGATACTGGATTTTTTCACATTTATTTTAATAAAAGGAATGATTAGACACGAATACATCTCATTACCTTAATGTGAGCCCCATAACTGGGTTGATCACCCAATAAAAAACGGAGCCACTTAGGCTCCGTTTATCTATTCAGGCTTTCCACTTAGATTTCATCTATAGATGAAAAGTCTCTGATTATGCTTCTGCTTTCTTTAGCTCAGCTTCTTCGTTAGCTTCAACGCCGATTTCGTTTTCAGATTTCGCTACGATAGTGTTAACCGCAGTATCACCAACAACGTTAGAAGAAGTACAGAACATGTCACAGATACGGTCAACAGCAGCAACAATCGCTAGACCTTCTGGTGGCAAACCTAGTTGGTGCAATAGAACACCGACCATTACAACACCACCGCCCGGAACACCACCAGCACCGATAGACAGTAGCAAGATAGTTAGACCTAGAGTGAAGATGTCAGCAGTGTTGATTGGCTGACCGAATGCGTTTGCTACGAACATAGTTGCTAGTGCGATGTAGATAGATACACCAGACATGTTCATTGTTGCACCTAGTGGTACACCGAAACCTGCCACTGACTTAGATACGTTCAGTTTGTCCGTCAGAGTACGCATTGTTACTGGAATCGTCGCGTTCGAACTTGCAGTCGATAGTGAGAAAAGGATTTGCTCACGAGTTGCACGTAGGAACTGCTTTGGAGAAATACCAGTGAATGAACCAACCATCATTGGGTAGAAGAAGAAGATCCAGAACACAAGCATTGCTACAACAAGCGCGACATAGCCAGCAACTGACATTAGCGTGTTTGCATCAAGTGTTGCACCTAATTGAATCATCAGAGCAAATACACCGTATGGCGCAAGGCTCATTACTAGGCCGATAAGCTTCATCATGATTTCGTTAGCCATCTTGAATGTCTTGATAGCTGGGCCACCACGAGAATCAAGAGCTTGGATAGCAAGACCAGTCAGAATAGCCATGAAGATGATTTGCAGCATGTCGCCACTTGCAAATGCTTCTACAGGGTTGCTAGGAACGATGTTTACAACAAGAGAGAAGATATCTGGCGTTTCAGTTGTTGTAAGCGCAATTGTCTCAGAAACTGTACCCGCTAGATTCGCACCAGCACCCGGTTGGAAAATAAGACCAATCGTTAGAGCAGCTGAAATCGCGATGATGGTGTTAATAATGTAAAGACCAAAGGTTTTACCACCAAGACGACCGAATGAACGAATATCTTTTAGCTCAACGATACCGCAAACAATAGATACGTATACAAGAGGTACTACAAGCAACTTGATAAGTGATACGAACATACCACCAGCACCTTCAGCAGCGCCGAGTAGGTACGTATCAAAAATAGCAATGCCGCTGAATAGGTACTGAATAGCAGTACCAATAATAAGGCCGGCAAACAAGCCTACAAAAATCTTACTTGAGAGCGATTTGTCCATCGTTCTTCTCCAGTTTGTTGTGTTTAAAAATTGTACTTTTATAGTTATATATGCGACCCAAATCGCTATATTGCAGTGGATTTTACATACAAAGGTAACAATTAAAAGCATTTATTTACAAAAACATTACAAGTGTGACGTCAAAACATTTCTTCATTAACAACCAGTTTCATAATATAAAACTCTAAATCACTGTTCTAGATGAAATAAAAAGAACGACATTCTTAATGCGATTTTGGTGACTATTCACGTGGACTCTCAAGTTACAGGCATAAAAAAAGAGAGGCATATGCCTCTCTTTTCATTTCACGTTAACCAGTGAATTGTTTTGTCGCCGCTATTGTCTTACTTCACAACTGCAATAATCAACTGCTTAGCAAGCGGCTACTCAATTACTTAGCAACCATTACCATTGCAGGGCGAATAACACGGCCGTTAAGCTCGTAGCCTTTCTGCATAACAAACATCACAGTGTTTGACTCGTGGTCTGGGCTTTCTTGAATAGACATGGCTTGGTGGAATTCAGGGTTGAATGCTTCACCTTCAGGGTTGATCTCTGTAAGACCAAATTTAGCCACTGTATCTACGAACGTTTTGTGAGTTAGCTCAACACCTTCAAGAATCGGCTTAACCGCTTCGTTCTCAGCATCTGCAGCTTGTACTGCACGCTCTAGGTTATCGATAACAGGTAGTAGGCCTTCAGCGAATTTGTTTAGCGCGTATTTACGTGCTTTATCCACTTCTTGCTCAGTACGACGACGCATATTCTCAACTTCAGCCTTTGCGCGAAGAACAGAATCTTGCTGCTCTTTCACTTTAGACTCACTAGAAAGCAGTGCGGCTTCTAGTTGAGCAATTTTTGATTCCTGCTCATCAGCCGCGTCTTCATTCAGTTCAGCTTCTTCAACTTTCTCAGCTTCAGCAATGATCTGATCTAGCTCTTCTTCGGTTACTTTGTTTTCTTCGTTGCTCATGATATCTCCAGAATTCGTTTTCAATGCCAGTGACAGGCGTGTTTGCGCCTCAAATTGATATAAAACACTCGCATAGACGTTCAACTTGCCTTTATTATGGGGATGAAGAATTTTGATTCAAGCCTAATTCGTTTGGAAACGTTATGAAAAAGCCATTTGAAGTCATCGCAATTATTGGTAAACCTCGAGATCAGCAAGCAATTCAGACTCATAGAGAGCTCTATCAGTGGTTAAGTACTGAGGGTTATCAAGTGTTTGTTGATGATAGGCTCTCCAGCATTTTGGACGATATCCCACAAGAACATTTTTCTAGCCTGATTGAATTGGGTAAACGTGCCGATCTCGCAATTGTTGTGGGTGGTGATGGAAATATGCTCGGTGCCGCTAGAATCTTGTCACGTTTCGACATTTCAGTGATAGGTGTTAACCGAGGTAATCTTGGTTTCCTAACCGATCTCAACCCTGAAAACTTCCAGAGCGCGCTGACTGATGTGCTTAAGGGGGAGTTCATGGAAGAAGAGCGCTTCTTACTTGAAACTGAAATTCATCGTCATGGCCAGATAAAAAGCCACAATGCAGCCCTTAATGAGGCTGTACTGCACCCCGGCCAAGTCGCGCACATGATCGAGTTCGAAGTGTATATCGATGACAGCTTCGCCTTCTCACAGCGCTCTGATGGCTTGATCGTCTCAACACCGACAGGTTCTACCGCCTACTCGCTTTCTGGCGGCGGCCCTATCCTGTCATCAAGCCTAAATGCTATCTCACTAGTGCCAATGTTCCCGCACACCCTTTCAAGCCGCCCACTTGTGGTGGATGGAAAGCGTCGTATCAAGCTGATCGTATCGCCTGATAACCGCGGTACACAGGAAGTCAGCTGCGATGGCCAAATCTCGCTACCGGTTTCTCCTGGCGATGAGATCCACATTTACCAAAGCCCGAATGTGCTCAAGCTGATCCACCCTAAAGACTACAACTACTACCATGTTCTACGTAACAAACTAGGCTGGTCGAGTAAGCTGTTCTAAGAGAATAAACGCTCCAGTGGTAACCGAAAATTTGAAAGGCTGACGACATTCGTCAGCCTTTTTTATTGCCAGTAAAAAACCCTTCGGCTCTCGCTTCTCTTCAATTCCTTATACCTCCACTCCCGACAGGGAGGAACGACTGAGTTAGGAATCTATTGCGGTTTCAGTGATCTACGGACGCACTCATTTTCTGAGAGCTATCGCAAAAAAATTTCACCCACCGACTTTACTGTATAAAGAAACAGTATATACTGAGCTTATATACAGTATTGTTCAGTTATACAGGTAAATAAAAATGCTGGCTCATCTAAGTGTTAATAATTTCGCTATTGTTAAGTCTTTACAGCTAGAACTCTCTAAAGGCATGACAACAATCACCGGTGAAACGGGTGCGGGTAAATCTATCGCTATCGATGCTTTAGGCTTATGTCTTGGGGGAAGATCCGATGCAGGAATGGTTCGACAAGGTGAAGAAAAAACCGAAGTCAGTGCTGCTTTTTTACTTGAGAACAATCTACACGCTACCCGCTGGTTAGAAGACAACGAGCTGCTTGATGGCGGTGAATGCATATTACGTAGAACCATCTCTAAAGAAGGTCGTTCTCGCGCATTCATTAACGGCAGTCCTGTCCCTCTTTCACAATTGAAATCGCTTGGGCAGCTGTTGATCAACATTCACGGTCAACATGCGCACCATCAGTTGATGAAAAGCGATTACCAAATGGCCATGCTTGATCAATACGCAGGCCACTTGAACCTGTTGAAATCGACACGTAATGCTTATCAAGCCTGGCGACAAGCCGATAACCACTTGAAAGAGTTACGTGAAAATAGCCAGCAAAATCAAGCTCAAAAACAACTTCTTGAATACCAAATCAAAGAGTTAAATGAGCTGTCTATTGGGGAGGAAGAATATGAAGACCTCGAACAAGAGCATAAGCGCCTCTCCAATAGCGGAGAATTGGCCACAACCTGTCAGCAAGCTATCGAGCTTATTTATGAAGGCGAAGAAGTTAATGCGCTTGGTATTCTGCAATCGGCCAATAACTCCCTGATTCAGTTAGCTGAGCTTGATGAAAGATTGGCTGAATTGCCGAGCTTACTGTCTGAAGCCATTATTCAGATTGAAGAGACCAATAACGAATTAAGAACCTACCTAGACAGCATTGATGTCGATCCGGGTCGTATGGCTTACGTTGAAGAGCGTTTCTCTAAAGTGATGTCGATGTCTCGTAAGCACCACGTATTACCAGAAGAGCTTTATAAGCACCATCAAGACTTATTACAACAAGTTGAAGCGCTGGATTGCTCTGATGAAAAGTTGGAAGAATTAGCAAATGAGGTAGAAAACCAATACCAATCGTTCGTTGCTAAATCAGAGAAGCTTCATAAATCTCGAACTCGTTATGCAAAAGAGCTCAACAAGCTAATCACGCAAAGCATGCACGAACTGAGCATGGAAAAAGCGCAATTTGCCATTGAAGTGAACAACACCAACACGCACCCTTCCCCATTGGGTATGGATAACGTGACCTTCATTGTTTCGACCAACCCTGGCCAACCAATGCAGCCAATTGCCAAAGTAGCTTCTGGTGGTGAGTTATCACGAATCTCACTAGCGATTCAGGTGATAACAGCTCAAAAAGTGGATACACCAAGCCTTATTTTCGATGAAGTCGATGTGGGTATCAGTGGACCAACGGCTGCGGTTGTCGGAAAAATGCTACGTAAGCTGGGCGAATCTACGCAGGTGATGTGTGTGACTCACTTACCTCAAGTTGCCGGTTGCGGTCACCAACAGCTATTTGTTGCGAAGAACACGAAATCGGGAAAAACAGAGACCCAAATGCACACGCTTGATGAACAACAACGCGTTTCAGAGCTTGCTCGACTGCTTGGTGGTAGCCAGATTACCGAATCGACGCTTGCCAACGCAAAAGAGTTATTAATCGCAGCTTAGGTTACATATTCAGCAACTTTCTGATAATTTACCGAAAAATCTTGGCAATTTTGCAACTTAATTCAAAATTGCCAGTCATAACAAGCTCAAAGCGCAAGGAGCTTTTTACTTCTTGCTGGAGCTTGTTTATTATCAGGCAGTATTTTAGCGAAGAAAGATCTCAAACTATGCGAATTAAAAAGTGGTTAGTTGCAGTTCCACTTGCACTAACAATGTTGACCGGTTGCTCTCTACTAGAGAAGTTGGTTTATCGAATTGACATCAATCAGGGTAACTATGTTGAACAAGAAGCTGTCGATCAGCTCAAGTTTGGCATGACAAAAACACAAGTTCGTTACGTTATGGGCTCACCGATGCTTATCGAAAACGGCTACCCAGATACGTGGTATTACATTTACCACCACCAAAAAGGCCATGAAGACCCTATTCAGAAAAACCTAGTCGTTAACTTTGATGCCACAGGGACTCTAGTAACGATCAACGGTGATTTTGAAGCCAGTGATGAGTTCTTCGAAAGCCTTCGCTAGCTTTCAACCAACAAAGCTTTCCAGTCAACAAAGCTCTTAGCCGATAAAGCTATCAGTCGACAAAGCTATCAGTCGACAAAACTATCAGTCGACAAAGTATGAATCGCAAAAGCCTGCTCACGAGCAGGCTTTTTAATATCCGCTAACAAATTAAGTGCGTTGTCTAACCAACAGGCACAAAAAAGCTCGCCAATACAGCGAGCTCTCTTCTAAGTTAAATTTGTTTGGCATTACGATTTAGCAGCGGCCGCTTTTGCTTGCTCAGCACGCTTACGGCGAATCTCTTTTGGATCGGCTAACAGTGCACGGTAGATTTCGATACGATCCTTATCACGAACCGTCGCATCTAGCTTAACGTTACGGCTGAATACGCCAACCTTGTTTTTCGCTAAGTCGATTTCTGGATACAGTTCCAAAACACCAGACTGTGCGATGATCTCTTCAACGGTCGCGTTCTTGTTCACTACCAAGGTAAACACACGCTGCTCGTGCGGAAGCGCAAACACAACCTCTACGTGGATCATATCCGATTCAATAGTCATGGCTTAATAAACCTGTTTCGCGCGTTGAGTAAAAGCACTGACCATATTGCTCGTCAGCTCATTGAAAACCTTACCAAATGCCATTTCAATCATTCGGCTAGAAAATTCAAACTCCAACTTAAGCTCAACCTTACACGCTTGCTCATCGAGCGGAGTAAAATACCAACCACCCTGCAGTTTTTTGAACGGGCCATCCACCAGCTCCATCAAGATCTCAGCGCCATCCGCTAAGCGGTTCGATGTGGTAAATGTTTTACTGATACCAGCTTTAGAGACATCAACCGAAGCCACCATAGTTGAATCTGAAGATTCGATCACACGTGAACCAGAACACCCTGGCAAAAACTCGTGATAACGAGCAACATCATTGACCAAGCTGAACATCTGGTCGGCACTAAACGACACTAATGCTGAACGAGTAACCTTTGGCATATAGACTCCTGTTAAAGACAGCGTTACATTAACACAAACTGCAATTTTAATTGTATTGGGCCAGAGCGCAAATAAAAAGGATTCCCCAACTAGGGTGCAATCCGTATAATGAGGCCATTATGGCAAAGAATAAATCAAAATCAAAAGCCGGTAGTAATACCATTGCGCTTAATAAGAAAGCTCGCCACGAATATTTCATCGATGATGAGATAGAAGCGGGGCTTGAGCTACAAGGCTGGGAAGTAAAATCCCTACGTGAAGGCAAAACCAATATCGCAGAAAGCTACGTCTACATCCGAGACGGCGAAGCATTCATCAGTGGTATGACGATCACTCCGCTCACTCAGGCGAGTACTCATATCGTGGCGAACCCAACACGTATCCGTAAACTACTTATGTCGAGAAAAGAGCTCGACAACCTTATCGGTCGTATTAACCGTGAAGGCATGACACTTGTCGCAACCGCACTTTACTGGTCTCGCTCTTGGGCGAAGATTAAAGTTGGCGTAGCGAAAGGTAAAAAGCTGCACGATAAACGTACTGATATGAAAGAAAAAGATTGGGCGAGAGATAAAGCACGAATTATGAAGAGTAATTTGCGTTAATTTTAAGCACTTAAACGCACAGTGCTAGACAGGCAATGCTTTTCTGGTACTATGCAAATAACACTTGGGGCTGATTTAGGATTCGACAGGAATTTTGAAGTCTGAGGTGCATGCCGTGGGGCGGTTGGCCACGTTAAAAGCCGCAAAAAAATAGTCGCAAACGACGAAAACTACGCACTAGCAGCTTAATAACCTGCTCAGAGCTCTCTTACCCTAGCTTCCGCTCGTAAGACGGGGACCAATAAGAGATCAAACCCAAACTAGCTAGCGCGGATTCTCCCACCTGAGAGGAAAAGCGCGAATAACAATTCAGGTTAGCCTTTAACTAGCGTGTCGGTTCGCAGGTTGCTGGTGAAATTAAAGATCGACTAAGCATGTAGTACCAATGATGAATGATTTTTGGACGCGGGTTCAACTCCCGCCAGCTCCACCAAACGTTTGGAAAGGGCGGTAAGTCACTGATTTACCGCCCTTTTTATATTTATAACTTCGATATTAGGCTGTTTGTACTACATTTTGGTACTAAGACATGCACTATTTATCTATCTCGAAATCCGGCATTTGGCAGTTCCGATATCAGATCCCCTCTGAGCATCGACACCTGCTTGATGGATTCCATGAGATCAAGCGCTCGCTGAAAACATCCAACAAAGACAAAGCTATTCTCTTGGCATTAGAGCTAGAGATACAGGTTCGTCGTACTATCTTAGCGCCAACTACCATCGCAACATCACCTCAAGTAAAACCACTCACTCAAGATAAAACACATCCAGAAACGAAAACCAAACAAACTAAAACGCTATCCCCTGAAAAGATACTAGAACGCTTTTGCCTCTACAAAGCTCAACATATATCACCAAAGGCCGTTGGAATGCTGAAAGCTAAGTGCCAAACCGTTCTTGGGTTAATAGGAAAGACAAGCCTTACCGCTATACGAAGAGGTAATGCCGAGGATGCCGTACGCTTCTTACGCATGTATCCCGTCAATATGAAAAAGCACGCCCAATTTAAGGGACTAACGGCAAAGGGAGCGATTGAACTCAATGAGAGACTTAATATGCCGACACTGAGCGAAGAGTCGGTAAAAGATTACAGCCAGAAGATGTCGGGGTTCTTTGAATGGTGTCATTTAAACGAATTGACCGATATCAATCCATTCAAAGCAATACGCTTTCGAAAACAGCGTAAAGACAGTGAAGCCAAAAACGCATATACGAAAACAGACTTACAAAAAATCTTTAGTACCGATATTCATACTAAGCGACAGTTCAAACACCCCTACTACTATTGGCTACCACTTCTTGCAAGTCTAACGGGTGCCAGACTGAATGAACTCTGCCAGCTTTACAAATCGGACGTTCGCCAACGGGATGGGATTTGGGTTATTGAAATCGATGACAGGTACGAAGGGCAGAAACTCAAAAACTTAACGAGTCGTCGTGTTATTCCAATTCACCGACAATTAATAGAACTAGGCTTCATTGAGTACCTACATTCAGTTAAACACGAGCGTGTTTTTCCTGAACTGAAGGACTCACGAGACGGCTTTGGTAGCGCCGCTTCTAAGTGGTATGGCCGATTTAAAACCAAGCTCGGTTTTAGTAGAGGTCATGATTTCCATTCCTTTAGGCATACCGTTGCTACGCAGTTCAAACGTAAACAAGTTTCCCATATTGCCGCTGGTGCGATCTTGGGGCATACCTTGAATAACATCACGTACGATCGCTACGGAAAAGAACTCGATCTAAGTCAACTTAAAGAGGTGGTTGACTTAATTGAAATAGAAACAGTATCAAAATTGATCAATATAACGCCATAAACCTAAGAAATTTCTACAAATAACATATTATTTAAAATTTTGGGCGTGAGTTCACGCCCAAAGTTTTTTACGGAGTCAATGTAAAACACATACTTGCAGCAGGATGAGAAAGAGGATAATCATTGACTTTTGCATTGACATAAAAATCAACAACTTAAGAGGCAAGGCAGCCTATTTACAACTCCCCTCCTTTCACTCTACATTAATTGGAGACAAACTAATTAAGTAAATTTAAGGATAAAGAATGTCTTTAGCGACTTCATCTTCGGCTAGTGATGCTTCACATCAAGTAATTCACAACTACAACATCATGACCAATTCAGGAACTGAATCGATAACATTCGAGCGTCCGACTCGCAAAACTCATAAGGTGGTGAAACGTAAAACATGCTTTGAAATTCTGGATGAGTACACTAAATACCGTCTTCAACTCAAAAAATCAAAGCGTAAAAATATTAACCAAGATAAGAATATCCTTAAAATTTTCCTTCATTTTATGGATTTCCCAGAACTCAATGAGCTTGATCGCCTTGGTGCTGAGCAGATTGCCCACGCCTATTGCTATAGGCCTAAAAACCCCAAAAAGTATAAAGAGTTTAAAGGGCTAGAAGGGTTCGATTTAATTGCGAGGAATGAATCCTTGTTAGAACCTAAAGACTACATTGCGCTATCTACGGCTAAGGGGCATTTCCAGAAAATGTCTACATTCTTGGCTTGGGCTAAGTCACACGGCTATGTTACTGATAATGTTTTTTACAAACTGCCAACTGCGAAAACCAATAAAGAAAAAAAGTGTTTCCCTTTCACAGAAAAGCACTTACAAGATATTTTCTCAATTTCCGACTATGAAAAGCATAAATACCTGCATCCATACTATTACTGGGTTCCTCTGCTATTACGGTATACAGGGGCAAGGCTCAATGAAATATGCCAACTATGGGTTGATGATGTTGTTATTGCTGACGGTTTTCATTGCATCATCATTCGTGAAACCTTTGAAAATCAGAGTGTTAAAACAGGTGTGACTAGACTTGTTCCTTTACATGATGAGCTGCTAAAGAAAGGCTTTATTGAGTTTGTGAATTCTAAAAAGAATGGTCAGGTATTTTCTGAACTGACACCTACTAATGGGTACTTTTCACATAATGCTTCAAAATGGTTTAAACGCCGTCGTGAAAAAATCGGTATCCAATCAGGAGAAGGATTTAATGCTCACTCATTTCGTCATAATTTTGTTAATGAATTAAAGCAGAAATTAGTCTCTATGGAGCTTGTCGAATCTATTGCAGGGCATGAGAACGCCGAAAAGGTAGAAAAATCATCAAAGGAATTAGTTAAGTCTGTCATTGGTCTTGAGCACGGTTCTGAATCATTCGACACATATAGCTACCAGTACAGCCCAGCCATACTAGCTCCGGTTGTAAACAGGATTGATACATCACATACGGCTTCTGTACTGCCTTACATGCAGAAGAAATCCGCCGCTTAACTCTTAATTTAAACCCACTTTAATCCTATCCCCAATAATCGGGGAGGGATCACTGTTACCTAAATAAAGGAAAAAATCACATGTACTCATACAGCACTCACGGCAATATCCGCACCAAATACCCACTAGAACGCGCTTACACAGACCGCAATGGTAACTACCTGTCTTTCATCCTCTCGGTGGAATATCAACAATCTAATGGAGACTGGGCTGACGCAGGGCTGCACTGGGTGATCAATGATGAAGACAAGATATTCGTGATGGAAAACGGCTTCAAATATTTCCCATACCGCGTTCGTTAATTCTCACACATCAGAACTTTCTGGCGAGTCATAGGGCTCGCCTTAATTTGAGAACAAGTAAATTCAGCTTCTTATCTCACAGAAACGGTCTCACACAGAGGCTTCCCATTACTTAAATATTGAATCTGGTTATATAACTAATATGAAAAATACTTTGGCAATGCTTAATGCCTTTTCAATTAATAAAGATCTAGCAAAAATCAAAAAAGAGTCCGTCGAAAGCTTCTTTATTTTTGAGCAACTACTCCTACAGGGGCAATCAAACATATTCTTTGCCCCGCCGAATGTAGGTAAAACTTTATTGATCATTAATCAACTTAAACAAGCCCGCACTGCTGGCCGACTAAATGGATTACATGTCTTCTACATTAATGCCGACGACAACCAAAATGGCGTGATAGAAAAAACAGAAGTTTTAGACAGCATTGGGGTTGAAGTTATCACTCCCGGTTACAACGGATTCGAGTCAAATTCTCTATTAAAAATTTTAGACGGTTTAGTTACCGATGATGATGCGAAGCATGCAGTGATCATTGTCGACACACTGAAAAAATTCGCCGATACCATGGATAAAAAACTTATGCGTAGCTTCGGAATCAAACTGAGCGAGTTCATTCTTAAAGGCGGCACGTTCATTGGCTTAGGGCATACTAACAAGAATCGAGATTTGAATAACAACCTTGTTTACTCAGGAACATCAGACCTTAAAGAAGATGTCGATTGCGTCTACATGATGGAAATTGAAGATGAGAAAATTGACAAAACAGGACTACAAACTAAATACATAAAACTGACCAACCAGAAGCTTCGAGGCAACAATGCCCTCGAACTCACATACGTTTATGAGAAGTCAAAAGACATGCCTTACGGTGATATGGTTGATTCTGTCTACAACGTCGACTCTGAGACTTACTCTCAAGAGAAGATTTTGCGTGATGAAGAGAGCAATCACTTAAGGTTTGTCAATCAGTATCAAGATGCTATTTCACTCATTACCAACCTATTAAGCAGCACTGAATCAGACAAAACCGAACTAAGGGATCATCTGGTAAAACATACTAACTATGGTCGTGACAAGTGTATTGAAATCATTGATAAGCTCTCAGGCAAGCTCATTGATTTTAAGATGGGTGGCAAAACTGGGCGTAAGAAATTTTACTACATCATCAGCGCCCCCTAGCGCCTATAACCGTTTATTCCGTTCTTTACGTTTATTTAATCAACTGAAAGAACGGAATGTCCTAGAGCTTGAGCCAGTAATTCACGCTGGCTCCCCTCCTCCCTAAAAATACCATCCTTTCAGCTCTCCCTCAAAAACCTCTAACTCCCTATTCCAAAGTATTTTTGCACTGTGATTATGTGTGGTGTTCAAAGACAAAAACCTAGATTTTGGGTAAGATGACGGCAACTAACGTCATAACTAAACCCATAGGCACATCATGGTTCGTGAACACCAACAAGAATTGCAAAAACAGCTTTGGAATATCGCCAATACTCTGCGTGGCAATATGTCAGCCGATGACTTCCGTGATTACATTTTAGGGCTGATTTTCTACAAGTACCTATCAGACAAACTGAACCGTTATTGTGATGAACTGCTTGCTGAAGATGGCATCACTTTCTCTGGTGAAAATAGCGCTGAATCTGATGATGAACTGATTAAAGAACTGCATGATGAGTGTGTCGAGAACCTTGGCTACTTCATTGCCCCTAAGCAGCTATTCTCAAGCCTTGCTAAGCGTGGCGAGAAGTCTGAGTTCATTCTTGATGAGCTAAGCCGCGTCCTTAACGATATAGAGCAATCGACCACCTCTGCTGATTCTGCCGATGACTTCAATGGGTTGTTTGAAGAACTCGACCTTAACTCTAGCAAGTTAGGTAAGAACCCAGACGCTCGCAACAAGCTTATCTGCCAAGTGTTGGTTCATCTAGAAAACATCGACTTCCAAATCGATAATACCGAGATAGACCTACTGGGTGATGCCTACGAGTACCTGATTGGTCAGTTTGCTTCAGGTGCAGGTAAAAAAGCAGGTGAGTTCTATACCCCTCAACAAGTTTCTAAAATCCTTGCTAAGCTCGTTAGTTTAAGTGGTGATGTAAAATCCGTTTACGACCCAACCTGTGGTTCAGGTTCATTGCTGTTGCGCGTGGCGAGAGAGATCCAGTCTAAAAAAGGACAAAGCACCAACCTAGAGTTCTGTGGACAAGAGCAAAATCCAAGCACCTTTAACCTTGCTCGTATGAACATGCTAATGCATGGTGTGCGTTACGATAAGTTCGACATTAAGAACGACGACACCCTAGAGCACCCAATGCACTTGGATAAGCGTTTCGATGCCGTGGTTGCCAACCCTCCGTTCTCTGCTAACTGGAGCGCAAATGATCTACATCTAAACGATGAGCGTTTTGCTGATTACGGTAAACTTGCACCTAAGACTAAGGCTGACTTTGCTTTTGTACTGCACATGGTTCACCAGTTAAACGAGACAGGCACCCTAGCAGTTGTTGTGCCTCACGGTATTCTTTTCCGTGGCGCGGCTGAAGGTCATATTCGTAAGCACCTTATCGAGAACAAAAACTATCTCGATGCCGTCATTGGCTTACCTGCGGGTATCTTCTTCGGTACGGGTATTTCAACCTCTATTCTTGTATTCAAGAAAACAAGACAACACGCAGAGAACGTCTTGTTCATTGATGCGTCTAACCACTTCGAAAAAGGCAAAGCTCAAAACTATCTACGTGAAGAAGACGTTACTCGTATTGTAGAAGCCTACAGCAAGCGCGAATCAGTCGATAAATATTCGCAAGTTGCCGAGCTGTCTGAGATTGCCGAGAATGACTATAACCTCAACATTCCACGCTATGTAGACACCTTTGAAGAAGAAGAAACAGTAGACCTTGATGCGGTAGCAACAGAGCTAACTGAGCTTGAAACCAAGATGCATTCTGTGGATGCAGATATCGCTGATTTCTGTGCTCAGCTTAATATCAAAGCACCATTCTAGGGGAAGTATTTTATGACTGAACAAACGAATGTGCCGAAGCTGAGGTTTGGTGAGTTTGAAGCTGAGTGGACGTCAAATTTTCTACCTAAAATCGCAAAAATCGAACGAGGTAAGTTTACACCTAGACCACGGAATAACCCTATATATTACAACGGTAACATTCCATTTGTGCAAACTAGTGACGTCGCAAATTCGAATGGGTATATACGTAACTTTACTCAAACTTTGAATGAGAAAGGGTTAGGCGTAAGTAAATTGTTCGCTGAAAATACAGTGCTTATAACTATTGCTGCGAACATTGGCTATACAGGTGTGCTGCAAATACCAATGGCTTGTCCAGACAGTTTGATTAATCTGGAGCCTGTAAATACTGACCCATACTTTCTACATTTCCTCCTATCGACCCATCAAAGAAAGATGGACAATATCGCAGACCCCGGTGCGCAAAAGAACGTCAATAAAGCTTTCTTGAATAAGTATAAAGTTACTTACTGCCTCCTCCCTGAACAACAAAAAATCGCCTCTTTCTTATCAAAGGTCGATGAGAAGATTGGACTGCTGTCAGAGAAGAAAGACAAGCTCACCGAGTACAAAAAAGGGGTGATGCAGCAGTTATTCAATGGCAAGTGGCACGAGCAAGACGGGCTGCTTACCTTCACACCACCTACGCTACGATTCAAAGCTGGTGATGGCAGCGAGTTTCCTGATTGGGAAGAGAAGACGTTGGGTGATATTGCACAGATCAAAGGTCGCATAGGGTACAGAGGCTATACAGTAAATGATATTGTGGAACATGGAGGTGCGATAGCGTTTAGTCCAACGAATATTGTTGGTGGGCAACTTAATTATTCGAAACTGACTAGAATTTCGGATTTTAAATATGATGAATCCCCAGAAATTCAATTAAAACCTCAAGATATATTGTTTGTGAAGACTGGTTCTACTTATGGGAAATCTGCTTTTGTTGGCGAAGTAAAGGAACGATCGACTATCAATCCGCAGATAGTGGTTATAAAAGCAGAAGCTTCAAAAATGTCGGGATATTTTCTTTCAAGGTTGCTTATAACTAGTAATGTTAAAAAGCAAATTGAAGCATTTATAGTGGGTGGTGCAATTCCAACAATGTCACAAGAAGCAATGTCGAAATTTGATATTTCAGTACCTTCATTGGGGGAACAAGCCAAGATGAGCAATTTTTTATCATCTATCGATAGGAAAATAGAGCTAGCTAACTCTGAGCTAGAGAAAGCCAAAGAGTGGAAGAAAGGCTTATTGCAACAGATGTTCGTTTAACTTTGCTAATTGAACCGTCAACGGCGTTAGCGGCTTTCGCTCACCCTCGTCACATAGCGCATTATGCTCCTAGGGCTTCGTTCAATTGCTGCCTTGTTGACTGCCCAATTATCTGCGTTAAATAAATGGATTTAGAAAAAGAAGAACTATGAGCACACAATCAGAAGCAAAACTTGAAAATGACTTAATCGCCCAGCTTACCGCAGCGAATTTTGAACCAGTCAAGATAGAGAACGCCGCCGCGCTTAAAGCTAACCTAAAGCTACAGCTTGAGCGTGCGAACAACCTAACGCTAACCAAGCGTGAATTTGAGAATGTGCTCATTAGCCTTGAGAAAGGTAACATCTTCGACAAATCCAAACGCCTCAAAGGTAAGGTCGATGTAGTGCATGACGATGGCACCATCAGCTACCTCACTTTGTTGAATACCGATGCCTCAAAGAATATTTTCCAAGTGACGAACCAAGTCACCATGCACGGTAAATATGAGAATCGCTACGATGTGACTATCTTGGTGAACGGCTTGCCGTTAGTGCAGATAGAGCTTAAACGTCGTGGCATTGAAATGGCTGAGGCATTCAACCAAATCACACGCTACGACAAGCATACTTTTGGTGCAGAAGGCGGGCTGTTTAACTACATCCAGTTGTTTGTGATATCCAATGGTGTGAATACCAAATACTTCTCAAACAACCGTGAGTTGTCATTCAAGCAGACCTTCCACTGGACGGATGTCGATAACAACAAGATTAATGTGCTGCACCAATTTGCGGATGCTTTCTTGAATAAAGAACATCTGACTAAGATGCTCAGCCGTTACATCGTTCAGAATGAAACGGGTAAGTTTTTAATGGTGCTACGCCCTTACCAATTTTACGCAGTAGAGGCGATTGTAGAGCAGGTTAAGACCAGTGATAAGCATGGTTATATCTGGCATACCACAGGCAGTGGTAAAACCCTAACCAGTTTCAAAACCGCTCAAATCTTATCGAGATTAGATAACGTCGACAGAGTGGTGTTTGTGGTCGACCGTAAAGACCTCGACTACCAAACCGCTAGAGAGTTTGATGCCTTCCTAAAAGGCAGTGTCGACAGTACAGGTGATACTAAGAGTCTATTAAACCAGTTCCTCGGATCTCGACCTGTACCCCAATCCACAAGAGCGACCACATCACAAAGTGCCGATGATAGTGAGGCGCTACTGCAAGTTGCCGAATACTCACCGATCTACAGCAGTAACGTAAATCGTATCAACAAGCTGACGATCACCACGATTCAAAAGCTCAATAACCTGATTACCAAGCCTCGCTTCAAAGGGCAAGTGGAACACTTACGCCAAGAGCGGGTGGTCTTCATCTTCGACGAATGTCACCGCAGTCAGTTTGGTGAAACCCACCAGAATATTGTTGAGTTCTTCGAGAAAGCTCAGCTCTTTGGTTTTACGGGTACGCCTATCTTTGCCGATAACGCCACCGCTAAAAAAGTGGAAGGTAAGGGCGTTCAAAAGAGAACTACCAAAGATCTGTTTGGTGAACGTCTGCACAGCTATGTGATTGTCGATGCGATTCGAGATGACAACGTACTGCCTTTTGCCATCGAGTATTACGGCAAGCTAAAGCACAAACAAACAGGCTTAGATGCCGATGTATCCAGCATTGATATATCGGAGTTCTTCAGCTCTCCTAAGCGCATAAAACAAGTCTGTGAGCACATCATTGGCATTCATAAGTTCAAGACCAAACATAAGTTCAATGCGATGCTGTGTGTGGCGAGTGTCCCTGATTTAATCACCTACTACGACACCTTTAAGGCTCTCAAGGCGGAAGGTAAGCACAAGCTCAACATTGCGACCATATTTAGCTATGGTGTCAATGAAGCGGAAGAGTTTGAAGGGGAAGTGAACGTAAAAGGCTTAGCGGAAGCCAATGCGAAAGTGCATAGTCGAGACAAGCTAGATTCGTACATTGGTGATTACAACGAACAATTTGGCACGAGCTATTCAACCCAAGATACCGACAGCTTCTACAACTACTACAAAGATCTCTCTAATCGTACCAAAAATGGTGAAGTGGATATTTTACTCGTAGTGAACATGTTCCTTACGGGGTTCGATGCGCCGAGCCTAAACACTATCTATGTGGATAAGAACCTCAAGTATCACGGTTTAGTTCAAGCCTTCTCTCGTACCAATAGATTGAACGGCACGGTGAAATCTCACGGTAACGTAATGTGCTACCGCAACTTGAAGCCACAAGCCGATGAAGCGTTTGCACTGTTTTCAAATAAACAACCGACAGAGTACATCGAAGTACCAGACCTTGGAGGTTTGACAGAAGACTTCGCCAAAGCGCTTGAAGCGTTAAAAGCAATAGCCCCAGATGTGCAGAGTGTTGATGATCTGCCAGATGAAGACATACAAGCAGGGTTCATTAAACAGTTCCGTATTTTAATGCGCCTGAAAAACCAGCTTGAAACTTTCAGTGATTTCGACATAGAAGCACTAGGTATTTCAGAACAAGAGTTTGTTGATTACGCCTCGAAGTACGGTGATTTAGCCAGAGAGTTGAAAGGCAACCCGACGGATAAAGAATCAATCCTCGCTGACATCGACTTTGAATTAGAGCTGCTTCAACGCGACAACGTGAATGTAGGCTACATACGTCACCTTCTACAAACCATGCTAGAAGAGTCATGTGATGACGCCAAGGATAAGAAACGTCAGGTTATCGCAAACCTGCTCGCATCTGAGCCAACACTTCACAGTAAGCGTCACCTGATTGAAGGGTTTATCGAAAAGAGCTTACAGGGCTTAGTACAAGGCGAACAATTCGATGAATACATTGAAGAGCAGAAGCAAAAGGAAATAAGCCAAATTGCCGAGGAAGAGAAGCTCGACTCCGATAAGTTTGGTGAAATGGTAACGAACATAGAAAATGGTTTGAATGTGGAGAGCTTGAAGTCAGATGACATTGCTCAGCTAACAACTGAGAAGATGACTTTTAGAACACGCCGCACAATCCTTCCTCGTATCGCTGAACGGTTGAAAGGGTTCGCTGCGACCTTTATCGAAGGTTTTCATTAACAAAACAAGCTTGTCGAGAAAGAAAATAGTCTGAGGGAGTAACTCCCTCAGACTATTGTATCAACTAACCTATTAAGCTCTATAAGGAGGAATTGCTAACATAACTTGCTTAGCTATTATCTCGACAATTTCATCAGCCTGTTTCTTCTTACTTGCCATAATCGAATCCCAATTTGAGGAATTGAGAGACTCACTAACCTCCCCTTCTATCACGTCTTCCAACGCCATCGCATCTTTACAGTGCTCTGTGAGTTTGACAACCCATTGGTATCGGCCTGAGTTTTTTTTGATATCTTGATTAGTTAAGAACTCAGCTTCGACGCACAAATTGATAACTAAATCGTCTATTGTTGTTTGTCGGCATTCTTCCAGCTTTACAGCCAGTGCTATTGGAGAATTATGATTCATAGTTTTATTTCAAGTGTAATAACATAAATCATCAACTACAAATGAAGGGTAGTTAAGAAGGGAAGCCCCTTCTTACCAGTGGACAACGAAGGAACGAAGTGGGTTGTCCTATCTGGAACCAACCATCGGGTATACAGGTTAAGTGCTGGTTGTTTGAAATCACTGAATTTAGTTTTTAAGCTTATAGAAAACATATCAATATGCTTAAAAACTGGACTGTAACGACACAACCCGTGCGCCTCGGTAGCGACGGTGTGTTAATCAGAGAACGTTATTATTTAAACCCGAAACACGTGAACCACAAACACACTGAAGCACTCATTTCCCTGTTCGGTTGCACCGAAACGTCAAACCGAATTGCAATTTCTGGTGAGCAATTTCGACTCAACCAACAACTCTACAACCGTCGTGGAGGACGGCCTCTAGCGACCTATGCGATGGAATATTGCCTCACACTACCAAAAGGCTACCGACCTACTAAAACTCAGTGGCAGTCCATTGTAAAAGAGTGCGCATTGGCTTTAGCCAAACTTTGTCGACTCAACAAATCTGAGTTTGCCCAATACAGACAACAAATTCGAGCAGTATTGCATCAGCAGGAGCAACAAGGAAACAAAGGTAGTGGCGACCATGTGCATTTAATGATTGGTAAGGTTGTTGGTAATCGAGTCCTCACGGAGCTACAACAGAAAAAAGCTACAAAAGTCATTAAACAAGCATTCAACAGCGCTGTCTTGCAACATGTCGGTATAGACTACCGGAGCTATGAGCCAATTGAAAAAGAGAAAGGACGCAGGCTATCAACTTGGCAATACCAACACCAAAAAGCCACCGAAGCCCTTGAAATTGAAAAACTCATCAAGCAGATGCAAACGCAGTTTGAAAAGTGGTTAAACGCAAAAGAAGAGCAAAATGAGCGACAAATTCGACGCCAACAAAATAGGCTATTAAAAAGCTATGAACAATTGAAGCAGCACTCACTCAGTGCATCGCAGTTGGAAAGGATCAACATCGTTAAGAGTCAGATTAAATGATTAGCTCAGTATAGATATCGGTTCAACTCCCAAATAAGGAACTGAACTGGCATCCATACTTATGAACCTGCGCTTAGATATTGATACTAGCTTCATATGGTACTAAGATGAGGTACTAAAGGGTTATTCTCATAAAACACAAACACCCTAACATATTGAAGTTACTGATTTTTAAGGGACTTGAAGGCGACTCCCGCCAGCTCCACCAAACGTTTGGAAAGGGCCAACTCGAAAGAGTTGGCCCTTTTTTTATCTTTATTTTACTTGCCACAATATGACAAATTACATTAATAACAATGAGTTACCATTAGCACGCCGACAATAAAACCGGACACTCAATAAAAACCACACATCCCGTTGCTGAAATGTGTGGCTGTTTAGAACTGTTCTGATACGAACTTAGATAAGTTTAGGTGTTACTCCATATCACCTAACAAGTAATCTTCATCACTGCTCACTACTGCGCCGTGCTTTAAGAAGTTCTTACCTAAGATCATGCTGTATTCAAAGCGAGAGCGATCTTGAAGGTTTACCCTCACCTCTTTCTCTAGGTCTCCGAGCTTAACCTTCATTTCTACTACAGGACGAATGTTCACCTTCTCGCCTTTCTTGGCTTTGATGCGCATTACATCAATCACTGGCTTGGTGAAATCTTGCTTATCGCCTTGGTTGTTTTGATAGGTAAAACTCACCATGTCTTGGCCGTCTTTCTTAAATCGTTTGATGTTGACTGCGTTCATTGAGCTCACATCCGCGCCCGTGTCGAGCTTGGCCGGGAACTTCATGCCGTTCACTTCAACCACTTCAATGTGCCCAACTTTAAACAAAGGCTCAGCTTTCAAAAGGTAGTCAGATCGAGTGTTCACATACACTCCGTCTTTTGCCATCTTCTTACCTAAAATGAAGTAGGCCTCTTTCTCATTACTGTTAAGCACATCGATAGCAAACTCTTGCGTACGAACGTTTCCAGAGACCGCAAACTCACCACTCACTACCGGACGAGTATCATCACCGACTTTAAGCTTCTTAATAATTGGCTTGGTCACCTTCTGCTTCTCACCATTTACATCCGTAAGATAAAATTCAACGGAGGCATCTTTGCCTTTACCTGTCATTTCAAAACTGTCGACCTTCAACAGAGGCGTGTTGACAGTGAAAGAGGCAACGGCCTTGAGTGGGAAGTCATCAAGGGTGATGTCCTCTTCTGGAGAAATAACCAAAGGTTCACTCTTTTTAGCAACATCACTAAAGCTCTCTGAACCTTCAGAAAGAATATTTTCTGCATTGGTGTCAATCATGAAAAGTTCACTGGCGGTACTGGTACCAAATCTCAACTGCGACTCACTACTCGAGCGCTCACGTAGGTACACCAGAACGTCTTTAGTTGTGTTTTCATCGAGTTGAACCGGCACATACACCAAAGGTCTTTTCTTACCACTCACGCTTAACATACGAACTAATGGCAGTGTCATCTCTTGCTGCTTGCCATCGTTGTCGAACATATCAAACGTCACTTCACTGTTCTTCTTATCTATGTCGATGTCTTTTGCATGAAGGATGCTGTAGCGATTTTTTAATGAGAACGTCGCGTTCATCGCCATTCCAGAGATAGACACCACCTCTTTTCGGCCAACAACCGTCGCGTTTTCCTGCTCTTGCAAGTAGTCATAACCTGCAAACACTAAGGCGTTGTCAGCAAGAAAGGTTTTGCCGATCAGCACTGGCGCAGAGAAGTGACTTCTGTCGGTCAGGTTAACATCGGTTTTTAGCTCTTGATCTGCAATGGTGAGCGACATTTTTACGGTAGGACGAAGCAAAGGCGTGCTGCTGGTGCGACTGCGTATCATGCTGACACGCTCTAAAGGCGCTTCGATTAATACCATGTCTCCCGTGCGCGGGTTTTGAACTTTAAAAGACACCACAGCCTCATATTTCGCAAAGGTACTGCCATCCCAATCATCGTAATCAACATCGGAATTGTTCAACAGGTCTTCGGTTATTGCCGCCATCAACTCTTTGTCTTTGAGGTTTTTGTAGTCGGCATTCGTGCTCTTCACATGAATATCTTCCGCATGCATAGAAGTGGTTTCTGCACCGGTGTCGATTTTACCAATGAAAGGAACGTCTTTAAGCCCTTGAACACTAGAGAGGTACACATTCTCCGTACGGCCTAGTACCGCTTTTCCATCGAGTTCGTAAGTCGGGTTTTGAGTGGTGTGTGAAGTGTCTGTAGCCAAAGAATATTGTGAAAAAAGTAGAGTGCTTAAAAGAGTTAGAGCCAAAGGTATCTTTTTCATTAGTTGGTCCGTTGTGATCAGTTCACTAATAATACTGGCGATTCGGCAAAGAGTTCCCCCACCAGCAATGGTTCTCACAAAACGTTAACGCTATGAGTTTTTCAATGACAAACCGATGACTTTGCGCTGCATTCGCTTGTAGATTATTGACTAATGGATACCCAATAACCTGTTCAATACTCAGTGTTACATTGGAGAAATGAATACAAAAAAGGCCAACGACAAGCGCTGACCTTAGCTATTCAAAACACACTTGAAGCGAGTTTAACTTGCTAAAACACAAACGGTTCTAGATAAACATAGCACTAAAAAGTCCCGACTGTTTTCTTTGCACAGATAGCTCGAGCTTTTTCTGCGTTCTCGCCTTTATTTTTGAGATAGCACTGTCGATAAGATTCGACGTAGCGCTCAAATAACACTTTGGCTTCAGGTTTGGGTTTAGAGAGCAGTTGATTGACGAACTTTCTTGAGCCGACCTCCAAATGTTGAGTGTCGATGGGGCTATTCCAATCCCCTCCCCAGATCATAAATCCGTGATGAGCAAACAGCTCAACCACATCTTCTGCCATGCCTCGGCGTTCAATTTCGTCACGAGCACGAAAGCGAGTACGGTTCACATAGCGGGTAGCCGATTGCGATGGCTTTACCGTGATTAGTCCGTTGTTATCGAAGTCTAAGAAAGGGTTTTGAACTGGGTTGATGTCGATTGCCACACCATAGGCATGTTTCGACCAACCTCCTCCGCCTGTAATAGGACGAGCGTTAAAGGCGCTGCTGTTGTTCGCGTCCATTGAGGCGTTGTCGTCACCTCTGAATTCACGCATTAGGCGAGCGGAATGAAGAGGAAAATTGCGCTGTTTAAGCTCTGAAAAGATTTGTTCAACAGCAGGCGCAATAACATCAAGCACGATCATATTGCCCTGTTGCGTTTCCCCTTTGAAATTAATGAAATCGAAATCCACTTTGGATAACCGCTCACAACCAACAGGCGCACCACTGCTCAATACATTGTTCTTTTTCATCATATCGCACTGCCATTGAGATATAGGCGCAACTTGAGCATAACTCGCAGCACTGAGCACAGTGGCCAACCAGCCGACAATAAAATGTTTCATATCAAAGACTCAAAAATAGTAAGAGTGAAAAGTAGCAGGAGTTGGAAAATAGCATATTAAGCCAAATTGAGGGCACGTTTTGTTAGCGCGTTTTGTTCCAATAAACAATCTCTCGAACTCGTCCGTTCTGGTCGACATCCGCTTCTCCACCAACATCAGAAAGTTCAGGTAAGGTCGATAATTGCGGAGCGTAATAGGCGATCAACATCAGTACAAAAGCATCATAGATATCATCTATCGCGACGTCTTTACGCTTGGTATTTGAAATGGCCAACGACAAGCGGTCACACCATTGAGGGGCGAGTTGCTGAATAATAGAAAGCCGTTCCTCTTTGCCTTCTTGTGTTCGTTTGGAAAACGTCAGCGGTTCGTCTTTCAATGCTGCAAACACAACTTCAGGATGTGATTCCCTTATCGAAAGGCTTGGGTGAGATTCAATTAGTTCATCAAGTTCGCGGATCTTGGGCACAATTCCCCAAGTCTGCTTAGAAAACTTCTTATCAAGCTGCTGCACATTGGTATTACACGCCGTAATGTAATCGGTTTGGTAAACCGCCTCACGACACGGAACAGGAAAAACGGAAGAGCCACGCTTACTGGTAAGAAAACGTCTTGCCGCTTTATCGCATAACCTATCTGGAGTGAGCGAGTCACTAAAGCCAATCGGCATATCGATTAACGTCGTCGAACCTGCAAATTCATCAACCAACTCATCGAGGGTGTTTACCACTTTAAACGTAGGTATCTCATTGCCAGAGACAATCCAAGCGATCCAACCCGCCTTGCAGCCATCAATTCCGATGTATTTCATTATGTTCTCAAATTACGTGCCTATGCTATTTACGTACTGTCGCTAACTATCGGCTTTGAATCAACTTAACTCCGGTATATATGCCCACAATGATACTCAACACAGAAAAAACACCGGCCAGAGAAAGTACTGGCATTGCCACTAACAGCTGAGTATCGTTCCCGCCACCTGCCATTACGGCTCCAAAGCCCATAAGCACACCAGCAACCAAATGTTTGCCAAATCGACGTATCGGACTAAACCTCAAAGAAAAAGACCCAGTAAAGAACGCGGCGCTGACCATGCCAACTAACAGAGAGATCATCAATATAAAGCGCTCGCTGCTTGGCCAATCTTCGGCTTTGCCGTGCCAAAGAGAAGTCCCCATAGATTTCAACAATCCACTTGGCGTCCAGTGTGGCTCATACAAGAAAACAAAGCCTGCCATTAACCCAATCCCCAACATTGAGAACCATAACTTGCGATTTACCACATTCATGAAGTAGCAACTCACCACAATAATGAACGAAATGATCCCAAGAAATGCATAACGAGAAAAATCAGATAAAACCAACCGAGAACCTTTTAACTCCGTCGGTAAAGCCGGAGCAAACAACAGCCAAGCAACGAACCACCCTAATATGGTCGCCAACATAACCACTTCGCCACGAGCTAAACGGCTAACCGTCGAAACTCCGCAACCACTATTAATTGCCGCGCCAATACCAAACAGAAAACCACCAAACAGAGAAAACAGACTCGGCCAAAACGCAGAAGATAACGCTCGTCCTTCCACTGCCGATCCTAATGCCATAAACACCCAAGCCAATGAGCCACTAAACACAATCGCGACAATCAACATTGGTGATCCGCTTGTCGCCTCTTTAACGCCCCGAACCATGCAAAGGCCGGTAGTTTGGGCGAGGTATCCCACCAGAAAGATGCAGAACAAAGCGAGAATAAAGAACATACACAGCCTCCGAATTGCGTTGATTTTATTATTGTCGTTGGTTAAATATAGTCAGAAGACCCAATAACAGCGTGCAAGGACAAGCCCGAACAGGGATAATTGTTTTGATAATTAAACCAACCTCAAGCACCTAGCCGACAAAAGACTAATGACCACATACTCACACATAGACATCCCATTTAACCTGCGCCACACCTGTTGGTTTTGTGGTGAACCTTCCGATGATGTTGTTGAATTCCCTAAGAATGCACAAGCTATTGCCAAGATAGACTATTCACCGATTGCACTACCGGCTTGTAAGGAGTGCGCGAGTGTTAGGTATGCAAAGGATCTAACCTCAATTTGGGCTGTGCGCGATCAGATAAAACACGCACTCATCGATAAGTACGCAAAGCACCTAGGCATCGGTGAGAACTGGACGGAGCAAGAGCTTATTGATTCAGATTTCTCGGGATCGACACTTGGCGGGTTTGGGCGCAGTGCTTGGAAGATGTATCAAATAGCCAAACAGCGAATCGACTATAAAGGTTGGCCTTTGTCGGTTGATGACATTGTAATAGAGGTCTACGACGAAACCAGTGGCTTTGAATTCGACGGTACTCGCTATGCTTCAATCAATTCATGTATCGATTATTTCACTAAGGCTGCGGGCGTAGACAAAGAGCTGCTATCGCAACTTGTCGATATCGTTTCAACAGACCGTTTTAGCTACGCACTACGAATCGCCAAGCTAAACAAGAATGTCTCTAATACCAAACGCTCAGAGATCATCGAAGAGGTGTTACAGCAAGAGTCTGAACAAGAAGAGATACTGCTTGAACAAGCCAACTCACTGTTCAACCCGAATGTCGAAGAAGTGAGTATCTCTGGCTCAATAGCGCCTGTATTTGCCATTCAATGGGCAATGATGAATAACGTTAAAGATTTAGCTCACCTTTGTTCACTCGAAGATGATTATTTTGACTATTTCGAGCATCTTGGTGGCCCTGCAGCTTTCATGTCCTATAACGGCCTACAACTCTATTTAGAGTCACGTCAAGATCCTGAATGGGTAGAAAAGTCGGATCCAAATAAACAGTATTGGTGAACATGCCTACCTACTGGTGAACACGTGTAAGCTCGATGATCGTGTCAAACACCCATTGTTAGTCCTTGTTTTATATAAAGATCTAAAAAAAGCCCCCCATAACAGTTAATTGTTGCAATTCGGTTAAATAGAGTGAAAACTTCAAGCATCTAAAACTATTTAATCACTGTAATCTTGCGGTGAGTAAGGAGTGAATTGTGCTTGCTGTTCTTCGTATTATTTTGGCTACGGTGTTTATTATTTTCACCACCCTCTGTGCTTTTGTTTACTGCTTGTTTAGCCCCAAGAACCCTAAGCATGTGTACGTTTTCTGCCGTTGGTTCAATCAACTACAAAAGATCGTCGGTGTGAAACTGGTGCAGCGTGGCCTAGACAATGCGCCAACGTCAGAAAAAAGCGTATACATATCCAACCACCAAAGCATATTAGACTTTGTGACCGACCCAGGAATGCTAAGGCCTCGTACCGTTTCTTTAGGCAAGCGTGATTTGTTGTATGTGCCTTTCTTTGGCCTGCTGTATTGGATCACCGGTAACATCATGATTAACCGCGAAGATAAATCCAAAGCACGCGATACCATCAAGCAAGTGGCGGAAGCGATTCATCAGCGAGATCTGTCTGTTTGGGTTTACCCAGAAGGAACGCGCAGTAAAGGGCGTGGACTACTGCCATTCAAAACGGGCGCTTTCCGAATGGCGATTGAAGCCGGTGTGCCTATCACCCCGATGTGTACCAGCACCACACACAATAAGATTGACCTCAACCGAGTTAATAATGGCATTGTGATCACCGAGATGCTTGAACCTATCGATGTGTCTGGATACAAGATCAGCGACGCAAGAGAACTGGCCAATCGCTGTCACGCAATCATGGCAGAAAAAATAGCAGAGCTTGATGACGAAGTGGCTCGTATAGAGGCTCAACAAAATCCAGAGCTGGATTCAGACGGTTCTTCTACGCGCTAACAAGATAGTCACAGAAGGAACAAGAGCTAACTCGCAACGAATACACTAAGTCATCGCTCAATTACTTTAAAAGACACTCAACGATCGCAACTCTCATTGTTCTTGTTTTACATGCCGGCGCTTATCCGCAAAATAAAAACAGGCGTTAATGGCTTTATAGAGCAATGGGAGTAAACGATGGAAGTGATTCACCATGGCGGCAAACATACCGTCACAGGATCTTGTCACGAATTAAGAGATTCAGGCCAAGCGGTGCTCATCGATTGTGGCTTGTTTCAAGGTAAAGAGTCCCAAGGTTCGGACGCACGTTCTCTTGATATTGAATTTGAAACTTCCCACCTCAACGCTCTGCTGCTGACCCATACCCACATTGATCATATTGGCCGGTTACCTTGGTTACTCGCCAGTGGATTTAACCAGCCAATTTATTGCACGCAAGCCACCGCCGAACTCGCTCCTTTAATGATTGAAGATGGCTTAAAACTGCAAGGGCTCAGTCATAAACAATCCAAACTCATCCTTAAAAAAATTCATTCGTTGATTGCTCCTAAGCCTTATGGGGAATGGTTTCCAATTGTCTCTAAACAGCAAAACGACGGAAAGAATCATCATAGACCAAATACTCTGTATGCTCGTTTTCAACCTGCTGGGCATATCTTAGGTTCCGCCTATATTGAGCTTAAGTTACCCAACCAAGAAGTGGTGGTCTTTTCAGGCGACTTGGGCCCAAGTAACACGCCACTGCTGCCGGATCCTAAACCACCACAACAAGCCGATTACTTATTTATTGAGTCGACTTACGGCACTAGCACGCACGACGATATTGCTTCACGCTCTGAACGCCTCAAAGCAATTATTGACCGTTCGTTACTCGATGGAGGCGTCATCCTGATCCCGGCATTTAGTATCGGCAGAACACAAGAACTGTTGTTTGATATTGAAAACCTGATCTTTGAGCATCAACTCAGCGCCGATATTCCTATTATTCTCGACTCACCTATGGCTCAGAAAGTGACGCGTTCATACCGACGCTTTAAAGAGTTGTGGGGACAAGAAGCAAAGCAACGTCTTGAACTGAAACGTCACCCACTCGCTTTTGAACAATGCATTACGGTTGATGGGCATAGAATGCACAAGAAAATCGTTAATCGCCTTAAGTCGACAGGTGAACCCGCAATTGTGGTCGCAGCTTCTGGAATGTGTCAGGGCGGCAGGATAATGAACTACTTATCAGCCTTGCTTCCCGATAAACGAACCGATGTGATTTTAGCGGGCTATCAAGCGCACGGAACGCTCGGGCGAGAACTGCAACAAGCCGAAATGCAGGTTTCTATTGATAACAAAGACGTTGAGGTCAATGCTCAAATTCATGGCATGTCTGGCTACTCGGCTCATGCCGATAAAGAGGATCTCAACCGATTTATAGCAGGAATTTCCGCTCCACCAAGAGAAGTGCATTTGATACATGGCGAACCAAATACTCAGTCTGAGTTCGCTCAAGAATTACTTAAACAAGGATTCAAGGTTGTTTGAAGTTGCGACCAAATTCGCGACATCCTCTTTGATAAAGATTAAAACTGTCGTAATCATACCCTCAAGAATGCAGCCACTTAGGCCTGCCTGCGGACTCAATGTCGGTGATATGTTCCAGCTTACTCCCCCCCACTACTCACATAACAGCCGTTCATGCTAAGCGGATTTGAACACTGTTTTTCTCAATTTCTTTTCTTCTGTACACCTCAAGTTACCCTTTTTGTATTAATCACTATTTATTCACTCTGCAAAACACCAGCAAGCAAAACCAGTTGCATACGAAGTTAAATGGAACGATTATCGAATTAGAACTAAGCGTTAACAAACCCCCTCTGTAACTTGCTTTATGTCACAGTAATCCTAATGCGCAGTTAAATAATTTAACACTTGGGTTACAAGTGAAGTATTGTGTTGTTCGAAAAACAATCATAAGTAAAACTAACAGGGAAAATACTCATGCAGTCATTCGTTGATTTTTTGAATGGAATAATCTGGAGCCCAGTACTTATCTACCTATGTTTAGGTGCAGGTTTGTTCTACTCCATCATGACTCGATTTGTTCAAATCCGTCACTTCTTTGAAATGTGGCGCTTGCTACTATCAGGTAAAAGCTCTGCAAAAGGCATCTCGTCTTTCCAAGCTCTTGCCGTTTCGCTATCTGGCCGTGTAGGTACAGGTAACATTGCTGGTGTTGCTGCCGCTATCGGTTTCGGTGGCCCGGGTGCAGTATTCTGGATGTGGGTTGTAGCCTTCTTTGGCGCCGCGACTGCTTACGCAGAATCTACGCTAGCGCAAATCTACAAAGAAGAAGACGAAGGCCAGTTCCGTGGCGGTCCGGCTTACTACATTGAAAAAGCAATGGGCCAGAAGTGGTACGCATGGATCTTCGCTATCTCGACTATTTTTGCATGTGGCATTTTGCTTCCAGGTGTTCAGTCAAACAGTATTGGTAATGCTGTAGAAGCTGCATTTGGCTCAGGCGACATGATTGAAACAGCTATCGGTACATTCAGTTTCGCTAAAATTTTCACTGGTACTGTTGTTGCTATCATCCTTGCTTTCATCATCTTTGGTGGTGTTAAACGTATTGCGAACTTCACACAAATTGTTGTTCCATTCATGGCATTGGCTTACATCATTATCGCGTTCGTTATCATCTTGCTAAACATCGGCCAAGTGCCAGCTGTTTTCGGAATGATTCTTGGCGATGCATTCACACCTATGGCGGGCTTTGGTGCTGCAATTGGTTGGGGTGTTAAGCGTGGTGTTTACTCAAACGAAGCAGGTCAAGGTACTGGTCCTCACGCGGCAGCAGCGGCAAATGTCGATCACCCAGCTCAGCAAGGTTTGGTACAAGCGTTCTCTATCTACATCGATACTCTTCTAGTATGTTCTGCTACAGCGTTCATGATCATCATCACTGGTGCTTACAACGTTCACGGCGGCGCTGAAGGCGTGTTCCTTGTTCAGAACCTAGCAGCAAACATTGGTGCGAATGGTCCTGTATTTACACAGCTTGCTATTGAAAGTGCATTACCAGGTATTGGTAAGCCATTCATCGCATTTGCTCTGTTCTTCTTCGCATTTACAACGATTCTTGCTTACTACTACATCGCAGAAACGAATATTGCTTACCTACGTCGTACCATCAAGATCCCTGGCATGATGTTCGTACTTAAGCTTGTTCTTATCACTGCGGTTTTCTATGGCACAGTCAAAACAGCTAACCTTGCATGGGCAATGGGTGATGTTGGTGTTGGCTTGATGGCATGGTTAAACATCGTTGGTATTCTGATCATCTTCTTCATGTCTAAGCCTGCGCTTAAAGCTCTAGCAGACTACGAAGAACAGCAGAAACAAGGTGTGACTGAGTACACATTCAACCCTGTAAAACTAGGCATTAAAGGTGCTACTTACTGGGAAGAAAAGTACAAGCGTAAAACAGGCAAGTCTCCTGAAGCTGAAACTGCAGACACTAAACCTGTAGAGCAACCTTCAGCTTAAGATTACCTTAACAAACAGATTGCTTTAATAAATAGATCGCTTTAATAAATAGATCGCTTTAACTCGCGCTATTAATAACGCATAAAAAAGGGGTTAGCCATTTCGGCTAACCCCTTTTGTTTTATTCATAACCAATAAACGGCTTATAACAAACTAACTGTTCCCAAGTTAGAGTATTAAGCAGCGATTTCTTGTGTTGCCATTTGCGGTGCTTTCTTCTCACCAACAGGCAGTACTGTGCGGCCGTATTCGTTGTTGATGACTTGTGCCATAGCAAAGTAGATAGCTGAAGCGCCACAGAAGATACCTTCAAAACCAGCGATAGTGCCGATTAGTTCGCTGCCAGTGAAATCACGAGCTGCAAGTAGGAAGAACAAGATAGTTAGTGAACCGAATACTACTTGCTTCGCAACTGGGTAGCATAGAGAACCGATGAACATGAAGCCGGTGAAGATGCCCCATAGTAATAGGTACCAACCCATGAATGCTGCAGGGCTTGCTGGTAGACCCATGTAAGGCATTACAATCAAACCAACCAAAGACAACCAGAATAGGCCGTAAGAAGTAAACGCAGTTGTACCGAACGTGTCACCACGTTTGAAACACATTGTGCCCACGATAACTTGGCTTAAACCACCGTAAAAAATACCCATCGCAAGGATCATTGAATCCATTGGGAAGAAACCTGCGTTGTGGATATTAAGAAGAATAGTGGTCATACCGAAACCCATTAAGCCTAGTGGCGCTGGGTTAGCTAGTTTGGTCGACATTGCGAATTTACCTTATTAAAGTGGTTGATTAAAAAAAATCTACAAAGTTTGTAAGAAAATTTTAATCTATAAACCGCTCAACTAGGTAATCCAGTTATCGAAAACTAAGATTGTGTAAATGATCCTATGGAAAATTAGTTTCATAACGACGCTAATTAATTCATAGAAACTATAAGTAAGCAGATTCCCTATCACGCTATAAAAAAGATGCGAGTAACGAGATACGAGATGCGAAAAGAGTCTTTAGATTTGAGTAAGCGCCCCCTTAATAGCAAACGTAGGCAACAGAGGGCGAGCTTTTCGTTACCCGTTTACTCGCATCCCGTATCTATTCATTAGATCGTCATTCCGGAATCGAGGGACGAGATGTCTGGAATCTGCCTTTCAATATATACACCAACGGTAAACGCGAGAGATTCCCTACTATGCTCATACCTCGCTATAGGGAATGACGGATAGAGTAAGGAATATGAGGTATAAAGTGACGAACGATAGGGAGCGAGCTTTTCGCTACTCGTTTACTCGCATCCCGTATCTAGTCTCTCATTTGTAATCTTAAATTACGCTTGTTGTGGTTTAGATTCAGACACTTGAGATTGAACTTCTGAAGAAGCGTTTTTACTCGCATCTCGTTTAGCTAACAGAGTCACAAGGATAAGCTGAGCAACAAGCGCACCTAGAACCACCCATGCACTTCCAGTAAAGCCTGCCACTACAAAACTAACCAAAGCGATAGAGCCGTTCATCAACGCATAAGGAAGCTGTGTCTTAAAGTGTTCAAACTGGTCACACCCTGCCCCTGTTGAAGAAAGAATCGTTGTTTCAGAGATCGGTGAGCAATGGTCACCAAACAAACCACCAGACAACACAGCGCCAATTGCGACGAGTAGCGGTGCATCAATCGCAATCGCGGTTGGAATAACCAATGGCATCATTATCGCGAAGGTTCCCCACGACGATCCTGTTGCGAATGAAATAATCGCCGACAACAAAAAAGCGACCGCTGGTACTAACCAGTATGGAAAACCACTCTGTGCTTGCTCGGCAATATAAGCGGCTGCGCCCAACTCTTTACCGACTGTGCTTAGCGCCCACGCCAATACCAAGATGATCGCTACGGGCATCATGTTTCCCATGCCTTTTAAATACACTGAAACACCATCAGACAGCTTTCTTACGCCGTAGTAAGCCATGAGTGAGATTAAGGTAATCGCCGCAAAAAAGTAAGCCGATGATAAAGCTGCTCTGAACGATGAACCCGCGACCTTTTGGAACGGGAAGCCTTGAGGAACTAACATCGCACACAACACCACCAGCATCACTAACAATGGTGCCCAGACAAAAGATGCCTTTGCATTTTTATGCGAGAACGGATTTAGTGATTCGTTATTCACGCCAGAGTTAATTCCCGCTTGGCAATCACGCTCGGCTTTTGCCATTGGCCCAAAGTCTAAACCTTTAACGGACACTAACGGGACGATGAAAATCGCGAGGAATGCGTAGAACTGAAAAGGAATCGCACCGATGAAAGCATCCCAATCAGACATGTTGATATTCAACGCCGTGAACTCTTTTTGAATCAGACTCATGATGTAAACGCCCCATCCAATGAAAGGGATAAGAATAGCGACGGGCGACGAGGTTGAGTCGATGATGAATGCTAGCTTCTGTCTTGAGAGTTTCAGTTTATCGAAAAGAGGACGAAAAACAGGGCCAACAATTAAAGGGGTGCCTAAGTCTGAGAAAAATATAACGATTCCACCCAACCATGCTGAGATTTGAGCTTGGCATTTATTGCTTACCCATTGAGTAACACGCTTGGCAAACGCAACACCACCACCCGACTTCTCCATTAAAGCAACAAAGCCACCGATGAACACCAACAGCATGATCACACCTGCGTTATAGCTATCGGTAAGTTGAGGAACTAGGTAACCTTTAACCATGGTACCAAACGTATCAAGCGGGTTAAGTTCGCTAAACATGCCAGTCAGCATCGCAACACCACTCAGCACGCCAGCAAAAAGGCCAATCACCACATTCCTTGTCGCCAACGACAACACCAAAGTAATCACAATGGGGATGAGTGACGTGATATCTGTCTGTTCCATAGGCACACCTTAACCCTAAAATAAAAGAATAAATATAAATTAAATTTGAATATAAATTCACAACCTCCATTTGTACAGAACTTTATCCTCTAACTGGATAATTAGTCTTTAAATGCGCTTCAACATAGCCAAATAGACCAATATCCCTCCTTAGATAGCCAAGTTCGAAACGAAAAAAAGCCGAAAGTAGAAACTTTCGGCTTTTGATTATTTATATCATTATGGTCGTATTACTGAACTCGTCGGTTAGACCGCTTTTCAGTATTCAAACGATCAATTACAGCTAATTTCATCCCAGAACCAATTCGACTGAACAGGGCTTTCCCATACACCCGGGCCGTTTTTAGCCACGAAACACTTGCCGTTATGCGTCACTTTATCACCGTTACTCACTTGGCTAACGCCCGCTTGCCATGTGATAAACACCGATGGGTCAACGACGACAGGCGGCTCGGTAACAGGTGGTTCAACTGGTGTTGGGTCAACAGGTGTAGGATCGACTGGCGCAGGATCGGTGACTACGGGTGGTGTTGGCTCTCCAGCAATCAACTTCCAAGGGCCGCCATTGGCAGGGTCATCCCCTTGTGTCCACCATTTCGCTTCGTAGGTTGCGCCGTTGTGAGTCACTTGGTCACCCGCGTTGTAAACCTTAGTCGCACTCCAACCATTAACACCCGGATCAGTTCCAGGGTCTACCGGATCAAGCTTATCGACCACTTTCACTTCAGGCCAGCTCGCATGAGAACCATAAAAGTTGGTCACACACTTCTCGTAATCGCCAGCCACTAGCGCTGAATATGCCGTTTGGAATCCAACCAACTCACATTCAAATGAGTAGCCTTCTGGGCGGTCTGCGTAGTATTTCCAGTTACCATCCCAGTTGGTGTACAACACATCGGTCGCGCCGTTGAGATTCAAGCTTCCGTAAGGCGTTTGCTGCCAACAAGTATTGGCTTCATCCGCTTCTACCGGAATTTGATAGTGCGCCGCTAACCCTTCCCAATAACGAATACGGTTAACGGGTTGGCCTTTGTCTTTGTTCTGCTCACCACACTCGATACCACCATTAATCACATTGATCGTGGTACCAAAGCCATAACCAATTCCCGCATCCAACTCGCGTTGAGAGGGCGTCCAAGTACGGTCAATCACGTGCAGCATGGCTGGTTTAGGCGCTTGAGGCGTAAGGAAGAACCAGATAGCAGAAGCCAAGTTCAACCAAGAATCCGCCACTAAACCCGGATTATTCAATAGAACCGTCGCATCACCATCAAACATCACTTCCGAGAACGCGCCGTAGTTAAAATGGTAAGAAAGCTGTTTAGCACCACGTCCGAAGTAACCCTGCCCCGCGGCACATGGCCAACGTGCATTCTGCCAATCGTTCTGACCACAACCCGTGGTATAACCTTCTTGGCCTTCAGACCAACCCATTTCACGAACATGCACCAGCGCTTGCTGCCACTCTTCGAGAGCTAATGGATTATCAGAGGTGTTGTCTATCGCAATGTGACCGCCCGTCTCTTGTGAGAAGTGAGCAAAGGCCGTAATGATGGATTTTTTACAAATGGCGTCGGAGTCACGGCCGTCGGTGTACTCTCCACAGAAGGCTGGGAATTTGCCAATCGCACGTAAGAAGCGAGTGTAAGTATATTCTGGCGCAGCCATTTGAGTGAGGAAATCCCATTCAGATTGGGGGAATACACGCTCGACTCGTTTCACGTTTTCAGGATTCGAGGCTAAGCCCGGTTCTATCGCTTCAACAATACTATTGGGACGAGTCTGTAATGCTTGTGACCAGATCGCATACATAGGATCGGATGTTTTCGCTTGTTCAGCAGCTTGTAGGGCCGACTTTTCAACAAGGTAACCATTCGGGTTTTGCGGATCAGGTTGGATGTTCAAAGACGCATGACTCTGCGCTGCCAATGTGCAGCCGAGCACTGTCGCCAAATATTTGATTTTTAACATGATGGATTCTCTTATCTGTCCTTAATAAGTCCATCAAAGAGTATGCGGCGCGTGGGAAATGACCTAGTTGTTGCGGTATGAATTTATAAAAAATGCGAGTGATAGTTTTATGTATAGTTAAACGTAACAACGCGTCTCATACTTTCTTGAGCTGATATCTAGTTTCCAACTCATTCGGTTTCTAGCGGTTATATATAGCTCTTTAATACCCTGAATCAGAAAGAAAAAAGCCCCGAACGAGTTCGAGGCTTAAGAGCTTAATCAAAACTGGTTAAATCTCTAAGAGATTATTCCCACTCGATAGTTGCTGGTGGCTTACCAGAAATATCGTAAACAACACGTGAGATGCCGTTAACTTCGTTGATAATGCGGTTAGAAACCTTACCTAGGAAGTCGTATGGTAGGTGTGCCCAGTGAGCAGTCATGAAGTCGATAGTTTCTACAGCACGTAGAGATACAACCCAATCGTACTTACGGCCATCGCCCATTACGCCAACTGAACGTACTGGTAGGAATACCGTGAATGCTTGAGATACTTTGTGGTAAAGGTCAGCAGCGTGAAGCTCTTCAATGAAGATAGCATCAGCACGACGCAGTAAATCACAGTACTCTTTCTTCACTTCGCCAAGTACACGAACACCTAGACCTGGACCCGGGAATGGGTGGCGGTAAAGCATGTTGTATGGAAGACCAAGCTCTAGGCCGATCTTACGTACTTCATCTTTAAACAGCTCACGTAGAGGCTCAACAAGGCCCATTTCCATATCATCAGGAAGGCCACCAACGTTGTGGTGAGATTTGATTACGTGTGCTTTGCCAGTCTTAGATGCTGCAGACTCGATGACGTCTGGGTAGATAGTACCCTGAGCAAGCCATTTAGCATTCTTCAGTTTCTTAGACTCTTCGTCGAAGATATCTACGAATACGTGACCGATGATCTTACGTTTCGCTTCTGGTTCAGCTTCGCCTTCCAGAGCGTTAAGGAAACGTTCTTCAGCATCAACTTTAATGATGTTAAGGCCGAATTTGTCACCAAACATGTCCATAACCTGCTCGCCTTCGTTTAAACGAAGAAGGCCGTTATCAACAAATACACATGTTAGTTTGTCGCCGATAGCGCGGTGAGCAAGCATCGCAACTACAGATGAATCAACACCACCAGAAAGACCAAGGATAACTTCGTCGTCACCTACTTGTTCTTTAATGCGTGCAACTGCATCTTCAATGATAGACGCTGAAGTCCACAGACCTTCACAACCACACGCGTTAAGAACGAAGTTCTCAAGCATTTTTAGGCCGTTTTTAGTGTGTGTTACTTCTGGGTGGAATTGAACACCGTAGTATTTCTTATCTTCGTTTGCCATTGCTGCGTATGGGCAAGTGTCTGTCTCTGCGATTTTTGTAAAATCAGCAGGGATTTCAACCACTTTGTCACCGTGGCTCATCCAAACGTCTTGAGTTGTCTCAAGGTCAGCGAAAAGTGCAGATTCACCCGTTACTTGTACCGCTGCATAGCCGAACTCGCGCTCAGTAGACGTTGCTACTTTACCGCCAAGTTGCTCAGCCATAGTTTGCATGCCGTAGCAGATACCGAAGACAGGAACACCTGAATCAAATACGTACTGAGGTGCACGTGGAGAATTCTCTTCCGTTACACTTTCAGGGCCACCAGATAGGATGATACCGTCTGGATTGAATTCACGAATATCCGCTTCTTCTACGTCCCAGCTCCAAAGTTCACAGTAAACACCGATCTCACGAATACGACGAGCTACTAGCTGTGTGTATTGAGAACCGAAGTCCAGAATTAGAATACGTTGGTCATGAATATTTTTAGTCATTGTAAGCAGTCTTATTGGCTATGTGATAAAACGGAGGCGAGTTTACTCACCTCTGATTAACTCTTCAAGAAATAAAGCAAACGTTTTCGTAGGTTATCTGTAAGGCGATGTTTTGCAAAAATCATACGTTCAACAAAACAGGCTTTAGATATAATACCAATCACAGTAAGTAAGTGTTCAGGAATAGCGCAGGAAAAAAGCTTGAAAACAAGGCAGGATTTTCTGATAAGTAGTTATTCTACAATCAAAAATTCTAACGAAGTTATCGAGGTTTTTAACAAGCTAGGATGACCAGTTATTTACTACGATTGGTATATTAATGTGCCGACTAAATCAGCACATTATTCAAACGTTTGGACGTATTATTAACCTAAACGGTAGTTAGGTGCTTCTTTCGTGATTTGAACATCGTGTACGTGAGATTCTTTCATGCCCGCACCAGAGATACGAACAAACTCAGCTTTAGTACGCATGTCTTCAACAGTTGCAGAACCCGTTAGGCCCATGCTTGAGCGTAGACCGCCCATCTGTTGGTGAACGATCTCTTTTAGACGACCTTTGTATGCGATACGACCTTCAATACCTTCTGGAACAAGCTTGTCTGCAGCGTTGTCAGATTGGAAGTAACGGTCAGAAGAACCTTGAGACATAGCGCCAAGAGAACCCATACCACGGTAAGACTTGTAAGAACGACCGTTATAAAGGATAACTTCACCCGGTGCTTCTTCAGTACCCGCGAACATTGAACCAACCATCACACAAGATGCGCCAGCAACGATAGCTTTACAGATATCGCCAGAGAAGCGAATGCCGCCATCTGCGATTACTGGAATACCGTATTCGTTAGCCACTTCAGCTGCGTCTGCGATTGCTGTTACTTGAGGAACACCAACACCAGTAACGATACGAGTCGTACAGATTGAACCCGGGCCGATACCTACTTTAACCGCACTAACACCGGCTTCGATAAGAGCACGAGCACCAGCGCCAGTTGCTACGTTACCACCGATGATTTGTAGATCAGGGTATGCAGCACGCGTATCACGGATACGGTTAAGTACGCCTTCAGAGTGACCATGTGAAGAGTCGATAAGTAGAACGTCTACGCCAGCTTCAACTAGAGCAGCAACGCGCTCTTCGTTACCAGCACCAGCACCAACAGCTGCACCTACACGTAGGCTGCCGCGCTCATCTTTACAAGCGTTTGGTTTACGTTCTGCTTTATGGAAATCTTTTGCAGTGATCATTCCAGTTAGTTGGAAGTCATCATTTACAACAAGAACTTTTTCAACGCGCGCTTCGTGCATTTTCTCTTGAACTTCTTCACGAGTTGCACCTTCTTTAACAGAAGCAAGGCGAGCTTTAGGCGTCATTACTACATCAACTTTCTTAGAAAGGTCAGTCACAAAGCGAACGTCACGGCCAGTAATAATACCAACAAGTTCGTTTGTTTCAGTAACAACAGGGAAACCGGCAAAGCCGTGTTTTTGAGTAAGGGCTACAACATCAGCGATTGTCGCGTCAGGGTTTACAGTAACAGGGTGAGAAACCACACCTGCTTCGTAAATTTTAACCTGGCGAACCATTTCAGCTTGCTGTTCAATAGACATGTTCTTATGAATGAAGCCTATTCCGCCTTCTTGTGCCAGTGCAATCGCTAGGCGAGCTTCTGTCACAGTATCCATCGATGCAGAGATCATTGGGATGTTTAGGGAAATATTCTTCGTCAGCTGAGTGCGAAGATCAGCTGTATTAGGGAGAACGGTGGAGTGTGCTGGCACTAGCAGTACGTCGTCGAATGTCAGCGCTTCTTTGGCAATTCTTAGCATTTGCAATATCTCACAATAATAGGAGTAAAAAGAAACAATCCAATCTCATCGTTTCGCCTAATGAGGGCAGCCAATTAAGGAAAATCAAACTGCATTTGGATTAGATATTGCGGACGGATTATACGGCCAACGAAATCGCTTGGCTACACATTTTTGTATTTTTAATTTGCATTTACCCCCTTGCTATGTATTATATTGCCGCTATCTTCCATACTCACGCCCTGTGAGATTCCAAGAAAGACCTTCCTTCAAGGAAAGATAGTGCTTCTATGACTAATCCAAACATCTTTACTGTTTCTCGCCTCAACTCAGAGGTTCGTCTCCTATTAGAAAACGAAATGGGAATAGTCTGGCTCGTTGGTGAAATCTCAAATTTCTCTGCACCTGTCTCTGGTCACTGGTACCTCACGCTTAAAGACTCTCGCGCTCAAGTTAAGTGCGCTATGTTTCGTGGCAATAACCGCCGTGTGACTTTTAAGCCTCAGAACGGTAATCAAGTTTTAGTCAAAGCACGTCTGTCTCTTTATGAGCCACGCGGTGACTATCAACTCATCATCGAAAGCATGCAGCCAGAGGGTGATGGTAAGCTTCAGCAAGAGTTTGAAAAGCTTAAGATGAACCTCGCTGCAGAAGGGCTATTTGCCCAGTCCAGTAAGCAAATTCTGCCAGAACATCCTAAGTGCGTTGGTGTTATCACCTCTAAAACAGGTGCAGCCCTCTTCGATATTCTCGATGTACTGAAAAGACGCGACCCGTCATTGCCAGTCATCGTGTATCCGACCATGGTACAAGGTGAAGGAGCTTCGATTCAGATCGCTCAAGCGATTGGACGTGCGAATGAGCGCGACGAATGTGATGTATTGATCGTTGGTCGTGGTGGCGGTTCATTAGAAGACTTATGGTGTTTCAATAACGAGATCGTCGCTCGCACAATTGCAGCAAGCCAAATACCGATTATCAGCGCCGTTGGCCATGAAGTTGATGTCACTATCGCGGATTTCGTGGCAGATATGCGTGCTCCAACGCCATCAGCAGCCGCTGAATTGGTTAGCCGTGACAACAGTCATAAAGAGCAAGCTTATGCGTCTAAACGTGCTCGTTTAGTGAGTGCGATTCGTCATGTGCTAATCAAACAAGCACAATCAACTCAAACGTTGAAATACCGCTTAGAGAAACAACACCCGAGCTACCAACTGCAAAAGCAGAGTCAGCAGCTTGATGACTTAGACATGCGTTTACGTCGTGGTATGACTCAATACCTAAAACAACATGCACAGCGTGTTGAACGTAAACAGCACCAGCTTCAGTTGAACTCACCAGTAAAGCGCCTTGGTGAACAAAAACTGCATCTACAACGTTCAGAGCAAAAGCTATTAGATGCGATGGATAAAACACTGCTAACCACTCGTCACCAGCTAGCCATGGCTGCCGAGAAGTTAGAGACCGTTAGTCCACTTGCTACCCTAAAGCGTGGCTACAGCATTACTCATTCAGCATCGAGTAAGACCGTGTCATCGATTAATGACGTAGAAGTAGGTGAAGTGATCACCACTCAAGTTGAAGACGGTGTAATTGAATCGCAAGTGACAACAAGAGTCGCGAAGAGCGAGCTTTAGATTCAACGAGGACGTTAAAAATCATTTAAAACCAGAAAGCCCTATCGAATAATCGACAGGGCTTTTTTGTGTCTATTGGCTTCAAAAGCAAACGACCTGATTCAAATCCTACTCAGTCGTAGAAGGCTCCTTCATGGTTAGCATCCCTTCCGTCACAATAAAGTTAATGATGAAATCTAAACCTTGGCTCTCTTTTAGGTTGGTGAACACGTATGGCTTAGTTGGTCGCATGCGTTGAGTGTCTTGCTCCATCACCTCAAGTGACGCACCAACATACGGTGCTAAATCGATCTTGTTGATAACCAGCAGATCAGAACGTGTAATACCCGGCCCGCCTTTACGTGGGATCTTCTCCCCTTCCGCCACATCGATTACATAGATAGTAAGGTCGGCTAACTCAGGGCTGAACGTGGCACTGAGGTTGTCACCACCGCTTTCGACGAATACCACATCGAGGTTTTTGTGCAGCTTAGCAAGCTCTTCGACTGCAGCTAAGTTCATCGAGGCATCTTCACGAATTGCAGTGTGCGGACAGCCACCCGTTTCAACACCAATGATGCGATCTGGTTCCAGCGCTTCTGCTCGCGTGAGTATCTTTGCATCTTCTTGGGTGTAGATGTCGTTGGTTACTACGGCAATGTTGAGCTTGTCTCTAATCGCCTTACATAGCACCTCTAACAATGCTGTTTTACCAGACCCTACCGGGCCGCCAATACCAATTCGAAGTGGTTGCTTATAACTTTCCATTGTCTACTTCCTTATATTCTTTTTACTACATCGTTCGCGCTGACCGCTACGAACGAAATAGTCGTGTGTATTGTGTTTCGTGCAGTGAACTTGCTAATGCCATTGATGGCGAAAAGCTGCCTACCATCCAATCTTCTATCGTGCGGGCCTTTTCGATTACCTCAGGAAAGGTGTTGGTGATATTAATCAATGCCAACTGCCCATCGGTTTGACCTAAAGGCACCAGTTTCACGCCTGCAGTAACGATATTTTCAAGCCAACTCCATAAGTAACCCTGCTTGAGACTTTCTAAATCAATACCCCAATGCTGGGCCGCCATACACATGCCCAACAATTGGTTGGGATGACTATCAACAGAGTCCACCAGCGAAATATCGATATCTAAGCGCTTCAACAAAGTATTCAATGCTTGCCCACGCTGTTTCTCTTCCGCTCGCAATTCACTGGTTTCACGGCTTGAGTACAGGTAGTTACACCAGTGCTCAATCTCATCGAGTTCACCCTTTTCTAGAGCGTGGTAAAGACGCTCTAAGATGGGCAATTCCAAAGTCGCGACACTGGAGCTGACGATGGTATTGAGCCACTGTTCCATACTGTTACGATCGGTCACCCAACCCGCTTCAACCGCTAACTCAAGGCCTTGCGAGTATGTAAACCCACCAATTGGCAATGACGGACTGATCAATTGAAACAGACGATAGATGGCGACATTTTCTGTTGTGGTCATAATCGTGCCCTCAATTTTCTAGAATCGAAAAAGTTCGAGAGCTTATGCGCCTAGCAGTAATAGTGCGCTTGCTGAAGCCACGCCAACCGACATCCATTTTGAGTAAACCGCGCGGCCAACAAAAGCACCTATAACCATCAGAGCCAAAGCTGTGATGCTCATACCCGCTGCAAACTGAGTTAGGTTACCTGCAGCTTCAACGCCATGCGCATAACCATGGAAAAACAACATGCCAATCGAAGCCGCTAATACACTGTTCACACGCTTGGTTGATGGTGAGAACACGTGCCATAAACATAAGCTGACGACGAATAGAGAAGCGATGATCGCTGGTTCAACAATCACAGAGAAACCTAAGGCTTGACCTGCGATGAGTCCTACCACCAAAGACACTAACCCGCCGCCAATCAAAGCGGCTTTTGTCTTGGTGGAAAATGAAAGTGCGCCAATTAACAGACCAAAAGCGATCAACATGATCAGGTGATCCATACCTGTAACCGGGTGAGTTAAGCCAGACATAAATGAGTGAGACTCATGAACCGAATGCGAACCGTGCCCCGGGTGAGCCAATGCCAATGTCGATGTTGTTAGAGAAGCTATTGTGAAAGTGCATAAGCCTGCAGCTGTTTTAAAGTTCATCGCGAGTTCCTTGCGTTTATAGTTATTAATATCGTGGTTGTATCTATAAATGGGTGAGTCTCAAATGACTCGATTAATGATGGTGATGATGTCCACCAGAGCGACCGCCATAAGCGCCACCTTCAGGTTCAAACGGTTGTTTCTCGGTGGTCACTGTCGCGCCTAAACCTTCAACCATTTCATCCAAAACATGGTCGTGTTGGTAACGAACCCAACCCGCTTCCACTTGCAGCGGAACATGACGGTTGCCAAGGTGATACGCCACTCGCGTTAGCAAGTGTGGGTCTTCACAATAAACCGTCGAAACGGTTTCCGGTGCCGCTTTCACTTCTACGACTAAACCACATTCACTTGAGAGTTGTTCGCCACCACGCAAGATATGACCTCGTGGTAGAAACAACCCTGCATTGCGCCCGTCATCTAGCATCACCTTAAGACGGCTTTTAATGCGGCTATCGATCGGCAGGCTTAAATAGCCGTCCGGTGCATTTTGTATTTGAGTATTCAGTTGAGTCAGTTCAATCATGCTATTACCTCAATCTCCTTGTGAGATTTATAACGTTCAAAATAAGAGCCCTCAGCCAAGAGCTAAAATACGAGTTTCAGCTAAAGGTCTAAAATAAGAGCCTTCAGCCGAGCTCTTAAAATAGAAAGTACCGCTGAGCCATTGGCAGCTCTTCAGCAGGCTCACACGTCAGTAATTCACCATCGGCGCGCACTTGGTACGTCTGAGAGTCGACCTCAATCTTCGGCATCCAATCGTTAAGCTTCATGTCGGCTTTGCTGATATTTCGGCAGTTGCTCACAACACCAATCAAGCTCTGCAAACCCAATTGCTTATCGATGTTCTGTGCTTTGGCTTCCTTGGAAACAAACAACATCGATGTGTTCTGACACGCCTTGCCGTAGCTACCAAACATAGAGCGATAGTGAACTGGCTGAGGGGTTGGGATAGAAGCGTTCGGGTCACCCATTGGTGCCATGGCGATCATGCCGCCTTTCAAAATCACGCTTGGTTTCACGCCAAAGAAGGCTGGCTTCCATAGAACTAGGTCAGCTAATTTCCCCGCTTCAACAGAACCGATTTCATGAGACATACCATGAGTGATCGCAGGGTTGATGGTGTACTTAGCGACATAGCGTCTTAATCGGAAGTTATCGCTGTAGTCTGAATCTTCTTTTAGGCTGCCACGCTGCACTTTCATCTTGTGTGCGGTTTGCCACGTGCGAGTCACTACTTCACCCACTCGCCCCATTGCTTGAGAATCCGAGGCGATCATCGAGAACGCGCCTAAGTCATGAAGAATGTCTTCTGCGGCAATGGTTTCACGGCGGATACGCGATTCGGCGAACGCGACATCTTCCGCAATCGATGGTGAAAGATGGTGACACACCATCAACATGTCTAAATGCTCATCGACCGTATTGACCGTGTAAGGTCGTGTTGGGTTGGTCGAAGAAGGCAGAACGTTTGGTTCACCTGCCGCACGGATAATATCGGGAGCATGACCACCGCCTGCACCTTCAGTGTGGTAGGTATGAATCACGCGGTCGCCAATTGCGCCAAGTGTCGATTCAACAAAACCAGATTCGTTGAGAGTATCGGTATGAATAGCAACTTGTACGTCCATCTCGTCCGCAACACTTAAACAAGTATCGATGGAAGCGGGTGTGGTTCCCCAGTCTTCGTGCAACTTCAAACCCACTGCGCCTGCCGTTACTTGTTCACGTAATGCTTCAGGCTGACTTGCATTGCCTTTGCCTAACAAACCAAAGTTCATCGGGAATTGATCGAGTGACTCCAGCATACGGTGCATGTTCCAAGGTCCCGGCGTACATGTGGTCGCGTTAGTACCGGTGTTTGGCCCAGTGCCTCCGCCAATCATGGTTGTCACACCTGACGCCAGTGCTTCTTCAATCTGTTGTGGGCAGATAAAGTGAATGTGTGAATCAATGCCACCAGCAGTCAGAATTGAGCCTTCGCCCGCTAAAATCTCCGTGCCCGGGCCAATCACAATATCAACGCCCGGTTGAACGTCTGGGTTGCCCGCTTTGCCCAATGCCTGAACGCGGCCATCTTTGATGGCGACATCTGCTTTTACAATGCCCCAGTAATCCAACACAATCGCGTTGGTGATCACCAAATCTGGCGTTTCGGCACTTGGACGTTGGCTTTGCCCTTGTCCATCACGGATAACTTTGCCGCCGCCGAATTTCACTTCGTCGCCGTATACGGTGTAATCTTTTTCAACTTCTAGCCATAAATCAGTGTCAGCAAGACGCACTCGGTCACCGACTGTTGGCCCAAACATTTCGGCGTAAGCCTGTCTGGATATCGTCGCCATGTTCAATCCTTTGTTATTTTCATTATTCCGTGGGAGCGCTTAGAGCTTGCCCATCACCTTTCCTTGGAAGCCATAGATCTCTAACTTACCGGCGTAACGTACTAACTCGACGCTGCGCAACTGACCCGGCTCAAAGCGGGTTGCAGTGCCCGCAGGGATATTGAGTCGAAAACCTTTAGTGGCCTCTCGGTCAAAGATCAGCGAAGGGTTTGCTTCATAGAAGTGGTAATGAGAGCCAATTTGAACAGGACGATCGCCAATGTTTTGTACCTTAACGGACGTCGTGGCGCGGCCTTCATTGAGAGTGATATCACCCGGTGCGGTTTCTACTTTTCCGGGAACGAATCCTGAGTATTGTTTTGTGGAACCAGCCATATTACTTCTCCCTACACGATAGGTTCATGAACGGTCACCAGCTTGGTGCCATCAGGAAAAGTAGCTTCGACTTGTACATCAGGGATCATGGAAGGGATCCCCTCCATAACGTCATCGACGGTAAGAAGTGTGCGTCCCAAATCCATCAATTCCGAAACGGTTCTCCCCTCACGGGCACCTTCTAGAATGGCACTGCTGATCAGTGCAATAGATTCTGGATAGTTGAGTTTTAAGCCTTTTTGTTTGCGCTGCTGTGCAAGCATTCCTGCGCAGAAGATAAGTAGCTTATCTTTTTCTCTTGGTGTTAATTCCATTTAGCCGCCCGCTGTTAGTGTTGTTTTCTTATTGCTCAAAACGCATGAGCAGTAAGTGGGATTCAATCACAGCAAACTTGAAAAAATGTACCTAGAGCCGGAAGTCACCCTAGGTACAAAAGGGCTAATCGCTAAGTCGCCCAAATCCTAGGTAAATCAGGAGTCGTACCACACAAATGAGAGCGAGTTGCTTGCCAAATCTGACCAAAGGCCTGGAGGATATCTTCACTCCAATTACCCAAGGCTCGCACCACAATCAATCCTTCTATCTGCGTTGCACCCATTATTAATGTAGATTCACTCGACGTTTTTGATGTAACTGATTGCTGTGAAGCTTGCTGTGTAATAGATAAGAGCAAGCTCTGTACCAACTCTAAATCTTGCTTCTCATTTGAGGTGATATAAAAAGTCCCCATCATTGAATAATCTAGTAACCCCATATTTATCATTAACTTATCGCCACCATGAAAATTAAAGCCTTCAGTCAGAAGCCTGTGATTATCAAGATAGATTTCTGTTTTCCCAACGAGGTGACCATGCTCAAATCCCTCATTCTGTGCAGGGCGTCCAAAACAGTGCATCTCCCAACCCCAAAACTGTGCACCCTTTTCGAGGCGAATTTCAGTATCTAGACGAACGTGTGCATTGGGAAAAAAGATGTTCTCTTGCGGCATCCATTCCAAGCGCGCACCTTTCTTCACTCGAAGCGTTTGCTTCTGCTTAGCGTACTTGTTGTTTGAGCGATAAAACTTGGTCGCACCGGGTGTGGTGATCAACGCATGCGCACCGCTTTCGATGGTCGCTTCAATATTGAGTGTGTCACCACCTACTACTCCGCCGGGGGGATGAAGTAAGTAGGTGTGACACGTTTCCCCATCAGGATACAAGGGGCGTTGCACCGCAAGCGGACCAGACTGCTGACGATTCTTTAAAACGGTTTTATCACCACGGTCGACAAAGGTGAGGTTTAAACTCGCTTGCCAACCGTCTCGGATATCTTGCTCGATGGTCTCATTCAGAGACAACACTCCCGCTAAAGAGGTGTTTATTGCTTCACTCGAAGAATATAGAGAGCTCATACGGTTAGGTACTCCTTAATCAGGGACTCATTGAGCCCATTCATTTCACCTTCTGCTACCTGACGACCACGGTCGATAATGCAAAATCGGTCACCGACCTTTCTCGCAAATGGCAGCTTCTGCTCAACAAGTAGGACGGTTAGTCCCATCTTCTCGTTGAGCATGCGAATGATGTCGCCAATCTCTTGCACGATATTGGGCTGAATACCTTCTGTCGGTTCATCCAAGATCAACAGTTTTGGATTGACCACCAGCGCACGCCCAATCGCGAGTTGTTGTTGCTGACCACCAGATAAGTCACCACCGCGACGATGCCGCATCTCTTTTAATACTGGGAATATATCGAAGATGAACTCAGGGATCTTACGGTCGCCCTTTTCGCGAATCGGCAAGCCGACTTCTAGGTTTTCTTGAACCGTGAGCATCGGAAAGATCTGGCGACCTTGCGGCACATAACCGATACCTTGGCGAGCACGCTCTTCGGCATCGGTTTTAAGAAGAGACTCACCCGATAACGAAATGTCACCGCTCTCGACCTTAACTAGCCCCATGATGCATTGCAGCAACGTCGTTTTACCGACACCGTTTCGTCCCATTAACACTGTGCACTTGCCTTCAGGGATCTGCATATCCAAATCCCACAGCGTGTGGCTCTCACCGTAATATTGATTAACTGATTTAACCTCTAGCATCCTATTCTCCGAGATAAACTTGTTTAACTTCAGGGTGAGCCTGCACTTGATCCATGGTGCCTTCAGCCAACACATGACCTTGATGAAGCACGGTGACATGGCTTGCGATAGAACGAACGAAATCCATATCGTGTTCAACTACCACAACCGAGTGCTTACCTGCCAGTGAATTGAGTAACTCAGAGGTACGGTCCATCTCTTGGTGAGTCATGCCTGCAACGGGTTCATCCACCAGCAATAGCCTAGGGTTTTGCATCAATAACATGCCTATCTCTAACCACTGTTTCTGACCGTGAGACAGGTTACCTGCCAAATTCGCCGCTTCGTCTTTTAAATGAATCAGCTCAAGTACCGAGGTCAGCTTGTCTTTCTGCTCACCAGACATCACAGCAGTGAACGTCGCCCACACGGAGCGATCACCCGCCATGGCTAATTCAAGGTTCTGCCACACAGTTAAACACTCAATCACAGTTGGTTTTTGGAATTTACGCCCAACGCCTGCATTGGCAATTTCGGCTTCGTTCATCTTCAATAAGTTGATGTTCGAACCCAACCACACTTCGCCAGTATCTGGCTTAGTTTTACCTGTGATGATGTCCATCATGGTGGTTTTACCTGCGCCATTAGGGCCAATGATGCAGCGAAGCTCTCCTTCATTGATGTAGAGGTTCAGATCGTTTATCGCTTGGAAACCATCGAAACTTTTGTTGACGCCTTCCACATACAACAGCACGTTGTGGCGAGTATCGATAGCGGGGTGAATATCAGGTTTAAGGTAATCAAAGACTTGGTCTCGACGAGTGAACGCCTGAACCGATTCCTTTACGCTATTAAATGTGGTCATGCGATCACCTCCTTGGCTTTGTGCTGATCATCCTTATCTTTATCTTGGTTTTTCCCATTTGATGCCTTGCGTAGCTGCTGCCATTTTTCACTGACAAAGCCAATTACACCTTGTGGGAAGTACATGGTCGAGAGAACGAATAATCCACCCAGAGCAAATAACCACACCTCTGGGAACTCAACCGTAAACCAGCTCTTGGCGTAGTTGATGATCAATGCACCGACAATGGCGCCAAACAAAGTGGCACGACCGCCTAAGGCAACCCAAACCACAATCTCAATCGAGTTAAGAGGAGCAAATTCTCCCGGGTTAATGATGCCAACTTGAGGGACATATAAAGCCCCGGCAATACCCGCGATAACCGCTGAAAGAACGAAGACCCACAGCTTGATACCATCAACGTCGTAGCCCATAAAGCGAGTGCGTGATTCCGTATCGCGAATCGCTAATGCCACACGACCTAATCGACTGGTCACCACCATACGACAAGCGATGTAACTGAGAATGAGCGCAATGCCAGTCGCGACAAACAGACCTATCTTGACCGCATCACTCTGTAAGCTCAGGCCAATAATATCTTTAAAGTCTGTCAGTCCGTTGTTGCCACCAAAGCCCATCTCGTTACGGAAAAATGCCAGCATCAATGCGTAAGTTAACGCCTGAGTCATAATAGAAAGGTAAACCCCGGACACGCGAGAGCGGAAAGCAAGGTAACCAAACAAGTAAGCCAATGCGCCCGGCACCAACACCACCATCAAGCAGGCGAACCAGAACTGATCAAAACCCTGCCAGAACCACGGCAACGCCGACCAATCAAGGAACACCATAAAGTCAGGCAGGATTGGATCTCCATAAACCCCACGGTCACCAATCTGGCGCATTAAGTACATGCCCATCGCATAACCACCAAGCGCAAAGAAAGCACCATGGCCGAGGCTCAATATTCCGAGATAGCCCCACACAAGATCGAGCGCCAACGCCAACATTGCGTAGCTCAGGTATTTGCCCATCAGCGAGATAGTGAAAGTCTCGACATGGAGCGGGTGCCCACTGGGTAACATGGTGTTAGCCAGTGGGATAAGAATAACGGCCGCTAGAATGGCAAGGATGGTCAGTTGGCCACCTTTGTCACCACGCATCGCCGAAAGTACAAATGATTTTGACTGCATGATGTTGTCCTTAACCTTCAGCCGCACGACCACGTTGCGGGAAGAGTCCGCGTGGGCGTTTTTGAAGAAATAGAATGATGAAAACCAGTACCAGAATCTTGGCGAGAACCGCACCAGCCCATGGTTCTAGAATCTTGTTGAAAAGACCAAGGCTTAAGCCTGCGACTAGCGTGCCCCATAGGTTGCCAACACCACCGAATACCACCACCATGAATGAGTCGATGATGTACGCCTGCCCCATGTTTGGACCCACGTTAGTCAGTTGAGAAAGTGCCACGCCTGCGACACCCGCAACGCCAGAGCCTAAACCGAAGGTCATCGCATCAACACGTTCCGATCGAATCCCCATCGCACGAGCCATACCACGGTTTTGAGAAACGGCACGAACCTGAAGGCCTAACGGTGTCTTTTTCAGAACCATTAATAAGCCCATAAACACCAAACCACAGAACAGGATGATATAAAGTCGGTTGTAAGTCAGGGACAACATTGGGTTCAATTGAAGTGCGCCAGACATCCATTCAGGTGTGCTCACTGAGCGGTTCAAAGGAGAGAAAATCGAGCGAACGGCTTGCTGCAAGATCAAGCTAATACCAAAGGTCGCGAGTAAGGTTTCCAATGGGCGACCATAAAGATGACGAATCACACTTCGCTCGATCACAATGCCCACCAAACCTGAAACAATAAACGCAGCAGGGATAGAGAGTATCAGTGCCAAACCAATATGATTGGGCATCAACAATTGCATGACATAGGTGGTATAAGCGCCAATCATGATCAACTCGCCATGAGCCATGTTGATAACACCCATCACACCAAAAGTGATCGCTAAGCCGATACCCGCCAACACCAATACCGAACCTAAACTCAAACCGAAGAATGCCGTTTCTACACCCGAATAGAGTGCTTGGCTTTGTTGATAGCTATCCATCGCACGTTCTGCTGCAGCGGTAATGCTTGGATCTTGCTCACTGTTCAATAGTTGGTTCAATGTTTTCAGAACGACCGAGTGTTTGAAGTCGCCAACTCGTTCAATTGAAGCCACACGATCTTCAATGGTGGCACTGTTATTAAGAGAGGTGGCAATCGCTAACGACAAATCCATTAGCTCAGCTACTTTGCCATCTGATTCATTGGTTCTGAGTTCAGTTAGTCGTTCGATAATGTCAGCGTCTTTGGTTCCTAACAAATCCAAAACCGCTTTATAACGCACATCAGGATTACTGCTGTTGAGTCCGATAGAAGCAATTTCCCCGCGCAAGATCCCGCGAAGTTTGTTATTCACACGAACCTTTTTAAACTGTCTCGTTTTCTCGATATTCAGCGTTGAATCAGTCCATACTGACTGAGCTGACGTCGCTGTTTTGATGCTTTGAATGAGGTAGAGCTGTTTGTACTGCTCGCTCTGTTTATCACCAAAATAGTAAAGGTTTCCGTTTAACCAACCATCCAGAATAGGTTTCGACACATCTTCCGTTTGCGTCTCAATCACCCAATCGATAGCTAATTCTTTATCCGATGTTTTCTTACCAACTAGCGCCTTGGTAAAGCTAGCTTCATCCGTTATTCCAGCAAAAGCCAACTGAGCACTGACTGCCATGAGCAACAGTGCTTTAAATACGTTTAATACGTTTTTCATCCCTGCTTCCTTAACCAACCAAGTTAGATATTGTTATTTTTACTTGGAGGATGTGTGGATAGTGGTTGTTACCTGAAACGATGAGCCTTCCGTTCGCTTCGCCCGTTAAACAGACGCGTTCTTCCCAAACCGGAAGGCCCAATGTTCCTGAATTGACGCTCTAGTTACCGCCAGAACACTTCTTCGTTTCGACGTTAAACGCACCACATGAGAATGGCTTCGACCAGCTAGAGAACAGTTTTGCCGATTCAGGTAAGTAACTCGACCAAGCATCACCCGCAACGAGTCCAGTGGTTTCCCAAACAATGTCGAATTGACCATCGTCTTGGATTTCACCGATCAGTACTGGTTTGGTGATGTGGTGATTTGGCAGCATGGTAGAGTAGCCGCCAGAAAGGTTAGGTACAGACACGCCAATCAAGGCATCTTGCACAGATTCAGGATCGGTTGTGCCCGCATTAGTAACCGCTTGAGCCCACATGTTGAAGCCAACATAGTGCGCTTCCATTGGGTCATTGGTGACACGATTTTCACTCTTGATGAACGACTGCCACGTTTCAACGAACTCTTCATTGGCTTCAGTATCAACACTCATGAAGTAGTTCCACGCCGCTAGATGACCTACCAGCGGTTCTGTGTCCATGCCTGACAGTTCTTCTTCACCAACAGAGAATGCAATAACTGGGATGTCTTCAGATGAAATGCCTTGAGCACCAAGCTCTTTATAAAAAGGTACGTTCGCATCGCCATTCACAGTAGAAACCACAGCGGTTTTCTTGCCCGCTTCACCGAACTTCTTGATGTCTGAAACGATAGATTGCCAATCAGAGTGACCAAATGGCGTGTAGTTGATCATGATGTCTTCTTCTGCGACACCTTTATCTTTTAGGTAGGCTTCAAGGATCTTATTGGTGGTACGTGGATAAACGTAATCGGTACCTGCAAGTACCCAGCGCTCAACTTCAAGCTCTTCCATCAAGTAATCCACTGCAGGGATCGCTTGTTGGTTTGGCGCGGCACCGGTGTAGAAAACGTTTTTAGAAGACTCTTCGCCTTCATACTGTACTGGGTAGAAAAGGATGCTGTTGAGTTCTTCAAAAACAGGCAGCATGGATTTACGTGATACCGATGTCCAACCACCGAACACCACATCCACTTTCTCTTTTTCGATAAGCTCACGTGCTTTTTCTGCAAATAGCGGCCAGTTTGACGCAGGGTCAACCACGACAGGCTCTAGCTTCTTGCCAAGCAAACCGCCCTTTTTATTCTGCTCTTCGATAAGCATTAGCACGGTATCTTTTAGCGTGGTTTCACTGATCGCCATAGTGCCAGAGAGTGAATGTAGAACACCGACCTTGATGGTCTCATCAGCAGCAAACACTGTTGCAGAAGAAAATGAAAGTGTTGTACACAGTGCAGCTAGCGATAAATTGAACACCTTGTTCATGATATTACTCCATAATTGTATTTTTGTTATTCAATTACAGAGTTACAAGAAGAGTGCCAAACTTAAAAAGCAATCAATAAATTTATAAGCTTTTGTATTAATTAAACTTAATAGCAAGCCACACCAATAAAGTGCATAGCAATCATGTCACTATGTTTCATACTGGTGCAGTGACGATGAGAATGAACCAAGATGACACATTCCTGTTCATCAGATACAAAAAAGACCCAACACTTTGGTATTGGGTCTCTGGTATAACATCACCGATGGTCGTTCAAACCATGCTGTTTAAGGCTATTCCGCTGGTTGGAATTCGAATTTTACTCTCGACTTAGACTTCAATTCGTTGCAATCGGCATTACAAAAATAGCTCGCCGCACCACAGGCTTGAAGCTTCTCAAGTTGGCTGCTGCACTCAGGGCAAAACCCAACTTTAGTAAAGTGAGCCTGACAACTTTCACAGTGATACTTGCCATCCCAAGCTAGCTCAGACTGGCACTTAGGGCAGATATTTTCACTCATTAGCATTTCCTAATTCACTACTATTTTTACAATCTACTACCGCTGAGACTTCGCTTGCTTGATTTGGTACATGTTCTTATCAGCTTGTGCGATCAACTGGTCTAATCCTTGAGGATCTTTGTCACAAGACAACCCAACACTCACTGAGAACTGCACATCATTGATATAAAGCGCTTGTTGCAGTGCTTTCTCTAAGCTGTGGTAGAAACTAACAACGCTTTCTTGATCATCAAAGCAAGAGAACACCACAAACTCATCGCCACCATAACGGCCTATCTTGGCACATGCTGTGGTTGCCTCATCAAGAACTTCGGCAACCGCCAACAGCACATCATCACCAAAACTATGGCCATAGGTATCATTTATCGATTTGAACTTATCGACATCAACAAACAAACACGCCATCACCTTTTCTGAAAAGCATCGCTTAGCCAACACTTTCTCAGCTTCATTAAACAATGCGCGACGATTCAAGCAATGGGTAAGAGAATCACGATTGGCGAAAAAGTTAAGCTGATTCTCCAACTCGAACTTTTCTAGTGCTACCGAATACAGGGAAGCCAGTAGTTCTAAGATCTCGAGCTCAAATTCATGTGGTTCAGAGATGTACTGACTATAAATAGCGAAGGTACCCAACACATTACCGCGCGACGAGATAATGGGTACCGACCAACAGGCATGTAAATTGGCTTGATTGGTTAAGGCTAAGAAAGGTGCCCAGTTTGGGTGTGCATTTATGTTGGAGACCATCACTGCTTTCTTAAGCGCAGCTGCCTCGCCACAAGAACCTATCCCCGCACCAATCCCAACCCCTTCTATCTGCTGATTGTAAAAATCAGGCAGGTTTGGGGCATATTCAAGGTGTAAAGTTTTAGACTCTGAGTTAAGCAGTAAAATTGAAGCCATACGCTGCCCAAAAATCTGCTCGGTAAGCTGAATGATCTTATGGTTTAAATCTTTGCGATCCATCCCAAGAGCAAGCTTGCGCAGCAAACTATTGACGGCTCGGTGGCCTTCTAATAAAAATTGTTGTTCCATTCACTAAAGCTTTCAATTGTGTAATAGGGTACAGCTTGTTCTTATGCAAGCTTGCTATTGGTTAATAATAACACACTAAATAAGCCGTACACACAATCGAAGATCATAGGTTGATCTTTCGCTTTATCTATTTTGATCAGCGATCTACCCCAAAAAGAATATTTATATCACCACACACCGAAAGCATAAGTTACATGTGCTGCATTTCAATTTTAAATAGTCATTTATATTGAAAGTTACATGTAAAAATAAAATAAACAGCACAAGCCATTTCGATCTGTAGTCTAAATCATCGTATTACATGCGTCAGCATTTCAATATGCTGGTCATCTAACTGGGTTAACTTAACCGATAAAGACTTAAGCTCTGACGTATTCTCGATGTGAGTACCACCACACGGAATAGACACTAAAGTGTCGCTATCCAACTGCCATTCCCAATAGCGAGAGTCTGTTAATGCCTCACCTTCCAGTCTCATTGCTACTGGCGTTGAGTCTGCGAGCCAACCTTTAATCATCTGATTGATGTCGGCTTCGATACCATCAAGATTGGTTAGCATGTCTGCAACGTTCAAACCGCGCTTCTTCAGGGTTTTTCCCAAACGATACTTATCGGTACACAACTCTGGAGTCACAAAGCTAGTCACTTGCGCGTAGCTATTGAAATCGTAGCTGCCAAGTGGATCTTTTCGGTCTGCATCTTTACGCCAATAACTCTCAGCCAATACCTTATTTAGCGCTAAAAAAGCGATGTGGCCAGCACTGTGACCGCGGCTAAGGCTTGCTTGATACTCTTTATCAACCGTCAACAGGACTTCGTCGCTAACCTTAATCATAGGAGCAGATGCGGGGAGCTGATGGACAACCACAAACGCCCACCCTTCCGTATCACGCTTAACAGGGATATCTGCTGCGATATGAAGCTTACCAGTAGATTGTTCTATTGCACCAACATGACAGTCTTCAACTGGATATTGCACGTCACCAACATTCACAAAACCTTGGTCTGCTGGGTGGTCTGGCCAAATATGACTTACTGGGTGGAAAGGCGTCATGTCGGTGATCAGGTAGGTTTTGCTGTCATCGTTTTCAACGTACAACGCCTTTGCTTTGATCTGCCAAGCCTGATGACAAAATTGAGTGATGGTTGGTGTGATAACTATTATTGGTTTCATGGATGTCGCTGGTGTCATTGAATCGCTAGTGGTCATATCGTTCTTCTTTTGAAATTGAGTCTAATTCGTTAACCCATCACGATATGGAGATATGAGGTTATGGCTTAACGTGAATTTTGCTTAAAAAAATACCCGAGACAGGCTCGGGTATCAAATCTATTGGAAAGGTTTACTTACGACCTTTAACCATGCTCATCATACGCTTACGTTTACGTTCTTGAGAAATTGTCAGCTTGGTTGTCTTAGCTTCAAATGGGTTCTCGCTGTTCTGGAATTGAATGCGAATAGGTGTACCCATAATCTCTAGTGAACGACGGTAGTAGTTCATCAAGAATCGTTTGTATGAATCTGGCAAGTTACGTACTTGGTTACCGTGGATAACGATAATCGGTGGGTTGTAGCCACCAGCGTGCGCGTATTTCAATTTAACACGACGGCCACGAACCATAGGCGGTTGGTGATCATCAGTCGCCATCTTCATGATACGAGTTAGCACAGAAGTACCAACACGAGTCGTTGCTGACTTGTAAGCTTCTTGAACAGATTCAAACAAGTGACCAACACCTGTACCGTGAAGTGCAGAGATAAAGTGAATACGTGCGAAATCAACGAAACCTAAACGACGGTCTAGTTCTTTCTTAACGCGATCTTTAACATCGCTGTCTAGACCATCCCACTTGTTTACTGCAATAACAATTGAACGACCAGCATTCAACGCAAAGCCTAACAAGCTTAAATCTTGATCAGAGATGTTGTCTCGAGCATCAATAAGCAGCAATACAACGTTAGCATCTTCAATTGCTTTCAGTGTTTTAACCACTGAGAACTTCTCTACTGTTTCGTTGATATTTTTACGACGACGAACACCTGCAGTGTCAATCAGAACGTATTCACGCTCATCACGCTGCATTGGAATGTAGATAGAGTCACGAGTTGTGCCTGGCATATCGTAAACGACAACACGTTCTTCACCAAGAATACGGTTAGTTAGTGTTGATTTACCAACGTTAGGACGGCCAATGATCGCTAGCTTAATTGGTTGATCTTGAAGGCGCTTGAATTCTTCTTCAGCTTCTTCTTCAGTAAAATCAACTTGCTCTTCTTCTTCGTCTTCAAACTCAGTTAAATCGCTTACTTCGCCATTCTCAGCTTTTAACGCTTCTGCGAACGGGTTAAGAGCAAGATCAATCAACGCTGTTACGCCACGACCGTGCGCTGCAGCGATTTGGTACATGTCTTCTACGCCTAGTTGCCAGAAATCAGCACTTGCAGCATCAGGGTCGATACCATCAACCTTGTTTACTACTAGCATTGAAGGCTTTTCTAGTTGACGAAGGTGCTTAGCAATAGCCACGTCTGAAGGTGTTAGACCCGCACGGCCATCTACCATAAATAGAACGACATCAGCTTCATCAATCGCCGCTAGCGACTGTTCAGCCATTTTAGTTTCAACACCTTCTTCGGTACCGTCGATACCACCAGTGTCAATAACAATAAAGTCATGCTCGCTAAAATGAGCATGACCGTATTTACGGTCACGCGTTAAGCCAGGGAAATCCGCAACCAATGCATCACGAGTTCGAGTCAATCGGTTAAATAACGTAGATTTACCTACATTCGGACGCCCTACTAGAGCAACAACAGGTACCATAACAACCTCTACAATTTCTTCTCTAAATGTAGTTATAGGTAAGCACTTGATCGCAAGTTTAAACTCTTACCTATAACCACACGGTTTATTAATTCATAACAACAAAACGGCTCCTAGCTGTTACCAACCAGGAGCCGACTGTGAATTGTATCACGCTTTTATTGGCTAATCGTTAGTTTCTTTACATCGCCATTGCGAGTCGTCACTAAGTAGCCTTCAGGCATTTCAATTGGCGCAACCGCAAAGCCGCTATCATCGACGAGCTGTTGAGCAACAAACTCACCCGATGAACGATCTAACCAGTGCAGATAACCTTCTGTATCACCCACAACTACATAACCATTAATAATAGCAGGTGCTGTCAGTAAGCGGTTTTCTAACAATGGAGTGCTCCAAAGTTCAGTACCACTACGCGCATCAACCGCAACCACATGGTCTTTGTCGGTAACAACGAACAAACGGCTACCATCACTCGCTAAATCAATCGCTGACGAGTAGTTACGCTTCCAAATTGGCTTACCAGAACGAAGATCGATAGCGATTAGCTGACCATTGATACCTACGGTATACAGGGTTCCGCCAAGAACAATCGGTGATGCATCAACATCAACCAAGCGATCGATTTCCGTTGCACCTTTTGGTGTGCCTACTGGCTGTTGCCAAATAAGCTGACCACGGTCAACAATAGCGGCTGCTAAACGACCATTTGCAGTCCCCCAGAATACACCACCAGAAACCGCAACAGGCGAGCTATCGCCACGAAGTGTTAGGCTTGGAACTTCAGTGCTAATCGTCCATTTTTGTTCGCCGCTTTCTTGATCTAACGCGATCAACATACCGCGACTGGTATGAACAATAACCATGTTGCTTTCAGTTGCTGGGGATGCAAGCACCTCACCATTCACTGATACACGCCACAGCTCTTCACCAGTTGATTCATCCATCGCGATCACTTCGCCATTTTCAGAACCAACAAATACTTTGCCGTAAGCCGCCGTTAAGCCACCCGATAAACGAGCCAGTACTTCTTTCTCAAGATCGACTTTCCACAGCTCTTTACCTGTTTCAGGGTCCAGCGCTTTAACCATACCTTCACGGCTCGCAACAAACACTTTGTCGTAAGCCAATTCTGGCGTTAGTTTTGAAAAGTAGTGGCCAACACCATCACCAACCGACGTAGACCATTCCTGACTAGGAGTGAACTCGCTATTTACTGTTGGTACTGGCGCCATGATGACGGTGTCTTCTTCACCCGCACAGCCAGCCAATAGGCCAAGAGCAATCGCACACAACGCCGCTTTTGGAAACATCTTCTTCATTCAAAGCGCCTTATTTAGCTAGGTCGTCAAGTTTGATTTGAAGCGTTTGGCTCGCATCAGCTGCTTGTTGTGCTTCAGAGTAAGCACTGTAAGCCGCATCTGTATCGCCTTTACGAAGTGAGATATCACCACGCAGTTCAGCAACACGGCCTGTCCAAGATTCGTCAGTCATCGCTTCAAGATCAGTCAATGCTGCGTCAAATTCACCTTGCTCAGCTTTGATACGTGCAGCACGGTAAGTCAGTAGTGGCGTAAGTGCCGCATCCTTAGTTGCCGATTTTGCCCACTCAAGCTGTTCAAGTGCAGCTGCAAGGTCACCCGCTTGAACTTGCGCTTTTGCTAATTGCATAGCAGCAAGTACAGAGTATTCAGCGTCTTTGTTAGCGTCGATAAAAGCTTGAATATCAGATTGAGCATCAACGCCCTTAGCATCAAGAGCTGAAATTACAGAGGTGTAGCCTTCTGAAGCGACTTCACGCGCTTCAACGACTGAATCTTGGTAATAGCGCCAGCCAAATAGACCGCCTAAACCAATAACTGCACCAAAGATTACGGCTTTACCGTTCTCTTTCCACCAATCTTTAATGGCTTCAACTTGTTGCTCTTCGCTATCGTAAAGTTCCACTTCCTGTCCTCTTTAATTCTTTAAACGCCAGCATAGTGCTGACGTTGATATTCATGATGAGCGTTTGCTCAATGGCTAATTAGATTAGCGCAGCAACTTTCTCTGCAACGTCCGTTTGAGACACGGTTTCTTGCTCGCCGCCAACCAGATCTTTTAGCACAACTGTATTGTCAGCAACTTCGTTCTCACCAAGTACCAGCGCCACAACAGCACCTACTTTGTCAGCACGCTTGAATTGCTTCTTGAAGTTACCACCACCGAAGTGGTTCATTACGCGTACGCCTTCAACGGTATCGCGTAATTGATTCGCTAACTGCATGCCTGCGATCATAGTACCTTCGCCAGCAGCAACCACGTATACGTCAACGCTACGGCGAACTTCTGTTAGCTCTAGCGTTTCCATCATAAGAACTAGACGCTCTAGACCCATTGCGAAGCCAACAGCATTGGTTGCTTTGCCGCCTAGCTGCTCAACAAGACCATCGTAACGACCGCCGCCACAAACTGTACCTTGAGCACCAAGACTGTCAGTGATCCACTCAAATACTGTGCGGTTGTAGTAATCTAGGCCACGTACTAGACGCTCATTAACTTGGTATTCGATACCAACAGCGTCAAGAAGTTCACACAAACCAGCAAAATGTTGCTTCGATTCTTCACCTAAATATTCAGATAGTCGAGGTGCGTCACCTAAGATAGCTTGAACATCCGGGTTCTTAGTATCAAGTACACGTAGAGGGTTAGTGTGCATGCGACGTTTGCAGTCTTCATCTAACACATCAATGTGTTGCTCAAGGAAAGCCACTAACGCTGTACGATAGCTTACGCGATCTTCTTGAGAACCGATTGAGTTCAGCTCGAGGCGAACGTGCTTATCGATGCCTAGTTCACGCCATAGACGTGCTGTCATCATGATAAGTTCTGCGTCAACGTCTGGACCGTCTAGGCCAAACACTTCAACACCACATTGGTGGAATTGACGGTAACGACCTTTTTGAGGACGCTCGTGACGGAACATTGGACCCATGTACCATAGGCGCTGCTCATCACGGTTGATAAGGCTGTTTTGAATACATGAACGTACACAACCTGCTGTGCCTTCTGGACGCAGCGTTAGGCTGTCGCCATTACGGTCATCAAAGGTGTACATCTCTTTAGAAACAACGTCTGTCTCTTCACCAACCGCACGGCTAAATAGGTTCGTTTCTTCAACGATAGGCATACGTACTTCGTTGTAACCGTATGCACTCACCACACTTTTAACTGCGCTTTCTACTTTCTGCCACAGTGGTGATTGAGTTGGTAGGCAGTCGTTCATGCCTCGAATTGCTTGGATATTTTTAGCCACAGTATTTATTCCGTAATTTCTCACGACCAGGTGTTAGTGCGAATAGACAATCACACCCCATCGCGTTGTATTAATCTTCTAAGTTTTCTACATCAATGCGATTTGCTTTATCAAGCACCGATGCTTTTGCTCGGATCTTCGCTTCAAGCTTGTCGACAAGGTCATCGTTGTCAAAACGCTCTTTCTGACGCTTACCGTCTTCGTAGAAGGCACTCTTACGAGCACTACCCGCAAGGCCTAAGTGAGACACTTCAGCTTCACCAGGGCCGTTAACGACACAACCGATGATAGAGACATCCATTGGAGTCACTATGTCTTCTAAGCGTTCTTCAAGGGCGTTAACGGTGTTGATAACATCGAACTCTTGACGAGAACAGCTTGGACACGCAATGAAGTTGATGCCACGCGAGCGAATGCGCAAAGATTTGAGAATATCAAAGCCAACTTTGATCTCTTCGATTGGATCTGCTGCTAGCGAGATACGCAGCGTATCGCCGATACCTTCAGACAATAACATGCCTAAACCTACAGCCGATTTCACAGAACCAGCACGTGCTCCACCCGCTTCAGTAATACCTAAGTGAAGTGGTTGGTCAATCTGCTTAGCAAGCAAACGGTAAGAACCGACGGCTAGGAATACATCAGAAGCCTTCACGCTGACTTTGAATTGATCAAAGTTCAGACGGTCTAGGATATCGACGTGACGCATTGCAGATTCAACCAGCGCTTCCGCTGTAGGCTCTGTGTATTTCTCTTGGATCTCTTTTTCAAGAGAACCACCGTTAACACCAATACGAATCGGGATATTCATATCACGAGCACAATCCACAACAGAGCGAATGCGGCTTTCGTTACCGATGTTACCTGGGTTGATACGCAGACAGTCAACCCCATACTCTGCCACTTTAAGAGCGATACGGTAGTCGAAGTGAATGTCAGCAACCAAAGGAACAGAGACCTGCTGCTTGATTAGCTTAAAAGCTTCAGCGGCCTCCATAGTCGGTACAGATACGCGAACGATATCTGCCCCCACTTTTTCCAAAGCTCTAATTTGAGCGACGGTCGCGGCGACATCTGTTGTTCTTGTGTTGGTCATGGATTGCACAGCAATTGGTGCACCATCACCGATCGGCACATCACCCACATAAATACGGGTTGATTTGCGACGAATAATAGGAGATTCGTGTTGCATATTAACTCTAAGGTAAGGTTATTCTAGCTACTTTGCCTGAAGTATACCCAGAAAGGTCGACAGGTTCACTTGCAAATGTCATCGATACGCCTTCAGGCGCACCCAGAATCACTTTATATGGTGCAGTTCCAGAAAGATTTAATGTTTGGCCTGCTTTTTTAATGCCAGTAGATAACGTTTTGCCCGAAGCATCTTTCACTTGGATCCAGCAATCAGCAGAGAACTGCATCACTAGCTCGTTAACCACAGCTTCAGGCGCTACAGTCTCTGATTCCGCAGTAACCGAAGCAACGTCTGCTGCTTCTGGTGCTTCTTCAATGACTTCAACAGGGTCAAGAGTTACTGAATCTTCAGCTGAACTCACTTCAGTAAGCTCATCAGAATTTTCAGTAACAGGAGATGTCTCTGTGTTTTGCTCTGCTTCAATCACTTCTAATGAAGTCAGCTCAGGATCAAGCGACTCTTCTACCACTAGCTCTTCCGAGCTTTCAGTATTGGCTAAAGATTGAGATAAGGTGTCTTGCTGTTGGTTCTGCCACCACCAAAGTGAGGAGATACCCACAATCACAGCAAAGATGCTCCAAGTAAGGAGCATAATACGACTGTTGTGCTTCTCGGTTTTAGTCTTACGAGAGAAGCTCAACATTTCTTGTTCTTGATGTTGGGCATCACCAGAATGATGAAGCGCGTTCAACACGACTTTTTCATCAAGATTGACGTATTTCGCGTATGAACGAATGTAACCACGCATAAAGGTGGCAACCTGATCTGACTCGAATTGGTTTTCTTCAATTTGCTGGATAAGCGTAACGCGTAGCTTCAAGCGATCAGAGATCTGCTTTTGTGTTAAACCAAGAGATTCTCGTTTATTTTTGAGCAGCGTTCCCGCTTCAATTGCAGGAGCGACAGTTTCTTGCGTTTGTGTTTCTTGTTCTGTGTTCATAGAGAGTGAACTTCTAAAGTATTATTGCAGGTTGATGAGAGCATTTTTTATTTTCGTTTAAGCTCAATCTTACAACCTACTATGTGGAATTTTTCCTGTCACCCGGTTCATCAACCCTTAAAGTAGAAAACCACACACTGTTGGTGAGCGACTTTCTCAGGAAGCTAGTTTATCAAGTAGCCAACCTAAATAGACACATTGACGATTATCGGGTAACAAGCGAGCACTTAAATTAATTTAAGATTATTTAATCATAAGCTAATGCCATTACAAGGCAAAAACACTTTCGACAAAATTTACCGTCAGCTCATGGTTTTGTCCAAAATTTAACGAAAAATGTAAGAAAGCGTGGGGAAAAAATCCAATTTTTGGAAATTCACCTTCCAGAAAAGCAACAAGCCAGAAGGAATCCTTCTGGCTTGTTTAGATCTAAATGGTATTTAAACCGCTTTTACTTGAATCACATCACCTGCGATTAAGTTAGCTTCAGAGGCGGCTTTCAGCATTTTAGTACGCTTGGTTCTATCAATGACATCACCAACCAACTGACCACATGCGGCATCAATATCATCGCCACGTGTTTTACGAACCGTTACTGTGTAGTTGTATTCCATCAGCGTTTTTTGGAAGCGATCAATACGAGAGTTGCTTGGCTTCTTGTAAGGCGAACCCGGATAAGGGTTGAATGGAATCAAGTTGATCTTACAAGGCGTCTCTTTCATTAGCTCAGCAAGTTCACGAGCGTGGTCCATATCATCATTCACATGATCCAATAGAACGTACTCAACCGTTACTTTACCGCGGTTAGCATTTGAAGAAGCAATGTAACGACGAACCGATGCTAGGAAATCTTGGATATCCCAACGATCGTTGATTGGCATAATTTGGCTACGTAGTGCATCGTTTGGTGCGTGTAGAGAAATCGCCAGAGCTACGTCGATGTTGTCTGTCATCTGATCAAGACCAGAAACAACACCAGATGTTGATACTGTCACACGACGCTTAGACAGTGAGAATCCTAGATCATCAAGCATCAGCTCTAATGATGGAATTAGGTTCTTCATGTTAAGCAGAGGCTCACCCATACCCATCATTACGACGTTAGTAATTGGACGACGCCCCGTATCTTTCTCTAAACCGATTTCACGTGCAGCACGCCAGATTTGACCAACGATCTCTGAAACTTTCAGGTTACGGTTGAAGCCTTGTTGAGCCGTAGAGCAGAATTTACATTCTAGTGCACAACCAACCTGTGAAGATACACATAGCGTCGCACGGTCACCATCTGGGATGTATACCGTCTCAACGTCTTGGTCACCAACGCTCATAGCCCATTTAATGGTGCCATCTGCAGAGTGCTGAGCTTCAGAAACGATAGGTGCAACAATCTCACAGCGATGCAGCAGTTTCTCACGTAATTTTTTGTTGATGTTGTTCATTTGTTCGAAGTCATCGACACCGAAGTGATAAATCCACTTCATCACTTGCTCTGCTCGAAACGCTTTCTCATTCAGTTCTTCTGTGAAAAATTTACGAAGACCTTTACGATCAAAATCGAGTAGATTGACTTTAGCTGTGGTCATGATGCCTCTCAATGACGGAACAATAATTAAGGGCGCGAATTGTACAGGCTTTACGCAACTTCAACAAGCGCTGTAAAACCCTGTGTTTATTAAGACATTCAAAGTTAAGCGATTAAAACTTGAACAATTGTTTTGTTCGGTCTGAGAATACCTAAATTAAAGAAAAGATTCCCGATTACGCTCCTCCGTCGCTTTCGGGAATGACGTAAATAATCTCCACAAGCTCACCAATACTTACCACAAGATTATGGTCCCGCCATTCATCGCTATCAGGTCATGAACTCCTCAAAGCCCGTCATTCCAGAACTGAGGAACGAGGTATCGGGAATCTCCAACAACTAACAGAGATTCCCGATTACACTCCTACGTCGCTCTCGGGAATGACGACTAAATAGGTTATCGAGAATGCAAAGTCCACATACGAAAAAGGCTTCACCGAAGTGAAGCCTTTATTGATATTTGCTGTTGTCTGCTTATTCAGCTGGACGTGGGCAAATTTCAGATTCAGGGAAGAAGAATTCGATTTCGCGAGCTGCAGACTCAGGGCTGTCACTGCCGTGTACTGAGTTGTAACGCATGCTGATTGCGTAGTCAGCACGGATAGTGCCGCAAGCCGCTTCTTCTGGGTTAGTTTTACCCATTAGTTCACGGTAACGAGCGATCGCATTTTCGCCTTCAAGTACTTGAACCATGATAGGACCAGAAGTCATGAACTCTTTTAGTGGTCCAAAGAACTCTTTACCTTCATGTTCTGCATAGAAGCCACTTGCTTGCGCTTCAGTAAGAGAAACCATTTTAGCGGCAATAATCTGTAGGCCTGCTTTTTCAATGCGGTGGTAGATTTCACCAACAAGGTTACGCTTAACTGCATCCGGCTTAACAATTGAGAACGTTCTTTCTAGAGCCATAGGGATTCCTTCACTTCATTTTTTTGTTATTAAATACTGAAATTACTGAGATCATTCGATCTGAGTTGATGAATAAGCGGTATCGAAATACCGCTCACTCTTATTATTATTTTGCTTGGTCGATAAGAAGACGAGCCAGTGTACGAACACCCATACCGGTCGCGCCTGCAGCCCACTTATCACTTGATGATTTACGGTAAGTACCCGCGCAGTCCATGTGAATCCAACCTTTTTTGTAGTCGTCTACAAAGTAAGACAGGAACGCAGCAGCGGTACTTGCACCCGGAGTGTAATCACCAGAGCTGATGTTTGATAGATCAGCAAAATTTGAAGGCAACATGCCACGGTGGAAATCAGCAAGAGGCAATGGCCATAGGCCTTCTTTCTCTTGATTTGCAGCCGTTAGTGCTTGGTGAGACAACTCATCATCGAAGCTCAATAGTGCGTGATAATCATTACCCAGTGCGTTTTTAGCCGCGCCGGTAAGCGTTGCACAGTCGATGATCAACTCAGGGTTTTGTGCACTTGCGTACATCAAACCATCAGCAAGAACCAAGCGACCTTCCGCATCGGTATTCATGATCTCAACCGTCTTACCATTTTTGTAAGTAATGATGTCGCCAAGCTTCAATGCACGACCCGAGATCATGTTCTCTGCACAACATAGAATAAGCTTAATACGCTTGTTCAGGCCGCGTTCAATCGCTAAACCTAAACCACCCGTAATAGTCGCCGCGCCGCCCATGTCAGCCTTCATTGCTGTCATGAATTGACCTGGCTTGATGCTGTAACCGCCTGAGTCGAAAGTGATACCTTTACCAACCAGACAAGCAAATACAGGTGCGTCTTCGTCGCCGGTAGGGTTGAAATCCAGTTGAAGCATTGCAGAAGTACGTTCAGAGCCGCGGCCTACCGCGTAGATACCTTCCCAACCTTCAGTTAGGAGATCTTTGTCTTTAACGATTTTCGCTTTAACTGTGCCCGTAGGAGCCACTGACTTGATGTATTCCGCAGCCATTGTCGCTAATTGACGAGGGGCCACTTCTTCAGCGGTTTTGTTGATAATGTCACGAGTCCAATCAGTAGAGCGAATGCGAGCTTCTAGCTCAGCTTGATCGGTTTCTGAAAGTGTATCCCATTCCAATGCATTCTTTTTCTTTGGTCCACGGTAGCCTTGGTAGAAAGCCCAAACGCTTTCTAAATCCCACCCTTCACCGCTAAGTGAAACCAATGCGATACCTTGTCCGTCAAGCGTACGACCAGCACGTTGAACCGCCCCTAAATCGTGGCCTTCACCAATGTGAATTGTCGCTCCCGCTTCAGAAAACGATAAAATAGCTCTTGCTCCCCACTGAGGCTGGGCAGCTTCTTGACTTAAAAATACTGACATCTGTGTAGACATGATTTCTCCTTGTCATGAACCACCTTGAGTGTGTGGTTCTGATTATTTTTTATTAGCGGACTGATGTTAGCATTATGTAGGAGAAAAATGTCATTTTGATAAAAAAACGGACCATAAGGTCCGCTTTTTTTAGTAAGAATTGTTAACTTGGCTGTGTTTTATATTGGATAAATTCCAACCAACGGCCAAATTATAGAACAAGAGGGCTAGTCCATCTCATCCATCCAGCACAAAATAATGGCCTCTAGAATTTTCTCATTCGAGTGATTCGGCTCATCATCAAAATCTTCGAGATCTAACACCCATTGATGCAAGTCCGTAAAACGCACCGTTTTAGGATCGGTATCTGGGTATAAATCACATAGTTCAATCGCAATATCTCGCGAATCAATCCATTTCAAGCTCATAACACTTCCTTATATCTATCAGCGACGATTTGTCATCTTCATGATTTATATTCTATGCCAGTTTTACTAACAGTTTTAGCCGAGCTGAGTTCTTAGTGCTCTTCAGAAGCTAGGTTCAATGTGTACTTTGGAATCTCAACAACCAGGTCAGTATCTGCCACTTTAGCTTGGCAACCAAGACGAGATTCCATTTCCAGACCCCATGCTTTATCAAGCATGTCGTCTTCTAGGTCATCACTTTCTTCTAATGAGTCGAAACCTTCACGAATCACAACGTGACATGTAGTACATGCACACGACTTTTCACATGCGTGTTCAATACCAATACCGGCCTTCAGTGCAACATCAAGAACCGTCTCACCAGTTTTTGCTTCTAAAACAGCGCCTTCTGGACATAGATCTTCGTGAGGTAAAACAATAATCTTTGGCATGTTTATCTATTCTCTAACTATTAAATATTATCGACTGACTGACCTGACAGTGCAGCTCGAATTGATTTATCCATACGACGAGAAGCAAAGTCTTGGCTCGCTTTGTCGGTATTCTTAATTTCTAGTTCAATGGCATCGGAATTATCGCCATTACGCACTTCGATCAGTGCTTCAATCGCTTGAACAAGTTGTTGTTTTCCTTGTTCATCAAGCAGCTCGTCACCATCAGCTTGCATCGCAGCAATAAGGCCTTCGATAACACGATCCGCTTCTACGCGTTGCTCAGCCAGAGCGCGCGCTTGCATGTCTTCTTTTGCAAACGTCATCGAATCTTTCAGCATGCTAGCTACTTCGTTGTCACTTAGACCGTAAGAAGGCTTAACTTGGATTTCAGCTTGAACGCCAGTGCTCTTCTCCATCGCGGTAACCGATAGCAGGCCATCAGCATCCACTTGGTAAGTGACACGAATATGCGCAGCACCTGCTGTCATTGGCGGAATGCCTTTCAGAGCAAATCGAGCTAGTGAACGACAGTCGTCGACCATTTCACGCTCGCCTTGCACGGTGTGCACTGTCATTGCAGTTTGACCGTCTTTGAACGTGGTAAATTCTTGTGCGCGAGCAACAGGGATCGTGGTGTTACGAGGGATGATCTTTTCGACCAAGCCACCCATAGTTTCGATACCTAAGGAAAGTGGGATAACATCTAGAAGTAGCATCTCAGAGTCAGGCTTGTTGCCAACTAAGATATCCGCTTGAATCGACGCACCAATCGCAACCACTTCATCAGGGTTAATGCTGGTTAATGGCGTACGACCAAAGAAGCCACCCACCATTTCACGGACAAGTAAGGTACGAGTTGAACCACCAACCATAACCACTTCCAGAACTTCGTCCGCGTCAACTTCAGCATCTTTCAGTGCGCGACGGCACGAAAGTAGCGTTTTCTTAACTAATGGCTTGATGAGCTCTTCGAACTCTTCACGAGTTAATGAACCAGACCAACCTAGTACGTCAACATCAACACTTTCAGCTTCAGATAAGCCAATCTTCGCTTCTGTTGCTGCGTCTAGAAGAATACGGTTCTGTTCTGCCGTTAGCTCTGATAAGGCCATTTGCGCTTGGAAATGCTCTGCAATCAAATGGTCAAAGTCATCGCCACCTAGCGCAGAGTCACCACCGGTTGCTAAAACTTCAAAGACACCTTTAGATAGGCGTAGGATAGAGATATCAAACGTACCACCACCCAAGTCATAAACGGCGATTACCCCTTCTTTACCTGAATCCAGACCGTAAGCAATCGCTGCGGCAGTAGGTTCATTAAGAAGACGTAACACGTGAAGACCAGCAAGTTGCGCAGCGTCTTTCGTACCGGCACGCTGTGCATCATCAAAGTACGCAGGAACGGTAATCACTGCACCAGATAGCTCGCCACCTAGTGTTGACTCAGCACGTTGACCTAGCGCTCGCAGGATGTCTGCTGATACTTGAATTGGGTTCTTGTTGCCTTGCTCTGTGCGAATCACAGGCAAACCATTATCACTTTCTTCAAACTGATATGGCAGAGACGGGTATCGCTGTTGAATATCTGACAGTGAACGACCGATTAATCGCTTAACTGAGATAATGGTATTTTTAGGATCAGTCTGTGCATTTGCACGCGCTTCATTACCAGTCGTATAAGATTCCGATTGGTAGTGAACAACTGAAGGTAAAATGCTTCGACCTTGTTGATCAACGAGTGTACTCGCCTCGCCACTGCGTACTGCAGCAACCAACGAGTTTGTTGTACCTAAATCAATACCCACAGCAAGCTTATGCTGGTGAGGAGCGGCGCTTTGCCCTGGTTCTGCAATCTGAAGTAGTGCCATGGAGGTGTCCTTGTTATACAAACTAGCCGATCAAACGATCTTCAACTAATTCGATTTCATTCTTTAATTTTGCAATAAACTTAAGCTTTCTTACTCGGTCTGCAGCTTCAAGCCAAGCTTCGCTTTCGAGTTCTTGTTGGATAGCGCTTAATTGTTGTTTATACATTTTGCTAACCTTGCCTTCAAATGCAAATAGCGCATCTTCGGGATCAGAACTGTCTGCGATGTCTTCTAGCTCTTCACGCAATTCCATCTGCTCCATCAGGAACATCGGATCTTGCATGGTCTGTTGTTCGCCACGAATGTCTTCGCCGTGTTGAACCAGCAGGTATTCTGCTCGGCTAATTGGATTCTTCAATACCTGGTACGCATCATTGATTTGTGCCGCTTTTTGCACGGCTAATAAGCGATCTCGCTCAGAAGCTATCGCAAATTTATCAGGATGGAATTGGCGTTGCAGATCTCTAAACTGAGAAGAAAGAAGGCTACCATCCAGTTGAAACTGAAGTGGTAGCCCAAATAATTCGAAATGATTCATGTAAAGGTGGTCCTAAGTTTAGGCTCTTTGTTCAGAGCCTAATTTTATTCTTCGCTTACAACGCTTAACGATTCAAGCGTTTAAACATTGAAGCTCTCACCACAACCACATTCGCCTTTCGCGTTCGGGTTGTTGAATTCAAAACCTTCGTTTAGGCCTTCTTTTACATAATCAAGCTCAGTACCATCTAGGTATACTAGGCTCTTTGGATCAATGATGACCTTAACACCTGAATGCTCAAACACTTCGTCTTCTTCGTTAAGCTCGTCAACGAATTCCAGTACATACGCCATACCCGAACAGCCAGTAGTTTTTACTGCTAAGCGTAATCCGAGACCTTTACCACGGTTATCTAGGAAAGCTTGAACTCGGCTTGCTGCCGTATCTGTCATGGTGATGGCCATACTACAACCTTGTGTTTTATATAAATTGAGAACTCAGGTGGGAGCACAAAGGGTGCTCCCAAATATTACTTATTTTTTCGACGTAATTACGGTATTGAAGCGATTAGTGCTTCTTTTTGTAATCCGCAACAGCTGCTTTAATTGCATCTTCAGCAAGAATTGAACAGTGAACTTTCACTGGTGGCAACTCAAGCTCTTCTGCGATTTCAGAGTTTTTGATTGCAGCTGCTTCATCAATACTTTTACCTTTAACCCACTCAGTTACTAGTGAGCTAGAAGCGATTGCGCTACCGCAACCGTAAGTCTTGAATTTTGCGTCTTCAATAATACCTTCTGCAGATACTTTGATTTGCAGTTTCATTACGTCACCACAAGCTGGAGCGCCAACCATGCCGCTACCTACACTTGGGTCTTCTTTATCAAACGAACCTACGTTACGTGGGTTTTCGTAGTGATCAATTACTTTTTCGCTATATGCCATGATAGTTACCTCGAATCCTCTATTTCCGTGAGATTAGTGATGAGCCCACTCAACAGTGTTCAAATCAATCCCTTCTTTATACATATCCCATAGAGGAGACATGTCGCGTAATTTATTTACCGCTACACGAATTTGTGCAATCGCGTAGTCGATTTCTTCTTCCGTTGTAAAACGGCCGAATGAGAAACGTACTGAGCTGTGTGCCAGTTCATCGTTCAGACCAAGAGCACGTAAAACGTATGAAGGCTCTAGGCTTGCTGATGTACATGCAGAACCTGATGATACTGCTAGGTCTTTTAGAGACATAAGCAGAGATTCACCTTCAACGAAAGCAAAGCTCACGTTCAGGTTGTGTGGTACACGTTGGTCTAAGTCGCCGTTTACGGTTACTGCTTCTAGATCTTGAACACCTTTCAATAGGCGCTCACGAAGTGCTAGTGCGTGATCGTAATCTTTCTGCATGTCTTGTTTAGCGATAGCAAACGCTTCGCCCATACCCACGATTTGGTGAGTAGCAAGCGTACCAGAACGGAAACCACGTTCATGACCGCCACCGTGCATTTGCGCTTCAAGACGAATACGTGGCTTACGACGAACGTACAAAGCGCCGATGCCTTTAGGGCCGTATGCTTTGTGTGCAGACATAGAGATAAGGTCAACTTTCATCTCTTTTACGTCTAGTGGGATTTTACCCGCAGACTGCGCCGCATCAACGTGGAAGATGATCTTGCGTGAACGACATAACTCGCCGATTGCACCGATATCTTGGATTACACCAATCTCGTTGTTAACGTGCATGATAGAAACTAAAACAGTATCTTCACGCATTGCAGACTGTAGCTTGTCTAGATCAATGATGCCGTTTACTTCTGGCTCAAGGTAAGTTACCTCAAAACCTTCACGCTCTAGTTGGCGACATGGATCAAGAACCGCTTTATGTTCTGTTTTACACGTGATTACGTGCTTACCTTTCTTCTCGTAAAAGTGCGCTGCACCTTTGATAGCAAGGTTGTCTGACTCTGTAGCACCTGATGTGAAAACAATTTCACGTGGGTCTGCATTTAGTAGATCGGCAATTTGCTCACGAGCATTATCTACTGATTCTTCTGCCTGCCAGCCGTAACGGTGTGAACGAGATGCAGGGTTACCGAAGTTACCGTCCATCGTCATGCACTGAACCATTTTTTCAGCAACACGTGGATCGACTGGGCATGTAGCTGAATAGTCAAAGTAAATAGGCAGTTTCATTTTCTACTCCAATGTAAAAACTGACCGCTAAGAGCGGGCATTAACACCGTGAGGTGCTGCACTAATCGTTGTAGTGCTCGTATTTTTATGTGCAAAACCATTATTAACCGCAAGATCGATATCTTGACGATCAGAAATCTGTAAAACTTCGTTATCTTTCATTAGCTCACCGAGCGTAATGTCGTTTAAGAAGCTGCTGATTCGGGAGCTTAAATCACGCCATAAAGTGTGAGTTAAACAACGACTACCACCTTGGCAGTCTGCTCGACCGTGACACTTAGTTGCGTCCACTGATTCGTCTACTGCAGCAATTACAGTTCCGACAGCGATGTCGCTCGCTTCAGCACCTAAACGGTAACCACCGCCAGGACCACGAACACTAGCAACTAAGCCAGCTTTACGTAACTTAGAAAATAGTTGTTCTAAGTAAGATAACGAGATGCCTTGTCGCTCTGAAATGTCAGCCAGAGGAACTGGGCTCTTTTGCGAATGCAGTGCTACATCTAGCATAGCTGTTACCGCATATCTTCCTTTAGATGTAAGTTTCATATCACACCGTATCCACATTGTTTATGTGGTTGGAATTTTCCCATACCCGACTAAATTGGTCAAGTATTTAGTTGACTATTTTAGTCAGGTATTCATCCCTACAACTAGAGTGGGCTTTATTTGTCGTTTTTGCTCTTCTCAATTGAAGTCAAAATACCACGTAGAGTATTGATCTCTTGCAGTTCAGGACGAGCTCGGCTGAACAGACGACGTAGCTTGTTCATCACCTGACCCGGTTTATCCTTAGAGATAAATTGGGTATCAATGATCACTTTTTCAAGGTGTTCATAGAACATTTCTAGTTCTTCGTGACGTGGGTACTCATCTTGTTGCTGTGGTTGATATTGGCTCGCAACCATATCAAGGTGTGCCACGCGAACTTCATAGCTTAGCGTTTGTACCGCCATTGCTAGGTTCAGTGAACTGTATTCAGGGTTGGCTGGGATACATACATGGAAGTGGCACTTCTGAAGCTCATCGTTAGTCAAGCCAGTGCGCTCACGACCGAAGACTAATGCTACAGGGTGCTTTTGACCTTCAACGGCAAACTTTTGTCCGCACTCACGAGGCTCTAGCATTGGCCATTCAAGCGTGCGTGAACGTGCACTTGAACCAACCACCAAACCACAGTCTTTTACTGCTTCATCCAATGTAGGCACAATGGTCGCGTTTTCTGCGATGTCACCAGCACCCGCAGCCAGTGCTAAGGTCTGCTCGTCAACTTCACATTGAGGGTCTACAAGAACTAATTGACTCAAACCCATCACTTTCATTGCGCGAGCTGCTGATCCGATATTTCCCGAATGAGACGTACCAACCAGAACGACTTTTACATTGTCTAACATGCTATATGACACCACTTTAAAAATAATCGCGAGATATTAACACATAGCTAAGTAAAATGGTCAGACCCTTCTCGTAATGTGAATTCAAGAGTTCAAAAAACAACCACTTCCCTTTTGCAAAAAATTTGGTATACTCGCCGCCGCTTTAAACTGTTCTTTAACATCTTGTGGGAAAAACCTATGCATCCAATGCTAAACATTGCGATACGCGCTGCGCGTAAAGCTGGCAACCATATTGCTAAATCTCTAGAAACAACTGATAAGATCGAATCGTCTCTAAAAGGTAACAACGATTACGTTACTAACATTGCTCAAGAAGCTGAGTACATGATTATTGAGACAATCAAATCATCTTACCCAGAGCACAGCATTATTTCTGAAGAGTCAGGCCTGACTGAAGGTAAAGATTCTGACGTACAATGGATCGTTGACCCACTAGATGGCACCAACAACTTTGTAAAAGGTTTCCCTCACTTCTCTGTATCTATTGCTGTTCGTATGAACGGTCGTACAGAAGTTGCTTGTGTTTATGACCCAATGCTAAACGAGCTATTCACAGCTCAACGTGGCTCTGGCGCTCAACTTAACAACGCTCGTATGCGTGTTACTCAACTTAAAGACCTTCAAGGTACTGTTCTAGCGACTGGTTTCCCATTCAAGCAAAAACAACACTCTGAATCTTTCATGAAGATCATCTCTGGTCTATTCGTTGATTGTGCGGACTTCCGTCGTACTGGCTCTCCTGCACTTGATCTATGTTACCTAGCGGCTGGCCGTGTTGACGGTTACCTAGAACTAGGCCTTAAGCCATGGGATCTAGCAGCTGGCGATCTAATCGCTCGTGAAGCTGGCGCTATCATGACTGACTTTGCTGGCGGTACTGATTACATGACGTCTGGTAATGTTGTTGCTTCAAGCGCACGTGGTGTTAAGTCTATTCTTAAGCACGTTCGTGAGAACTCTAACGAAGGTATGCTGAAGTAATTCAGATCTTACGTTAATGCTCTTTAGTTAAGAGCTGAAGATTTCAAAGCCTCGCGATTGCGGGGCTTTTTTGTATCTGCGATACGAGCTACGAGCTACGACCAAGATTGCGGTTAGTTGCGACGAGCACAACGCACTTCGCTGATACATTACGTTGAGTTTATCGACAGAATACAGACGTAAAAAACCGCTAGTTGCCTAGCGGTTTTTTTTGGTTTAGCGAAACGTATTAAGCCAAGGCCTAAGGCATCTCGTCAAACTCTTCACCTTCTTTATCCACTTGTGGTGGCATTAGGTGTTCACGCGTAATACCCAACTTCATAGCGAGTGCAGATGCAACGTAGATAGAAGAATAAGTACCAACGGTAATACCCAATAGAAGTGCAGTCGCGAAGCCGTGAATCATAGCACCGCCCTGAGCGAACAACGCGATAACTACGAATAACGTTGTACCAGAAGTAATCAATGTACGGCTCAATGTTTGTGTGATTGAGCTGTTCAATACTTCAGGCGCTTCACCCTTACGCATCTTACGGAAGTTCTCACGAATACGGTCAAATACTACTATGGTATCGTTGAGGGAGTAACCGACTACCGTTAGCAAGGCTGCTACGATGGTAAGATCCACCTCAATTTGCATTAGAGAGAACACACCCAGTGTGATGATAACGTCGTGCGCCAGTGCTAATACCGCACCTGCTGCCAAACGCCATTCGAATCGCACTGACACATAGATCAAGATACAGATCAGAGAAACAAGGATAGCAAGGCCACCCGCTTCTGTTAGCTCGTCACCCACATTAGGGCCAACGAACTCGATACGACGCATCTCAACTTGCTCACCAGTACCATCTTTAATTGCAGACAGGATCTGGTTACCAAGCGTTTCGCCAGCAACACCGTCACGTGGACGTAAACGAACCATTACCTCACGAGCAGAACCAAAGTTCTGTACCGTTGCATCACCGAAACCTTCCGCTTCTAGTGCACTACGGATATCAGGTAGGTTTGCTGGTTGCTCAAAACCCACTTCAATCAGCGTACCACCGGTAAAATCTAGACCCCAATTCAACGATTTCGTTGTTAAGGTAAAGATGGCAGTACCAATCATCAAGATTGAGAATAAAAAGGCAACCTTTGACCAACGCATAAAGTCGATCATTTTTTCTGCTTTTAGAATCTGAAACATATTAATTCCTAGCCTTAGATCGACAGTTTCTTAACGCGTTTGCCGCCATACATCAGGTTCACGATACAACGTGTTCCGACAATAGCTGTAAACATTGAAGTTAAGATACCGATAGACAGCGTTACCGCGAAGCCTTTAATTGCACCTGTACCTACAGCAAATAGAATGATTGCTGTTAGTAGTGTGGTGATATTGGCATCGGCGATGGTGCTAAATGCGTTCGCATAACCTTGGTGAATCGCTTGTTGTGGACTGCGTCCATCTCGAAGTTCTTCACGTATACGCTCAAAGATAAGTACGTTGGCATCGACCGCCATACCAACCGTCAATACGATACCGGCAATACCTGGCAGAGTCATAGTAGCCCCCGGGATCATCGACATCACACCGATAATCAACACCAAGTTAGCCATCAGAGCAACGTTCGCAATCAAACCGAAAGTACGGTAGTAAAGCAGAGTAAACAACATTACTGCAGCCATACCCCAAACCATCGCCATGATACCCATATCGATGTTTTGTTGACCCATAGATGGACCAATCGTACGTTCTTCTACAATCGAGATAGGTGCAATCAATGCACCAGCACGTAGTAAAAGTGCCAAGTTATGAGCTTCAGCCGTTGAGTCGATACCCGTAATACGGAAGTTACGACCTAGCGCAGATTGAATCGTCGCTTGGTTGATCACTTCTTCGTGCTTACTTAAGATCACTCGACCTTCTGGTGTTTTACGACCGCTGTCTTTGTACTCTGCAAATACCGTAGCCATAAGCTTACCGATATTCTGACGAGAGAATGTAGACATCTTGCTACCACCTTCGCTATCTAGCGAGATGTTAACTTGTGGGCGACCATATTCATCAACACTTGAGCTTGCATCAGTAATACTTGAACCGCCTAGAATAACGCGCTTCTTAAGTACCACAGGGCGACCATCACGGTCTTGCTTGATTTCGCTACCCGCAGGGGCACGACCAGAAGCGGCAGCGGCTAAGTCAGCACTACTATCAACTTCACGGAACTCAAGTGTCGCCGTTGCACCAAGAATTTCTTTAGCGCGCGCCGTGTCTTGAACACCAGGCAATTCCACTACGATACGGCTAGCACCTTGACGTTGAACCAAAGGCTCAGCAACACCAAGTTCGTTAACACGGTTACGTAGAATGGTAATGTTTTGCTCTACTGCGTAGTTACGGATTTCTTGAAGACGAGCGTCTGTAAAACGAGCAACCAAAGAGAAACGACCATTAGATTCTGAATCTACGAACGTCATATCTTGGTGCTTAGATTGCAGTAGCGATTTCGCTTCAGCAAGCTGCTCTTCGTTACGTAGAATCACTTCAACTGCATCTTTACCCGATGGGCGAATAGCACGGTAACGAATTTTTTCTTCACGAAGTTCACTACGGAAGGCTTCTTCTTGTTGGCCAACTAGCTTTTGCATCGCAGCATCCATATCCACTTCCATTAAGAAGTGAACACCACCACGTAGATCAAGACCCAGTTTCATTGGTGCAGCACCAATAGATTCAAGCCAATCAGGAGTTGAAGCCGCAAGGTTTAAAGCAACGATAACATCATCACCTAGTGCTTCTGTGATGATATCACGGGCACTAATTTGCGTATCTGTATCGTTAAAGCGAACAAGAATGGAACCGTTTTCTAGAGCAACGGATTTAGTAGAAAGGTTCTCTGCTTCCAGAGCATTGGTGACAGCATCCAGCGTAGACAGATCTACAGAGGCGCCACGCGCCCCTGTAACTTGAACTGCCGGATCTTCACCGTATATATTCGGAAGTGCGTACAACGCGGCGATAGCGATGGCAAACACCACCATCAAATACTTCCATAACGGATAACGGTTTAGCACAGCGAGGATCCTCTAGCTGTTTATAGTGATTTCAGAGTACCTTTTGGTAGCACTGCTGTAACGAAGTCTTTCTTGATAACAACTTCGTTGTTTGCGTTCAGTTCGATAGCAACGTAGTCGCTGTCTTCTGCAATCTTAGTAATCTTACCGATTAGACCGCCGCTTGTTAGAACTTCATCGCCTTTGCCCATAGAAGACATAAGGCTCTTATGCTCTTTTACGCGCTTAGCTTGTGGACGGTAGATCATGAAGTAGAAGATCACAGCGAACATACCTAGCATGATAAGCATTTCGAAACCGCCGCCTGCTGGTGCACCTTCTACTGCTGCGTGAGCTTGAGAAATAAACATTAAAAACATCCTCTATTATATTTTGGTAATTGTTTGTCTAATTGGGTTGTATCCCTTTATTTTCAAGCCCCATATCTAGGAATAGAGATGGGGCTCGCAAAAAGAAATACTAAGATTCTTTACCTAACGGTGGCACTTCACGCCCCATTCTTGCGTAGAACTCAGCAACGAACTCTTCAAAACGGTCTTCATCAATAGATTGACGAATGTCTGACATAATTCGTTGGTAGAAACGCAGGTTATGAATCGTGTTCAGTCGAGCACCTAGGATTTCGTTACAACGATCCAAATGATGCAAGTACGACTTGCTGTAGTTCTTACAAGTGTAACAGTCACAATCTGAATCTAGTGGTGTTGTATCCGTTTTATGCTTCGCATTACGGATCTTGATCACACCTTCAGTGACAAACAGGTGGCCATTACGTGCATTTCGCGTTGGCATTACACAGTCAAACATGTCGATACCGCGACGAACACCTTCAACCAAGTCTTCAGGTTTGCCTACGCCCATTAGGTAACGTGGCTTATCTTCCGGCAGTTGAGGACATGTGTGCTCAAGAATACGGTGCATGTCTTCTTTTGGTTCGCCTACTGCTAGGCCGCCAACAGCGTAACCGTCAAAACCAATTTCTGTTAAGCCTTTAACGGATACGTCACGAAGGTCTTCGTATACGCCACCTTGAACGATACCGAATAGTGAGTTCGGGTTTTCTTGCTTGTCAAAGTGATTGCGTGAACGCTGAGCCCAACGAAGAGACATCTCCATCGAGTCTTTAGCTTCTTTATGCGTTGCAGGATAAGGCGTACATTCGTCAAAGATCATTACGATGTCTGAGCCTAGATCTTTTTGGATTTCCATCGACTTTTCAGCGTCCATGAAGATCTTGTCACCGTTTACAGGGTTACGGAAGTGAACACCCTCTTCAGTGATTTTACGCGTCGCACCTAAGCTGAATACTTGGAAACCGCCTGAATCAGTCAGGATAGGTCCTTTCCAGTTCATGAAATCGTGCAAGTCACCGTGCAGTTTCATGATTTCTTGACCAGGGCGTAACCATAAGTGGAACGTATTACCTAGCAAGATTTCAGCACCTGTGTCTTTCACTTCTTCAGGTGTCATGCCTTTAACCGTACCGTAAGTACCTACAGGCATGAATGCTGGTGTTTCAACGGTACCACGTTCAAACTGAAGTTGACCACGACGTGCGCCGCTGTTTGTTTTTTTAAGTTCGTATTTTAATTTCACGAAGCCTCCAATATGCCAGAGAAACAATCTGACTGATAATTCAGAACCTTAAGCTAAACATAAGTTCAATCTAGCGAGTTCTATGAGGAGCGGTCGCGTATTCCTTGCGAGAGATTAGACAGACACCCTGCCCGACTCCTAGCTTACTGCTAGCACCCGTAAATTCTGCTTATATCGTTTATAACCAGCTAAAATTAGCTCGTTTTCTTATTGATGAACATCGCATCACCGTAGCTGAAGAAACGGTATTCGCTCTTCACTGCGTGATCGTATGCGCCCATCACATTGTCATAACCGGCAAATGCACTCACCAACATGATCAATGTTGATTCTGGTAAGTGGAAATTGGTAATCAAGCAATCCACCAACTGGTATTCATAACCAGGGAAGATGAAGATTTCTGTGTCACCAAAGAAAGGAACTAACTCAGTGCCATTTTTCAATGCATCTTGAGCCGCACTTTCTAGTGAACGCACAGAGGTTGTACCGACAGCGAGAATGCGTCCGCCGCGAGCTTTTGCTGCTGCAACGGCATCAACCACTTCTTGCGGTACTTCAACGTACTCTGCATGCATGTGGTGATCGTTGATATTATCTACTTTTACTGGCTGGAACGTGCCTGCACCAACGTGAAGCGTCACGTAAGCAAACTCAACCCCTTTTTCTTTCATGCCAGCCATTAGCTTGTCATCAAAGTGAAGGCCTGCTGTTGGCGCTGCAACCGCACCCGGCTTTTCATTATAGACAGTCTGGTAGCGCTCTTTATCTGCATCTTCATCAGGACGATCGATGTAAGGAGGCAGTGGCATGTGACCAACGCTGTTAAGAATCTCTAGAACGCTTTGATCGGATGTGAAATGGATTTCAAACAACGCATCGTGACGCGCCACCATTTCAGCTTCATACTCATCGTTCTCACCAAGGAACAACTTGGTGCCCGGCTTAGGTGATTTAGAACAACGAACATGCGCAAGAATGCTTTTCTCATCGAGCATACGCTCCACTAGCACTTCAAGCTTACCGCCTGAGGCCTTGCGACCGAATACACGAGCAGGAATCACGCGAGTGTTATTAAAAACAACAAGATCGCCTGGCTCAACCAAGTCTAAAACGTCTTTAAACGAACCATCAGCTAGGTTACCGCTGTTGCCATCTAATTTAAGCAGGCGGCTTGCTGTGCGCTCCTCTTGAGGGTAGCGAGCAATGAGTTCATCTGGTAGGTCAAAGTGAAAATCTGAAACTTGCATGTTTGTAGTCTTGTCTTAGTTGATGAGATTTGTGCTGTTGACGAATAATAAATCATGGTTGCAGATCAATCGTTACGGTAAGTCAATCGTTACCAGAAACACATCACAAACACGACTAAAAATTTCGCAGTGGGCTAGTATAGGCACACGAGCCGCAATAGCAAGGTTTACAACACTGGATTATTGTAAAGAGGCGTAAAATAATGCTACTGATTCACCACCTCAAACTAAAGAATTAGTTGCATAAAACTCACCCAAGAATGCGTCAGATCTCAGTTATTTTTTGGATAAAAAACTATAGTAATAGCAACAAATAAAAAAGAAGGAGGTTCGTATGATCAAGGTTGAAGATATGATGACTCGCAACCCTCATACCCTATTGCGCTCACACTCACTGGCCGATGCTAAGCACATGATGGAAGCGCTTGATATCCGCCATATTCCGGTCGTTGATTCCGACAGGCAACTACTTGGCGTCGTCACACAGCGAGACGTTCTAGCCGCTCAAGAATCCAGCCTACAAAACATCCCACAAGCTCAATCTTTTACTCTTGCTACTCCCCTCAACGACATCATGCACAAAAGTGTTATGTCAGTAGAGCCGCGTGCTGGATTAAAAGAATCGGCTATCTATATGCAGAAGCACAAAGTGGGCTGTTTACCTGTCGTAGAAAATCACGAACTAGTAGGCATTATTACAGACAGCGACTTTGTCACGATAGCGATTAACTTATTAGAGCTACAGGAAGAAGTCGAGCCAGAAGAAGCGGAAGTAGAGTGATATGACAATAAGAAGAGCCTCATAAAACTATGAGGCTCAAAATAAGGTTATTTCTGTTGTTATAAAGGACCAGATTCGCCGCTGCAGATTGAGGCACGTCGAGCCTTCAGGCTATGTTGTACTATCACTTGGATATCATCAATCGCTTCAGTTTCAACAATATCCCCATATTCGTCACCTAACTGAAGAGACAATCTCCACCCTGAAGCTGCAACACTTCTTTCTTTAAATGAATAAGTTGGGTTAAGTAACTCTTTAGTATCATAGTAGTCAGTCATGATATTAGCCGCCATGTTCTGCTTAAAACTGCTTTTAGATACAACACTGCCATTAGAAATATCCGCAAAACGTGTTGAATAGGAAATCAAATCACCTTTAAGCCCTTGAGCATCATCCATTAACATCCCTGGACTACGGCTACGCATGTAGTTGTTACCACCATAAGTAAGAAGTGCGCGAGTTGCAGATTCACCCGATATGTCATAATTGATTGCAAGGTTAATCGAAATCCCGTCAATTTTATCTGAGTAATTACCAGCGACTTCTAAACACATCACATCATCTTCGTTGCCAAGTATCGGTCCATGAAAAAGGTTCGTTTTAGGAAAGTTTTTCACGGTACTGAACTCTACAGTTAACCATTCATCGAAGCCAAAGTTACGAGAAAGCAGCTTTAACTTTGCGTTAAACGCTTCATCTGCAGTCAACATATCTCCGCTACCATCGGGAGCAGGATAGTAAATGGTTTTCCCACCATGATTATCGATGTAACCGAAAATATGTTCCTTTAGGGAAATAACATCAGTCACTTTCTGGCCGAATGGCGTATACCTCTTATCGTCAAAACGCTTTAATGCGTCTAAGTAAACGGTTGATTGCTGAGTATCTTGGAGCTTAAACACAAAGTTTTTATCAAAACCCTCAACACGATCATAAAACGACTCTTGCCATTTATATTCAAGTGCTTGTACAGAATAAAAAAGCCATTCTTGAAGGTTAGAGAACTGTGATTCAGCTCTAGACGTTTCAACGGTCAACGTACTGAAATTCAGCGGATTAGCATAAGAACGCTCAGACCTAAGGTGTTCATTTTGGTCTATTTGAGCAACCAAACGCTGAGCTTCTACACTAAAGGTTACTAACCTACCAGCATCGTCAACTAAATTAGAAAGCGACTTGGCCATATCAGCTTTAGCAGTTTCTAGCTCTAACGTTAGTTCCTTAATCTTACCTTCTGTAAAGACATCTAGTGGAGCTGCTCGTAAACCTTTGACCCTTGAACGCTCAAGCAAAGCCAACTTCTGAATATATAATTCCGCGTCATGGGAGCTTCCCTTAAAAGCGTCTTGTAAGCTTTCAATAGCAGAAAATGTTGATGACAAGTCGGTGGAACCGATATCATTCAAAAAGCGGTCTAGTATATCGAGAGATCGCTTAACTTCTTCGGAAGACAGTACTGAATTCATTTCGAAAGTCGATTTTCGACTTTCATCAATTAAGCTTTTGAAAGGAATATCATTAAGACCCAGTTTAACCGTAATCTTATCGATCGTATTGTTAACTTGCTGTTCTTGCTCAATACGCTCAATTTCTATCGATATATTTTTTAATACCTCACGATGAACTCTATAGGCTCGTTCACCTTCGGTCTTTGCTGCTTGAACGCTTTTCAACTGGTAGCCGATTAAACTGCCTTTACGTTGACTCTCGGTCTGATCTTTACAAGGACTAACAACCGAGTTGACTGAACAGCCGAGTAAAGTAAACAACCTTGCCTTTAATCGGCCATTTTCTTGAGTAAAGTTTCGTGTAAATGAATCCAATTGGTAGTGGTAATCAACACGTTCTTTTTGAGCTTTATTCAATGAATACTCTAATGAGTGTGACAGCCCACTTAACACTTTTTCCAAAGACTCGAATGAGCTATTTTCAACATTTTCTTGTGAGTTGTAATCAGGCATCAACACGACAAAGTCATCAGGTAATCCCAAATAGTTCCCATCACCTTTGAGCCAATTTATTACCGATTTCAATTCGGCCGTGTTGCCTTTAAATTTACCTAGCTCAGAGGACAACATTATATGAGAGTAGGACTCAGCACCTAACAAACTGCTTAGCTGCCTCTCTTTTGACGAAACAAGATCAATAAGTGATCTAGCTTCATCTACAAGCTTAGACTTTTGCTCTTCAGGGCTAGCCGATACTGCCTTTAATTTACTGAGGTGTAATTGTTGGGCTAATAATTCATTCATTAACTGATACGCTAATAAAGCATCTTTATAACCCACAATTAAACTGCCACCTTGATATACAGGTACTGACTTGCCATCGCCATTTAAATATCGAGCACTTTGTACATTACGAGATGACTGCTCACTAGCAAATTCTTGAGGGTGATTTTCGATTAACTTCCAATAATCATCAAAAGCACGTAAAAGAATATCGAAAGATTGTTGGCGGTGTTGTTCTATTGTCGAGATACTCGCTTGCTCAATCCATTGTATTCTGGCCTCATCAACTGAACGATTGGCAAGAATAAATTCAGCGGTAGCGCGGTCATAATAGGCATCAAAAAGCACCGTTTTTAAAACATCCAAATCTGAAGGTTTTATAACAAGGCTTTCAATGGTTTCAATTGCACCGTCTGCTTGGCGCTTTTCTTTATTTCCCCACAAAGAATCGAAACGAGTTCCTTCTCTACCTTCAGATATTGCGACAATAATTTCGCCACTTTTTGGGTCGAGAGTGTACATACGCTCCAAGTAACGAAAAGTAGTCAAACTCCTTGCTTCAGAGCTATTCGCATATTGGGGGTACAGCGCAGCCAAAGTCTCATCGATTACAGTTTCATAATCACTTTGAGATAACTGAATTAACGTTTCTTTACTTATATTTTCTGTAGCACTAGCCGCACCCGACAATAATATTAAGGGTATAAGAAGCCCTACCAAACTGTGTTTAGTATCATTCATAATTTTTCTTTTGATTTTTATTTTTGATTAATGAGTAAATAGCACCAAAACTGTTTACCCCGACCTAGTTATTCGACGCTACCCTCTTCTATTTACATTAGTCCCTCGAATTTCTACCACTACAACAAGAATTAAAAATATTGCTCTGATACTTACGTTAGCAACGTAAAAACCATTGGTGGTAGAAATAGAAGACAACCATTAATAAAATCAGTCACTAACATCATAGAAAGTGGAAAATACACAATTTCTAGGCGTTAGCATAATGAGGGTGATACGAATAACCAGGTTAACTATCCATATAAAAAATGTGACATCAATATTTATAAATTCAATTTATCATTAACCTAGCACTGCTCACGTTTACTAATCATTGGAGTGATAAAAAAGATAATAAAATTGACTTTAAACCAATAAAAATATCAATATTTATTAATAGTTTGGTTGGTTGGTTTAATAAAAAAACGGCTTAAATAGCCGCTCAAAAGTAAGAATTAATACGTTGTTGTAAGGTGACAAACTTTAAAGCAGCTCAGACACCACATCCGCTAACTGGTGAAAGGTTTCGAGACGCGACGAACTTGGTCGCCACACCAGACCAATGTCTCGGTATGCCTGTTGGCCTGGAGGATCGATCACCACTAGGTTTTGATTTTCCAGCAAGCCGTGATCGATAGCCATCTGCGGAATAAAGGTGGTTCCTAAACCATTGGCCACCATTTGCACCAATGTGTGAAGGCTCGTCGCTGTAAACGGGTTTATCTTCTCTTTATCCGTTAACTTACAAGCTGATACCGCGTGCTCGGTTAAGCAGTGCTCGTTCTCCAGCAAAAATACAGACTCATCTGGCAAGTCATCGTATTTAATCGGAACACGAATGCCATCTGCTTGATTACGACTGATCACCATTCTGAACGGGTCTTGCCCGACAACTTTACTCTCCATGTTGTCGATATCGACAGGCAGAGCCAGAATCAACACATCTAACTCACCATGACGTAATGCAGCCAATAAGTTAGTCGTCGTGTCTTCACGTAACAGTAAGTTCAACTGAGGAAAACGATGATTGGCTTCTTGAACCAAATCACACAACAGGAACGGCGCTATTGTAGGAATACACCCTACTCGTAGCTGCCCTTGCATCGCATCCCCGTTACATAAATTTCCTAGCTCAACCAGATCTTGTCCTTTCGCCAATAGCTCTCGACCGTGCTTAACCACCAGCTCACCCGCTTGAGTGAAAACCAATGGGCTCTTTTTATCTTTCTTCTCATAAAGAGGACAACCAATCAGCTCTTCGAGGTTTTGAATGCCTTTACTTAGCGTAGATTGACTGACGAAACAGCGATCCGCAGCGTCGCTAAAGTGACGGGTTTCGTGAAGGGTAACAAGATAATGAAGCTGCTTAAGACTTGGCCATTTATTCATGAAATTACTTTGTAATATGAGTAGGATAAGTTACGTAAAGGTCTATAGACCTAAGGACTGGGCAAAGATTAAGCTCATCGCTTTTTTCGATTAACTTAATCTATTTAATTCGCTTTTTTCTATAGTACCGATTGTACTATAGTTTGTCCCGTAGAAACGGAGCCCAAACAAAGATGTGTTGGGCCAACTAATTTTTTAGGAGATTCCAAATGGTACTAGTAGGTCGTCAAGCCCCTGACTTTACTGCAGCAGCTGTTCTAGGTAACGGTGAGATCGTTGATAACTTCAACTTCGCAGAATTCACTAAAGGTAAGAAAGCTGTAGTTTTCTTCTACCCACTAGACTTCACTTTCGTTTGTCCTTCAGAGCTAATCGCTTTCGACAACCGTCTAGAAGATTTCCAAGCTAAAGGCGTTGAAGTAATCGGTGTTTCAATCGATTCTCAATTCTCTCACAACGCATGGCGTAACACTGCTATCGCTGATGGCGGTATCGGTCAAGTTAAGTACCCTCTAATTGCTGATGTTAAGCACGAGATCTGCAAAGCATACGATGTTGAGCACCCAGAAGCAGGCGTTGCTTTCCGTGGTTCTTTCCTAATCGACGCTGACGGCCTTGTACGTCACCAAGTAGTTAACGATCTTCCACTAGGTCGTAACATCGACGAAATGCTACGCATGGTAGACGCACTAAACTTCCACGAGAAGAACGGTGAAGTTTGTCCTGCACAATGGGAAGAAGGCAAAGCAGGTATGGACGCATCACCAACAGGTGTTGCTGCGTTCCTATCTGAGCACGCTGACGACCTAAGCAAGTAATTACCTCTTAAGCCTGAACTCAACTCAGGTTAATGGTTGGAAGACTCTCTATAAAGAGACATAAAGCATAAGCTAATAGCGCAAAGCGCACCGCCAATCAGTTAAGAAGTAAAGTCCTATTAAAAGCCCGAAGTTAACGCTTCGGGCTTTTTTCATATCTATTCGACGGCCTTTCATTTCCCCAAAGCTCCCTCTGCAACATTTAATAGAGGTAATTACAAAAACAAACTTTACCCCTATTTTCCTCTGCGACCACCTATTCATATCCGTATCTAGATTGTTATGATTTCGTCCGTATCTTTTTGAACGGATAAACATGATGAACACCGAAATTGAAGTCTGTATCGATAACTTAGAATCTCTACATAACGCACTATCTGGTGGCGCGAATCGAATTGAGCTTTGCTCTTCATTGGCACTTGGCGGGTTAACTCCAAGCTTGGGAATGATGAAGCAAGCCGCAAAAATTTCGTCTGTTCCTGTCTACGCGATGATACGACCAAGACAAGGCGACTTCATTTTCGATGATGACGATATGCTCTGTATGCTTGAAGATATTGAAGCTTGTGCAAGTTCTGGGTTGGATGGAGTCGTACTTGGTGTGTTAGCGTCGAACGGAAGTATTGATATGCCAAAAATGCAGCAACTGGCTGACAAAGCGCACTCATTGAAGCTTGGAATTACGTTCCATAGAGCCATTGATCAAAGTTCTGATTACCAAACAGCATTAGAACAGGTCATCACACTTGGATGTGAAAGAATCCTGACATCAGGGCTCGCTGTTAATGTTGAGCAAGGCATCAATGTGCTCGCAGATATGGTCAAACAAGCCGATGGCAGAATCGATATCATGGCTGGCGCTGGCGTCAATGCAACGAATGCTAAGATGATTCAAAGTACCACCCAAGTACCTGCACTTCACCTTTCAGGTAAATCGACAAGACCGAGTCTAATGGAAAGCAACTCAAGCGCTCAAATGGGCAGTGATGATATTGATGATTATCAGATACCAGTAACTGATGCTAGCAAGATATCCAGTGTGAGAGCCGCTCTCATCGCTTAGGGCAATAGTCGCTAACACAAATCCAGAGAACCTCGCTGACTAATCTAACTGACTGACGTATATTAGATTTAATAGCGCAGAAAATTTTCATGGATAGATATGGCTAAAGACTTATTCAGCTCTCTTGATTTAAACCTGTTACGAACATTTCTGATTGTTTATCAAGAAAAAAACACTAGAAAGGCTGCGGAGCGTTTATTCGTTTCTCAGCCAGCGGTTAGCCAAGCCCTGCAAAAGCTAAGACACCACTTCAACGATGACCTTTTCGTTAAAGTTCATGGAGGTCTGCAGCCTACCGCTTTCTCAGAACAACTCACCAATGAAATAAAGCCGTTCATGGACGGTCTATCTGTCGCGATCAATGCATCAAACACTTTTGATCCAAAAGAGATCGATTACACACTCAAAATAGCGCTATCACCTATCGTGCTATCTTGTTTATCTGGTTCTTTATTTAAAATGATAAGAGAGCAAGCACCGAATGCGAATCTAGAATTAGTCTCTTGGACCAATGCTTCTGTTTCTGACATTCAGAAAGGTGAGGTGTTGATGGGGGTCAGTTACCTTGGTAGCAAAACGAGTAAAGAAGTTTATACGAAAAAGTTAATTGAACTAACAGGGCGTATTTTTGTAAGAAAAGACCACCCTTTAAAGCAAGAAATCGTTACACCTTATGATGTGGCAGGCTACGATATCGCTTCACTAGTCACACCCGGTTGGAACGACAACCATAGTTTGGCATCGGATATCCTAACTGATCTCTCCGTTGAACATAGTGTTGGTTTCCGTAGTGAGCTAATTATGGCGGTCATTGATGTCATTCAACACACAGATATGTACATGCCACACTCGAATCTTTTCCTCGTTGATAATTACCCAACCCTACGCGGAATCGATGTTGTGATAGATGGCGAGCCTCCCAAAACTCCTGTTTACTGCCATTTACATATTAAAAACAGAAACTCCCCTATTACCAATTGGCTATTTGAGTTAATACAAAAAGCACTATCAACTCAGGTTAATAAGTAATGCTTATTATAGAGATACGAATATCTACTTAGCCTAAAAATAAAACACTGCTTAATATTAGCCCTATCAAAACGGATACTGAACTACGAAGGATCGTGCAGTTAAGTTAACCCTAAATAGAGACTAATATGAAAATTGCACTTACTACCCTAATTTCAGCTTCACTACTTTCTGTTCCAGTTCTTGCAAACAACTTTGACAGCCAACACCGTGTGGGTATCGGTTACAACCAAACTCAGGTAGACGACTGGCTAACCGATGACACAGTTGATTGGGGTAACGGTATCAAACTTGAATATGGTTATGAATTTAACCGTATCGTAGGTATCAATGTTTCTTACGCAACGAATAGTGACGACGAAAACGTTGAAGGTATAAAAGCCGAGATCGATGGTTACAAATTCCAAGTTGATGCTGATATCGGTTATAAATTTGAATTAGATGGCTTCTCTTTGAAACCTTATGGTGTTCTGGGCCTAGCTCGTCAAAGTGAAGATAATTCAATTAGCATCCTAGACAAAAAGTGGACTGAATCATACAACGATACCAGCTTCGTTGTTGGCCTAGGTGGTCGAGCTGAATTCGGACTACACCTATACACTGACATGCGCTTTGAATTCGCGAGCTACGATGACGTAGATTACGAAACATTCTCATGGACTGTCGGTTACCGCTTCTAATAGATTGAAAAAGCCAGTGTCTAAACTGGTTTTTTTTGCGATCAGTCAATTGCTGGGTTTTAACACCTCATCAAAGTTGACTCACTTTTGAACAATTCTCAAATCAAAATTCATTGCAGCCACGGACGGCTAATTGCTTTAGGTATTTTTATGAAGATAAAAACTTCCCTGCTTTTACTTTCTGTCCTCTCCACTTCCGTTTCAGCAAGTGCTCTTCATTTATCCCCAGAATTAAAGATTGGCTCTTATCATGGCTTTGGAGTACAGGCGGGTATTACTGATGTGGCCAGTTTAGGTGCCGTTTACCTAAGCTACTCTCATATTTGGTATGGCAGCGATCGATATGATGAAACGGTTGATGCGTATCGAGTTGGTATCCAGAACATGTTTGGAAGAAACCAAAACCACGGCTTTCAGGCTGAAATTGGTGTGGCAAGCTATGACGGCACAAAAACGCGCTCAGGCGAAGTTGAAGAGAAGACAACACATGGTTTAAGCCTAGGCGGTGCCTACGTGTACCAAGCGACACCAATGCTTGGACTACGTGCAGGTGTTGATATGAATATCTTTGATCACAATAAAACCTTTGTGCCTTACGACACGACGGTCAATATCAATCTTGGTGCCATTATTAGCTTTTAAAGGCTCGACCTACTTCAGTGCGTCATCAAGGCTTTGATCGCCTAGGTGACGTACATCTTTACCCTTCACAAAGTAAATAATGTATTCGCAGATATTTTGGCAACGGTCTCCCACTCGCTCAATCGCACGAGCTGACCACATCACCTGTAAAATATTTGGGATGTTCTTAGGATCTTCCATCATATACGTCATTAACTGACGAATGACTGCCTCGTATTCCGCATCCAACTTATCATCAAGTTTGTGTACTTCTGCCGCAGCATCGACATCCATACGAGCAAACGCATCTAATACTTGGTGAAGCATGGTGATTGCCTGACGACAAAGAGGCTCTAATGAGACATGAAATTTTTGCTCTTTGGTCGAAGGGATCTCGATCGCGCCTTGAGCAATTTTAGAGGCAACATCGCCAATACGTTCTAAGTCGGTAATGGTTTTGATGATCGCCATAATCAAACGCAGATCTTTTGCGGTCGGCTGACGCTTCGCAATAATACGAGTACATGCTTCATCGATTGAAACTTCCATCGCATTCACTTTGTGGTCATCACGAATCACTTTCTTGGCCAGTTCCGCGTCATCTTTATGCAGAGCTTGCATCGCAAAGGACAACTGCTGCTCTACCAATCCACCCATAGTTAATACGTGTGTACGGATAGATTCTAATTCGACATTAAACTGTCCTGAGATGTGGCGACCAAAATGCATGTCAGCTCCTTAAAAGAAATGAATAAAGCCGTTTATTTCAGAGTGACTTAGCTCTAGATGGCACGAACTTAAACGCTAGCCATACCTACCAGTAATGTAGTCTTCCGTTTGATTTTTCAATGGCGAAGTAAATATCGAATCGGTATCTGAGTACTCGATCAACTTCCCCATATGGATAAAAGCAGTATGGTCACTCACACGCGCCGCTTGTTGCATGTTATGAGTAACAATAACCACGGTGTATTGTGTTTTTAGCTCGTTAATCAACTCTTCAATCGTCAAAGTAGAAATAGGGTCAAGTGCCGAGGTCGGCTCATCTAATAAAAGCACTTCAGGTTCGATAGCAACCGCACGAGCGATAACCAAACGCTGCTGTTGACCACCCGATAAACCAAAGGCGTTCTCATGCAAACGGTCTTTCACTTCATCCCATAACGCAGCTGCACGCAGAGAGCGTTCAACCGCATCATCAAGATCTCGGCTGTTGCTCACGCCTTGTAGCCTCAAGCCATAAACCACATTCTCATAGATAGATTTAGGAAAAGGGTTGGGACGCTGGAATACCATACCAACACGGCGTCTTAAAGTCGCGACATCCACCTTAGGGTGATACACATTCTTGCCATGAAGCTTCACTTTCCCGGAAACCTTACAGCCTTCAACAAGATCGTTCATGCGATTAATGCAGCGCAGAAGAGTCGACTTACCACACCCTGATGGACCGATAAACGCGGTCACCTGCCCCTTAGGGATCTGCATTGAAATATCATCGAGTGCTTGGCTCTCTTTATAATAAAGATTCAGCCCTTCAATCGAGATAGCAATTTGCTCATCCTTCAGGTTGTGAACATCAAGTGGAGCTTGGTAACCCAAGGTTTCATTAATCGAGAACATCTAATCTTGTCCTAAGGTTCGGTATTTTTCACGCAAGTTATTACGGATATTGATAGCGGTTAAGTTCAACCCAACAATCACCGTAACCAGTAAAAATGAAGTTGCATACACTAAAGGTCGTGCTGCTTCGATATTAGAAGTTTGAAAACCAACATCATAGATATGAAAGCCTAAATGCATGAACTTTCTTTCTAAATGTAGATATGGAAACTGACCATCCACAGGCAAACTTGATGCTAATTTCACTACACCCACCAGCATAAGTGGGGCAACTTCCCCCGCAGCTCTCGCGATTGCCAATATCAAACCGGTGATAATCGCAGGGCTTGCCATCGGTAAAACAATGCGCCAAAGCGTTTCAAATTGAGTAGCCCCAAGCGCCAATGAACCGTGCCTTACGGAGCTAGGAATACGCGTTAAGCCCTCTTCCGTAGTTACAATAACAACGGGTAATGTTAATACCGCTAAGGTCAGAGCAGACCATAATAGGCCCGGTGTACCAAATGTCGGAGCGGGTAATCGCTCTGCATAAAACAAGGAATCGATTGAGCCACCGATGGTATACACAAAGAATCCTAAGCCGAATACGCCATACACAATCGACGGAACACCCGCTAAGTTAATCACGGCAATACGAATCAAACGTGTTAGTGCGTTGTTTCTTGCATATTCATGAAGATATATCGCAGCAACTACACCAAGTGGCATCACTACGATCGACATGAGAATAACCAGCAGCACAGTGCCGAAGATCGCAGGAAACACCCCACCTTCAGAGTTTGAGTCTCGTGGGTTCTCTGATAAGAACTTCCAAACTTGTTTGCCCCAATGCCCAACCTTTTCAAGATAAGACATATTATTCGGGTACCAATAATCCAAGATATGGCTGAGCGAAATTTCAACCTGCTCTCCTGTCATATCTTCCACCAACAAGCTTTCGACATTGAGCTGTGTTCTAAGATGCTCAAGCTTTACTTCTGCTTCAGCTAACTGGCTATTTAATTCCAGTTTAGTTTGAGTATAGGTTTTAAGGTATTCATCGCTCACTGACTCATTGAGTTCAAGCTTACGTTTTTCTAAGCGCAGATTTTCCAATTGCCAGCTGATATTGCGGATTTCTTGGTTCACAACACGCGACGTTTCTTTACGTAACGTATCAGCGAACGCCAAGCCTTGTTCGAGCTTTTGGTCTATGTTCGAATCAAAGGTGCCAGAAGCGGTTTTAAAACCCACAGGCTTACCAAAGAAATAACCACCTCGACTTCGTTCAATCACAATCCAATCAAGCGGCGTTGTTGGTTCACGTAAGTTAACATCCAGAATGGAAACAAAGTCCGCAGGGTACAGTTCTCTGTTGGCGACTTTGATACTCAAGCGCTGAATTAGTCCCGTCGACAGATTTTGAGGCGACAAGAGGTCGTGTACTTGTGGAACTTGCTCTATCGGGATGTATTTACGTTCATACAACTGGCCAATCAATACATCTTGTTTTGATACGGTTTCGTCCAGATCAACCACTAACGATAAGTCTTTGGAGTCGACTTGCCATTGATACAAAGGAGCAGGCCAAAAATAGGTTAAGCCCTTCCAGCCAATCAACAGCATTAGGCCAAGAACAGAAAGCATACTGATGCTCACCGCCCCGCCCGTAAGCCAGATCCACGGAGATCCCGATTTAACCCAAGATAATAATGACTTCAATTTGTTCATCATGATCGACCTTGCTGTTGACGTGCTGAAAACAAGAAACAGCCAAGTTCGCGAGATACGCTAGTCACGCTAGTCACGCTAGTCACGCAACGAAAAGCCATTGAGACACATTGAGGTGAACCTTTAAAACTACAGCGCACGATATTTATCTCTCAATCTTTGTCTAACCCACTCTGCGACTGAGTTCACCGCGAACGTGAAAATAAACAGCAAGAGTGCCGCTAAGAACAACAAGCGGAAGTGAGAACCACCCACCTCTGATTCTGGTAGTTCGACAGCAATCGTTGCGGATAGCGTCCTCATCCCTTCCAAAATATTCCAATCGAGAATCGGTGTATTACCTGTAGCCATCAAGACAATCATGGTTTCGCCAACCGCTCGCCCTAGCCCCATCATGACCGCTGAAAAGATACCTGGGCTAGCCGTCAATAACACCACATAAATAAGGGTCTGCCACGCCGTCGCACCCAACGCTAATGAGCCATCGGATAAATGTTTAGGCACAGAGAAAATAGCGTCTTCGGCGATAGTAAAAATCGTTGGGATGACAGCAAAACCCATAGCAAAACCAACTACCAGGGCATTGCGTTGGTCAAAGTCGATACCATAACTCGCTAAGAAAGTTCGAATATCACCACCAAACAACAAGGCTTCAATGCTGTTTCCACCAGCAAAGACGGCCACCACAGTAATCACCAATACCGGGATCAATATTAAGGCATGCCAACCGTTAGAGAAACGACTCGTCACCATCTTCGGTAAGCAGAACCAAACAAACCCCGTCAACAATGTACTCAACGGTAATAACACCATTAATGAGAAGACGGCCGTTAAATGCGTTTCAACAATTGGAGCAAACCAAAGCCCGGCCAAGAATCCGATGATCACGGTCGGAAGTGCTTCCATCAGTTCTATCGAAGGCTTCACCACTCTTCGCATGCGTGGAGACATGAAGTATGCGGTGTAAATGGCTCCGAGCACAGCAACCGGCACGGCAAACATCATCGCAAACAGAGCGGCCTTAATGGTACCGAACGTAATGGGTACTAAACTGAATTTCTCTTCAAAGTCATCATTCGCCGAGGTTGATTGCCAAACATATTGTGGCTCAGGGTAGCTTTCGTACCAGACTTTTTGCCAAAGCGATGAGAATGATATTTGCGGGTATTCATTATCGACCTTAGCCACACTGATGGTGCCATCAATCAGCGTCGCCAGATGCAGTTCATTGGCAGACATAGCCGCTAATTGTGGTGATTTATCAAATGCGCGCTCGAACAGCGACAGCTTTTCACTGGTCGTATAGTGGCTTTGTAATGTGCCGTTCTTATAGAAGCTGTAAAAACCCTTTCTATAAGTATCGGGCAAAATAAATTGCACTTGTTCAGCAAGCTGGAAGTCACGAATATGGGTCAGGCTGCGCTTTTCATCGTTGAGTACATCGAACCACTGAGAAACCTGTCCGTCCTCATGCGTAACCAACAGCGAATAGGCCCCAGACAGTAAATCGATACTTTTCACCGAGTGCTTCGCATCATTCAAGCTAAGATCAATCACTTCACGAACATTGAAGCCGCTATCGGATAACTTCAATACCACTAAATCCGATTGTGCTCGCAGATATAAGGTTTGACCATCAGGCGTGACTAACAACTGTTGTTGTAAACCCAACTTATCCGACAGCCATTGACTCTTCTGAAAAACATACTGACCAGTAAGATCACTCTGATACCACTTCACCAAAACTCGTTGGTCGCTTAGCTGAGCGGCAACCGTGATACCACGTCCATTTTTAGAGAATGCGAATTTTTCGATTGTTGCTCCGTTTGATGATTCATCATTTAAAAATGGTTCAGGGAGATCGACTTGCTCAATTTTAGGTTCGGCTTCACTGCCCTTTTGCAGCACGGGCGCACTATACTCAGGGTAGAAAAAGGTAAGGTTGCTTGCGCTATCGGCAAAGGCAAACCAGTTTTCAGATGGGGTATTTCGAGAAAAAGCGATAGGGTTAGCTAAAACATTACGCTCAAAGTAAGAATGTGTATTTTGAGACTCTAAATCCCAAAACTGAACCAAACCAGATTTTTCGATAGTAAACGCATGCTGACCGTATTCATCTACGGATAAGGCGATAGGCTTTTCTACGGCAACGGTCTTCACGGCTTGGTCAGTCTCTAAACCAGTATCAGAAAATACCGGTAAAATGACCATCGCCAAGTAAACAAAGATCAGCACCAGAGCGGCTAGAACACTGACGGCACCGCATGTCACCGAAAAACGGACGAGACGATCTTTCAACCATCTTTTTTTGTCGCGCTCTTTCAATGAAAATTGGGCTGAAGCCATCTGTTTATCTACCTTTTTTTAGCTACTGACATAATATGTACGTTAGATGACAGTTATATTACAAGTTACGTTAAACAACTGAAACTAATAACAAGTTTGTTGACCATATTTCTTAAAGTAAGATCATAGATTTTGTGAATTTTGTCATTCTAAATTAAAGTAATCAGCTCTATAGCCAGCACTCAAGGATTATCATCTCGATGGAAAAAGACTATGTCACAAAAGAACTTAGCTGGTTATCCTTCAACGAAAGAGTACTCCAAGAAGCGGCCGACAAGTCAGTTCCCTTAATCGAAAGAGTTCGTTTTTTAGGTATTTACTCGAAAAACCTCGATGAGTTTTACAAAGTCCGATTTGCTGATGTGAAACGAAAGATCTTACTTCAAGATCCTCAATTACCTGCCAACTCGCAGAAAACCCTACTAACTCAAATGCAGAGCAAAGCAAGTAAGCTCGATGTTCAATTCCATGAACTGTATAGCGACTTACTATTGGAACTGGCACGCAATCGTATTTTTCTGGTCAACGAACAACAAATCAGCGAAGAACAGAGTGAGTGGATCAAAAAGTACTTTAAGAAAAAAGTGCTGCCACATTTAACTCCGTTTCTCTTGAACGAAGATAGCCAGTTACTCAATATTATCAAAGATGAACAAAGCTACTTGGCGATCGACATTGAGCAAGAGACATCTTCTCAATATGTCTTACTCGAAATCCCATCAGAAGCTCTCCCTCGATTTGTTAAGTTACCAGACATTTCGGGTTCACAGCGTACGACTTTGATCTTATTAGATAATATAGTTCGATTTTGTTTAGATGACTTGCTTAAAGGATTCTTTGAGTATGACTCCGTGCGTTGCTTTGCTATAAAAATGACGCGTGATGCCGATTATGATCTTCAAGATAACAATGAAAATAGTCTACTAGAATTGATGTCTTTAGGTTTAGAACAGCGCTTAACGGCACTACCGATACGCCTTATCTATGAGTCAGAAATGCCTGCTGAAATGCTCAATTTCTTACAAGTCAGACTTAAACTATCTGACTATGACAGTGTCATTGCGGGTGGACGCTATCATAACTTCAAACATTTCTCTGAGTTCCCAAGCCTTAATCGACGTGATTTAGTTAATCGTCCACTACCCGCGATTAAGTGCGCGCATTTCAGCTACTACCCAAACTATTTCGAAGCGATCAAAGCTCGTGACATCTTGTTGCATTACCCTTATCACACCTTTAATCACATCACTGAACTCGTGAGGCAGGCTTCCTTTGACCCGAAGGTAACCTCCATAAAAATAAACGTTTACCGTGTTGCAGAAGGATCAAAGCTCCTTAGCTCGATCATCGATGCGGCGCACAATGGTAAGAAAGTAACTGTCGTCGTTGAGCTGCAAGCTCGCTTTGATGAGCAAGCCAATATTCAATGGACCAAGAAACTTCAAGAAGCCGGTATAAAAGTCATCCATGGCATCCCAAGTTTGAAAATTCACTCTAAGCTGCTGCTCATTAAACGGAAAGAAGGAAAGCATACGGCGCATTACGCTCATATTGGCACCGGTAACTTTCATGAAGTAACAGCGCGCGTGTATACCGATTTTTCTCTGCTCACTGCGAATGAGGATTTGACCCAAGAGGTGAGACAAGTCTTTAAGTATATTGAAAACCCTTATCAAAAATCACAGTTCAAACAACTGATTGTGTCACCAAAGAATACAAGAAAACGCCTATATCAGTTGATAGATAATGAAATACAAAACGCGATAGAGAACAAGCCTGCAAGCATCACTCTAAAACTCAACAATTTGGTCGACCGAGAGATCATTGAGAAGCTCTATCAGGCCAGCCAAGCCAATGTAAAAGTGAGAATGGTCATTCGTGGTATGTGCTCTCTTGTCCCTGGCATACCCAACATCAGCGACCATATTGACATTGTCAGTGTGGTCGATCGTTTTCTCGAACACCCAAGAGTGATGATCTTTGGTAACGCTGGAAAGCCGAAAGTCTATATATCCTCAGCTGACTGGATGACGCGAAACTTCGATCATCGGATCGAAGTCGCCACTCCAATTTTAGATCCAAATATCAAGCAAACGATTATCGATATCACCGAATTTCATTTCGATGACAGCAACAAAGCTCGAGTGCTAGACCAAGCGATGAGCAACCCTTACATAGAAGCACCAGCAAACCAACTCGATTACCCGACATCACAACTCTCCACTTACCACTATATTAAACGTATGGAGAAACTTGCTCGCAAGAAGTACAAACAAGAGAAGAAATCATGCCGCTAATTGATAACAAACATTCTCGATGTATTGCCGCTATCGATTTAGGTTCGAACAGCTTTCATATGGTGGTTGCCCGAGTATTCGACCAACACCTGCAATTAGTCAGCAGACATAAACAGAAAGTGAGATTAGGCGATGGGTTGGATGAGCATAACTTCTTATCCGAAAGCGCTATCGAGCGAGGTTTGGAGTGCCTCAAGGTATTCGCAGAACGACTAGCGGATTTTGAACTTGATGATGTCAGAGTCGTCGCGACTCATACCCTAAGAAAGGCCAAAAACACCAAAGACTTCTTAGAACAAGCCAAACCATTGTTTCCTTTTCCAATAGAGATCATCTCAGGTCAAGAAGAAGCTCGAATTATCTATAACGGCGTAGAGCACACTCAAGCCGCTTCTGAATCCAAATTAGTTATTGATATCGGAGGAGGGAGTACCGAACTCGTCACAGGGCAAGGCTTTACACCCCAAATAATGCGTAGCTTACCGATGGGATGCGTCAGTTTTACTCAGCGCTTCTTTGCCGATGGAGGGCTGACATCACAGCACTTCTCCGATGCTTATGTCTCAGCTACTCGCCTGTTGATGCCATTAATTGAAGAATACAAACAAATCTCTTGGGAAGTTGCCTTTGGCTCATCAGGTACCGCCAAATCAATAAAAGAGGTACTCATTGGCTTAGGGTTCACCGATGGTCTCATTACGCCGCAACGCCTATCCTATTTGAAGAACCACTTATGTGAATTTCCATCATCTAAGGGATTAGACCTTTCAGGTTTAAGCGATGAAAGAAAGCCGGTGTTTGCCGCTGGCGTCACGATTCTTTCAGCAGCTATGGATATGCTCAACATCAATGAATTGCATTTCTCCGATAGTGCCTTAAGAGAAGGGGTGCTTTATGACATGGAAGATCGGTTTAAAGCTATTGATGTTCGAACAAGAACCGCCGAAACACTTGTCTCTCGATACCATGTTGACGTAGTTCATGGCCAGAAAGTCAAAGCACTCGCCCTTTCATTACTGAAACAAGCGCAACCTCAGGTGAGTACTGCGGTAAATAATGAACTTTATGATCTGATTGGATGGGCTGCATTGCTTCATGAAGTGGGACAAAGCATCGCATTCCAAGGCTATCACCGCCATTCAGCTTATCTGCTTAAACATACGACTATGCCCGGTTTCAATACTGAGCAGCAGCGTCTGATCTCAACATTAGTTCGCTATCAAAGAAAAGCGATTAAGCTTAGTGACTTACCGGATCTCTCGCTATTCAATACAGGGCAGATAGCGTTGTTAATTCGAATACTGAGGATAGCAATCCTGCTCAATCGACAGCGAAACCAATCGCCAATACCGAATGTAAAATTAACCATTGAGCAAGATGAGAATTGGTGTTTAGTAGGAGATACCATCGACTGGTTAGCTGAAAATCAACTGCTTGATTATGAGCTCAAAGAAGAACAACGACGCTGGCAAGATGCTGGATGGTCGTTGAAGCTTGAATGATGCGCCAACAAAATAAAAACAGCCTGCGGCTAGCAAGCTGTTCATACGTTAGGTTTCTACGTTAACTTTCTACGTTCATAGTACCTAAATCAGAGTCCGATTTTTGCCAATTCTTGCTCAGCGAACTCTGACGGTATCGCTAAATAGCCATCTTTCTCTACCAGTTCTTGCCCTTGCTTTGAGAACACAAAAGTGAGGAACTCTCTTTCAACAGGAGAAAGTGGTTTATCTGGGTGCTTATTCACGTACACATAAAGAAAGCGAGATAGAGGGTAATCACCGCTCAAGATATTCGATCGAGTCGGCTCTACATAGTCAGAACCATGCTCTGCGATAGGAATTAACTTAACACCGGCTACTCGATAACCAATACCTGAGTACCCTATCCCGCTGATTGATGAAGCAACCGACTGTACAACCGATGCAGAACCTGGCTGCTCATTAACTCGGTTCTTGAAGTCACCGCCGCATAATGCGTTTTGTTTGAAATAGCCGTAGGTTCCTGAAACGGAATTACGACCAAACAGTTGGAATCGATGTTTTGCCCACGGTTGGTCAATGCCCAAATCTTGCCAATTATTTAGCGGCTTAGTCGCGCCGCAGCGCAATGTCTCTGAGAATATACTGTCAATCTGGTGAAAGTTGAGCCCTTCAATAGGGTTATCACGATGCACAAAAAGTCCAATCGCATCGATAGCAACTCTCAGTGCTGTCGGCTTATAGCCATGCTCTCTTTCAAACGCTTCGACCTCTCGTAGGCGCATTGGACGACTCATTGGTCCAAGGTGAGCAGTGCCTTCTGTTAACGCAGGAGGGGCAGTAGAAGAACCAGAAGCTTGAACTTGAGCGTTCACATTCGGGTAGTAAGACTTGAACTCTTCCATCCATAATGTCGTCATACCCGCCAAGGTATCCGAACCAACAGACAATAGGCTCCCTGAAATACCCGGAACTTTAGCGTAATCAGGAAGTGAGTCGACACCCTGTTCGGCATGAACTGGGTTAACCAAAGCAAATGTTAACAATAAGCTGACGGGTAAACGCGTCCTGCGAGTCAAACAACTCATGACACGGTCAATCGATTAGGTAGCGTGAAATGGAATCGGCTACCAACGCCAACTTCACTTTGAATTTCTAAATGTGAGTCATGATGGCTAAGCGCATGCTTCACAATCGCTAACCCAAGACCACTACCACCAGTATCGCGTGAACGCGCTTTATCGACACGGTAGAAACGCTCTGTAAGTCGATGTAAGTGTTGTGGTTCAATACCGTCTCCGGTATCTGACACATCCAAACACGCCCCTTGACTGGTTTGGTACCAACGCACCTTAACCGTTGCGCCCGGTGGTGTGTATTTGACTGCGTTATACACCAGATTCGATATCGCACTTCTCAGCTGATCTTCATCAGCTAAAACTCGTAGGCTTTTATCAATATCAAATTCAAGCTTATGTTCTCGATCACCACTTAAGCTTGCAGCTTCTTTTTCAAGAACCTCAAGCATAGCCGGAACATTCACCACTTCATCGAGCTCATGCATCGGTGCAGCTTCGATTTTTGAAAGTGTTAAAAGCTGATTCACTAGGCTGTTCATACGATTCAACTGCTCGGTCATCACACCATGAGCCTTAGGCCACATAGGCCCAACGACCATGTCTGGATCTTCCGTCATTTCAAGATAGCCCTGAAGTACGGTCATTGGAGTGCGTAGCTCGTGAGAAACGTTAGCGAAAAAGTTACGACGCATTCCTTCTAGCTGTTTTAGCTGAGTAACATCACGTACTACCATGAGGTGTTCGCCCTCGGTATACGGCACGATACGCAGCTCGAGCATACGTTCCACATTAAGTGGCGACGGCATCTCTAACGGCTCTGAGAAATCTTGTTTATTAAGGTACTTGATGAAGTCCGGCGTGCGGATCAAGTTAGAGATCGGTTGACCTGAATCGTCTGGCCAGCGAAAACCCAGTAAATACTGAGCAAGCTTGTTACACCAAACAATATTGCCTTCACCGCGAAACACCACAACGGCATCGGGAAGGGATTCAGCACCATTTCTGAAACGGCGGATAAGGTTGGTCAATTCTTTGCGCTTACGACGCTGTCTCTGCTGCATACGATAGATACCGTTAAACAGAGACTCCCAGTTTCCAGAACCTGAAGGGGGTGTTAACCGCTTTTCATCCCACAACCAAGCAGACAAACGTATTTGATAGTGTAGATGCCATGCTAACTGTAATACTGTTGCAGCCAGCAATAACCAAGGTAAATAACCGAATATCCATCCGACTATAATCCAAGGTGCGTAAAAAAAAGCCAGCTCCCAAGCTAGCTTCTTCCAGGTTAACTTCTCAACCATTCAGGACTCCATAAACTGGGCAGTGAAGCCACATTAAGCCTTTGTAGAAAAACGGTAGCCTGCGCCGCGAACCGTTTGAATTAATTTGTCATGACCAGCAGATTCAAGTGCTTTGCGTAAACGTCGAATATGTACATCAACAGTGCGATCTTCAACGTAAACGTTGGTACCCCAAACGTTGTTCAGTAGTTGCTCTCGACTGTACACACGCTCTTGGTGAGTCATAAAGAAATGCAGCATTTTGAACTCTGTTGGTCCCATATCAACTGGACCTTCGCTTGCGGTAACACGATGAGATACCGGGTCTAGCTTAAGGCCTTGTACATCAATCACATCTTCTAATGCAGTAGGCGTTACACGGCGGATAACCGCTTTCAGGCGAGCAACGAGCTCTTTGGGTGAAAATGGCTTGGTGATGTAATCATCAGCGCCCACTTCTAAACCACGCACCTTATCTTCTTCTTCGCCACGAGCCGTCAGCATCACCACTGGGATGTTGCGAGTTAACTCTTCACGCTTCATGTGCTTGATAAAGTTTATCCCGCTACCACCAGGTAGCATCCAATCTAGTAATACTAGATCTGGGAAAGGTTCACATAGCTTGTTTACCGCTGTATCGTAATCTTCAGCCTCTACTGCTTGGTAGCCTTTTTGTTCAAGTACAAAACACAGCATCTCACGAATAGGTGCTTCATCTTCAACGACCAGAATCCTTCTCGACATAATTGAATAGCCTTAGTATTTAATCAACGCATTGCATTATCTGGTTTAATTATGACACTTTTGTGACCTTTGAAAACAAATTTTCATATAACTGTCTCAAACATTTCACTTTTAATTTTTATTGCAGGTATAAGACAAATGGATCGAAATCTCCTATGATGAGCGTCTTCAGATAAAGGTATGAGAAATATTTATGTGGTTTAAGAATTGCCTCGTCTATCGCTTTAATCGTGATATAGACTTCAACGCAGATCAGCTAGAGAAACAACTTGAAGAGTTCCGTTTTACCCCTTGTGGTAGCCAAGACAAACAGAAGTTTGGTTGGGTAAATGCGATGGGTAGACACGGCGATATGATGACGCACGTATCAGAAAACCGCATTCTCATCTGTGCAAAGAAAGAAGAGAAAATGCTTCCTGCTTCTGTGATCAAAGATTCATTGAATGCAAAAGTAGAAACGCTTGAGGCAGAGTCTGGTACTCCTCTGAAAAAGAAAGAGAAAGACAGCCTAAAAGAAGACATCATCATCGATCTTCTTCCTCGTGCTTTCAGCCGCAGTAACTTCACTTACGCACTGATCATGCCGAAAGAAGGCTTTATTGTGGTTGATGCTAGCAGCTACAAAAAAGCGGAAGATGTATTGGCATTACTACGTAAAACTATGGGTAGCCTGCCAGTAGTACCAGCTATTCCAGAGCAAGCAATTGAAACGACTCTGACAGAGTGGGTGAAATCAGGTGATACGCCTCAAGGTATCACCATGCTCGATGAAGCCGAGCTTAAATCAATCCAAGAAGACGGCGGTATTGTTCGAGTTAAGAAACAAGAACTAGAAGCTGATGAGATTAAAAACCACATCGAAGCCAACAAAGTTGTGACTAAGCTTCTGATCAACTGGCAAGATCGCATTGAGTTCATTCTTGCAGAAGATGGCAGCATCAAACGCCTTAAATTCAGTGATGAACTAAAAGACGAAAACGACGACATTCCTCGCGAAGATCAAGCTGCCCGTTTTGATGCAGACTTCTCTCTACTTTGTGGTGAGTTCAGTGTTTTCCTTCCAAACCTATTTGAATCATTAGGTGGGTTAACTCAACCTAACGCTTAATTATTCCAATTTAGAGCTCAGGTGTCGATGAGATCTGAGCTTGTTTTCTTCTCCACCCCGCTTATCAACACCTAACAACACTCTTCGCAATACCATTGTTATCTTTAGGGCTATCAACCAAACTCATTTTAGCGTAAAATTTGCGCCCCTTTGATATCACTTGGTGGTATCAACCTGACTTGAGATCAGATTAGAGAACGAAGCAATGACGACACAAAAACCATTTGTACCTGAACTATTATCACCGGCAGGAAGCCTTAAAAACATGCGTTACGCATTCGCCTACGGCGCAGATGCAGTTTACGCTGGCCAGCCACGTTACAGCCTTCGTGTTCGTAACAACGAGTTCAATCACGAAAACCTACAAATCGGTATCGATGAAGCTCATGCTCAAGGCAAAAAGTTATATGTTGTATGTAACATTCAGCCACACAACTCTAAATTAAAAACATTCATTCGCGACCTTAAGCCAGTTGTTGAGATGGGCCCTGACGCTCTTATCATGTCAGATCCTGGTCTTATCATGATGGTACGTGAATCATTCCCTGAAATGCCGATCCACCTTTCAGTTCAAGCAAACGCTGTAAACTGGGCGACAGTAAAATTCTGGTCTACCCAAGGTGTTGAACGTGTAATTCTGTCTCGTGAACTATCACTTGAAGAGATCGAAGAGATTCGCGAGCACTGCCCAGAAACAGAGCTAGAAATCTTTGTTCACGGTGCTCTATGCATGGCTTACTCTGGTCGTTGCCTACTTTCTGGCTACATGAACAAACGCGATCCAAACCAAGGTACTTGTACTAACGCTTGTCGTTGGGAATACAAAACAGAAGCTGCGAAAGAAGACGAAAACGGTCAAATCGTTGAAGTTAATCCAACTGGTGTCGCTATTCAAGAAGTAGAAGCGCAAGAAGTTGAAGTTCAAAATGAACGTCCAGATAACACTCTAGGTCTTGGCAAGCCAACGGACGAAGTCGTGTTGCTTTCTGAGTCACACAAGCCAGAAGAGAAAATGGCAGCGTTTGAAGATGAGCATGGTACTTACATCATGAACTCAAAAGATCTTCGCGCAATCCAACACGTTGAGCGTTTAACTAAGATGGGCGTTCACTCCCTGAAAATCGAAGGTCGTACTAAGTCTTTCTACTACTGTGCACGTACAGCACAGGTTTACCGTAAAGCTATCGACGATGCTGTTGCAGGCAAACCATTTGATGAGAGCCTTATGGGTACGCTAGAGAGCCTAGCTCACCGTGGCTACACTGAAGGTTTCTTGCGTCGTCACACTCACGACACATACCAAAACTACGAGTACGGTTACTCTATCTCTGATACTCAACAGTTTGTTGGTGAATTCACTGGCAACCGCCGTGGTGACTTAGCGGAAGTCGAAGTGAAGAACAAATTCCTAGTTGGCGATAGCTTAGAAATGATGACACCAAAAGGTAACATCGTTTTCAAATTAGAAGTTATGGAGAACCGTAAATCTCAGCCAGTAGATGACGCAAAAGGTAACGGTCACTTTGTATTTATTCCAGTACCGGCTGATCTTGACCTAGAATTTGGTTTGTTAATGCGTAACTTGAGCGCAGGCCAAGATACACGTAACGCTTCAGGTAAATAACTTTACCTAGAAACTCTACTGAGAAGAAAGCAATGGCTCTGTTAATAACTGACAAGTGCATAAACTGCGATATGTGTGACCCAGAATGCCCAAATGGCGCAATCACGATGGGTGACAGTATCTTCGAAATCGATCCTGATTTATGTACTGAGTGTAAAGGTCACTATGAGAAGCCAACATGTCAGTCAGTGTGCCCTATTACAAAGTGCATAATCACTGACCCAAACCATATTGAAACTGACGACGAATTATTAGAAAAGTTTGTCATCATTCAAGGCTTGACCTAAAAGAAAAAAGGTTCAACTTAATCATCAAGTTGAACCTTTTTTTTAACCCGATTTTTCAATGGGGTATATGTTGCAGAACATCTCTTTCTCAAATTGATATTCGAGTTGTTCTCGCCAGTTTTTAGCTTGAGATACAGGTACCAAATAAAAGTGCTCCCGACTGGTATCAGTGACAAACGCCAATCCATGCTGCATCAGTTCATAATGAACATCATTCACAAAGCTAGGGTCTAATCGCTGTCGACCTGTTAGGTGGTTTATATCTTCTCTAGAAATTGAAATACCGACATTTTCACTACTGAATCTATGTCTTAACCATTTAGAGAATTCCCTCGCGCAAATCATAGTCATTGTCTTATCCTTGGAATTTTTATAGACGGGTATCAGACTCTGATTTTCATATACTTCACATAAGCCGCATCTTTCACCCAAGAAACACGCCATCCCTGACTAAGCATTATCAAATTCATCGTTATTTTTGCTCTTGTCGTTATTCGTTTGTTTTGATATCAAACGATGTTCTTAATTACGTGTTTATAAACTCTAGACAAAAGTGTGACATTTCTCCAGTTTTAGAATCGCGAAAACCAGTGGCATTACCACTGTAAAACACCTCGATAAATACATTACCTATTCGATATCAAGGCCAAACACTGACTCGGCATCACTTTAACTTTCTTTTTTTTCTTAGTTTTAGCCACTTTTTTAGGTGGAGGAACTGGAATGGTCTGCGGAGCCCAACTTGCAAGTTCATCGCCACAACCATCACCTTTAGGCGGATTTGCTTGAGCGATACAGTTAGAGCTGCCTTCAGGGCATTTTAAACGAACATGAAAATGGGAATGATGCCCCCACCAAGGTCTGATTTTGCCTAACCAGGTTCTATCATTGGCATCAGGATCTTCTTGTTCACAAAGGGCTTGTTTAATCACTGGATGGACAAAAATACGCACCACTTTTTCATCTTTCGCGGCATAGCGAATGACTTGGAAGTGATCATCAGTCCAATTCGATTTGCGCAATTTGTAGTTGGTAAGATCGACAACGCTGATTGGCTTAGGAACAGCGAGTTCATTTTCGGACAGCCTCTTATCAGTGAGCCTTAACCATATATCAATATCCAAGCCAGTCTGGTGACTTGAATGACCAGACGAAAAGCGCCCTCCTCGAGGTAGAGAAATATCACCAACCAATAAATTAGTGTTGAGCTGTTCGCTCGCGGTCACACCTAGCCTTTCAATAAACTGAATGGCCTCTGTATGTCCATAGTAGCGCTCTCTCTGAGGACGAATCACTTGGTAACCTTGACCGTCAATTGGCAAAGCCTGCGCACCGTCTAGACAGCCATTAGCGTAACTACCGATAGATGAGGTTGAATTTCTTGTCGGGCTCTTTTCTTTTTCCCATGGGGTTGCCGATACGTAAAACGAACAAAAGATAAGAGCTGATGTACAAAATAACCTCATAACAATTCCAAATAAATGATCTCTATTTTCATACTAGTCGTCATTAGGAAATAGGTGCATATCGAGGATGATATTTTGAAGATAAAGAGGAATTTTCATTTGGAGAGAGGGTTAACATCCAAATAATACCAATTCCATTAAATTCATGATCTAATATAGACTCTGAAAGGAGCCTATATGAACTCAGATTTATCAAAGCTTATCGGCGCAACCTCCAACGCGAGGTTGAGGCTAAGATTACTCGCGGTCTCTCACTTTATCGATGGTAAAAATCGAACTGAAATCGCGTCATTTCTTAAAGTCAGTCGTCTCAGTGTGAATAAATGGATCAAGGCCTATCTTGATTTTGGTGTTGAAGGGTTAGTAGAAAAACCTCATACAGGAAGACCTTCCAGACTCACTATTGAGCAAAAAAAACATCTTAAAGAATACGTCACTTCAAATGCAATAAAACCTGAGGGTGGGCGCTTACAAGGGAGTGACATCACACAATTCATCCTTGATGAATTTGATATATCTTACCAACCATCCGGTGTATACCGCTTACTGCATGAACTTAATTTGAGTTGGATAACGACACGTTCAAAGCACCCAAAACAATCAGAAGAAGCTCAAGAATCTTTTAAAAAAATTCCCAATAGAAACGATCCTTAAGATCCCTGGGCATATCCACTTAAAAGAAGTGCTTGTTTGGTTTCAAGATGAAGCTAGATTTGGTCAACGCAATACCACAACCAAGATTTGGGCAGAAAAAGGAACTCGACCTAGAGCCGTTCAACAGCAACAATTTGAGTACGCTTATTTGTTTGGAGCCGTTTGTATCAATACAGGCGAAGCTGAAGCTATTGTTTCACCGTTAAGCAACATGGAAGCAATGACGAAGCATCTTGAATTAATCTCAACGGCGACCCCTAGAGGTAAACATTCCGTGGTTATTATGGATCAAGCGAGCTGGCATCAAACACATTTAGCCAATCATTTTAAGAACATCACGATAATCCATATCCCGCCATATTCACCAGAATTAAACCCGATAGAACAAGTTTGGCAATGGCTTCGACAATACAAGTTAGCGAATAGGTGTTTTGAAAACTATAACGATATAGTGAACTCAGTATGCAATGCTTGGAACAGTTTTTGTGAAGATAAACGCAGAGTCCAATCCCTCTGCTTTAGAGATTGGACTCGATTGGTAAGTTAATTAATGGAATTGGTATAATAGAAAGCAAAAAGGCTCTAGCATTTCTGCCGGGACGCGCAGTCTAGAGCCTTAAATATGGCAGGGGTGGACTGAGCCGGCACTCCGGAGATTAGACCGGGCTGGCGATCTAGCTCACAACATTACTTCGAAGAAGCAACAGACGCAAAAAAGCCCCAGCATTTCTGCTGAGGCTTCGTATATGGCAGGGGTGGAGAGATTCGAACTCCCAACACGCGCTGTTTTGGTAAGTCGGAGAATCCGCTGCTCTATTAATGACATATTTCGATGCCAGAAAGTAAAAAGGCTCTAGTCTTTCGACTAGAGCCTTAAATATGGCAGGGGTGGAGAGATTCGAACTCCCAACACGCGGATTTGGAATCCGCTGCTCTGCCAATTGGAGCTACACCCCTATTTCAGTTTTAAAGAGCTGAACCTCTGAATAAGTGGCGGAGTGGACGGGACTCGAACCCGCGACCCCCGGCGTGACAGGCCGGTATTCTAACCAACTGAACTACCACTCCGCAGTGGTCAACTCACTAAGTGAGCGTCCATATCCCCAGGTTGGTCAACCTAAAGATTTAATTTAAAGCCTGGCGATGTCCTACTCTCACATGGGGAAACCCCACACTACCATCGGCGCTATTGTGTTTCACTTCTGAGTTCGGCATGGAATCAGGTGGGTCCACAATGCTATGGTCGCCAAGCAAATTTTAAAATTCGGAAAGCTGCTTCTCTATTTAATAGAGCTTTAAAAGTATTTCTCTTCAAACGCATTCAAGGTCTGGTACATCTGAGTCCACAAAACCCCTTGGGTGTTGTATGGTTAAGCCTCACGGGCAATTAGTACAGGTTAGCTCAATGCCTCGCAGCACTTACACACCCTGCCTATCAACGTCGTAGTCTACGACAACCCTTTAGGACACTTATAGTGCCAGGGAAAACTCATCTCAAGGCTCGCTTCCCGCTTAGATGCTTTCAGCGGTTATCGATTCCGAACTTAGCTACCGGGCAATGCCATTGGCATGACAACCCGAACACCAGAGGTTCGTCCACTCCGGTCCTCTCGTACTAGGAGCAGCCCCTTTCAATTTTCCAACGCCCACGGCAGATAGGGACCGAACTGTCTCACGACGTTCTAAACCCAGCTCGCGTACCACTTTAAATGGCGAACAGCCATACCCTTGGGACCGACTTCAGCCCCAGGATGTGATGAGCCGACATCGAGGTGCCAAACACCGCCGTCGATATGAACTCTTGGGCGGTATCAGCCTGTTATCCCCGGAGTACCTTTTATCCGTTGAGCGATGGCCCTTCCATTCAGAACCACCGGATCACTATGACCTGCTTTCGCACCTGCTCGAATTGTCATTCTCGCAGTCAAGCGGGCTTATGCCATTGCACTAACCACACGATGTCCAACCGTGTTTAGCCCACCTTCGTGCTCCTCCGTTACTCTTTGGGAGGAGACCGCCCCAGTCAAACTACCCACCAGGCACTGTCCGTAATCCCGATTCAGGGACCAACGTTAGAACATCAAAACTACAAGGGTGGTATTTCAAGGACGACTCCATCACATCTAGCGACGCAATTTCATAGTCTCCCACCTATCCTACACATGTAGGTTCAATGTTCAGTGCCAAGCTGTAGTAAAGGTTCACGGGGTCTTTCCGTCTAGCCGCGGGTACACTGCATCTTCACAGCGATTTCAATTTCACTGAGTCTCGGGTGGAGACAGCGTGGCCATCATTACGCCATTCGTGCAGGTCGGAACTTACCCGACAAGGAATTTCGCTACCTTAGGACCGTTATAGTTACGGCCGCCGTTTACCGGGGCTTCGATCAAGAGCTTCGACCGAAGTCTAACCCCATCAATTAACCTTCCGGCACCGGGCAGGCGTCACACCGTATACGTCATCTTACGATTTTGCACAGTGCTGTGTTTTTAATAAACAGTTGCAGCCACCTGGTATCTGCGACTCTCGTCTGCTCCATCCGCAAGGGACTTCACTGATAAGAGCGTACCTTCTCCCGAAGTTACGGTACCATTTTGCCTAGTTCCTTCACCCGAGTTCTCTCAAGCGCCTTGGTATTCTCTACCCGACCACCTGTGTCGGTTTGGGGTACGATTCCTTACAATCTGAAGCTTAGAGGCTTTTCCTGGAAGCATGGCATCAATGACTTCACTACCGTAGTAGCTCGACATCGTATCTCAGCGTTAATGAAAGTCCGGATTTACCTAAACTTTCCGCCTACATACTTGAACCTGGACAACCGTCGCCAGGCCCACCTAGCCTTCTCCGTCCCCCCATCGCAATTGTAAGAAGTACGGGAATATTAACCCGTTTCCCATCGACTACGCCTTTCGGCCTCGCCTTAGGAGTCGACTTACCCTGCCCCGATTAACGTTGGACAGGAACCCTTGGTCTTCCGGCGAGGGAGTTTTTCACTCCCTTTATCGTTACTCATGTCAGCATTCGCACTTCTGATACCTCCAGCAGCCCTTACAGACCACCTTCAACGGCTTACAGAACGCTCCCCTACCCCACATACCCTAAGGTACGTAGCCGCAGCTTCGGTGTATAGCTTAGCCCCGTTACATCTTCCGCGCAGGCCGACTCGACCAGTGAGCTATTACGCTTTCTTTAAATGATGGCTGCTTCTAAGCCAACATCCTGGCTGTCTGAGCCTTCCCACATCGTTTCCCACTTAGCTATACTTTGGGACCTTAGCTGGCGGTCTGGGTTGTTTCCCTCTCCACGACGGACGTTAGCACCCGCCGTGTGTCTCCCGGATAGTACTTACTGGTATTCGGAGTTTGCAAAGGGTTGGTAAGTCGGGATGACCCCCTAGCCTTAACAGTGCTCTACCCCCAGTAGTATTCGTCCGAGGCGCTACCTAAATAGCTTTCGGGGAGAACCAGCTATCTCCAGGTTTGATTGGCCTTTCACCCCTAGCCACAAGTCATCCGCTAATTTTTCAACATTAGTCGGTTCGGTCCTCCAGTTGATGTTACTCAACCTTCAACCTGCCCATGGCTAGATCACCTGGTTTCGGGTCTAATCCTAGCAACTGTACGCCCAGTTAAGACTCGGTTTCCCTACGGCTCCCCTAAACGGTTAACCTTGCTACTAAAATTAAGTCGCTGACCCATTATACAAAAGGTACGCAGTCACACCACGAAGGTGCTCCTACTGCTTGTACGTACACGGTTTCAGGTTCTATTTCACTCCCCTCACAGGGGTTCTTTTCGCCTTTCCCTCACGGTACTGGTTCACTATCGGTCAGTCAGTAGTATTTAGCCTTGGAGGATGGTCCCCCCATATTCAGACAGGATATCACGTGTCCCGCCCTACTCGTTTTCACTGATTATGATGTGTCGGTTACGGGGCTATCACCCTTTATTGCGAGACTTTCCAGACTCTTCACCTGCATCATTAAAAGCTTAAGGGCTAATCCAATTTCGCTCGCCGCTACTTTCGGAATCTCGGTTGATTTCTCTTCCTCGGGGTACTTAGATGTTTCAGTTCCCCCGGTTTGCCTCCTGTTGCTATGTATTCACAACAGGATACTTGCTTATGCAAGTGGGTTTCCCCATTCAGGAATCCCAGACTCAAAAGGTTATTACTACCTAATCTGGGCTTATCGCAAGTTATTACGCCTTTCATCGCCTCTGACTGCCAAGGCATCCACCGTGTACGCTTAGTCACTTAACCATACAACCCGAAAGGGTCTTAGCGTATGATACAAATTTGCTTTCACTTTTAAAAAGTGAAGACAAAAAGCAACCAAGGTTTTTGGTTGTCATCAAGAAGGGTTAATTCTTGATAACTGTTTGCCGGACTCAATTTACTTTTTGTTTCCACTTTTTAATAAAAAGTAGAATCAAAAAATGAACAATCATTTCTGATCATTCGAATACAAGACACTTGAATGTGTTTGTTGTGTTTATCTAATGAAAGATAAACATTGAGAACTTTTAAATTTGATTTGAATTACTCGTAAGTAATCAAATCAGTCAGCTTTCCAAATTGTTAAAGAGCTTGATTCAACTTCTATTAAAAGAAGGGAACCATTTTTAAATATTTTCAAAGAAAAACACTTAAAGATGGTGGAGCTATGCGGGATCGAACCGCAGACCTCCTCGCTGCCAGCGAGGCGCTCTCCCAGCTGAGCTATAGCCCCATCTGGAAAAGTATTTCTACTCTTAAACTTTCTAAACCTAATCAATCTGTGTGGACACTCATCGTGGTATCTTCGTATAAGGAGGTGATCCAGCCCCAGGTTCCCCTAGGGCTACCTTGTTACGACTTCACCCCAGTCATGAACCACAAAGTGGTGAGCGTCCTCCCCGAAAGGTTAAACTACCCACTTCTTTTGCAGCCCACTCCCATGGTGTGACGGGCGGTGTGTACAAGGCCCGGGAACGTATTCACCGTGACATTCTGATTCACGATTACTAGCGATTCCGACTTCATGGAGTCGAGTTGCAGACTCCAATCCGGACTACGACGCACTTTTTGGGATTCGCTCACTATCGCTAGCTTGCTGCCCTCTGTATGCGCCATTGTAGCACGTGTGTAGCCCTACTCGTAAGGGCCATGATGACTTGACGTCGTCCCCACCTTCCTCCGGTTTATCACCGGCAGTCTCCCTGGAGTTCCCGACATTACTCGCTGGCAAACAAGGATAAGGGTTGCGCTCGTTGCGGGACTTAACCCAACATTTCACAACACGAGCTGACGACAGCCATGCAGCACCTGTCTCAGAGTTCCCGAAGGCACACCTGCGTCTCCGCTGGCTTCTCTGGATGTCAAGAGTAGGTAAGGTTCTTCGCGTTGCATCGAATTAAACCACATGCTCCACCGCTTGTGCGGGCCCCCGTCAATTCATTTGAGTTTTAATCTTGCGACCGTACTCCCCAGGCGGTCTACTTAACGCGTTAGCTCCGAAAGCCACGGCTCAAGGCCACAACCTCCAAGTAGACATCGTTTACGGC